>JBEAQU010000001.1:0-6228 GCA_041163745.1 Bacteroidota bacterium
CCCTGTAATCAGCCTAATTCTAAAAATTCGCGTACCAGCATCCCCGCGAAGCGGGGAAAAAAATCACCCCTTAAACACCGAATCCGTAGCAGACCAGCATCTCTGCGAAGCGGGGCACAAGATCATCCCTCAACACAAAATCCGCAGCATACCACCACCCCCGCGAAACAGGGAACAAGATCATCCCATAAATACCAAATCCGCCCCCTCCACACAGCCCCATTTCTGTTTAAACCAGTTTACAACTGAAATCCCACCGTATTTTTAGACAGATAGCGAAGCTTGAATTACTTTTCGCACACCAATTCCCCCACAACCCTTACGAATTTACAAATAGTCGACCACCCTGGTCACACAAGCCATCGACTGCGCCATCAACAACTGATTTATGCCGGAAATTCCAGACCCACACCGATACGTGCCGGACAAAAACGCCCTCACCAATTGGCTCTACACCCGCAAGACGGACCGGTTGTACGGGATGAACGACACCACGGGCTTCTTTTCCACCTACGAGTACCCCAAGGACCTGGCTTTCTTCCAGATGGCCATGGGACTGGAAGTCGCCGGTATCCTCTTGTTCATTTACAACGGACTCATGCTCGGTGACAGCCTTTTTGCGGTGATCGCCATCATCGGCGCAGTCGCCTTGAGCGCCGGCGATGTGCTGTTCGCGTACCGGCTGCACCGGAACCACCAGCGGAAATGCCTCGCCCGCTTCAAATTGAGAATTATCCGGGACGATGGCTTGCGGCATGTTATCCAAGACGAAATGAAAGCCGGCAAGTTCGTGGACGTCCTGCTCACCCTGGGCATCATACTGATCGCCGTCGTGAAGATGTTCGGCATCGTTCTGCTGGGCACCTTCGACCACGTGGCCATCTACGTCTTCCTGCTGCTCATGTTCGGATTCATCGTCTATGTACACCTCCGGCATACCGGCTATGCCATCTACGGCTGGCTGACGGAACGAACATTCAAAAAACAACTCGCCCTGCTCAATCGCGGGGACAACGCCTTCGCCACCCAGCCTGACAATCCCTTTCGGCATTATTTCGAAAGCGCCGTCAACCTGTTCGATGGCGCCGGAGACACACAGTCCCTCATGGCAAACCCCCTCCACCATATCGAGCGGGTTCCCCAAATGACGAACGCCGCCCAAGCCCATAGCTACCAAATCGTAAGCAAAGGCATCCTCATGGACCGGGACATTGCCGCCTTCACCCAACGCAACGGCTTGCACGCAGACCAGATCACGGTCATCTCCAGAGAGTGCATGAAACTTCAACTTCGACAATACGACGCCACGATTTACAACGATTTGGTCAATAACAGGGCGATCGTGGACTGATCCGCCCGTCGTACGCATCCATATCCGTCACTATGAAGAAAACTGCCCTGCCATCCGTCCTACTCGCCATCGGAGCCCTGCTCCTGCCGGCTTGCCACAAGAAGCAGGCCCGCGAGATCCGCATCGACCTGCACCTCGACGCACCGCTCTCCAAGCCGGACGCCCCCCTGCTGCCCCGGGAAATCACCCAGCTGCTGCAACCGCTCGAATGCCCGGCCGGCCCGAATGCCCTCGTCCTCCTTACCGTGTACCGCCACGACTTCGACCCGCCCCGCACGGAAACGGTGAATGTCGCCGCCAACGGCATCAACGCCCTGCGCCAATCGCTCAACATGATGGCCTTCGAACACCATCTGGCCGAATACGAACGCAACGCATCCTCCTTTCCGAACCAGCCCATCCTCTCGACCCCCTCGCCGAAGGACAGACCCGGTGCCGGCCTCGAGGGTGCCGGTACCTTGCAGCAGGAAGGCTTCACCTTCATCTGCTGCGAACCCGGCAACCAATCCTCTTCCGCCAGCTACCGGATCGTCGGCAACTTCGATGAGCTCCGCACCCAACTCCAGGACTCGCTCTGCGCCGCTGCCGGCACCTACTACAACATCCTCTACCGACCCGTCGCCGCCAACCGCCCCGACCTGCCGACCATCGGCACCCAAGGCGCCGTCCCCTCCTCCGAACTCGAAGCTTTCTTCAACAAGATCGGAGACAAAGAGGTCGATCCCGAAAAAAGACTGGTCCAGCTGCGGCAACACCTCGACCTGTTCGCCCCCAATGCCTACGTCAAGGAAATCGGTGAGGCAGGCACCATCTCCGAACCGGTCCCCCTCCTGGAATATCTCGAAAAAATCGCGCTCTACCGCTCCCTCGAGAACATCTACGTCATCGAAGCCTTGAAGAACGACCAAGGCCAATACTGGGAGATTCGCCTGAAGGAACACCATTCCCACAAAGGCATATAGAAAAACAAGCCGACAACGGATATTCTCCGGGGATGATACGGCGCAGCAAATGCCGCCCCCCACCTAAACCGGTTAAGCAACACCAACCGTATGTACCATCGGATACTGACCTGGACCTGCCTTTGGCTGCTGTCCGCCACCCCCCCCGCCGCCGCACAGACGGAACTGTCCGTGGAGGAACTCCAGGATTACGCCGCACGGGCGCGCAACCTCATCACCGTTTTTCTGGAAAACATTCCCGAAATCGCCAGCGGCCTCAAACCAAAGGACTTCCGCGAAGCCGCCGCCCGCACCACCTTGAAGCTGTTCGCCGCCAACGCCTATATCCAGGAAAAGAACAAATTTTCCGAAAGAACCAAAACCTGGAAACCGGAGGATTATCTCAACGAGCTGACCAAACGGTCGGAAAAAGCGCCCGTCCTCATCGATTTCGAAATCATCGACGACCTGACCCCCGATAAGATGACCATGAAGAAAAACAAGGACGGCAGCGTCTCCTACTTCGGGAAAATGGTCTTCCGACAGTACTACTGCATCCTCAAGGAACCCGGAGCGTTCCAGGAACCGACGGAAACCAACCCCGATCTCAACTGCCAATATTCGGATACCACCGAAAAGGAAGTGAACTTCGAACTGACCCTGCAGGAAAGCATCACCGGCAAATTCTGGGTCACCAAGATCGCTTCCATCGATGTGCTCCGGGTCTTCTGATGCCCATCACCCTTTGCCGAACCTGCCGATGACACACCTTGCGACCTGGATCCCGATCATCTGCCTGCTGCTGCCGACCGCCTCGCAGGCCGGCCCGCCCGCTGCCGCCGGCATCCGGCGCTCGGATCCCCGCGTCATCGTCGAAAATTACGTCGAATCCATCTATCTCTACTGCCGGAAATACGATGCCACCCATCGCTTCCATATCGAAAACCAACTGCTGGCGGATCCGAACATCCGCATCGGCAACGACATCGACGGTTTCGTCGACCGCAACATACAGGCGAACATCTATTTCGTCGACCTCAAGAAACAACGGGTGATGGTGGAATATCGCTCCGATTTCGACATCGTCACCTGTGCGGTCAGCGGGAAATCCTACACGCTCTGCCTGCTGCACAAGAAGCTGCACTACCGCAACGGCCTCAAAGACGAGTTCCTGGAGCTGGTGGACCTTGTCGACCTCGGCAGCGGCAACTGGCGGATCCGAACCATCGTGTCCTCCCTCTTCTACAACCTGTCCGATTTCTACTGCGGCGTGATTCCCGGTTCCGACGGCCCCGACCTGCAAGGCTGCGAGGTCCTGGCGCTGGCGGAAAGGGAAGCCGGCCTGGAACACTTCGCCGCCGCCCTGTCCTTGTACGGCGAGGCGCTCACCTGTGCGACCGACACGGCGTATGTCCGCCGCAAGTTGATCGAAATGAAAACCCTGGCCGACCTGCCGACCCGTTTGGCGGAAGCCGACCAAGCTTACCGTCAGGGTGATTACACCACGTCCCTCGACATCTACCGGACCGTGGCGGCCTATGGCGCCGACCAACTCAGCCCGATCCAGGCGGACTCCGTCCGCACCCGCATCATCAGCTGCACCGGCCGGCTGCAGGGCCGGCAGCTGCTCGCCGATGCCGATGACCTGGTCCTGGCCCACGCCTATGCCAAAGCCCTGCCGCTATACCGGGAAGCCCGGACATTGCTCCCCCCGGACGATGACCTTTCCCGCAAACTGGCCGACTGCGAACGGCTGGCCAACGAGGCGACGGAGGAGAAAGTCCGCGACACCATCGCCGCCGCCGTCCGGCTGATCACCATGGGCGCGGTGACGGAAGGCTTCGACATTCTGCTGCGCCATCGCGAAACCGGCCTGCTCGGCATCCAGGAACTGTTCTATATGGCCCAGATCCTCGATGCGCAACCCAGACCGATCAAGCGGAAATTCGACCTCTCCAATGTCGATTGCTGTATCCTCGCCCGCCAGTTCATGATCGAAGCCAAAAACAAAGGGGCCTTCTCCCAGGATTTCCTCTACCTGTGGGAAGCTCATTTCAACCAACGATCCAGGACATGCATACGCTGAAACCCTGCTTGCTCCTATTGGCCCTGGCAGGCGTCGCTGCCAGCGGGCAGGCCCAGGAAGGCCTGCTGCAATACCAGCTCAAACCCAAGCTGTTCACCCCCCGGAACGGCCGCTGGTCCCTGGGCTGGGTCGCCCATGGCAACTACCTGCGGCCCGGCGACCGGAACCGAGCCAGCACCTTCACCAGCTTCTATACCCAGGTCGTCCACAACCTGCCGGAAAACAGCACCCTGGATTATACCAATACCATGGTGCCGAGTTTTTCCGGCGGCATCCTGCTGGAGTGGTCCTCACCGAATTCCCACCTGGCAATCGACGGCAGCATCGAATACAACCGGCAGGCTTTTTCCATCACCTACACACAACGACCCGGATTATACCAAACCTATAATTTCCGAGACCACCGCCTGATCCTGCCGGCCGCACTCCGCTTCCGCTTCGGGGCGGTGCACAGACCCTCGAAGTTCTTCCTCCGCACTGGCGCTTTCTACGCTTTCCCCCTCTCCTTCCGCCGCCTCGACCGCCGCGACAGACAACGGGTCGCCGGCGTGCAACGTACCGCCCTCGGATGGACCGCCTCCGCCGGATTCGAATGGTGGGTCGCCAAAGGGCCGGATGCCCGTTATTTGTTCGATGTCATCGACGGCCTGCTCTTCAATCCCGTCATCGACCTCAATTACCCCCGCATCTGGTTCTTCTTCCGAGCCGATTACCTGCCGGACAATGTGCTCAAACCATCCACCGGGGAGAAGATCCTCCCCGGCTCGGGATACCCGGACCTGTCCCTGCGTACCACCAACATCAGCATCGGCGCCGCACTCTTGCTGGTGAAGAAAAACATATCTTAACAATGAATGAAATGAAACGGGTTCTTCGACACAATTGTAGGACACAAACCAAATTGTCGTTTCGACCAAGCCCAAGTCAAATTACCGGTTCCGCTTTGATCTGTGTGGATGCGCGATGTCGCAGCCGAAGGGGATGGAATGGCGGATTCGGTGTCGATGGGATAGCCTTGCAACCCGCTTCACGGGGAGAGCTGGTACGCTGTGGATTCGGTATTCAAGGAGGTTCTTGTTCCCCGCGCAGCGGGGAACATCCCACCCCTTCCCCACCGACCGAACCCATCACCCGAACCCCTCCCCGCGCAGCGGGGAACAAAAATACCAGTAATAAAAAGGCGAGGCACCATGCAAAAGCCTCCCTATCAAAAAATTAAACAGCAAAAAAAATCCCTGTAATTAGCCTAATTCTAAAAATTCGCGTACCAGCTATCCCCGCGAAGCGGGGAAAAAGATCATCCCTTAACACAAAATCCGCAGCATACCAGCATCCCTGCGAAGCGGGGAAAAAGAACACCCCTTCCCCACCGACCGAACCCATCACCCGAACCCCTCCCCGCGCAGCGGGGAACAAAAATACCAGTAATAAAAAGGCGAGGCACCATGCAAAAGCCTCCCATTCAAAAAATTAAACAGCAAAAAAAATCCCTGTAATTAGCCTAATGCTAAAAATTCGCGTACCAGCATCCCCGCGAAGCGGGGAAAAAGATCACCCCTTAAACACAGAATCCGCAGCGTACCAGCATCCCCGCGAAGCGGGGAAAAAGATCATCCCTTAAACACAGAATCCGCAGCGTACCAGCAATCCCCGCGAAGCGGGGAACAAGATCATCCCTCAACACAAAATCCGCAGCATACCAGCATCCCCGCGCAGCAGATAACAAACCCTAAAACTCCACCATATGATAAACATGAAATCATCAAATCATGAAACTTGTAAGCACTGAAATCGGCAAATTACTCTACGAAAAGACGACGCAAATCCTCCACCAGGAAGGACTCTCGCCC
>JBEAQU010000002.1:0-5326 GCA_041163745.1 Bacteroidota bacterium
AGCTTGTTCCCCGCTTAGCGGGGAGCAAAAAATCCGCTTCCAACGAAGCCGTCATTCCGTCATCCCTTCGGACGCGACATCGCACACCCCTCCTCCATGCGGAACCGACAATTTGATTTGCGCCCCGAGAAGCTGTTCGCTATCGTTGCCACAGCGTCAATTAGCCTGTCTCACCGCATCTCCTTGTTGATCGGACACAAACCTCAGCGCATTCAGGCGAATGGGAAGGTTTTTAATAACTAATTGATCGGTAGAATGTTGTGTTTTCGAATGTTTATTATGTAAGGGAGCCCCCCGCTTTGTAAGGAAGGATCCACGAATGGGCGGTGCCATGGGAAGTGGGCTTCCGGATTCCACCTCCATGTGCTGCATGTGTTTGGGAGATCATTAAATTTGCGCCTGTTGCCGCTTGCTATCAAAAATGGTAGGCGGACATGCACCCGAAATCCGTACAAATGCGCGGCCTGATGCGACATTTTGAATCACACCCATACTAGCTGCCATGCGCATCCGCAAGCACATCGGACTGGTTTCATGGTTGGCGCCGTTCCTTGCCCTGACGGTGTTACCGCTTGCCTTGGGTACGGCATATGCCTGGTTGCACAGTGTCGGTTTGGCGGGAATCGGAACAAACGGCTTTACAGCGAAGCACTGGATCACGGTTTTATCCGATCCGGCCTGGTGGCGCTCGCTTGGCTTCAGCTGCTGGGTAGCGGCGGCGAGCATCGGTCTGTCGCTGGGGCTGGCGCTGGCGGCGGTGTTGGGTAGGGTGGAGCGGTGGCAACGAGGCAGCCTGTCCTGGCTGGTCTACCTGCCGCTCACCTTGCCGGCGATGGTGGTGGCCTTCCTGGTCTTCCACACGCTGTCGGGGGCGGGGCTGGCATCCCGGCTGGCCTTCCGCTACGGCTTGACGACTGGCATATCGGATTTTCCGAACTGGGTGAACGACCCGTGGGGGCTGGGCATCATCACCGCCCATGTCTGCATGGCGACGCCGTTTTTCATCATCCTGTTCACGAACCTGTACCGTGGCGAGCGACTCGACGAATATGTCCGCTTGTCGGCGACCTTGGGTGCCAGCCCCCGGCAGCAGGTGAGACACGTTCTGCTGCCTGTGCTGCTGCGCGGGGCTTTTCCGACCTTGGTGCTTTACTTTGTCTTTGTGTTGGGCAGCTATGAAATACCATTGCTGCTGGGCAGCCAATCCCCGCAGATGGTGTCCGTCCTGATGGTCCGCAAGCTGCAGCGGTTCGATCTGTCGGACCGGCCGCAGGCATATGTCATCGGCGTCCTGTATGTGTTGTTCGTGGTGGCCGTCGTGCTGCGGCTGCTGCGGCGAACGCCCAACAATGCCAGGCTGTCATGAAAAAATTAATGCACGGGCTCTTCGCCGCCGCCGTCTTGTTTCCTTTCGGCTTCCTGCTGGTGTTGTCCTTCGGGCGGCAATGGCTTTATCCGTCGGTATTTCCGGCGGGGTGGACGGCGGAGCACTGGCGCTTGCTGCTGTCGGCATCATCGGACCTGGCCCGGAGCGGCTGGTTGTCCCTGGTCATCTCCTTATCCGTTGCCGCCCTTTCCACCGGACTCGGCTTTTTCACCGCCCGGCACCTCGCCTACCACCGGCGGCGGGAGCAGCTGCTGCGGGCCGCCTATCTGCCCTATGTCTTCGCCCCGGTGCTGCTCGCCGCCACCTTGCAGTATCATTTCCTGTGGGCTGGATTGGCGGGCAGGCTGAGCGGGGTGCTGCTGGCCCAGTTGTTCGTAGCCTATCCGTTCGGCGTGATTTTCTTCACCGGATTCTGGAACGAGCGGATGCGGTCGATGGCGCAATTGTCCGCCACCCTCGGTGGCAACGGGTGGCAGACCTTCCGGCGGGTTTTGCTTCCGGCCGCCCGGGGCGCTTTGTCGGTCTGCTTCTTCCAGACCTTTCTGATCTCCTGGTATGAATACGGTCTGACGACCCTCATCGGCATCGGAAAAGTACGGACGCTGACGGTCCGTGTTTTCCAATACATCGGGGAGGCGAACCTGTTCCATGCCGCTTTGGCAGGCATCCTGCTCGTCCTGCCGCCCCTGTTGCTGCTATGGGTGAACAAGCAGCTGCTTTTCAAGACATCCCGACCATGATGCTGAATGTAGAAAACCTATCCAAATCCTATGGTACGGAGCCCGTCCTCCGCAACCTGTCCTTCACCCTGGGGGCCCACCGGATGATGAGCGTGCTCGGCCGTTCCGGCAGCGGCAAGACGACCCTGCTCCGGATTCTCGCCGGACTGGAACAGGCCGACAGCGGCACGGTGGAACTCGGGCGTGCCGTGTTGGACGAGTTGCCTGCCCATCGGCGCAACATCGTATACCTCTATCAGGAACCCCTGCTGTTCCCGCATCTCGACGCCTTCGAGAACATCGCCTTCGGACTGCGGTTGCGTAAATATCCGGCGGCGGATATCCGCCGGAAGACACTGGAGATGCTCGACCTGCTGGAACTGGAAGGGCAGGCCGGGAAAATGCCTGGCCAACTCTCCGGCGGACAACGACAGCGCATCGCCTTCGGACGCGCGCTCATCATCGAGCCAAAGGTCCTGTTGCTGGACGAGCCTTTCGCAGCGCTCGACCCCGATACACGCACAACCATGCAGCAGCTGTTGAAACGCATGGTCGGAACCGCTGGCATCACCTCTGTATTCGTCACCCACGACCGGAAGGAAGCCCTCCTCCTGGGGGATGAAATCGCCCTGATGCAGGATGGTGCCCTGCACAAATACACTTCCAAAGCGGATTTCGTCCGGGATCCCCGCACCGGGGTGGGGGAGGAGCTGGCCTTCTGGACCGGACTGGACACCTGACCGCACCCCCTCGCGTCCGCAGGCTGGGGGCGATGCCCTGCAGCGGGCCCGTGCTACCGATCGGACGGCATTCCGTAAGGGGCGTGCAGCCGCAGCAGAAGCTACGGAATCTTTTGGACTGTCCGGAAATTGGCCTTATCTTTCAGCCCGCACAACAGCCGGTTATCCACCGGTCATATTCTTTCCACTAAGCTTTGTCCAGATGCGCCATCGGAACGTCCGCCTCCTCCTGTTTTGCCTTCTTCTGCTCCCCCTGACCGCCCGTCTCCAATCCATCGAACGGGTGGAGCCCCCAAACTGGTGGGTCGGCATGCACCACACGGAAGTCATGCTGCTGGTATACGGAAAGGACATCGGGGCGCTGGAGCCCCGGGTGACATACACCGGTGTCACCCTGCGCCGGACCGTCACCTTATCGAACGACCACTACCGCTTCCTCTACCTGGACATCGACCCCGGCACAGCACCCGGCGATGTCAACATCGATTTCCTGAACGCCTTCGGCGAAACGGTCCTCACCCACCCATTTTCCCTGCTGCCGCGACAGCCCGACCGACGGCAGCTGCAAGGCTACGGCAACGCCGATGTGCTGTGTCTCGTCACCCCCGACCGCTTCGCCAATGGGAATCCCGCCAACGACAATGTCGACGGCATGCCCGACCGCCTGGACCGGCAAAACAAATGGGGCCGTCATGGCGGTGACATCCGCGGCCTCATCGACCACCTGGATTATTTCGCAGACATGGGCTTCACCGCCCTCTGGCTCAATCCTATCCTCGAGAACAACCAGCCGGAAGCCTCCTATCACGGCTATGCCACCACCGATTTCTACCGGGTGGATGCCCGCTTCGGCAGCAACGAGGAATACCTGGAACTCGCGGAAAAGGCTCGAGCCAAAGGTATCCGCCTCGTCATGGACATGATCATGAACCACTGCGGCTCCGGCCACTGGTGGATGCAGGACCTTCCCGCAGAGGACTGGGTCCATGAGCCGGACCATTTCTTCGAGACCACCCACCGCCGGACAACCTGGCAGGACCCCTACGCTTCCCCCTATGACATCCGTCGCTTCGCAGACGGCTGGTTCGTGCCTACCATGCCCGACCTCAACCAGCGACAGCCGGAACTGGCCAATTATCTCATCCAACATTCCGTCTGGTGGATCGAGTACCTGGGACTCGCCGGCATCCGGATGGATACCTACCCCTATTCCGACAAGGATTTCATGGCCCGTTGGTCCTGCACCGTCATGGACGAATATCCCCATTTAAACATGTGCGGCGAGGAATGGAGCCTACAACCGCTGACCCTGGCCTATTGGCAACGCGGAAAGGTGAATCCAGACGGTTATGTCTCCTGCCTGCCCGGGCTGCTGGATTTTCCGCTGCAGCACGGCCTGGCGAAGGCCCTTGTCGAGGAGGAAGGCTGGAACACCGGCTGGGTGAACCTATACGAGACGACCTCATACGATGGGGTCTATGCCGATCCGTTCGGACATGTCATCTTCCCGGATAATCACGATATGTCCCGTATTTTCACGCAATTGGATGAGGACGTCGACCTGCTCAGGCTGGCGCTCGTCTATTTCGCCACCATGCGCGGTACGCCTCAGTTCTATTACGGCACGGAGGTGCTGATGTCCAACAAAGGCGATGACAGCCACGGCAATATCCGCAGCGATTTCCCCGGCGGATGGGCTGGCGACCCGGTCGATGCCTTCCAGGGGACCGGGCTGCGCCCGGAACAGCTGGACATGCAGGCTTTTTTTCGCAAACTGTTGCAATGGCGCAAGACCGCCACCGCCATTCACGAAGGGAAACTGATGCACTTCGCTCCGCGGCAAGGTGTCTACGTCTACTTCCGCTACCAGGATACGCAGCAGGTCATGGTGGTTCTCAACAAGTCGGCGGACCGGCAGACTATCGACCTGGCACCTTTCGCCGACCGGCTGGCCGGGGCGACCCTAGGCCGGGAAGTCCTCACGGACCGGGCGGTCGAACTGACCGGCCCGCTCTCGGTCGGCCCGAAACAGGCCCTGGTCCTGGAGATCCGGCCGTAGCGGAACGTCATCGGCCGGTGGTGGTTGGTCAGCGGCCTCGCCGCCCAGGACGGACAAGGGAGATCAGCAGTCCGAGTCAGTCCAGGCCGTCCACGACCAGCCACCCGTCGCGGCCCAAGACTACCTGGGCGAAAGGTTGGAACAGCTGCGCAAGGACAAGTAGACAAAGGCGGCATCGGCAGCCTGTCGCCGGTGGCAGCCATAGGCCCGGTAGGAAAATCCCGCCGTAGCAAGGAAACGGACAAGCTGGTAATAGCCGTACGGCATATCCGGCAGACAGCTTAACAGCAAGCGGGCGAGGATGATTTTCAGTGTTTTTTCCATAGTTTCCATATGTCTTGGACTGCTTATCGGCCGGGGAATTCGAACCGCTGCCGATGCTGCCGCAGGAATTCCCTATTCGGATGAAAGCGCCTTTCAA
>JBEAQU010000003.1:0-23981 GCA_041163745.1 Bacteroidota bacterium
TTTGACGACGGCGAACAGGATCCATTTCATCGGGAACCATTCGTAGCGACGGGCCGGACAGGCGGGTCAGCACCCATAGCGGCAGGGAACCGACCGGCACCGATACATTCCGTCCGGGACCCCGTGGCTTTGGGAATTCCTTGCCGGCTCAATATACCCTTTTCCCGGCAAAGCAGCCACGGAAAGACAGGAAAATCAGGCCACGCCACGCCGGTACCCTTTCCTAAACGGGACACCCCGTCCGCTTCCCTACTACGGGACCAGGCTACCTTGAAACGGGGAAATTAATTACCTTTATCATTTGGTTCTGGAAAACCTTTCCCGGCCCGGTTCTACAAAACACACTTTGTCATGAACGAATCATTTCATCCGACCATCATCAACCGAGCGGTCGTCCTGCTGATTCCCAAGCAACCGTATTAAACTGGTGTACATCCGTGTTCCCCGAAGACCCCCTGACAGAAGGTGATTTTTCCGAATACGGCTCCTACCTGCTGCGTGATTCCATCCTGCCGCAGGAACCGAAGAAAGCCATGGCCGAACATTGGTCCTGGATCTTCAAACAAGCGCTGTTCGAAATCTGTACGGACGAACGTACCTGGCCTAAGAAAAGGACCTGGAAAATGTTTACGGAATGGTTCGACCTGAAGTTCAGCACCGTCGTGCTGGACCTGGTGAACGGTCCCATCAGTCGGGAGGAATAGTGGGGAGGAAAGGTAATACCCTGTTTCCTGAAGCATCCTCCTTGAAATTTTGCCATGGTTGAATTGGGTGAAAATCAAATTGTCGATTCCATGTGGGGGAGGGGTTGACGTGCGATGTCGCGGCCGAAGGGATGATGGCATGGCGGATTGGGTGTGCCAGGGAGGTTCTTGTTCCCCGCTTCGCGGGGAGGCTGGTGTACGAATTTTAGAGAATTTGGCTAATTACAGGGATTTTTTCTTTTGTTTAATTATTTGATAGGGAGGATTTTGCATGGTGCCTCGCCTTTTTATTACCAGGATTTTGCTCCCCGCTTCGCGGGGAGGGGATTGGGCGATGGGTACGGTCGTTGGGAAAGGGATGGATTTTTTCCCCGCATTGCGGGGCGTGCTGGTCTGCGGCGGATTCTTTAGCAGATGATGTATTTTTCCCCGCTTCGCGGGGAGGCTGGTGTACGAATTTTAGAGAATTTGGCTAATTACGGGGATTTTTTCTTTTGTTTAATTATTTGATGGGGAGGATTTTGCATGGTGCCTCGCCTTTTTATTACCAGGATTTTGCTCCCCGCTTCGCGGGGAGGGATTGCGGCGATGGGCAGATTCTTTTTGGCCAAGCATCCCGCTTCGCGGGCTGGTTTGCTACGGATTGGTGAGCTGACCGTTTGGTTTAGCAAATGGGATGCAAAGAGGCTGCCTAAGCGACAATTTGATTTGCGCCCGTTAAATATTGGCTACTAAGCACAAATAGGGACGGAACAGCGGCTTGGTTTCGAGGCAGCGGACGCAACGATTTCTTACTACTTCAAACAAACAACCCAAACAAACATTTAATCTCACAACCATGAAAGAAGGATTTTATGAAAAGATAATTACCCAATCCCTATCGGATTTTCTAAAAAAAAATGAAGCCAACTTCAAGACGTTTGCGGAGCCATTCAACAAAGGCGATGGCCCCCTTTTGATTCAACGTTATTTTCAAGCTGTTTTGCTGCGTGCATTCCATCAGGTGACGGCAGCACGCGACGAAGTCGCAAAAGAGAAGCTCATCGGCCTCACCAATGATTTGATCTCGCTAGCCGCTAAGTATGTCCATGATACTGATTTGGAGCAGGATATAATCGCGAACGACGGAAAAGTGCTCAAAGCGCTCTTTCGGGCTGACACCTATGACCAAGCAGATATCGAGCGACATACCAAAGAAGCATTTCCCGTCACCGGCCTTTCGGAATCAGCTTTGTTCAATGGCAGCAAGCATACACCTAGTTTAGAAAGTGAACTCAAGAAAGAAATGCTCACCGCCGATGAAACATGGTGGCTGGTGTCCTTCCTGAAGTTTGAAGGTGTCCGATTATTTGGACAAGTACTGGAGCAATTGAAAACCGCTGGTAAGAAAGTAAAAGTCATTTGCACCGTTTATATGGGTGCTACAGACTTAAAAGCCATCGATTTTCTAAGCGGCTTCAGCAATGTTGAAATAAAAATATCCTTTAATACCGATCAGGAACGATTGCATGCTAAATCGTATTTGTTTATTCGAAATTCTGGATTCCACACAGCCTACGTTGGTTCTTCCAATATGAGCCGCTCGGCCTTGACAAACGGGTTGGAGTGGAACCTGAAAGTAACCCAACAAGAAATTCCACATATCATCACAAAATGCAGGAATACATTTGAAACCTATTGGGAGGATCCCAATTTCCAATTGTATAACCCGGCTGTAGACCGTGATAAACTAAGACTCGCATTAGAAAAAGGGAAGAGCAACAGAAAGGAAGAAGGCTTTTCCAAATTTTTTGACCTTTCGCCTTTTCCTTTTCAACAACAAATTTTGGATCAGTTGGCGAAATGCAGAGCGAACGGAGAGAAAAAAAACCTCGTGGTTGCGGCCACCGGAACTGGTAAAACGGTGATGGCCGCATTTGACTTTAAGAGATATCTGAAACAACATCCTCGTGCAAACTTTCTGTTCGTTGCTCATAGAAAGGAGATCTTGAAGCAAGCCAGAGAAACCTTTCGGCATATACTGAAAAACAACGATTTCGGAGATTTATGGGTGGATGATGAGACGCCTTCCAGTTACAACCAGCTTTTTGCTTCCATTCAAACCCTAAACAACCGAATTGAACAGCTTTCCTTAGGCAAACAATTCTTCACCTATCTTATCATCGATGAGGTACACCATAGTGCCGCTTCATCCTACCAGCGGCTACTGTCTTATTTCCAACCCGACATATTATTGGGTTTAACCGCTACCCCAGAACGACATGATGGTGTTGATATCACAACCTATTTCGGCCACTCCATTTCTGCCGAAATACGGCTCCCAGACGCCTTGAATCAAAAAATACTGTGCCCCTTTCAATACTTTGGCATAACCGATACGGTGGATATCAGCCGGGTATCCTGGCGCAAAGGACGATACGAAATTTCAGCATTAGAGAAGATTTATAGTGAAAATGATCGAAGGGTTCGCGACATCATTCAGCATTGCGACAAGTATTTGAAAGATTATCAAGATGTTCGTGCATTGGGCTTTTGTGTCTCCATAAAGCATGCTGAATTCATGTCGCATCATTTCAATTTGAAAGGAATCAAAGCGGGCTATTTACATTCAGGCAACAGCCAAGCCCGGGAAACCATACTCAACCAACTGAAGACAAAAGAAATAAATTATTTATTTGTCATTGATATTTTCAATGAAGGGGTCGACATACCCGAGATAGACACCTTGTTGTTCCTCCGTCCAACCGAAAGCCTCACCATATTCTTGCAGCAGCTGGGAAGAGGCTTGCGTATACATGAAGACAAGACCTGTCTAACCGTCCTGGACTTTGTCGGCCAACAGCATGTTGAATACAGCTTCGAACATAAGTTCCGGGCTATGCTCGGAAAAACTTATTCAAAAGTAAAGGATGAGCTGGAACATGATTTTCCGAATCTGCCATTGGGATGTTCTATCTATCTGGAGAAGACTGCCAAAGAGTATATCCTCAAAAATATTCAAAACAGTTATCGCTCCGGAAAAAATGCCATTCTAAAGGCCATGGATAGGTTTGTGGCCGACTACCATCTCTCCCTGACCCTGGAGAACTTTTGTAAATTCATGGATATATCCTTGTTTTCATTGTACAACACTAAACAGTTATTTGTCGAACTGAGAAACGAATACCGAGGCATCTCCTTTCCACCAAGCGAACATGCCGCACGAATTGTGAGCGTGCTGGGCAGGACCTGGCTGTCGACCGACAGTGAGCACTATTTCCAATTTTTAGTGGATCTCGTCAGCGGCAAAGACATGGACCTCTCGCAAAAAACAAAGCAACAATATCTGCTCATGTGCTATATCGACCTATTCAATAAAGCACCCAATCTACCGGGATACCGCGAATTGTACGACACCTTGCGTTCCATTTTTTCAGAACCTATGATTCAGGAAGAGGTTAGCGCCTATTTACAGTATAGAATATCACAATTGGAATGTATCGAAAAAACAATACAATTACAGGAAGAAAGTGTGTTGAAGTTGCACGGTCGATACACCCGCAACCAAATTCTGACGGCCCTCTCTCAAAATACGCTGCAAAAACAGGCTGCTAGTAGGGAGGGTGTTTATATCATTGAAAAAGATGGATCAAGGATTACAGAATTAAATACGGAATTATTCTTTGTCACTTTCTATAAAAGTGCGGACAAATTTAATGCGAGCACGATGTATGATGATTATTTTATCAATGACGAACTGTTTCATTGGCAAAGCCAGAACAGCACGTCACCTGAGAGCCCTGTCGGCAAGTCGTACATAGAACATAAAGAGAAGGGCAAAGATATTTTGCTATTCGTCCGAGAATACACCAAGGACGAGAACAAGCTAACCATGGCTTTTGTGTTTTGTGGCAAACTCCATTATGTGCAACATGAAGGCCGTAAACCTATGAGTATTATCTGGCGCATGGAAACCCCACCGCCCGCACTGTTGCTAAATGAAGGGCGGAAACTGGGTGTCGGATGAATTTTTTCTTACATTACGTAGGGTGGTACGGGTGCAATTCAAAATGTCGCATCAAGCAGCATTTTTCAGCAGGTTTCGAAGGGTGCAAATCAAATTGTCGGTTTCGAATGGAGGAGGGGGGGTGACCTGCGATGTCGCGGCTGAAGGGATATGATGGCATGGCGGATTGGGTATGCCAGGGAGGTTCTTGTTCCCCGCTTCGCGGGGATGCTGGTACGCGAATTTTAGAGAATTAGGCTAATTACAGAGATTTTTTTTCTTTTGTAATTATTGGATTGGGAAGATGTTAGAAAGTGCTGCGCTTTTTTATTACTGGAATTTCTCCCCGCTTCGCGGGGAGGGATTGCGGCGCCGGGGAGATTCTTTCTGGCCAGGCCTCCCGCTTCCCGGCTGGTTTGCTATGGATGGGTGACCTGACCGTATTGTTCAGCCATTGGGACGCAAAGAGGCTGCCTTAAGCGACATTTTGAATTGCACCCGTAATAAGGTCAGTCGTGCATGGTGCATACGGGCAGCGCATAACCAGTCGATGTCAATATTTCGAAGCATACTGCTATTCATCTTCCTGTTTTTCCTGGAAGAAGCCAGCGGACAGTTGTCACCGGGGGAGCTTTCCAGTGCCCATGCGGATTTGGAGGGCATCAGCCAGTGTACCAAGTGCCACGTATTGGGTGACAAGGTATCCAATGACAAGTGTCTGGATTGCCACAAGGAGATACGGCAGTCGGTGAATCGGAACAAAGGGTACCATAGCTCGAGGGCAGTCAAGGGAAAAGAATGTGCGGACTGTCACAGCGACCATCACGGCCGCAAGTTCGACATGGTCCGGTTCGATACCGCCACGTTCGACCATGCATTGACGGGGTATGCGCTCACGGGGGCGCATCGTCGCATCGACTGCCGTGATTGCCATCGGCCGGAATACATAGCCGATGACGACATCCGGAGAAAGGAAGGCACTTATCTGGGAATGGGCCAGGCCTGTCTGGACTGTCACGAGGACTATCATCAGAAGACCCTGTCGAGCGATTGTGCGCAGTGCCACACCACGGAAAAGTTTGCTCCGGCCACCCGGTTTGACCACGACCGATCGGATTATCCGCTCAGGGGGAAGCACCAGGCGGTGGCCTGCGTGGATTGTCACCGGGAGGAAACGCGCAACGGGAAGCTGTTCCAGGTATTCAAAGGAATTGCCTTTGCGAACTGCAACAGTTGTCATGCGGATCCTCATCAAAACCAGTTGGGTACCCAGTGCAAGGAATGCCATGTGGAGCAATCCTTCGCCGCGCGGGATGGTTGGCGGCGGTTCCAGCATCAGCGGACGGGATTTCCGCTGAAAGGCCGTCATCAGCAGGTACAATGTGCGGACTGTCATCAGCTGGCCGGCACCACGCCGTCGAGTGTGTTTCAGGACAAGGCCGGAACGGGGGTAAGTGATTGTGCGGCCTGTCATACGGATGTCCATGAGGGTCGGTTCGGGGGTGCCTGTGCGGATTGTCATAACGAGGATTCATTCCGTCGTACGGGAGACATGGCGTCCTTCGATCATGACCGGACCGACTTTCCGCTGGAGGGCAGGCATGTGTCGGTGGATTGCCGGGACTGCCACACATCCGGTCGGATGACGGATGCGCTGCCGCATCAAGCCTGCACGGATTGCCACACCGACTATCATGAAGGACAGTTCGCAGCGGGCGGCAGGACACGGGACTGTGCCGATTGTCATTTGGTGGAAGGGTTCGAGGCGAGCACATTCAGTTTCGAGCAACATGCGCAGGCCGGTTTCCCATTGGAGGGAGCCCATGTGGCGACGCCGTGTTTCGCTTGTCACCTGAAGGAGGAGAAATGGGTTTTTCGAGAAATAGGCAACCGATGTATCGACTGCCATGCGGACGTGCATGGGGAGACTTTGGCGGAGCGATGGTACCTGACGCAGGCTTGTGAAAACTGCCATACGGTGGGTAGTTGGACGGAATCGAATCTGTTTGACCATGACAGCACCCCCTTCCCCTTGGAAGGGCAGCATGGCAAGGAGCGTTGCACGGCCTGTCATCAGCGGGATACCGACTATCCGTATGGTAAGTTCGCCGGGTTGCCGAACACCTGTCAGGGGTGCCATGAGGATCCGCATTTCGGCCAGTTTGCCGAGGAGGCGACAACGGATTGCATGCGTTGCCATGGGTTCGAGGAGTGGCGTATCCCGGATTTTGACCATGACCGGACGCGTTTCAAGTTGGAAGGCAAACATGCGGCGGTAGCTTGCGAGGCGTGTCATCGCGCCGAATCCACAGACGGGGGAACCTATGTGATATACCGTTTGGAGAAATTCGAATGTGTGGATTGTCATGGAAATGATTGAGTCGCTCCGTCGGCGTATTCTCGAAGTCGATGTGGCATCGGGCCCGGTTTGCCGAGCGCTGCGGCAAAAGGCCTGCTTCAAATTCATGAAAGGGGGTTCACATGGTGTCGCCCGAAAAAAAAAAGTCATGAAACGTATTGTTTCCGGTTTGTTATGTTTGGTCGGGGGGATATCGGTATTTGCCCAGAGCCCGCATGGAGAAGGTATGCGAATCGATTGCGGTGCTTGTCACCGACCGGAGGGATGGGACATTCCGAGGGAACGGTGGGTTTCCGAGCAGGGGGAAGGTTTGGAGGAGGCGCTGGCAGCCTTCGAGCAAGACGGGCGGTTCCGTCATTCCCAGACCGGGTATACATTGGAAGGCCGGCATGCGGTCATCGATTGCAAGGATTGTCATGCCACGTTGAAATTCGAGGAGGCCTCCCCTGCCTGTGTATCCTGTCATACGGACCTGCACCAAATGACGGTCGGAGACGAATGTGCCCGCTGCCATTCCACCGACCATTGGCTGGTGGAAGACATCATGGGCCTGCATGTTCAGAATGGTTTTCCTTTGTTGGGGCAGCATGCAGTAGCCGACTGCCGGGATTGTCACCGGTCAGAGACGGTCCTGCGGTTCGACCGTGTGGGGAACGACTGTGTGAATTGCCACCTGGAGGATTACCAGTCGACAGAAAGTCCGGATCACGCGGCGGCAGGGTATTCGCTGGAATGCCTGGATTGCCATGATATGTCGGCTGCCGGTTGGCAATGGACAACCGGGGCTGCGAACCATCTCTTTTTTCCGCTGACCGGCGGGCATGCCATCAATGATTGCAACCGATGTCATGCGAACGGCAACTTCCAGGACACACCGTCCGAGTGTGTGGCCTGCCATCTGGCGGACTTCCAGTCGGCGGACAGTCCGGACCATACGGCCAACAATTTTCCGACCGACTGTGCCGCCTGCCATACGACCGGACCCGGTTGGGAAGCGGGGTCCTTTTCCCAACATGACCAGTTGTATTTTCCCATTTTCAGTGGCAAACATGCCGGGGAATGGAACCAATGTGTCGAGTGTCACACCACGCCCGGGAATTTCAAGCAATTCAGTTGCATCGATTGTCACGAACACAACAATGCGGCCGATCTGGCAGATGAACACGACGAAGTCTCCGGGTATATGTTTTCCTCGCAGGCATGCTACGCCTGTCATCCGAAAGGGCGGGAGTAGGTATCGGACGCCACCACATGAGCACGTTCGCCGGCGAAGGAAAACCGTTTTGTTCCTTCCATAGGAATCTCCAAGTGATCAATGCGAGTCCCCCGCGCCTCAGGAACCTGTACGAGGAGGCGGTCCGGGTACATCCAAGACCTGATTTTCCGATAGAAAGCAACGCCAAGCCTGAATTTCGTTGAAAAAAAGTTCGTGACGTCGATTATTGTCATAGATTTGTCAACATCGGCCACAACTTTAGTGACATTTGAACAGAATTGCCATGCTCGGAATATTGCTGATGGGAATCCAATCGGGGTTTTCACAGCATCCGCATGGACCGGCGTTCAAGATGAACTGTGCGGCCTGTCATTCCCCCAGCAGCTGGGACATTCATCCGGCGTTGGCGGGGGAAAACAGGTTGCCAGGTTCGCCCACCTTTGTAGACTCCCTTCTTTTTCATCACGACCGATCCACTGATTTTGTGCTGACAGGGAAGCACGCGGCAACGGACTGCCGGGACTGCCACACATCCCTTGTTTTCCAGGAAGTGTCCAACACCTGTGTCGGTTGCCATACGGACATTCACCAGCAGACGGTCGGTACGGACTGTGCCCGGTGCCACGGGACGGATCACTGGTTGGTGGACGACATACAGGGGCTTCACCAACGGAACGGATTTCCGCTCACAGGGCAGCACAGTGCGATCAGTTGCCAGGATTGTCATACTTCGGAGACTTGGCTGCGTTTCGACAGGATTGGCAACGACTGCGTGTCCTGCCATATGACCGATTACCAGCAATCGACGAACCCGGACCACCTGGCGGCAAATTTCTCGACACAGTGTCTGGATTGTCACGACACGCAGACGGCGGGATGGTCGACGGACCGGGTGGACCACAGTTTCTTTCCTTTGACGAAAGGACATGCTTCGGTTGACTGTGCAGCTTGTCATACGGGCGGTTCCTATTCAGATACGCCGACCGATTGTGTGGCATGTCATCAAGCGGAATATGAAGGTACACAGGCCCCTGATCACGAAGTTGCTGATTTCACGACAGACTGTGCGGCCTGTCATACAACGGATCCTAGCTGGATGCCGGCACTGTATTCGGAGCATGATGCCGTACATTTTCCAATATACAGTGGTGCGCATGAGGCAACTTGGGTCGGTTGTGTCGAATGTCATACCGACGCATCGAATTATGGCTTGTTCAGCTGCACGGGATGTCACGTTAACCCGGAGACGGAAGATGTGCACGCAGGAGTCGGAGGTTATCAGTATGAGAGTACGGCCTGCCTGGCTTGTCACCCGACCGGTGATGCGGAGCATATTTTCGACCACAACTCGACAGCGTTCCCTTTGACGGGTGGGCATCTGGCGGCGAGTTGTGTGGACTGTCACGCGGGCGGTTATACCGGGACACCGACGGGCTGTGTGTCCTGTCACCAGGTTGATTACGATCAGTCAGCCAACCCTGACCATGCCGGTCTCGGGTTGTCGACGGATTGTGCGGTCTGCCATGGTACCGATCCCGGATGGGCGCCGGCAGCCTTTCCCGTCCATGACGACTACCATGTGCTGGAGGGGGCGCACGCGGCGATCTCGAACGACTGCGCGACCTGTCACAACGGGGATTACACGAACACGCCGAACACCTGTGCGGGCTGCCACCAGGCGGATTATGCAGGGGCAACAGATCCGGATCATGCCGGACAGCAATTCCCGACGACCTGCGGGGACTGTCATACGGAAGCAGGATGGGTACCTTCGACGTTCGACCATGATATGCATTTCCCTTTCACGGGGGCGCACCTTTCGATTTCGAACGATTGTGCGGCCTGTCATGTAGGGGGTAACTATGCGAACACACCGAACAGCTGTGCGGGCTGCCACCAGGCCGATTACGACGGCAGTGCGAATCCCAACCACACTGCTTTGGGTTTGCCGGCGGACTGTGCCCTTTGTCACACGACGGTCCCGGACTGGCAACCGGCCGGCTTCCCGATCCATGACGACTATTATGCGCTGGAGGGGGCGCACGCGACGATCTCGAGCGACTGCGCGACCTGTCACAACGGGGATTACAACAATACGCCGAACAGCTGTTATGGCTGCCACGGACCGGAATACAATACTGCCACGGATCCGGATCATGCGCTTCATCAGCTACCCACCACCTGCGATGATTGCCATACGCAAGCAAGTTGGGTTCCTGTCGATTTCGATCATGCTGTGTATTTCCCATTGACGGGCGCCCACATGGTCGTCGAGAATTATTGTGGTGCCTGCCACATCTCCGGAAACTTTGCCAATACACCGAGCGAATGTGCGGGCTGCCACCTGTTGGATTACGAACAGAGTATCAATCCTTCGCATCCCAACTTGCTACTGTCGAACGATTGCGCCCTTTGCCACACGACGGATTTCGACTGGCAACCTGCGAGCTTTCCGCTTCACAACGACTATTGGGTGCTCGAAGGGGCGCATGCGTCGATATCGAACGACTGTGCGTCCTGCCACAACGGGGATTACACGAATACGCCGAACACCTGTTACGGGTGTCATAGTGCGGAGTATGACAATACCATCAATCCGAATCATGCCAGTGCGCAGTTTTCCACCGATTGTGTGACCTGCCACAGCCAGGCAGGCTGGACACCTGCCACATTTGACCATGACGTGCAGTACTTTCCGATCTACAGCGGGGTGCATGGCGGCACCTGGAACGATTGTACGGACTGCCATACGATATCGGGTGATTATACGCAGTACAGCTGCACGGGCTGCCATGGCAATCCAGAGACGGACGATGTGCACACAGGGGTCGGTGGTTATCAATATGAGAGTACGGCCTGCCTCGCCTGCCACCCGACAGGCGATGCGGACCAGCTGTTCGACCACAATACGACGGCGTTCCCACTGACGGGAGCACATCTGACGGCGAACTGCCTGGATTGCCATGCCGGTGGCTATGCCGGGACACCGACGGCATGTGTGTCCTGCCATCAGGCCGATTACGACGGCAGTACGAACCCGGGCCACACGGCCCTGGGGCTGCCGACGGACTGCGAGAGCTGCCATACGACGGCGGCGGACTGGTCGCCGGCCATGTTCCCGATCCACAACGACTATTGGGTGCTGGAGGGGGCGCACGCGGCGATATCGAACGACTGCGCGGCCTGCCACAACGGGGATTACACGAACACGCCGAACAGCTGTGCGGGTTGCCACCAGGACGATTACAACGGGGCGACCAACCCGGACCACGTGACGAACCAGTTCCCGACCACCTGTGCGGACTGCCACACGGAAGCGGGCTGGGTTCCGTCGACGTTCGACCACAGCGTGTACTTCCCGTTCACGGGAGCGCACATCCCCATCTCGAACGACTGCGCGGCCTGCCACATCGGAGGCAACTATGCGAACACGCCGAACACCTGTGCGGGCTGCCATCAGGCCGATTACGACGGCAGTACGAACCCTGGCCACACGGCCCTGGGGTTGCCGACGGACTGCGAGAGCTGCCATACGACGGCGGCGGACTGGTCGCCGGCCACATTCCCAATCCACAACGACTATTGGGTGCTGGAAGGGGCGCATGCAGCGATATCGAACGACTGCGCGTCCTGCCACAACGGGGATTACATGAACACGCCGAACACCTGTTACGGGTGTCATACCACGGAATATGAAAATACCAGCAATCCGAATCATGCCAGTGCGCAGTTTTCCACCGATTGTATGACCTGCCATAGCCAGGCAGGCTGGACACCTGCCACATTTGACCATGACGTGCAGTATTTTCCGATTTACAGCGGAGTGCACAGCGGAACCTGGAGTGAGTGCACGGAATGCCATACTGTATCGGGGGATTTCACCCAGTACAGTTGCACCGGATGCCATATCAATCCGGAAACGAACGACCAGCATAACGGAATAAACGGATATGTATACAACAGCAGCGCCTGCCTGGCCTGCCATCCGAGCGGTGAGGCGACCGGAGGATTCAATCATGACAACACGGCTTTCCCGCTGACAGGAGCCCATGTGGGGACGGATTGCCTGGAATGCCATACGAATGGATACAGCGGGACACCGACGAACTGCGATGCCTGTCATTTGTCGGATTACAACCAGTCTGTGAACCCAAATCATGCTTTGGTGGGAATTCCAACGAGTTGTGCGGACTGCCACACGACAGAACCCGGTTGGCAGCCTGCGACGTTCCCGCTCCACAACGACTACTGGGTGCTGAACGGGGCGCACGCGGCGATATCGAACGACTGTGCGGCCTGCCACAACGGGGATTACACGAACACGCCGAACACCTGTGCGGGTTGCCACCAGGACGATTACAACGGGGCGACCAATCCGGACCACGTGACGAACCAGTTTCCGACGACCTGTGCGGACTGCCACACGGAAGCGGGCTGGGTTCCGTCCACGTTCGACCACAGCATATATTATCCGTTCACGGGAGCGCACATTCCCCTCTCGAACGACTGCGCGGCCTGCCACATCGGGGGCAACTACGCAAACACGCCAAACACCTGCGCGGGTTGCCACCAGGCCGATTACAACGGCAGTGTGAATCCGAACCACACGGCCCTGGGGCTGCCGACGGACTGCGAGAGCTGCCACACGACGGAACCCGGTTGGCAGCCGGCGACGTTCCCGCTCCACAACGACTACTGGGTGCTGAACGGGGCGCATGCGGCGATTGCCAACGACTGTGCGGCCTGCCACAACGGGAATTACACGAACACGCCGAACACCTGTGCGGGTTGCCACCAGGACGATTACAACGGGGCGACCAATCCGGACCACGTGACGAACCAGTTCCCGACGACCTGTGCGGATTGCCACACGGAGAACGCCTGGGTACCTTCGACATTTGACCACAGCATATATTATCCGTTCACAGGAGCGCACATTCCCATCTCGAACGACTGTGCCGCCTGTCATGTCGGGGGCAGCTACGCAAACACGCCTAACACTTGTGCGGGCTGCCACCTGGACGATTACAACGGAAGTGTGAATCCAAGCCATGCCAACCTGCAGCTGCCGACGGATTGTGCGATGTGTCATACGACCGATCCGGACTGGGCACCGGCGACGTTCCCGATCCACAACGACTACTGGGTGCTGAACGGAGCGCACGCGGCGATTGCGAACGACTGCGTGGCCTGTCACAACGGGGATTACACAAACACGCCGAACACCTGTTACGGATGCCATCAGCAGGAATACAACAGTGCTGGCAACCCGAACCATCTTTCCGCCGGTTTTCCGACGGATTGCCTGCTTTGTCATACGGAAAACGCCTGGGATCCCGCTACTTTTGACCATGACGGCATGTACTTTCCCATATATAGCGGCAAGCACAAGGACGAGTGGGACCAGTGTGTCGAGTGCCATACCATTCCGAACAATTTCAGTGCTTTCAGCTGCATCGATTGCCACGAACATGATAATCCGGGGGAAGTGGGACAGGATCACCAGGGCGTGTCCGGGTATCAATATGCCAGTGCCGCCTGTTATGCCTGCCATCCGACCGGAGAAGATTGAACAAACCGCCGTAGAACATAGCCGCGACGAACCTTGTTATCATACAACCATCAAATGAAATGATGACGCCATCCTGTCAAATACACAGCCAGCGGCACCAGACCCAGCCACGGTCCTTCCTGCTGCTGCCCATTCTCTACCTGTCATGTCTGTCCTTCGGTCATGTACAGGCGCAGACTTCCCTGCTGGAAGGGCAGGTATCGTATGTTTCCTCGTTAAATGTGTATGTGAAATTCAGCAATACGGAAGCGATCGGGAAGGGCGACACTTTGTATGGGAAGACGGAAGAAAGGATGATACCGTTATTGGTGGTGAAAGACAAATCCTCGACTTCCTGTGTCTGTGCTCCGCTTAGCAAGGATAAAATCGGGGTGGGGGATCGATTTTTCGCCCGTCTTCCGCAGGTGGCGGAGCCGCCAGCGGAGCGGGCCAAGCCCGACAGGAGGGAAACAAAGCCGGCGGATGAAAACGAAGAAGCGCCTGCTCCGCCGAGTCTGATCACGCCCGAGTCGGAAGAGAAGGTCGTGCCTGCATTCCGGCAGAAAATCCGGGCCCGGCTGTCGGCGGCGACCTACAGCACCTTGTACGGTGACGAGTCCTTGCACAGAATGCGGTATGCCTTCAATCTACAGGGCAGCAACCTGAGGAATTCCCGTTTTTCCACGGATAATTACATCGTTTTCCGGCATACGGTCGGCGAATGGCAGGAGGTGAAGGACAACCTGAGCGATGCGCTCAAGATATATGCCTTGTCCATCAGTTACGATCTGGATGCACAATCCCGCATCAGCCTCGGGCGGCGGATCAACCCGCGGTTCACCAGTTTGGGTGCCATCGACGGGCTGCATGTTGAGAAAGGTTTCGGTCAATTCTTGGTCGGCGGTGTGGCAGGGTCCAGGCCGGACATACAGGACTACGGCGTCAACCCGGACTTGAAACAGGCTGGCTTGTATGTGGGGCATCAGGCATCCCACAACGGCAACAGCGTACAATCCACTTTCGGGGTGGTGGAGCAGCGGAACGGGAAATTCACAGACCGTCGGTTCGTGTACTTCCAGCATGCCAGCAACCTGTGGAAAAAAATGAACCTGTTCGGTTCGTTCGAGGTCGACCTATACGAGAACATCCAGAACGAGGCCAGGGGGCAATTGAGTCTCACCAACCTGTACCTTTCCGCCCGTTACCGGCTGTCGCAGCGGCTGAGTGTGGCGATGTCCTTCGACAGTCGTCGGAACATCATCTATTACGAATCCTACAAGAGTTACATCGACCAGTTGATTGACAACGAAACCAGGCAAGGATTGCGCTTCAACATCAGTTACCGGCCGTTCAAGCGGGTTACCTGGGGGGCCAGTGCGAACTGGCGTTTTCAAAAAAGCGATGCCAACCTGTCCAGGAACCTGAACACGTACCTTAATTTTACCAATGTTCCGGGTTTGAAAGCGCAGTTGTCGGTCAATGCCAATATTTTGCAGACCAATTACATGGCTTCCAGGATGATGGGAGTCCGGCTGAACAAAGATCTCATCGCCGGAAAACTGAACCTGGAGTTGTACGGCCGTCACTTGGCGTACACATACAGGACCAGTGAATTCATGTTACGGCAGGAGGTGGCGGGTGCCAACCTGGGTATCAACCTGTCCAGGAAACTGAGTCTGTATTTGTACGGAGAGGCTACCTTCGACTCGGCCAACAGCACCCTGTACCGGGTCAACACCCGGATCATTCAGCGGTTGTAAGCCGTGGGGTCGGGATTGCACCAGCGGCTCCTGCTGCCTGCGAATCTGGGACTTTTGGCCGAAGGTCTTATTAAAATAAAAAATTAATTCATAAATGTTTGAAAATTAATATGAATCGAGCGACATTATTCGTCTTGACATGGGGGATTGCCTTTTTTTCGGCCTGTGACAGCGGCCCCCGGGAAATTTCCGGAGAGCCGTTGGACGGCGGCTCGGCGGAGCAGATCTTTCCGGTACCGGGCGGCTCGGCGGCACTGGGTGCAGGTCTGCTTGCGAGTGAGAGCCCGGCCGCTGGCCAGCCGGCCGACATGCGGACCGTAACGGCACTGGAGGCATTGGAAACGGAGCGTTACAGTTATGTGCGGGTTCAGGAGGGCGGTGAGGAATTTTGGATTGCCGTCATGAAACAAGACATTCGGATCGGGGGGTCATATCTGTTCAGCGGCGGATTGAGCAAGCAAGGTTTCCAGAGCCAGGAATTGAACCGTTTCTTCGACCGGGTGCTGTTGGTATCGGATTTCCGGCCGGCGGCTCCTGCGCAGCCGTCGGCGGCCGTCACAGGGGCTGCCGGGCAGCAGGTGGCCAGTGCGCCGGATCCGGGGGAAGTGGAGATGGCGGCGGGGTCGGTGAAGTTGTCCGATCTGGTCGCCAACCTATCCCGGTACGAAGGGAAGACCGTACAGGTGACCGGCAAGTGTGTCAAGGTCAACTCGATGATCATGGGAAGGAACTGGCTGCATCTGCAGGATGGCTCCGGTGTCGACCTGACGGTGACCACCGTGGCGCTGGTCAATCCGGGGGACATCGTGACCATGGAGGGCACCATCGCCCTGAACCGGGATTTCGGTGCCGGTTACCGGTATGATTACATCATGGAAGCAGCCATTGTCAAGCATTGATATCAGGATGATGAAAATTACCAAGCAAATCTTTGACAGGCTGTTCTCGATGTCGGCGGCCGGGTTGTACATGTTGTTGTTTGCCGCGGCCATCGGGGTGGCCACCTTTGTGGAGAACGATTTCGGGACGAGCGCCGCCCAGAAGGTCATTTTCAAGGCCCGTTGGTTCGAATTGCTGTTGGTGTTGTTCGGTGTGACCCTGATGGTCAACATCCGCCGGTTTCGGATGCTACGGCAGCGCAAGTGGACGATCTTCGTATTTCACCTGTCCATGATTGTGATATTGGTAGGAGCGGGTGTGACGCGGTATTTCGGATACGAGGGCATGATGGGCATCCGGGAGGGGAGTACGTCGGACGTCTTCCTTTCCTCGGACACCTATCTGCAATGTGAGCTGTTGTATGCCGGGAAGCGTTTCCGATTCAGCGAGCCGGTGCTGTTCGCCAGTCTGGGAGACAACACCATGGAGCGGTCCTATCTGGTCGGCGGCAAAACCCTGGACATCCGGGTCAACCGCTTTCTTCCCAATCCGGCGGAGACGATGGTGGACGACGAGCGCGGCGGTCCGGTGTTGAAGGTGGTGTTTGCGGGAATGAACGGTCGGGAGGAGTATCATGTACGGCAAGGCGAGAAAGTCAGGCTATACAACACCCTTTTCAACTTTGGTGTGCCTGCCGACCCGATGGCCTTCAACATCCGATACGATAACGACAGTCTGTACTTTCAGGCGCCGACGGATTTCACCCAGCTGGTGATGGCCACCCAGACGATGGACACCCTGCGGGCGGGCGGGACCTATCCATTGCGGCTGCGGAGCATGTATGCCAGTGGCTCGCAGCGATTTGTGTTCGGGGCGTTCAGTCCGACGGCTTCGGTCTCCCTGACATCATCCGACCCCAAGATGAGCAGCACCAGCCTGGGTGGACTGGACATGACGGTGCGTTTCGACGGGGAGGAGCATCCGGTCTTTGTCACCGGCAGGGCCGGGGTGGAGGGCCGTCCTGGCATCACCGCGTTCCGGAACGCCAGTCTGGCGGTCGCCTACGGCTCCAGGCCCATCACCTTGCCTTTTTCCATCCGGCTGAACGACTTCATCATGGAGCGGTATCCGGGGACGGACAACGCCTCCTCCTATGCCAGTGAGGTCACGCTGATTGATGAGCGCGGCGGATTGGTGAGGAACCAGCGCATCTACATGAACAACATTCTGAATTATGACGGTTACCGATTTTTCCAATCATCTTTCGACCAGGACGAATTGGGAACCTATCTGAGTGTCAACCATGATTTCTGGGGAACCTGGATATCCTATCTCGGGTATGCCTTGCTGACCTTGGGGATGGTCATGACCTTTTTCAACAAGAGCAGCCGGTTCCTGCAGCTGTCGGAGAATCTAAGGAAAATGAGGCAGTCTCAGAAAAGCCTGTTGTTGGCGGGGTTCTTGGTCGGCGGGGCGTTGTGGCCGGCATCGGCGCAGGAGGTATTGCCCAAGGCCATCGATGCGACGCACGCGGAACAATTCGGCAGGTTGCAGATGCAGGACCATCGCGGGCGGTTGAAACCGTTGAACACCTACTGCAGCGAGGTTCTCCGGAAGCTGTCCCGTGAGGACCACCTGGCGGGACTTACGGCGGAGCAAGTCATCCTGGGTATGGCGGCGAGTCCTTCAGACTGGTATCATGTACCGTTGATCAAGACCGGCAAGCACGAGGAGATCCGGCAGTTGCTGGGCATTTCGGGAGACAAGGCCACCTATGCGGATTTTTTCCATACCGACGGAAGCTACAAATTGCGGGACGAGGTTCGGGCCGCCTACAACACGCCGCAACGGGACCGGAGCATCATGGAGAAGGAGTTGTTGAAAGTGGATGAAAAGCTGAACATCACGAGCATGGTTTTCTCCGGCAGGTTCCTGTCCGTCTTTCCGGTGCCGGGGGACACCACAAACTCCTGGGTGCCGCCCCCTGCGGGCAGGCAGGGGGTGGGGGAGTGGAGCAACACCATCATCGGTTTGTTCTATCCGGCGTACACCGATGCCCTGCGGGTCTCCCTGCAGTCGGGGGATTGGCGGGTACCGGACCGGATGGTAGCGGAGCTTTCCGAATACCAGCGGCGGTATGGCGGGTCGGTACTGCTGCCGCCGTCCAAAGTGAAAGCGGAGCTGTTGCTCAACCGGATGGACATTTTCAACCGTTTGTCCAGGTGGTACAGTCTGCTGGGGCTATTGTACCTTTCTTTGATGTTCACGGCGGTATTCCGGCCGGGCTGGAACCTGAAGTGGCCGGGCCGGGTGTCACTGGGATTGTTGGCGGTCTTTTTCCTGCTGCACACCATCGGATTGGGGCTTCGCTGGTATGTATCCGGTCGGGCGCCCTGGAGCAACGGTTACGAGTCGATGATCTACATCGGATTCACGACCGTCCTGGCGGGTCTGATCTTCGCCCGTCGGAGCTATGGTGCACTGGCGGCGACCTCGGTGTTGGCGGCGACCATCATGTTGGTGGCGGGGATGAACTGGTTGGATCCGGAAATCACGCCCTTGGTACCGGTATTGAAATCCTATTGGCTGATGATCCATGTGTCGTTGGAGGCGGGCAGTTACGGTTTCCTGGTATTGGGTGCCATCATCGGCCTGTTGAACCTGTTGTTCATGATCTTTGCGAACAAGGAGAATGGCCAGCGGGTATATCGGGTGGTGCAGGAGATGACCTGGATCAGCGAGATGACCCTGATCGGTGGCTTGGTGATGATCAGCGTGGGGACCTACCTTGGCGGAGTCTGGGCGAACGAATCCTGGGGACGATATTGGGGATGGGATGCCAAGGAGACCTGGGCCTTGGTGACGATACTGGTGTATTCCTTCATCCTGCACATGCGGTTCATACCGGGTTTCCGTGGCATCTATGCCTTCAATGTGGCGACGCTGTTCGGATGGGCGTCGGTGGCCATGACCTATTTCGGTGTGAACTACTACCTGTCGGGGCTTCATTCCTATGCAGCCGGCGACCCGGTGCCGGTACCGCCTTTCGTCTATTGGACGGTTCTGTCGTTGTTGGTCGTGAGTCTGCTGGCATATTGGCGGCATCGGCGGTACCAGCGGACCAAGGCTGTCTGAAGACCGCTCTCGCGGAGGCGCGGGGGGTAAAGCGGGGCTGTTGTTCCTGAGTCGGGACAATCCGCCTACCTTTGTGGCGGACGGGAGAATAAAGCCCCCGGCGACGGACGTGAATTATCTGACATTAGAAAACATTACCAAGAGTTACGGGGAGAAAGTGTTGTTCCGGCAGGTCAGCCTGCAGGTCAGCAAAGGCCAGAAGGTAGCGCTCATTGCGAAGAACGGCAGCGGGAAGACCACTTTGCTGAAGGTGGTGGCCGGCATCGAACCCAGCGAGGGGGAGGATGCGAAAGTGCAGCTCCGGCGGGATGTCCGGGTCGGTTACCTGCCGCAGGAACCGGATTTCCATGGTCGGCATAACGCGCTCGAGGCCATCCTGGACAGCGACCTGCCGGTCGTGCAGGCGACGCGGGCGTACGAGCGGGCCCTGCTGCATCCGGAGGATACCGGGGCGATGCAGGCGGCCTTGGCCCGGATGGATGACCTGAAGGCCTGGGACTTCGAGTCGCGCGTAAAGGAAATCCTTTTCAAGTTCAACATCACCAACCTGGAGCAGGCGGTCGCGACGATGTCCGGCGGACAAAAGAAGCGGCTCGCGCTGGCCAAGCTCCTCATCGAGGAACCGGAGTTCCTCATCCTGGACGAGCCCACCAACCACCTGGACCTGGACATGATCGAGTGGTTGGAAGCATTTCTCCGGCTTCCGAACCAGACCCTTTTCATGGTCACCCACGACCGGTATTTCATGGAGCATATCTGCAACACCATTCTGGAGTTGGACAGCGGCAACCTGTACAAATATACCGGAGGGTATGCGGATTTCCTGGAGAAGAAGGCGTTGCGGGTCGAGAACGAAGCCATCGAGCTGGACAAGACCCGGAAGGTATACAAGCAGGAGCTGGAGTGGATGCGGCGTTCCCCGAAGGCCCGTACCACCAAGGCCAATGCGAGGATTGAGCGTTTCTACGACATAGAGGACCAGGCCAGCCGGCAGGTAGCCAAGGACGAGATACAGATCGACCTGAAGGGACAGCGGTTGGGGGGGAAGATATTGGAGCTCCATTACATCAGCAAGGCCTACGGGGAGCTGAAGATCGTGGACAATTTCCATTACAAGTTCAAGAAAGGGGAGCGGATCGGGATTGTCGGCAAGAACGGGGTGGGCAAGTCCACTTTCATCAATCTGCTGACCGGGCAGGAGCGGCCCGACACCGGTCGGGTGGTGAAGGGAGAGACGGTCGTGTTCGGTTATTACACGCAGGATGGAATCCGGTTGGAGCAGGACAAGCGGGTCATCGACCACATCACCGACATTGCGGAATACATTCCCTTGGAAAAGGGGCAGAAATTGACGGCGGCCCAGTTGCTGGAGCGCTTTCTGTTTCCGCGGGACCAGCAGCAGGTTTACATTTCCCAACTCAGCGGGGGGGAGCGGCGGCGGCTGTACCTGCTGTCGGTACTGATGCGGAACCCCAACTTCCTGATATTGGACGAGCCTACCAACGACCTGGACGTCATCACCCTGAACATATTGGAGGAGTGGCTGCTGCAGTTTCCGGGCTGTCTGGTGGTGGTCACCCACGACCGGTTTCTCCTGGACAAGCTATGCGACCATCTGTTCGTATTCGAAGGGGACGGCCAGATCCGGGACTACAACGGCCGCTACATGGATTACCGGGCGGAGTGGTTGTCGGAGCAGGCGGTGCGCCGGCAGGAGAAGCAGCAGGCGGCACAGGCGTCGGATACGGTGGTTCGGACAGGCTCCGGTCTGACCAAGCAGGAGAAGAACGAGTTGAAGAAATTGGAGCGGGAGTTGGAGGAACTGGAAGCGAAGAAGGCGGAGATACATGCGGCCTTTGCGGCGGGGGACCTGGCGATGGCGGACATCCGCCTATTGTCCGCCGAGTTGGAGACACTGGAGACCACCTTGTCGGAGAAGGAGATGCGCTGGCTGGAGTTGTCCGACAGATAACATGTCGGGGTGATTGGCGGAACCACTGGAAACGGCAATGCGCCGCCGGGGGGTGGGCGACGCATTGCGATAAGTTCGGGTAAGGCGCAAATCAATAGGTCGGTGCCGCTTCGGGCTTAGTTGATGTGCGGTGTCGCGGCCGGCGGGGTGACGGAATGACGGATTCGTAGTTGACAGGACAGACCTGCTCCCCGTGCAGCGGAGAAAGCTGGTCTGTCAAGGATTGGTGATCCGACAGCTTGGTTTACGCCCTCCGGGTATGGTCCGGATTCCGGAGACTGTCACGGTGCGGGCCGGAGGACAGTCTCCGAAGTCCGGGCGATCAGTTGATGGCGATGGTACGGGCCGGCAGCGGCTTCGCTTCCGGCTTTTTCTCCAGCGTGACGACCAGGATTCCCTGTTCGTAGCTTGCCTGGATGGCATTGGTATCCACCTGTTCCGGAAGATGGAAGTTGCGCCGGAAAGTGTGGAAGCCGAACTCCCGCCGGGTATAGCGGCGGTTTTCATTCGCTTTCTCCGTTTCCTTTTTGGCGATGATGCTCAGGATGTCCTTTTCCACCTTGACTTCGAAATCGCCCTTTTGCAGGCCAGGCGCCGCCACTTCGATGCGGTATTGGTCCTCCGTTTCGGCGATGTTCACGGCAGGGTTTGCCGATCTTTCGGCTGGGAAGGAAACCGGGAAGGAATCCTGGAAAAAATCCTGGAACAGGCGGTCTGCCGGATGGGTGGTGCAGGACTTGCGGGTGGTCGTCGGAAAGAAATTGATCAGGTTCATAAGGCTGAATTTTAAGTTGTCGTTATCGGATGTTTGTTTCCGGAGGCGGGCTGGTTCCGTTGCGTTCCCGCCGGCTGTCCGCCTCCGTTGTTTCATCCTGTTCAATTCGCATTCCACCTGAAAAAAATCCTTTTTTTGGCAGAAAAAGTCAAAAACAGTATGACAAAATGACGTTTTTATCAAAAAAATACTGACAAAATGACATTTAGCTATGCTTCAAATCATATGGTTACGCAGCCGGAACAAACGGAAGCGAATCGGAGGCGATAACGGATATCCGGGTTCTGTCACCTGATTCCGGGGCAGCGGCTTGGCCGGCGGCGGCGGTCGGAGGGGGTCTGCGTCGTCTGTCGGGTCGGAAATTATGGAAGGGAATAGACAAATATGCCGATGAAGTTATCCGGCCTTTGCGAAAAATGCTTGTCCCGGTCTTATTTTTGGGGTTTACCGAAGAACGGCATCTGACACATCCAAACAAATTCACCGCCATGTTGCGAACAATTACCACTGTGTTTTTTCTGGCAACCGTTTTCGTTTCCTTCGGCCAGGGTCCCGTTTTCGAGGGGCAACGGCGGAAACAAGCGCGTTCGGAAGCGCTCGACACCCAGTTCAAGGCATACGACATTTTCCGTTTACCCATATCGGAGGTGGCGGACCATGCTACGGCCGGAGGTGGTCCGGCCGAATTCACCTTACGGCTGGGCGGGCTGGAATGGACGCTCCGGCTGCAGCTGCGGCCGAATTTTGCGCGTTCCTATGTCCGGTCGGTCTTGACGGCCGACGGGGTGGTCCGGGAGACGGTTTCCCGGCCGATAGCCTACCGGGGAGATTTGGTCGGTGTGGCGGACGGAACAGCCAGCCTGACCCTGACGCAGGATTTTCTCTACGGCTATATCCGGGAAGGTGGCGAGCATTACTTTTTGGAGCCCTTGTGTTATTTCGTTCCCGGTGCGCCGACCGACCATCTGGTTGTGTACCGTGCGTCGGACGTGAAGCCGCACGCAGGGAAGACCTGCGGATTGGACGAGCTGCAGGCACATACTCCCGACCGGAAGGAATCCACGGAGGAAGGTCAGCCGGCGAACAAGATGACGGGTTGCAAGGAGATCGAACTGGCCATCGCATCGGACGTGTCCATGTTCAACAAATACGGGTCTGTAGCGGCGGTGGAGAACCACAACATCGCGGTGATGAACAACGTGCAGAACAACTACGACGACGAGTTCAACGACGAGCTCGATTTCGAGATCGTGGAGCAATTCGTGGTGGTGCCGCCGGCGACGGACCCATGGACCAGTTCCACCAATGCGGCCACCGTGCTGTCCAGTTTCACATCCTGGGGGCCTTCGGGATTTTCCGAAGTCCACGACCTGGGGCAGATGTGGACCAACCGCGACTTCCAGGGCGGCACCATCGGCATCGCCTGGTTGAGCGCCGTCTGCACGGCCAACCGTTATCATTGCCTGCAGGATTTTTCCACGAATGCGAACTTGCTGCGTGTCATGACCACCCATGAGATCGGGCACAACTTCAGTGCGACGCACGACCCGGCCGGGAGCGGCACGATCATGGCGCCATCGGTCAACAACACCAATGCTTGGTCCACCCAGTCGCAGAACGAGATCAACGGCTATTATCCGACCCG
>JBEAQU010000004.1:0-25863 GCA_041163745.1 Bacteroidota bacterium
GCGCCAGACCGAGGCATCGATTCCGAGGTAGGGGTTGAGGACATAGGCACCTTAGGCGATGCGCAGGAAGCGTTTCTTGTTGAAGGGATTCGAGAGGACCCTTTTATTTTTGGCTCGGATGGTGCCGAGGCAAGTCCGGTTCCTGCAAAAGGGTGGCAGGAAGGTCTTTCCCATTTCTCCGGATCCCTCCTCACGAAGCGGGGAACGAAAATCGTGGTAAGGAGAAAGCGATGTAATACAGAGACATCGGTTGGTCAGGTAATTAGGAAAATTAATAAGATCGAGTGCATAGGCCTAATCCTGCAAATCGCAGACCGGCGAGCCCAGCGAAGCGGGGAAAGATTCAAATCATCGGGTGGTGATAATGCGCCATTCCCCATCGGATCGCAGCGGAACCGACAATTTGGTTTGCGTCCTTGATTGTGCGATTGTGTTACCGCAGAAAGAAATGCCCGTCGTCGTAACAACACATTGACATACCTCCTTCGAGACCTGTTGTAACAAACTGCTTGATACGACATGTTGGATTGCGTCCGGCTGGCGAGGGGCGATTTCCGCCGTGCTGGCATATCCCGGTACCGGATACGGCCATGTTTTACACCGGCACAGGGCCGGCCCGTGTTGCTTTCGAAACCACCGGGAAAAGGAAAAAAATGGTTAGTACTTTTTTATTCCGACGAATACCAAGTTTTTCAAAATGACCTGCATTTTGCAAAAAAAATTATTATATTTGTGTTTGTAAGTTATTTCTATTCTCTTCCGACAAGCGCCCGCCCGAAACATTCCCTTCTCCGATTCCATCTACGTAGATGCTGACGACACAGCTTACGCATGCACCGTCATAAGTCAGCCTGTGACCCAAGTTGAAGAAACACCGCCCGGTACTTCTATCAATTCACCGTATTAAACCACCACCAAATGAAAAGGACATTAACAACGTTGCCATCCTTAGTGCTTGTCATCATGTTCAGCCAATCCGTCTACGCCCAATGGGGTTTGTTCGCCGGTTTGCTGGGGCAGTTGGGCGACACGACCCAACAGCAGTTCTCCGTGCAATGGGGAGGGTTGGACAGCACCTTGAGCGTCGACCAGCAGGCATATAACGCGCAGTTGCAGGAATTGTACGGCTTGCTCGGGCAGCCATCGCCGGGCGGCGGATTGGACAGCAGCTGGCTGTCCGGACTGGATGCCGGGCAGGACACGCTGGCCGGGCTGCTGCCGGACCTGGGCATCGCCGGTTCCGACACCGTGCTCACCATCCTGGACAGTGTTCAAAACCTGGCGGGGGCATCGTTCGATTCCCTGGGCGGATTGTTGGGTCAGTACCAGGACAGCCTATCCTTCGATTCCGCGAACTGGAACGTTCAGATCATCGGGTTCGACAGCCTGAACGAGGTGCAGCTGGGCATCCTGCAGGACACCTTCGCACAAGTGTCGCTTTCCGAATCCGATGCGGGGGCGGGCGTTTTGTCCGGTCTGCTCGGACAGTTGTTCGACGAAAGCATTTTTCCGGATTTCGAACTGGCTTTTGGGCGGCAGGAAGCCCAGATGAAGTATTACGAGGAGGAATATGCGGCGCAAGCCATGGTGTTCCGGATGGGCAGTGTGCCCCGCTTCGACCGGGAAGTCCCGGGCGGCAGACATTCCCGCCTGCCGATCGAGGCACGGTGGCACGTGCAGGCCAGTTGGTTGTCACGGCCGTTGGATGCCTATCTACAGGATCCCGAGAACCGCTCCGGTCAACCGGAGGCAGGCTTCCACCCCTTGTTGCTACGTGGGGATTTCGCCATGATGGCGACCCCGGGGCTCGGTCAATGGGGCAATACCAGTTTCCGGATGATTTCCAGCCTGGGTATGGAATTCGGAACCTTCGCCCCGGCCCATCGTGACTATGCCCCGCCATTCACCACCTATAACAAAGGCTTCGCCACCGGCTTCGGCCCGCAGGCGGGTGGTGGTTTCTCCATGACCACCGGTCCATTGGTGATCTACGCCCTTGCCACGGTAAGTCATGGGAAAACCATCAACAGCGACAACCGCTACGTCAGCCGCCAGGTCACGACCGGCATGCGTTTCGGGAACACCATCCATGTCTGCTATTCGACCGGCGAGTCTTCCTGGCAGGAAACGGGCAACCGGACGGCACGGGTCCGCCACCAGTTCACCGTCGGGATGATCTTCTGACACAGTCCCGCGCCTGTCAGGACTTTCCCCATACCGATCGGCTACGGATCAACCCGGTACCGGGCGGCAGTTCATGCACCGGTACCGGGTTTTCTATGTCACGGCACTGATTTTTCTGCCGACCGGTACAATAAGCCCGTCCCGGCCGGGGTTAATGTGAGGTCCGGTCCTCCCGGCCGTCGGAATGTTCCCGTACCATTCGAACACGCATCCGTCTTTGGCGTTAATACGTATACAGCTCTCTTCCACCATGTCAAAACAGTTACTGATGAATCCAGGACACTTTCCGCCCGCCCGCCTGTTCGCGATCCTGAGCCTGCTGACCTTGCCTTGGCTGCTGGATGCCCAATGTATCTCCGGCGATTGTGCCGACGGGACCGGCATCTACCGGTACCCCAGCGGTGCGCGGTACATCGGTGAGTTCAAGGACGGGGAAATCAATGGCATCGGTACCTGCTACTATTCTGACGGCAGCCAGTACCGGGGGCAGTGGACCAACCGGTATCCGGACGGGGAAGGCATCAAGATCCTGGCCGACGGCCGCCAGTGGAAAGGGAACTGGCGCATGGGGGTCCCCATCGATTCCTTGGGCCAGCCCATCGGGGAGCTGTTTCCCGAGGTGCCCGCGGCGGTGGAGGAGGTCCAGTCGGGTTGCCTGGCGGGCGATTGTCAGGAAGGGGAGGGGCTCTACGCCTATCCCGACGGCAGCAAATACGAGGGAGCGTTCAAGACGACGCAGCCGGAAGGGGCGGGAATTTACACATATGTCAACGGCAACCGCTATGTCGGTACTTTCCGGAACGGCCTTCCGCACGGGCGGGGTGTGCTCCATTATCCGGACAGCACCTTCATCTCCGGAGAATGGCGTGACGGAGACTACCTCGGCAATCCGGTCATTGCGGAAAATGTGACCGGCTGCCTGGAAGGGGACTGCCAGGAAGGCAACGGCACCTATGTGTTCAAGGACGGTGTCGCCAAGTACAGCGGCAGTTTCCGCAACGGGGTGCCCGACGGGGAAGGCATCATCTATTATTCCAACGGCGGGCGCTACCGGGGGGAATGGTCCGACGGCAACTTCAGCGGCAAAGGGACCTTCTACCTGTCGGACGGCACCGAAATCGAAGGCTATTGGAAGGACGGCAATTTCATGGGCCGGGAAAAACCGACGCCCGTCCTGCCGGCCGTCACCCCGGAAGTGGATCCGGAAGCCTACCTGGCCGTACAACGTGCCCTGAACTTCAAGACCTGGGCAGTGGTGGTCGGCATCGCCGATTACAATCACATGCCGGCCTTGCGCTACACCGATGACGACGCCTACCGTTACCATGCCTTCCTGAAAAGCCCGGAAGGCGGGGCAGTCAAGGACGAGAACATCCGGTTGCTGATCAATGAGGATGCGACCGCCAGCAACATCATGGACGCCATGAAGGACGTATTCCGGCAGGCTGGTCCGGAAGATCTGGTCATCCTCTATTTTTCAGGACATGGCCTAAAGGGGGCTTTCCTGCCCATCGATTACAACGGTTACAACAACAAGCTCGAGCATGAGGAGATCCGCCAGTTGTTCGGAGAATCCAGGGCCAAGTACAAATTGTGCATCGCGGACGCCTGCCACTCCGGCAGCCTGATGTCCATCGCGGAAAAAAGCGGTACGGTGCGCAACGTCCTTGAGGATTACTACCGGACGTTGTCGGAGGCTAAGGCGGGCATGGCACTCATCATGTCTTCCAAATCCGAGGAAACATCCCTGGAAAGCAGCGGGCTGCGGCGGGGCGTCTTCAGTCATTTCCTGCTGCGGGGCTTGAAAGGGGAAGCTGACACCAACCAGAACAAGATCATCACGGTGCAGGAACTGTTCGACTACATCAGCGGGCAGGTCCGGGCCTATACCCAGAACCGGCAGACGCCGGTGATTACCGGGGATTACGACCCTGACATGACGGTCGGCGGCATCCGTTGAGCCGGCCCCCCGCAACCGAACCGCAAAAAAGAGCAGTCATGCCGACCATACAATCCGTTATTTCCTTGCTGGAGACCATCGCTCCGCCCGGCTATCAGGAGAGTTATGACAATGCGGGGCTGATCACGGGGGATGCCGGGTCGGTTGTGCGGGGCGTCCTGTGCTGCCTGGATGCGACGGAGGCCGTGGTGGCCGAGGCGGCCGACCGGGGGTGCAACCTGGTGGTGGCGCACCACCCCATTGTCTTCCGTGGCCTGAAGAAGCTGAGCGGCGGATCTTATGTCGAACGGGCGCTGATCCGCGCGATCAGGGAGGACATTGCCATCTATGCGGTACACACCAACCTCGACAAGGTTTACGACCATGGCGTCAATACCCGCATCGCCGCGCAGTTGGGGTTACAGTCGGTGGCGGTCCTGTCACCCTCGGAGCCATTGCAACTTCTGCGCGCGACGGTGACCGCCGCCGGTGCGGACACCCTGGCGGCCGCCTGGCAGGAAGCCTTGCCCATGGGATCCGTTGTTTCCATTCCGGTGGAGACGGCGGACAGGTCCGCTTCCCTGCGTAGACTGGAAGCAGTGTCGGGTGCCGGCGCGGTGCCGCAGCTCCTGGCCATGCTCCGGGAGAGCGGGTCCTCCGTCGGGCCGGCCGAACAGCTGGAACTCCGGCAAAAGGATTCCCGGGTGGGTCTGGGAGCGGTCGGATACCTGCCCGAACCCTTGCCCGAAACGGAATTCCTGGCGCTGCTCAAGAAACGGATGAAAACCCCCGTGGTCCGACATACCGCCCTGCGCGGAAAAGCCGTCCGCAAGGTGGCGCTATGCGGCGGCGCCGGCAGTTTCCTGCTGCCCGCCGCCCTGCGAAGCGGTTCAGACATCTTCGTCACCGCAGATTACAAGTACCATGAGTTCTTTGATGCCGACGGGAAGATCGTCATCGCCGATATCGGACACTATGAAAGCGAACAATTCACCATCGACCTGCTCCGGGAAATAATCTCCGAAAAATTTCCTACTTTTGCCACCCTCCAAACAACCATCCGCACAAACCCTGTTCTTTACTTTTAACAGCAGACGGCCGACTGCGGCCTCCGGTACCGAAGTTTGCCGGCAGGGGCTGCCTGCGCCACAACCCACCCATCATGGCAGAACTCACCGTTGAGGAAAAGCTCAGAAGTTTATACGAACTGCAGCAGATTGATTCCCAAATAGATGAATTGGAGGTGCTCAAGGGAGAGCTCCCCATGGAAGTCAGGGACCTGGAGGACGAGATCGCCGGCCTGGAGACCCGTTTCCGCCGCCTCCAGGAGAATGTGGAGGACCTCGAAGATGAAATCGGCCGTTACGAAGCCAACATCGCCGAATCCCAGGCTCTGATCGCCCGTTATGAAAAACAATCCGACAACGTCAAGAACAACCGGGAATACGAAGCCCTTACCAAGGAATTGGAAATGCAGCGGCTCGACATCCAGTTGTCGGAAAAGAAAATCCGCGAGGCCCGCGTGAACATGGAGGGAAGGCAGGCTGTCCTCGACAGTACCAAGGAGCGGCTCGACGGCAAAAAGGCGGATTTGGAACGCAAGAAGGTGGAGCTGCAGGCCATACAGGAGAAAACGGAAAAAGAAGAGGAGAAACTCCGCAAGAAAAGCGACAAAGCCCGTAAGAAAATCGAAGAGCGGCTGCTCAAGGCTTACAACAAGATCCGGAGCTCCTACCGCAACGGTCTGGCCGTGGTGACGGTCGCCCGCGAATCCTGCGGCGGCTGCTTCAACCATGTCCCGCCGCAGCTGCAGCTGGAAATCGGCATGCGCAAGAAAATCATCGCCTGCGAACACTGTGGCCGTATCCTCGTCGACCAGCACATTCTCGAGGAGGCACCGGCTGCTGTGCCGGCGGATTCGGAATAAGATACATCAAAAGGCGACACCAGTGGAATGGCTGCAAGTTTCAACCTTCACCGGCCGTCCGCTGCGGAAAACGAACGGTCCGACGGGTAATCCTGTCGGACCGTTCGTTTTTTCCGGCTGTGCCCGGCACGTCATGGTAAGCGGGACAACCTCCGTTTGCACGCTTTGCCGCACATCGGCCTCGCTGTTCGGGCGGTTACTCGGCCAGCAGGACAAAAGGGCAGCTGCGGCGTCCCCGTTTGTCCTGGACCGACAGGAAGTACAGCCCGGCACCGACCCCGACAGCCTGGAATGTAAGCTGGGATCCGTTCCGGAGTACAGAGACAGGAACGGCTTGCCCCAAGGGATTGAGGACTTCGATGCGGGCATCCGCTTCCAACAGGCCGTTCGATACCGACACACGGAAGCGGCCCGAACCGGGATTCGGGTGAACGGAGAGGAAACCATCCGGCTGGGGCGCCGTCGGATCTGCGGCGGAAGGCAGACAGTCCGGCGGAGTGGCCGCCGCCGAAAAGAGAAACCCGTCCTCCGCCCACCAGTGCAGCCAGCTGCCGCCGACGGTGGTTTCCCAGTCGCTGAGGTCGAAGGAGAAGTCACCATTTGCTGTGCCTTTGACCTGGCAGACATCCAGGGCTTCGGCTTGCAGGTTCCAAGTAAGCGGGACGCCGGGGGAACAGCTCTCCGGAACTGGCTGCGGAAGCCCGCAATGAGGACTTACGAAATAGGCATTGTCGTCGTAGGCCGGATAATCGCCGTAGACGGTAGCGTGGCCATCCGGGGAGATGCAGACCGCCGTGTACTCATCGCAGGCGATGCCGCTCACCGGTTGACCGGTCAAGGTAAACAGTCGGGCGAGGAAGGCCGTCAGCCGGCCCCGCCGGTCCGGATTATCGAAATGCGTATCCGCCAGGACATCTTCCAGGTAGGCGGCGGACAGAAAAGCGGCCGTATCGACGGTCAGCGAGGGATGGAATGGGTCGGACAAAGCCTCGGCGGAGGTGATGGTGCCGTTCTGGGCGCTGAAATAGTATCGACTGAGTACCGCCATTCCGGCGCTGGTACCTCCGATGGCGGCATGGCGGCTGCGGACGGCCTCGTTGACCAGGCTGTCGACCGGAGTCCCCCGCCAATATGACACGTAGTCCCACTGGTTGCCGCCTGCAAACCAGATGGCTTCCGCCCGCCGGATTCTCTCCTGTACGTAAGGATCGTAGCCGGCAGCCGGGTCATGGCAGACGATGGTCTCCACGGAGTTCACCGGAACCCCCAGCGCTGCATACAGGTAGTCGTTGTATCCGTCGGCACCGGAGGTCCGCAGCACGAGTATGTCACCACCCTCCGCCCGTTGGAGCCACCAGCGCATGGCCTGGTCATGCTCCGTGGCGCCGCCCATCAGGCAGGTGCCGCCGCCGGGGTCCGTGACGAGGTCGGTACCGTTTCCGGTGAAATAGGAAGTGTAGGTTTGTCCGTACCCGAGCAAGGGCAGCAGGAGCAGCAAAGGCAGCGGCAGGATGGCTTCGTTTCGCATCGGCTGAGGTTTGGCGGAGGCTTTGCGCCCGGTGCCGCTTCTTTCGCATCATCGGACCGAGCGCCGAAACGACACCGTTTGGCGCGTATCGGCATACGAGGGGCACTCTCGTCAACTTTCCAAAGCTAATCGTTTTTCCAGCTCTTCCCAACCGGCCGGCTGCGAATGTCTTCCGGTCGCACCGGTTTCTGCCGACTTAAGCCAGCCGGTCCCGAAACCCATCTTCCTTTCCATACCGACGGATTGGTTTCGGATGGAAATCAAACGGAAAGGGCGTAAGCAAAACTGTCGGATCACAAATGCTTGAGAGACCAGCTTTCCCCGCGAGCGGGGAATCCTCTCCCACTAACCCACACCCGTGCCCAGCGCTGCGTGCCCCTCTCCGCGAAGCGAGGAGTAAAATTCCGATAATAAAAGGCGAATAAATACTCAATCCACTTGCTATCAAAAAATTGAAAAAAGAAAAAGTCCCTATAATTAGCCTAATTCTAAAAAATTCGCGTACCAGCTTTCCCGTGAAGCGGGGAGAAATAAATCCTCTTCCATTGAATCCGCCATTCCGTCACCGCTTCGGCCGCGATATGGCGCATCCACTCAAATCAAAGCCGAACCGACAATTTGGTTTGCACCTAAACGGAACTAGGTTTTCTCTCCCAGGCAGCGGCAGGGGCTTGATCCCTGTTTCGTTGAAGGGTCGGAAACGGAACTAATCTGTCGCAGGCCATGCGCACGGACTAATGCTGGCATGGTTATATCTGCCACTGCATGTTGGAGCGTCCGTTTGTTCGATACATCCGGCGGGCTCGTTTCATCGTTATCCTTCCTTCCCATGGACGCTATCGAATCTTCCGTCATCGCAGCCGACGTACAGACCACAATCCGGCACAAATCCGTCCTGACCCGTAAGACGATGCTCCGGCGATGGTACAGACGCATGTATGTCTCATTCCGGTCTACGGCCATGTCCGTGGGCCTGGACAACGGAGCGAGTCTGGAAATCGGCTCCGGCGGTGGCTTCCTAAAGGAGATTTTCCCGGAAGTCATCACCTCCGACATCCTGCCCTTGCCGGATGTGGACCGGGTCGTCCGGGCGGAGGCCCTTCCTTTTCCGGATCAATCCTTGTCTTGCATCCTGCTCCTGAATGTCTTTCATCACATTCCGAAGCCCGCCGATTTTTTGGCGGAAGCCAGCCGGACTTTGGCCAATGGCGGAAAGATCATGATGGTGGAACCGGCCAACACCCCGTTTGGCAGATTCATCTACAAACGATTTCACCATGAGCCGTTCGACGAACTGGGGGGACGGGAACTGCCGGAAGGCAATCCCTTGGGACATGCGAACCAGGCCTTGCCGTATATCTATTTCGAGCGGGACATTGATTGGTTCCGGCAGCAGTTTCCTTCGCTTTCCTTACTTTCCATCCGGTATCACAGTCCGTTCACCTATTTGCTGAGCGGAGGATTTTCCCATAGGTCCTTCGTCCCGTCCTTCTTCGTGCGGCCCTTGGAAATCCTGGAGGGTTTGCTGGCTCCGCTCCATCCGTACCTCGGGTTGTTCTGCACCATCACCCTGGAGCGGAAGGCGTGAAAGGATGGGCGTAAGTAAAACTGTCGGATCACAAATGCTTGAGAGACCAGCTTTCCCCGCGAGCGGGGAATCCTCTCCCACTAACCCACACTCGTGCCCAGCGCTGCGTGCCCCTCTCCGCGAAGCGAGGAGCAAAATTCCGATAATAAAAGGCGAATAAATACTCAATCCGCTTGCTATCAAAAAATTGAAAAAAGAAAAAATCCCTATAATTAGCCTAATTCTAAAAATTCGCGTACCAGCTTTCCCGTGAAGCGGGGAGTAAAAAATCCTCTTCGATTGAATCCGCCATTCCGTCACCGCTTTGGTCGCGATATGGCGTATCCACTCAAATCAAAGCCGAACCGACAATTTGGTTTGCGCCCGAACGGATCCGTTTGACCGCGACAACAGCCTGCCCCTCCGTTGCAGCGGTTCGTAAACCGGCCTGCCTTTGCCTGCCCAGATATTTTCTGTGGAGGAGAAAGGCTGCGGGATAGGCGGTTTGATTGACATGCGCGGTTCTGTGTCTTCAAGAGAGACCGAGCCATCTGACTACTACAAGGCAGCTTGTCGGGCTCTTGGCATGGCTGTTCCTGCTCTTGGTCGCCTCCGCGCAAAGCGAACCCACCCTATCGACCTGTACGGGTCAACAGAATTTCAGCCTGGCGGGACCCTTTTTCGATTTATGTGTCGAGATCAAGGTGGACGCGTCCTTCACCTCCGCCATCAATTCGTTTGTCATTGATTGGGGCGACGGCACGACAGCCAGCATACCGGTCGACGGCCCGTTTCCGCCCACTCCGATTCCGTCGAGCATCCAGCACACCTATAATTTCGCCGGATTCTTCGGAACCTGCACGGCAAAGGAAAACCGGGCCTTTTTTGTGCATACGTATGTGACAGGCGACCCTATTCCGTTGAACAATGGGTTTATCGGGAACGTGTTCAACCTGCCGACAGCCGCATTTTTCATCAATTCCCCGGTTTGGTCCGGCGAAGCGGTGCAGCTGAACAACGGTTCCTGTCCTACGTCGGGACTGACGACCCTGCCTTGGGTGTACGGGGAGGGCAGCAGCGGGACATCCGGCGTGCACACTTATGCCCAGACCGGCACAAACACCGTCACCTTGACGGTAGCGAACCAGTGCGATACGGTCTCGACAAGCCAGTCGCTATCGGTGTTGGAGCTGCCGGTATCCTATCCGGTGGCCACGGCAGGTGTACAGGAAATTGTCAACGACACTTTGATCGTCTGCCTCCGGGACACCCTTTCGCTCAACGGAGACAGCCTGTCCCGACATAAGACTTCTTGGCAGTGGAAGAGGGTGCAATTCAAAATGTCGCTTAGGCGGCCTCTTTGCGTCCCAATGGCTGAACCATACGGTCAGGTCACCCATCCATAGCAAACCAGCCGGGAAGCGGGAGGCCTGGCCAGAAAGAATCTCCCCGGCGCCGCAATCCTTCCCCGCGAAGCGGGGAGTAAAATTCCAGTAATAAAAAAGCGCAGCACTTTCTAATATATTTCCAATCAAATAATTACAAAATAAAAAAATACCTGTAATTAGCCTAATTCTCTAAAATTCGCGTACCAGCATCCCCGCGAAGCGGGGAACAAGAACCTCCCTGGCACACCCAATCCGCCATGCCATCATATCCCTTCGGCCGCGACATCGCAGATCACCCCCCCCTCCTCCATGCGAAACCGACAATTTGATTTGCACCCCTGTTTTTGTGTCCTCCCGCTTTCACAAAAATAGCCGCTTGCACGCGGCTGTCCAATCCTGCGACCGGAACATGACGGATGTTTCTCATTTCTTATAAATTTTATCAATATTAAGTATAAAAACTATTGCCATAGTATATGGACCGCAACCCGGTAGCTTTGTGTCTGGTACGGTGGAGCCGCCATCCGGAAGGAGGTGGGCCGGAGGGATTCCGGAGGAAGCCGATTTGCTAAATTTTTTATAAAATATTGCTTATGAAAAAGGTATGGATGATGATCGGGCTGTTTTCATTGAATGCAGCCCTGTATGCACAAGGCATGGCCAAGGCCGGGGAGTGCCCGATGGGCCATGGTTCGGCTGCGGCGACGGCAGATGCGACCGGGTCGCCGGCCGGCGACCCGTCCATGAAGGGCACTTCGAACAAGGACTGGTGGCCCAACCGGCTGGACCTAAGTGTATTGCGGCAAAATGCGGACAAGTCGGACCCGATGGGCCCCGGGTTCGATTACCGGGAAGCTTTTTCCCAGCTGGATTACGAAGCCCTGAAGCAGGACCTGCATGTGTTGATGACCCGTTCCGAGGATTGGTGGCCGGCCGATTTCGGCCATTACGGACCGTTCTTCATCCGCATGGCCTGGCACAGCGCCGGAACGTACCGGAGCGGTGACGGCCGGGGCGGCTCGCGGGCAGGCCAGCAGCGCTTCGCGCCCCTGAACAGCTGGCCCGACAATGCCAACCTGGACAAGGCCCGGCGCTTGCTGTGGCCGGTCAAGCAGAAATACGGAAGCCGCATTTCCTGGGCCGACCTGATGATTCTGACCGGCAACGTCGCCCTGGAATCCATGGGCTTCCAGACCTTCGGGTTCTCCGGCGGCCGGGTGGATGTGTGGGAACCCGAATCGGATGTCTATTGGGGAAAGGAAACCAAATGGCTGGAAGACAACCGCTATTCCGGTGACCGCCAGCTGGAGAACCCGCTGGCCGCTGTCCAGATGGGCCTGATCTATGTGAACCCGGAAGGCCCGAACGGAAATCCGGATCCCGTGGCCGCCGCCAAGGATATCCGCGAAACTTTCAAACGCATGGGTATGAACGACGAGGAAACGGTCGCACTGGTCGCCGGTGGCCATACCTTCGGCAAAACCCACGGAATGGGCCCCGCCTCCCACGTCGGCCCCGAACCGGAAGCCGCCTCCATCGAGGAACAAGGCCTGGGATGGACCAGCTCCTACGGCACCGGCAAAGGCAAGGATGCCATCACCTCCGGGCTGGAAGTGACCTGGACCAGTACCCCGACCCAGTGGGGACACGGTTTCTTCAGGATTCTCTTCAACAACGAGTGGGAACTGACAAAGAGCCCCGCCGGCGCCCACCAATGGGTGGCGAAGAACGGCAAGGCCACCATCCCGGATGCTTTCGACCCGGAAAAGAAGCACCTGCCGACTATGCTCACCACCGACCTGTCGCTCCGCTTCGACCCGGTCTACGAGAAGATCTCCCGAAATTTCATGGAAAATCCGGACGCTTTCGCCGATGCTTTCGCCCGCGCCTGGTTCAAGCTCACCCACCGCGACATGGGTCCCCGGTCCACTTACATCGGACCGGAGGCACCACAGGAGGACCTGATCTGGCAAGACCCCATTCCTGCCCGCAACCATGAACTGGTCAACGCGGAGGATATCCGTCAACTGAAGCGGCAGCTCCTCAATAGCGGCCTGTCCATCCCCGAAATGGTACGGACCGCCTGGGCCTCCGCCTCCACCTACCGGGGCTCCGACAGAAGGGGCGGCGCCAACGGCGCCCGCATCCGACTGGCGCCCCAACGCACCTGGGCTGTCAACAACCCGAAGGAACTGGATAAGGTCCTGCCGGTCCTGGAACAAATCCAGCAGGATTTCAACCGCCGCAACGCATCAAAAAAAGTGTCCATGGCCGACCTCATCGTCCTGGCCGGTGCCGCCGCCGTGGAACAGGCCGCCCGAAATGCCGGCTTTCCCGTGGAGGTGCCTTTCACCCCCGGCCGCATGGACGCCATCCAGGAACAGACGGACATAGAATCCTTCGGTTTGTTGGAACCGATGGCGGACGGCTTCCGCAACTACCTGAAAACTTCCTATACCGTCTCCACAGAGGAACTGCTGGTGGACAAGGCCCAGCTGCTGACACTGACCCCTCCGGAGATGACGGTCCTTGTCGGTGGTATGCGCGCCCTGCATGCCAATTTCGACCACTCCGCGCACGGTATCTTCAGCGACAAGAAGGATATGCTGAGCAACGAGTTCTTCGTCCACCTGCTCGACATGGGCACGGTCTGGAAAGCCGCTTCCGATGACGGGGAAGTCTTCGAAGGCCGGGACCGGACATCCGGCGAACGGAAATGGACGGCGACCCGCGCAGACCTGATCTTCGGATCCCATTCGGAACTCCGCGCCCTCGCGGAAGTCTATGCCGCCGATGATGCCAAGGAAAAATTCGTACAGGATTTCGTGGCGGCTTGGGTCAAGGTCTCGGACCTGGACCGCTTCGATGTCCGCTGATTCCTCCATTTCACACGGGGCCGACCCGCCGCCCGTTCCCCTCGCCAGCAGGGCGAAGAGGCGCTCCTCGGCGCGAACAACCTGTCATCCCAGGTGTTCGTGCCGAGGAAGCCTCCGGGGACTCGCTGCCGGCAGGCCGGCGGCCTGTCAAGCTCCATCCTCCGGATTGGATCTCCCACCTCCTCGCGCCGACGAAACGGAAATGACAGGCAGTGCCGGCGCCTGAATCTTATGCGGAGCCGCAAGGCCATGTCGAAGCAAACATCCGGTACCGTCCCGTCGGGCGCGAACCAAATGGGCGTCCTTTCTCAGGCTGTACGAGTATGTGGGTCTCGGAAGACCCTTTCCATGGCATCGCCTGTTTCCGCCAGCGCCCTACTCGAAAAACGGGAATCCCTTCCGTCAAAAGAAAAAAATACGTAAAGCTATTACGGTCTGATAATTAAATAAATAGACTTGTTGCGACGGGTCAGCGAAGTGGGAAAAAAGAGCTTTTTAACCCTTTGAGCACCCCATCGCAACAAGTCTGGTAATAAATTCCTTTCATTCTCCTCGATCCTTCAAATTCGCGTACTGACAACGTCGCAAAGCGGTGAGACAGACAAATTGCCGCTTTGGCAGCAATTGCTAGCATCCCCTCCGTCCGGTCATAGCGAAACCGACCGTTCGGTTTGTGCCGGTGCGTCCTCGTACCGAAATAAAACGGGTACCGGCCTCGAATGATCGGCGCCGGTGAGGTCGGCGGGGGCCGCCCCGAAAATTTCACGCAACCAGACACATTTTCACCCTATTCATCGTAATATTGCGATATAAGAAATCAAATGGGCGTAACGAGGACAGATCTTTTCACAGCGGAGCAGAACGCATTGGCGGCGGCGGCGAAGGCCCTGGCACATCCGGCACGGGTGGCCATCATCCAGCATTTGCTGAAGGCGGATGCCTGCATCAACGGTGACTTGGTGGAGGAGATGGGGTTGGCGCAAGCCACCATCAGCCAGCATCTACGGGCGTTGAAGGACATCGGGATCATTCGGGGGACCATCGCGGGGGTCCGGGTGAACTACTGCATCGATCCGCGGCGCTGGGCGGAAATCCAGGGTCTGTTCCATGCGCTGTTCGACCAACATGCCGCCGCCCTCCGTGGCGGATGTTGCTGAGGACACACCTTGCCGCCACCCCAGGCCAACAGTTTCAGTCGATCACCAATCAAACAGGTCATGCAGAACGACCAGGAATTGAAAGACATGGTCCGGGAGCGCTACACCCGGGTCGTCGAACAGGGTGGAGTGGACAAGCAAGCCGGCTGTTGTGGCTCGGATGCCCTGACCGACAAGATATTCTGCGTCATGGCGGAAGACTATGCCGGTACGGAAGGGTATGTCGAGACGGCGGACTTGGGCCTGGGCTGCGGTTTGCCGGTACAATACGCCAGGATCCGAAAGGGAGACACCGTCATCGACCTGGGGTCCGGTGCAGGGAACGACTGTTTTGTCGCCCGCCATGCCGTCGGCCCGGAAGGCAAGGTCATCGGAATCGACTTCACTCCGGCCATGATCCGCCAGGCACGTCTGCATGCGGAGCGCATGGGCTACAATAATGTGGAATTCCGGGAAGGAGACATAGAGAACCTTCCTGTCCATGATCAGGTGGCGGACGTGATTGTCAGCAATTGCGTGCTCAATCTGGTTCCGGACAAACGGAAAGTTTTCGCCGAGATGTATCGTGTCCTGAAACCAGGGGGACACTTCAGTGTGTCTGACATTGTGCTGGCTGGCGAACTGCCCCAGGCGCTGCAGGATGACGCGGCACTGTATGCCGGCTGCATAGCCGGTGCCGTCCTGCAGAGCACCTACCTTCGGCTCATCCGGGATGCCGGTTTCCGGGAGGTGATGTTGCAAAAGTCCAACCCGATCGAGGTTCCGATGGAAATCCTCGCGCGACATCTCTCACCAACGGAGGCGGAGGCTTTCCGACAAGCCGGCAACGGCATCCTCAGCATTTCCGTATATGCCGAAAAGCCGGTGCGCACCGACAGCCATGGCAACATCAACCGGCCGACCGCCGGATCGACCGCGGATGCCCGGTCGACTGGCTGTTCCGGTCGCTCCTGAAAAAGCCTTCGCATGGACATGCCTGCCAATATCTCATCATTGTTCCCGTCCCTGGCCGACACCGTCGCGAAGGCCGGGGCGCAGCAGGTGCCGCCGGAACGCCGGATGGTGCTTGCCCCCTTGGTCGCCTATGTCCAGGATAAAACGGACAGGGGCGAGGCGGCCAACCTCAGCTTCATCTGTACCCACAATTCCCGCCGGAGCCAGCTGTCGCAGGTCTGGGCGCAGACGGCCGCCTACGTCCATGGCATTCCGGCGCATTGCTTCTCCGGCGGGGTGGAAGTCACCGCCTTCGACGGGCGGGCGGTGGCCTCGCTGCGGCGGAGCGGCTTTCGCATCACTTCCTCCGAAGGAGTCAATCCGGAACATCTCGTTTTCTACGCGGCAGAGGCGCCCCCCGTCCGCACCTTCTCCAAATTGTTCGACGACCCCGCCAATTTGGCCGACCGCTTCGCCGCCGTGATGACCTGCGCCCATGCGGAGGAGAACTGCCCCTTCATCCCGGGGGCGGAACAGCGGATTCCCGTGCGGTATGAAGACCCCAAAGCATTCGACGACACACCGGTGGAAGCCGCCCGGTATGACGAACGCTCGATGCAGATCGCATCGGAAATGCTGTATGTGTTTTCCTGTGTCCTCCCTAAATAGGCTTGCAGCGGTCCACATCCATGTGCTGCCGTCGCCCGGCCGATGGAGGGTTCAACGGAACAACCCCAGCCTCAACCCACCGTATGCCGTCCATCCGGAAATATCGTACCGGTCTAGGTTCCGGTAATCCATCTGCCTGACCAGGCGATACCCTGCCCCAAGATGGATGCGGATGAATTGGTTCAGATTACATTCCAGCAAGGCGGAAGGCTCCACCTGGAAGAAATTGGATTCCCCCAGATCATCGGTGTAGACTACCTCCTCGCCGTCCATTTCAACTTCGCCGTATCCGACGTATATCGGAAATGTCAAGTGCACCAGCCGCTTGGACAGCAAGGTGATTTCCACAAAACCCCCTGCGGTCCAATAATCCATATACACGCCGGACAGCGTTTCGCTCTTCTGCCGGATTTCATTGAGGGATGTGTTGAAGTAGGCGCCCAGCGAAAACATGTCTTTCAGACCCACACCCCCACGGAGGTTGAACAGGGCGGCCGTGCTTTCGTCCAGCCGGGTCAGGCCGAAGGAGGGCGCCACGAAGAACCCCAGGTCCTTGGCACTGAATGTACCCCCTTTCCCCAACAGCGTCGCAGCTTCCGGACTGTCCTGGGCTGACAAGCTGCCAGCCAGGATGGCAAAGCAAACGAACATAAGGACCGACGCGATCTTATTTCCCATGATATGTTTTTATTTATGAATTGGTATGATGAAATCAGCGAACCGGGGGAAAATGCTGTTTTCTCTCCACGCGGAATCTACCGGCGGGAGTGTATCCGCAATTGCATGAAGAAAGGAATGTACGGAAGGAAAAAAGCCTTTCCCCCGAAGATGACACCTTCACGACAGGTCGCTTCAGTCTTGTTCCATACAGACGACGATGCCGTCTGCTGTCAACACCACGTCGAGGTCCTCGTCCGTGCCGTTCTCCAGCGCGACTTCGTACTGCACGCTGCCGTCGGGGAAATCCAGCCGCTCGGATTGCCCGGATTCCAGCACATAGCCCGGGAATTGGGTCTGTATGGCGGACAGCACCGCGGCCGGAAGCGCACTGTCGGGAATGTCGGTCGCCTCGAAGAGGAAGTTCCAGTTCAGGTCGAAGTACAGTTCGATGTCGGGCAAGGGGCCGTCCGCCAGTTCCAGTGCGTAGACAGGCAGGTGGCAGTGGTTCGCCAATATGGAAACCTCGATGGCGAGCCCGTTGTAGTTTGTGTCAACGAAATCCTGCACCTGTGCGGGTACGTAGACGCCAAGGTTCGGGAGGATATCCAAATCCTCATCATCGATGAAATGGCAACTTGTTGTCAGGGCAAGGCCGAGCATCGGAAGGGCTTGAATCAATCTGGTCATATCGGATGGTTTTGCTTGTGCCGGTACGGTGTCGCGGGAACCGGACCAGCACATCTGCCCGGGACACAAGCATCCCGGTCCGCTGCAGGTCAGATTCCTGCCGGACGACATACCACCCTCCGGACAGCCTGCTGCGAATACAACCGGCTCAGCATCGGAAGGGCTTTTTCTCGCACAGGTTTTGATGATAATTTCGAAAAAATATGGGATAACTTAGGTTTGGGCCGTTTACGCAAGGTATTTCAGTTTAATCGAAATATAATGTCGAAGGCAAGCGAGTCTATTCCGGTGTGTTCGGACGTCAACCGAACGGCACGGCTCCGCTGCGATCCAGTGTGGAGCGGCGCTATATCGCTCGGGCGCAAACCAAACTGTCGGATCACAAATGCTTAGGAGACCAGCTTTCCCTGCGAGCGGGGAATCCACTCCCGCACTCTTCGACATCCGTGCCCAGCACCACGTGCCCCTCTTCGCGAAGCGGGGAGCAAAATTCAACTTATTAAAAAGGCGAATAAATATGCAATGCACTTGCTATCAAATAATTATAAAAAAATCCCTGTCATTCGCCTGATTGCAAAAATTCGCGTGCCAGCTTTCCTGCGAAGCGGGAATAAAAATCCGCTGACAACGAATCCGCCATTCCGTCACCGTCTCGGCTGCGACATGGCGCATCCACGCAGGTCAAAACGGAACCGACCATTTGATTTGCGCCCTTGTGCGAAGGGTAGCGGATGCGGCGCATGAGGGGGTTTTCATCAGACTTGTTGTGACGGGGTCATCAAAGGGTCAAAAAGGCTCTTTTCTTCCCACCATGTGCCTTTTTTCGTTCAAATAGCCGGGCTGTGTTCCCTCAAAAAGCCTTCAAGTGAAAAAAAATAGCGCTCTTTTCCCAGTTCGCTGACCCATCGCAACAAGTCTATTTTTTTATTTATTTTGTTGTCAGGAGGTTGTCGGATGCCTCGCTTATTCATGACGGGGATTCGGCACCCTGCGTGGGGGCGATGGAATGAGTATGGCGCGCCAGCAACCGTTGCCGCTATTTGGGCGGCCATTCGGTTTGTGCCCGTCGCGCATCCCTTTCGAAAAGAAAAGCGGGCGTTCATTCGACTGTCGGATCGATGTGCGGCGGGATGCGACAGGTAGAAAGGAACCCCGACGATGAGGCAGCCCGAAGTTGTCCGGTCGACCATACCTGGCTGCGCCCGAACAGGAAATGGTATTGTAAACTGTAAATCGTCCTTGCCATGAAGCGAAGCATGATGTTCATTCTGGTTTTGTTGGCTTCCGTTGGGCCTGCCACCCTTGCCCAGACACTTACGGTCAATGATTCGCCGGGTCACTTCGAATCCTATTATGTCCCGGCCTTCCAGGGAACCCGACTGGCTGTCGATGTATATTATCCTGCCGGGGATAAGAACAGGAAATCACCAGCGCTCCTGGAATTCACAAGGTACTGGAGATCTGCGGAGAATCCCGAAACGGGAGAACCCATTCCGTCGCTGAGAGAACGGGACCTTCTCTTTCTGGCGCATGGATATGTTTTGGTCAAGATTGATGTACGGGGCACGGGCGCATCCTATGGGCAACGACCGGGGGAATACACGCCGGTCGAGGTACAGGATGCGGAGCATATCGTTGACTGGGTGGTTCGTCAGCCGTGGTCCGACGGGACGGTAGGCGCCTATGGCACTTCCTACTCCGGCACGACGGCCGAACTTTTGTGTGCCACGGGACACGAAGCGGTCAAAGCGGTCGTGCTGGGATGGTCGGATTTTGACATTTATGAAAGTCCGGGGATGCCATACGGGATGATCGCTTCCGGCTTTGTTGCGGAATGGAGCCGGGTTGTCGGTTGGTTGGACAACAATTCGTCGGACATACTGAAGATGAGTGTGCGAAGGGTCCATGATACGTTTCCCCACGAAGCCATAGCGGCCCATAGATTGAACCCGGACGTGTTGGCAAGTATAAAAGCATCCAAGTATAAGGATTCGAAGACCATGGGTAATTATTCCCATGCGGAATGTTCTCCCATTCATTGGCAAAAAGAGATTTCGGCATCCAAGGTTCCCATGTTGGTGTTGGCCAGTTGGCTGGACGCAGGAACAGCGGAGGGGGCCCTGTTGCGATTCGCCAATTTCTCAAATCCGCAGAAGGTCGTCTTGATGCCTACCGCCCATGGTGGGACTTCACACGCGAGCCCGTATGTCGTGTCCTCCGAAGCGGTGGATCCGGTGCCTACGCTCGCGGAACAACTGCAATGGCAACTCGATTTCTTCGACCATCACTTGAAAGGCCTGGAAACGGGTGTCAAGGAGTGGCCGGGCATCCGGTACTATAATTTTGGAGCGGAAGCTTTCAAGCGTACGGATGTCTGGCCACCGAGAGGACAAAAAAGAGTGAGGTATTTCCTGGACGGCGATCATGTCCTGAGCCGAACGAGTCCGGTCGTTTCAGCGGGGTTTGACGAATACGTAGTTGATTTTGCCGCGACCACAGGCACCCATAACAGATGGACCACGCAGATGGGGAAGCCCATCCTTCATCTGGACAACAGAAACGCTGCGGACTCCTTGCTGCTGACCTATACGACCGGTCCGTTGGAGGAGGACCTTCAAATCACAGGGACACCGTACATTTCGTTGCAGCTTTCCGCCTCTACGGAAGACGGCGCGGTGTTGGTCTATCTGGAAGACGTGGACGAAAACGGGAAGAGCACCTACGTCACGGAAGGCGGGCTGCTGCTGGAGCATCGGAAATTATCGGACAACCCCCTGTCGGACCATATACCCTACCACACATTTGCCAAGGCCGACGCGGCACCGATGCCGGTGAACGGCCTGGAAGAAATCAGGTTCAAGTTATGGCCTACGTCGGTACTGGTCAGGAAAGGACATTCCATCAGGATCGCCATTGCCGGTGCGGACAAAGATACCTTCGACCGAATACCGGCGGACGACATTCCGGTGTTCAAGATATACAGGGACAAACATCATGTTTCATTCTTAGATTTGCCGATTGTTGATTGACGTTGCGTTTCATCAGGCAGGTCGCATCCCAAATGCTCGGTTTCGCTGCGCAGTTCTTCGAGCTCTTCCTGCTTTCGGAGTTCGGCAATCTTCTGGTTGAGCAGTTCGCCGATTTGCGCTTCACCAAAACCTTGGAAGTCCATATTCCCTGTCACCTCGGAATGATCCTGGTCCAGCGGAAAAGTTTTACTCCAGAGCAGGGCATCGTCACCGGAGCGCAGTTCCACCCGAAGCTTATCGGGCTGCTCCGACTGGATGTACTGGTGCATCAAGCGGGTGAAGTTTTCCTTTGGGGAGCGGTCGATGCTGTTGAGCTTTTTCCCGCGGCGCGATAAAATGGCGCTACATACCACGTCCTGGTGTCCAAGCATGGCTTGGGCATGGATGGCTTTGCGCACGGTGGCGGCAATGTTGTAGCGTTTGCTTTTATCGTTGCTCATTGTCTTGGTATTGCTCGTATAAACTCTAATTGGTACACACTACCCGGTGAGGGGAAGTGTACGGCGATTTGCCCGCCAAATTCCTGGATCTTAGTAATCCCCCGGGGCCACCAGCTCGAATCAATCTCTAAGATGTTGGTCTCGCTGGCAATTCGGGTGCCTTCGGGCAGCTCATGGGTGAGCAGGTACAAAAAGCCGCGATTGGCCTCGGTGTAGAAATCCGTTTTCAGGGGATCCAACACCAGGGAGTACACGTCCAGGTAGTAGTCCGTGATGCCTCGCGTGGCGAGCAACCGCTGGATATAACCTATGGCCTCTAAAGAGATCATGCGCGGTAACAGTGAAAGGTGAAACGTACGCTGTACGGCTGAAATACCGGTTCCTCCTGCAGGTCGCTGGTGCGAGGTGGTGCATCCAAACGCTGACGGTCCAAGTCATGGTAAAACCCAGTGATCATGCGCGAGGTGCCCACCTGGACAGTCAACGGCAAGAGGTCGGGGCGATGCTGTGTTGCGTCGGAGAAGACCTCCTGGCTTACCCAAGGCACAATAAAGTTGACCGGATGGATTTTCTTGCCCTCAAACTCCAGTGAGTACTCACCAAAGGCGGGGATTACCGGCCTATCCACGGGAAAGCGTCCCACTACTGTTGCCTGTAAGCCAAAGCATGCACTCACATCGCCAGGAAAGCGAAAATCAATCGGTACGACCTGCAATGGTCGATACACCTCAATGGTCTTATTTAACCTTCGGATTCCGTTCACGACTCTTGCTCGTTGACCAACCACAAAAAGACTTTCGCCTCGTAGGGGTAGGTGGCTCCTTGAATACCCGCATCGCGGAAGCGCCCTTCAAAGGCGTTTCCTGCGGCTTCGATGTACTCCTCGAAGAGGAAGAACTTTTGGTTTGGAGCTACACCCTGCCCGCAGGTCAGTAACCTGACATCGTGATCGTCGTCGAATACGTCGACGCCTCCCACTTTAAGGCTGAGCGTAGCTCCATACTCCAAAATCGGCTCCGGCAAGGCCACGAAAATGCCACGGATGCGGCGGTAGCTCTTGTCGGTCTCGCCGGTATAGCGGACCGATGCTCCCGATGCTCCGACACCAATGCGAATCAGTTGAAACTTGTGGTCTTTCATGGCTTATCGCTTTAGTGCTTATGCCTTGATGATGACCGTACCGCGCAAAATGGCTTTCACAAACGTACTCGCCGGTGCGTTGGCACCCCACTCAAGGTTAAACTCAATGGTTTGTTGGTCTTTGATGAGCTTGGGGTTGTCCAAGCGGTAGTGTCCCACGGGGATCACCTGACCGGTGGTGTTGAACAACTCATTGGATGCGTTCTGAATGAGGGTTGCGCCGTTGGCAATGAACTCAAACTCGCCGTTGCGCAAGTAATCTGGAATGACCGTGAAATTCACGTCCATGGCCGTCTCACCGTCGCCAGCCGTTCCGGCCAATAGCGTAAGGCCGTTGAGTAGGAACATGTTGCCCTTCTCCAATTTGGCAGAAGAGATGTTGCTCATACCCACGACTTTGTTGTCGTCGTCTTTGAGCAGTTTCTGCACTTTGCTACCTGAAATGTCTTTGACTACGTAGTACGCCGCATCGACCGCTTGCAAGGTTTGACGTGCCAATCCTTCCTGGATCTCTTTGGGCAGCATGTGCAAGCGTTTTTCAAGCTCGCCGCGCGACCCGCGAGAGGGGCTTTGGTTGCGGTTCTTCGCAAAGGTGCGAATGGCCTTGCTAAAGGTTTTTTTGGCCTGAGGCGATGCACCTTCCAAGGCCATGAGCAATTCTTCGTCGCTCACGGCGCCGAGAAGTTGGAATTCGCTCTGAGTGATTTCTCCTAAAGTCATCATGTTGATTCTGGGTTTGTAGGGTTAAATGATTTCAAATTCGGCGTCTTGGTAAGCGCTTATCTCCTCGCCAGAGACATAAGCGTTGGATAGATCTTCTACCGGAGTGTAGCTGCCGCTAGAAAGGGCAGGAAGGTTGGGCTCGTAAGGCTCGATCATGCGCACCGGCTCGTGGTACACGCTCATGGCCTCTCCAAGTCCCGCCACGCCGCCGTCAAGGCCAGCGAGCAAGTCCTTTTTCAAGACCACCTTAACCGTAGATACCACACCAGCAGCACCGACGCCTGCCGATACCATTTTTAAATCCTGGTTTTTCAGTTTCATGCTGCCCAGCACACCGGCACCTAACAGTGCCATGGGACGGACCAGCTTCTTGACTTGGAATCCAGGAATGGTTTCATCGACTTTCAGCATGTTATCAATGGCCTTTCCGCCCATTGATCCGAGGACCATGCCTCCGCTGATCATGGCCAGTGAGCGCAATTCGCCCATCATAGCCTGACTTGATACTTGTTTGCTTCTCATGAGATGGTTATTTAAGATTCAGTTTAGGGATGGATGAACGGCGCGATCGACCGCGAGCAGTACTCGAGGTTTTTCGTGTCGTCTTGCGAGTTGTCTTTCGCGTTGTTTTGCGTGTTCCGGACAAGCCGGAGCTACGGGTTTTCTTCTTGGGTTTGAGCATCATGTAAGCGCCCAGTGCGATGGCACCGGCACCTAGGGCCGCTACCGCGGGGTTCTTCTTGACAAAGGCCATAATGCCTTTGGCCTCACCGGTAGTGCTCATGGCCGCTGGGGTCATTGCTGCTTGTTCTGACATATTGGGAACGGATGATTGCACCATGGGAGATGCTTGGGTTGGAATGGTCATTTGAGCCGGCGCACCGCCTGAGCGGGTTTGTGCAGCTGCGGCTTCGGCCTCAAGGTTGCTCGTGTTGGTATCCTCACCAGGAGCAAAGAGTCCGGCGTCCTTCAAGATTTTTACCGCCGCGATAATTAAGGGGGTTGCTGCGGCTATGGAAGCGCCAATGGTGACGGGTTCGCCCAAACTGCCCAAGTCATGAGCATCGGGTTCTACTACGCCGTTCAAGCCGCCTGCTTTTCCTTTAAGTATCGCATCACGGAGGGCCTCGCGCTTGCCTTGGAGCTTATCGGCATACAAGGCTTCAATCTTGGAAAGTGCCTGCTTGGATCGTTGCCATTGCTGCGATGAAATGCCTTTTGCGGCAGCTTGTTGCTGGCTCGCATACGCCCATTTCAATTTGGAGCCCATGCCTTTTAGGTTGAGCTTCATAGCCGCCAAGAATCCCAATCTAGCAGTCAAGCTCAAGGGATTGTAGCGGACTACGGCCTTGGCAACTTTGGTGGCGGCATTTTTTACACCGGTACCCACTTTTTTGACCACATCGCCGACTCTTTGGAAGAAGCCACGTTTGACCGCTCCCAAGTAATCGTCTTGCCAGTAGTCGTCGCCTTCCAGGGAGTTGAACCCGTTTTGGAAGTTCAGCTTCTCTTCATTGCGTGCCAGTACTTCTAAGGCCTCATCGCGCTTGTCCGTGTACCAATAGGTGATGGCATAGTCCAGCATTTTAAGGAATGCTTGGGGATCCTCGATGTGGGAGATCGTCTTTGGATTGGCGGCTACGGCATTGCGCGTAGAGACCAAGTAGTTGTAGATGGCGTCCATTTGCTTGTCAGAAGGCACTTCTCCCAGGTCGCCCAATTCGGGCATACCAAGAAGTACTTCATGCAAATAGTTATTGCCGGGACCGCTCAAGACGGCCACATCTATTCCAGATAAATTCATAGCAAAATCTTTGTGTTCTGAGTAAGGTTTTTCATAGTTGTAGTTGGACAGCACGGGGTCAATGACCAGGGTTTCTGATCCGTTAGGAACTACCACGTACACGTGCTGGAACTGGCTGCCTCCGTACTTGGTGATGCGAAACGAGTGCGGAACCTTAAGGTTGGTCAGGATGGAACTGGTGAAAATGGAAAAGCAATCACAGTCGATGCCGCTCTTGCGGTCCGACCAGCTACGTGCCGGTCTGCGTAGTTGCTCTAAACCGCGTTCATCCAGCTTGTACTGAATGTGATGGTAGAGGAAGTTCCAAGTGTTCTCACAGGTCTCGTTCAAGGTTTTACCTTTCAGTACCGGCGCAATGCCTTTGGTATCGTCGATGTACTTCCAGACCACACGTTTCATCAAGTCAACCGTATCCCCAACCTCACCGTCTTCGATGATGATGCGGTCCTGGGCCTGGGGTTTGGGGAAGTACTTGTTGTACTCTTCGCCCGGACGAATCACCCGATAACCGCTGGTAATGGATCCTATTTGATAGCGCTCTTCCATTAGGCGATCTTTTCTGGGCTAGATTGGTAAAACAGGTCGTTCACATACACCGTGTAGTAGTATTCCATGGGTAAGTCCAGCGCAGCTGGTGATTGGCCTGTCTTGCCAATCAGCGATGGAATACGGCTAACTAGATTCGAGATGTATGGAGTAAGCGAGGTCCAAGGCACTTCCACTTCGATCGTGCCCAACGCTGAACGCGTTTGGGGAGCGATGGTGAAGCTCTCAGTACTGGGAACGCTGCTGGCCGCATACTTTCCACCGGTTGTTATAGTCACGACCGGCTTGGAAACTTTTAAACTCGTGTTGGTAGGGTTGTCAATGGAGATATCCGTAGCCAGGGAAAGCCCCGTCAAGGTGACCTTGGTGATACGCGGGTTTAGGGTGCGCACCACCGAATACACGTTGAACCGGTTCAAGCCAAACGCTTTAAACCCGAGATACAACAGTGTACCAGTAATCCCTATGGCCAACAGGTTTTTCATTGGCCTTTGGTATTTCGGTTTCGGTAACGCTTGAACAAAGTGTCCCAGGCGACCTTTACACAGTAACCCACCGATGCAGAGACAACGGCGTAAAAAGCGACGTCAATAACGCCGTTTAAGGAAATAGAAGAGAGAGAATGTTGTTCGGCGATGGCGCGGCCTACGCCGCCTACCATGCCCG
>JBEAQU010000005.1:0-7938 GCA_041163745.1 Bacteroidota bacterium
AGGATGTGTTCCAACGAATCATGGCGGCAAAGGACGAGCGGACGGCGGTCCGTGCCAGCTATCTGGGCGGTGTGATGTACCTGACCATCGGCATGGTTCCCTTGTACATCGGCTTGTGTGCAAAGATGCTGCATCCGGAATTGCTGGCCGACGACCCCCAGAAGCTCCTGCCGGCGATGGTCATGCAATACGGCGGCATGGGATTGCAGATTCTTTTCTTCGGAGCGGTGTTGTCAGCCATACTGAGCACCACCTCCGGGGCGGTGCTGGCCCCCGCTACGGTGGTAGGGGAGAACCTGGTGCGTCCCTTGTTCCGGAACATATCGGATGCGATGTTGCTCAAGGTGATGCGATGGTCCGTCGCCGGCGTAGCCCTGTTGTCTACGATGGCGGCTTTATCGGGGGAGAGCATTTTCGACCTGGTCGCATGGTCTTCCGTTTTCAGTCTGGTTTCTTTGTTCGTCCCGCTGGTTGCCGGCTTGTACTGGCGGCGTGCCTCCAGTCTGGGGGCCCTGCTGTCGATCGTGCTGGGCATGCTCACCTGGTTGTGGTGCGAGTACCTGTACCCGACGGACGTTCCCAGTCTTTTCTACGGACTGGGCGGCAGCCTGGTCGGTATGCTGGTCGGCAGCTGGTGGCGCCCGGACCTCCGAGGAAGCCTTCCGCCGCCCTGATAACCAAGGTGTCAACCTCATTGTCGATATCAAAATGATACGGAACGTTTGGTTACCGCTTAGCTATTATTGTCGGAGCAGGGATTTCATATCAATCCGGCAGATGACGGCATCTTTTTTTGTGAAATCAAGCCGTCCCGTCCCTTCGTAGATCCTGGAGACATCACGGGCAAGGTCCCAACCGCACAGACAACCCTGGAGACCCGATGGAGTCGGGAAGTGCCGCATATCCCATTGGAATCCGAACGGTCCGTACCCTGTCCGAACGTCCAGCCGTTGCAGGCAATGTCCCTACCGTCCCGACAAGGCGGAAGGCAGCAAAATTATCGGACCAATGACAGGCAGGAGGCAGCATCCCTTCGGAAGCGACGATATGATGCGCACCAAGGCAAATCAGGTCGCGCTTACCGGATGCCGGCGAGATTTTCATCAGGATTCCTGGCTGTCGCCGCACCCTGGTATTTGAGCGAAAACACCGTACGGTAGGTCGAAGGGTCTCGGAAAAATGCCTCCACCTGTTGCCAGGTATCCTTTTCGACAAAAGGCACAAGGGGTTGGTCCACCGATCCGGCGGCCAACAAGGCGGGATAGATGCTGGCATCCCATTGCCGGTAGAAGTTGTCGAAGTCGTCCCGGCAGACCCGGCCCCTGCAACCGCTACGGCTGCATTCCAGCGACATAGGTTCCGGTATGTTGAACATACCGTACTCGTCGGTAATCTCCTCACCCTCCCGAATGTCCCGGATGGCGATTTCGAAGCCATAGCCGGTGCTCATGGTATTGCACTGGCAGCAGTGGTTCACGTACTTCCCGAAATCCCAGCTGATGATTCGGACGCCCCGTTCGTCAATATAGGAGTATTTTTCAATCACGGCCTGCATCAGCGGCGGATGGCCGGCGAATGCCTCCGGTGTAACCTCCGGTTCCAAGGCGTCCTTGACATAGGTGATGGTGCCTTTCGGAATGAAGGTGGTGGCGAAAACACCATAGCCTATGGTCGGATTGATGAAGACCAGTCGGGTACTGGGATGTATCATATGGGCGGATCATTGAAAGGGACGGGTCCCGCCGGCCGTAGCCGCCCGGTGGAAATGCCGCCGATCCTTGCATGCTGTAGCCTGCTACGCCGGCGTCCACACCTCCTTAGGCTGGCACCGGCTTCCAACAAAAAAAAGTCTCTTTTCGAGCGCTTCCAATAAGGATTTTCATCCGACCCTACCCTACCCTATCATTGCGTCCTCCCGGAAACCCAATTTCATTCGATAAAATTAAATAGATTTCATTTTGATTTCACTTTCTTTTCAAAAAATTGTTTTTATCTATTAACAATTTGATATCCAGCTATTTAACAAATAATATCGCTATTTTGGCGGTTGGTCCGGCAGGAACCGGGCGGACTTTCCGTCGCCTGGTTGGCGACTATTTTGTTTGCGCCCCGATTTGGTTGTAATGTGGGTAAAAAAGACGAATTTTACCATCCCGGTGGCATAACCCGCGGGGTATGCCTGTCGGTAAGACCCGTCGGTACCATTGCACCAAGACAGCCTGCCGCCGGGTCGACCTTGCGCACACCACCAACCCATATGGCCAGTCAGAAGAAGCAGCGGAAGTATTACGTTGTCTGGAAAGGAGCACGTCCCGGAATTTACGAAAGTTGGGAAGACTGCCGCGCACAAGTCGCCGGTTTTCCGGGAGCCGCCTACCGTTCGTTTCCTACCCGTGAAGCGGCGACGCTCGCTTTCCGGGAGCCCCCCCCGGCCGAGCAAAACCCAAGAAAAGGCCACGGCGGTAGTGCAAAGACAGGGGGACGGATTCCCCGGTCGAACATCCTGCTCGACAGCATCAGCGTGGACGCCGCCTGCAGCGGCAACCCCGGCGTCATGGAATACCAAGGCGTGGACACCCGAACCGGCAACCAACTCTTCCACCAGCGCTTTGACCTCGGAACCAACAACATCGGGGAATTCCTGGCCATCGTGCACGCACTTGCCATGCTGCAACAACAAGGAAGCGACCGGCCCGTTTACACAGATTCGAAAAACGCCATGCTGTGGGTCCGGAAGAAGTCCTGCAAGACCACCCTTCCCCGCCACGCCGGCACCGAACGGCTGTTCCAGCTGATCGACCGTGCGGAACAATGGCTCCGAACCCACACCTGGACCAACCCTATCCTCAAATGGGAAACCGAAAGCTGGGGGGAGATTCCGGCGGATTTCGGCCGGAAATGATTTCGCGTCCCTGCATATCCGAACCGACATGAACCTCATCGACAAAATATTCGGCCATCCCGAAGCGGTGCGTCTGCCCCCGCTGGAGCGCTTCGGCCGATATTCCGACCGGTACCGTCCGCCAGAGCAGGAACACATCCTGCGGCAGGCCGCCGAGGCGTTCGACAAAGGCGAACACCTGCCGGCGTACAGCCATTTCTTCCGCTACCTCCGGGATGCGTCGCAGGACAACGTCCGCTGCTGGCAAACGGCTCCCCAATGGCTTGCATTCGAAATCCTGCAGGGCTCCCGCAAGATCACAGGCCAGGCGCAGTCCCACAAATTCGAAGCCGTCGCCCGCATCGCCCATGCGCAGCACCTCGACGTAGGTTTCCTCCGGCAACTCCTCGAAGACAACGCCAGACTCCAGTACTGCCGCTACGCATTGACCCCCGAACAGGACATCGCCATCGTCTTCGACTCCCTGGCGGAGGATGCCTCCCCCTACAAGCTGTACCTGGGTCTCAAGGAAATGGCCACCCAGGCCGACAAACACGATGACCTCCTCATCGATGCTTTTCCGGACCTGATGCCCATCGATTCCGACATCCGCCGCGACTTGCCTATCGAGGAGAAAATCTTCAAATACGAATTCCTGCGGCAAGCGATCGGCGCCACCCTCGCGGAAACGGAACAAGGCCCCCTGCAACGGGAACAATACCCCGTCGCCATGGTCTATCTCCTGCTGTCCCTCTGCTACAAGCTCGACTACCTGCTGCGGCCGCAAGGCTATCTCATGGAGGCCTTGGAACGGATCCACCGGCTTGCCTTCGAGGAGGATTCGGAAGACCCTGCCCGCAAATGCCAGCGGCTGCAGCGGGAGTTCCGTTCCCTGTTGGAGCGGCCGGCGGAAAAGTACTTCGGCGAACTGTATGAGGTGAGCAGTACGTTCGGTATCACGGAGCCCGCGGAACATGACAAGGTCGCCCTGGTCATCGACCAGGAACTCCCGCAGATGAAATGGTACCTGGCGCAGGGATATGACCGCATCGCCCTCGCCATCCCGGGATTCATCATCGGCAGCTGCCTGTTCAACCTGGCCCCTCCCCTCCCCGACCGGGCCTTGTTCCATCTGTTGATGCAGGTGCTGGAACCCGCCTTTTTCCAAGGCATGGGCTACACCCCGCTGACAAGCGAAGGGCTGCCGGACAAAACGCTGGTCCGCAAGGTCCTGCGACAGGTCCGCTCAGACTTCGAATCGGAATATCCGGCGTTCCGGCCGGATCCGGACCGGCTCCGGTACGATTCCTTGCCCCGCTTTACGGAATCCTTCCTTTGGATGGTACGCGACTTAGACCTGCAATCGGAAGGATGAACCACTTGCTGTCACCTACATACCCTAACCACTGCACCATGGAAGAAATCCAACGAATACGGGAGGCCCTGTCGGCCCTGACCGACCCGGAAATACCGGTCCTGACCTTGGAAGACCTTGGTGTCCTGCGGGACGTGCGCATCGACGAGGAAGGCCTGCCGGTCGTGGACATCACCCCGACCTACACCGGCTGTCCAGCCCTGGACCTGATGGCGCAGCAGGTTCGCGAGACCCTGGCCGGGATGGGATATCCGCGGGCGGAAGTCCGCACGGCCCTGCGACCGCCCTGGACCACCGACTGGCTGTCGGATGCCGCGCGGGAGAAACTGAGGGCATATGGGATCGCCCCGCCGGTCGGCTCGGCGGACAAACAACGGCTGCTTGGGCGGGAGACCGCCGTTGCCTGTCCGCAGTGCGGCGCCACGGACACAGAGCTGGTCAGTGCCTTCGGATCCACGGCCTGCAAAGCCCTGTACCGTTGCCACCGTTGCCTGGAGCCGTTCGACTACTTCAAGTGTCACTGACCGTTCCGGCCGCGGAGTCTGTGAACCGGTAGCCAACTCCCCTTACGGAATGAAAGTAGCGGGGGCGTCGGGGATCCTCCTCGAAATATTTCCGGAAGGAAAGGATGAAATTGTCGATGGTACGGGTGGACGGGAAGACGTCGTACCCCCAGACAGCCTGTAGGATCTGGTTGCGGGACACCACCTCGCCCCGCCGGTCGATGAGCAGCTGGAGGAGCATCGCCTCCTTGCGGGTGAGCATGAAGGGACCGTCCCGGCCGACTGCCTCGAAGGTCTTGAAATTGATGCGGTTGTCTCCGAAGGTGTATATGTCGGAGGAAGCCTCCACCTGTTTGTGGGAACGGCGCAGGAGATTGTGTATCCGAAGGAGCAGCTCCTCCAGGTTGAAGGGCTTGGTCAGGTAGTCGTCGGCACCTTTGCGAAGGCCGGCGATGCGGTCCGGGGCGCTGTCCCGGGCCGTCAGAAAGATGATGGGCACCTCCCGGTTGGTGAGCCGCACCTGCCCGCAGATCTCCAGTCCGTTGACCTCGGGCAGCATGATGTCCAGGATGATAAGGTCGAAATGCTGGCTGCCGACAAACTGCAGGGCCTGCCGCCCCACCCCGGTGGCGACCACCTCGTAACCCTCCAGCTCGAGGTTTAGCCGGACCGCTTCTCGGATATTTTCCTCGTCTTCTACCAACAGGATACGCATAGGCAGGAATTGGATGATGTATGGTCCGTAGTGCCGGTACGCCGCTCAGCGCAGTCGACAAGGGAATTCCACTTCGAAGACCGTCCCCCGCGGTCGGTTTTCCGACACCCGGATGCGGCCCCCATGCGCCCGGACGATCTGGTCGACGATATAAAGACCCAGGCCTGTGCCTTTGGTATGGCGGGTGTCCTCCATCCCGAGGCGGTAGAACTTCCGGAAGACCTTCGCCCGCTCCGCCGCCGAAATGCCAGGACCCTGGTCGGCGACCTCCAACGTCAGTACAGAATCCCCGGGGCGGAGCGCCACCCGCAGCGGAGCAGTGTCACCGGCGTATTTGATGGCATTCTCCAACAGATTGGTCACAATGGACACCAGTCCGGAACGGTCGGCCCACAAAGGTGGACAAGCCTCCGGCCGGTCGAACTGCAGCGGCAAGGCCGGATAGCGGACGGACAGCTTGCCCAGCAGGCCTTCCAACAGCGCCACAAGGTCCACCTCCTCGTAATGTGGCTGGTAGCTCGTCTCCAGCCTCGCCGACAACAGCAGGTTGTCGACCAAGCCGTGCAAACGCTCGTTCTCCTGCTGCGCCCCCTGCAACAGGCGGACGGTTTGCTCCCGCGACAAGGACCGCTTCTCCAAGGTTTGCAGGACCAGTCGCACGGCAGCGATCGGCGATCGCAGCTCATGGGTGATCGACAGCAGGAAATTACGCTGCTGCATGGCGGCCCCCGCCTCCCGCGCATAGCTTCGGTGGATGAAGAACAACCCGAATAACAAGGTCGCCACGAATGCGAGGGCCTCCCCGACCACCATGCGCTCCTGCCGCCTGTACCTCCGCGCCAGGTCCTGATAGGCGGGCATGTCCCGCAAGGCCGCCGTATCCCCCGACGGCAGCTGCGCCGCCAAGGCCTCCGTCCGCGCCTGGAACGTCTCCTTGTTCTTGCTCAACAACAAGAGCGTCCACCAGGTGAAGGCCGACAACATGTACAGCATCACCACATAAGACAATAGCCGGATCCGGGTCGTCGTCATATCGGACATTTGGTGGCGGCACCCGCCCTGTCCAGCTGACAAGGCCGGCCACCCTCGGCTGCAAATGTCTGCAAACGCCGCCAATTACGGTGGAAAAAACGACTTCACACCCGTATTTTCCGGCAAGCACCGCCACACAATCCAGATTCCTGTGTCAAATATCCGGCTCGCGACGAACATACCCGGCTCGGACATGGATTTTGTCGGATGTTCGGAATATATTGATCGGATTTCCTTTTTTCACAAGAACACGACCATGCCTGCTGCCAACACCAACGGAACACTAGTCTTCGAAGACCGCGGCCGCTGGGAGGAAGACCTCCTGCACCGCTATCCGGATCCGGACCGGATCGCCACCACCAAGTCGGCGGAAGCCTACTCCAAATAGGAGGCTCCCCGCGATTCAGTCCGGGTCTTTACCGCCAGAACCATACCTGGCAATCCTATGATTTCGTCTGTGAAGAAAAAGGACCGCTTCCTCCGCTTCGACAAGATGGAAATGTCCTTGTGGGATGCCGATGATTTACTCCCCCAACTCGTCGACGACTCCGACCCGGATACCGACCTGGACCAGTTCCGACACCTGTCGCAGACCTCGGAGGCCATACGCCACGACGGTCACCCGGACTGGATGGTGCTTGTCGGGCTGATGCACGACATGGGCAAGGCGATCTGCCTCTTTGGCGAACCGCAATGGGGGGTCGGCAGCGACACTTTCCCGGTAGGCTGCGCCTTCTCGGACATGGTCGTCTATCCGGCATTCTTCTCCCTCAATCCCGATTTCTCCGACGAACGCTACGACGCCCGGCTGGAGGGCTATCGGAAGGCTGCGGCCTGCGGAATGTATCCATGTCCTGGGGGCACGACGAATAGATCTACCACCCGACCAAGGACCGCCTGCCGGAACCGGGCCTGTACATGCTCCGCTACCACTCCTTTTACGCCTGGCACCGGGAGGGTGCCTATGATTACCTTCTCGACGACCACGGCCGCGACTTGCTTCCCTGGATACGGCTCTTCTATCCGTACGACCTGTATTGCAAATCACCTGAGCCGCCAGACTGGGACGCGCTACGGCTTTACTACCGGGCCCTGGTGGAGAAATACCTCCGCCGATGCTGCAGTTCTGAAACGGGTGGTTGATGGCGGCCGCCATTTTCAGAAACGAATGAAGGAGAATTGCGCACCGATTCGCGGCGAGGGATCCGAGAAATACGGCTGCAAAAGGGTGCAATTCAAAATGTCGCATCAAGCAGCATTTTTCAGCAGGTTTCGAAGGGTGCAAATCAAATTGTCGGTTTCGCATGGAGGAGGGGGAGTGACCTGCGATGTCGCGGCCGAAGGGATATGATGGCATGGCGGATTGGGTGTGCCAGGGAGGTTCTTGTTCCCCGCTTCGCGGGGATGCTGGTACGCGAATTTTAGAGAATTA
>JBEAQU010000006.1:0-8860 GCA_041163745.1 Bacteroidota bacterium
AATAATTATTCGATTGGAAGTGGATTGGGTCGCTTCAGGTGAACCGCAGTTTCCCGGCGGCGAAGAGCAGCATCCGCAGGAGGATGACTCCGTGCCGCCAACGTTGGATGTTCGTGTACCCATACGTCCGTTCGCGGTAGCGGATGGGCACCTCCGCCATCCGGAGCCCCATCCTGCGGGCGCCGAAGATGAGGTCGAAATCACCGAAGGGGTCGAAGTCGCCGAAATATTCCCGATGGGCAGCCAATTTTTGGTAGTGGCTGCGGGAGAGCACCTTGGTGCCGCAGAGGGTGTCCTTGAAGCGGACCCCGAGGACATAGGAGAAGGCCACGGCAAAGAATTTGTTGCCGATGATGTTGAAAAAGCGCATGGCCCGCTTTTCCAGAGGATATACCAGCCGGCTGCCGTTGACGAACTCCCCTGCGTCCTCGACGAGGGCCCGGTAAAATTTGGGCAGATCCTCCGGCGCCACCGTCAGGTCGGCATCCAGGATCAGGAGGATGTCTCCCGATGCCAAACCGAATCCTTTGCGCACGGCATCCCCCTTGCCTTTGCCGTCCTGTTGGGCGATGCGGATGCGACCACCCCATTTCGCCTGGTATTTTTCCGTCCGTGTCAGGGTGACGATGGTCTCCCAGGTGTCATCGGTGGAATTCCCTTCCACGAAGATCAGTTCGTCCGCCGGGGAAAGGAGCGGCACCCGCTCCAGGGCGGCCCGGATGTTGCCCGCTTCGTTGCGGGCGGGTATCAGTACCGAGACGGAAGGTTGGCGACCCTCCCAACGGTCCATTTTCCGGCGCAGGACGGCGATGCGCAGCAGACAGGCCGCCCGGATGACCGGCAGGGGGGCGATGAAGCGGTTGACCCAAGTGGACAGGAAAGGGAGGGCTATCGGTATCAGCACCTTCTGCTCGTCCGTCAGCAACTCCCAGCCGCTGATCCGGCTGAATGAGTCCAGGTCTTCCGGCGCCACCCAGTTCATCTCCCGCCGCACGGCCCGTAGGCCCAGCCAGGTCACCAGGCGGACTAAGGGCCGCCACAGCTGGCTGTAGTAGATGATGAGCAGCCGGGTGTCCTTGCCGGCATGTTCGGCCGCCAGTGCCGCCAGCTGCGCCTGGATGTCCGTCCAGTAATGGATCGCTCCGTTCGCCAAGAGGTAGTCCGGCTGCCAACCGGCCGCTCCCTCCGGCTTGTATGTCGCAGCCGGCAACGCTTCCGGTACCTCACCGGTGCGGCAATGCCGGTACGCCCCGTCGCCGGCCAGCTGTTCCAGCCGGTAGATCGGATCGATTTCCAACACCCGGTCGCCGGGACGGATGTAGGTGTGCAGGTAATCCCTGATTTTTCGATGCAAATATTTCATGGTGTCGCGTTGGTCCGGGTCGGCTCGCACAACGGCCCGGTCAGGTGCCGTCGGTGCGGTGCGACCCGCATTTGGCCGGTTCCGGATGTTCCCATGGGCGGACGTCTCCTCTACCGGGTTGTCAAGGCAAAAGTCTTGCCTATGCAAGACCGTACTTCCGGTCGCCGGACTGGCGGCTCGGGTGAGGCGGTGCCGCAGCGGTCGCCATCAACCTTGACTTGTCGCATCGTTCCGCACCTGCATGCCACATTCGGTTGAACGCCCGATTTCCTTTTTGATGGCGATTCGCTTGGCTTCGCGCGTTCCGCCGCAGCCCCTCCCCGCGCAGCGGGGAGCAAAATCCTGGTAATAAAAAGGCGAAGCACTATGCAACAGCTTACCTATCAAATAATTAAAGGAAAAAAATCCCTGTAATTCGCCTAATTCTCTTAAATTCGCGTACCAGCCTCCCCGCGCAGCGGGGAGAAAAAATCATCCACTTCCAACGAATCCGTAGCAGCTTATCGTAGCCCCTCTCCGCGCAGCGGGGAGCAAAATCCTGGTAATAAAAAGGCGAAGCACTTTGCAACAGCTTCCCAATCAAATAATTAAAGGAGGAAAAAATCCCTGTAATTCGCCTAATTCTCTTAAATTCGCGTACCAGCATCCCCGCGCAGCGGGAAAAAAAATCATCCACTTCCAACGAAACCGTAGCAGCTTATCGTAGCCCCTCTCCGCGCAGCGGGGAGCAAAAACCCCTCCTATTCCAACGAATCCGTAACAGCTTATCGTAGCCCCTCTCCGCGCAGTGAGCAATCGGTCGAATCAAGCCCTTGGCAGTGATATGGCACGGCTTCCCGTCGGACCGCAGCGGAAGCGACCATTTGGTTTGCACCGGATTTCAATCTATTTTGGGCGGCCGGCTTGCCCGGACAGCGGTCCGACCACGCCAATTAAAAATAAAAATGTACGATGAATAAAAATAATCAATTCCGGTGGGGTTTGTTCGTCCTGACCATCTGTTACGCCTGCCAAGGTCAGCCCGAACCGGCTGTGGCGGCGCTTCCTAACATGAATCCTACGGCCGAAAAACTGAAATATAGGAGCGGTATCCGGTCCATCTTCCAGGACAGCCGGGGGAATTACTGGTTCGGCAGTCACCAGGAGGGGGTATGCCGGTTCGACGGGGAGAGTTTCACGTATTTCACGGAAGCGGACGGTTTGTCAGACAACCAGGTCCGGTCGATCTTTGAGGATGCCAACGGGACCATCTGGTTCGAATGTGGGGAAGGGGTCAGTTATCATGACGGTCTGTCCGTCCGGGTACAGCAGGAGAAGGATTACGATGCGCCGGACGATTGGCGCTCCGCCAAAGGCGACCTTTGGTTCAAAGGCGACGAATCCATCGATTACCACGCGCGGGAAGCCGGGCCGGGAGTCTATCGGTTCGACGGAGAGAAATTCACCTGGCTGTTGTTTCCGGCCTTGTCGGTCGACTGGGGCCGGCAGTATTATTCCGTATCGACCCCGTTCGTGGCGGGAGCGGACGGAACGGTCTGGTTCGGCACCTATGGCGCCGCCATCGGATATGACGGGACGGACTTCCGGGTCGTCGACCGGCGCCGCCTCGCCGCGGCCGGCATACCGGGGGAACTGCATATCCGGAGCCTTTTCGAGGACAGCGCCGGCAATCTCTGGCTCGGCAACAACGGCATCGGGGTGCTGCTGCTCCGTAACGATTCGCTGGTTCACTTTTCGCGAAAAATGAACCTGGTCTCGCCCCTCAGCCGCCTGGACGGGTCGCGTTCCCCGGCCGGCACCCTGGAGCATGTCTTCGCCATCGCGGAAGACAAACAGGGCCACCTTTGGTTCGGCGACCGGGATACGGGCGCCTGGCGCTATGACGGGAAAACGATGCGGCACCTGCCGGTGGATCCCGCCCTGAAAACGCCCCATGTCTGGTGCATCTACCAGGACATGGATGACAACCTCCTCCTCGGTATGGCCGACAAAGGGGTGTACCGGTTCGATGGGGAAGGGTTCGAACAGGTTTTTTGAGTTTTTTACATTTTTTGAATGTAAACAGGTTGTGTGGCAACGGGTGCCGATCAAAATTGTCGGTTCCGCTTTGATCGAAGCTGATGCGCGATATCACGGCCGAAGTGGTGATGGAATGGCGGGTTCGTTGTTCAAGGGAGGTCTCTGCTCCCCGCTGCGCGGGGAGGGCTGGCCTGCTGCGGATTCGGTTGAAGAGGATTTGTTTCTTTCACCGCTTCGCGGTGTTGCATGTACACGAATTTAAGAGAATTAGGCGAATTACAGGGATTTTTTATTCCTTTAATTATTTGATTGGGAAGATATTGCATCGCCTTTTTATTACCAGGATTTTGCTCCCCGCTGCGCGGGAAGGGGGCGGATGGCAGGGAACGAAGGCATCGCCAAATGCAGGGACGTTGTAGAGACGTTGCATGCAACGTCTCTCGTTCCGATGAAAAACGGGCATCCCCGTTCCATGCAGCCGAAATTGTCAGGCAGGAGCCGGTTATCCAGGATTTACATGGCCACCCTGTTGTTTTCCAGCGAGGACAGAAGGCGCCAATCAAATAGTCGGTGCCGCTGCACCCCGGGACCCGCAGACGGGATTACGCCCGACCTATAGTTAGCCGGGAAGCAATGCAAGCGCGAGGAGCCGTTCTGCGTCAAGATTGACAGCTCGATGAATTTTACCGATGATGGTTGGCTTGAAACGAAGGCCGGCCAGGCATTTCAAGCAGAACACCGGATGGGAGATGAGGAAATAGGAGAAGAAGGGAGATCCGTCAGAAACCGAATGAAAAAAGCTGTTTGAGGCGACATTTTGAATCGCACCCACTGACTTCCATGATGGAAATACGGCATCGAGGTTACTCCAATGTGCACCATTTCTTGTTATCCATAATATGGCGTCGACGACATCCACTACGTATATTCTGCGCCTTATTTGGTGATTCAGAAAAGGTTTGATGACTATCCAACGGCCATCGGTGAGGCGCTCAAATTATGCCTGCATACCTGTTTTTTTCGTCACTACAAGATACGCCTATGGCCACTTTTTTAAAGATTGAAAATCCAAACAAGCGCTAAGATCTTTCGACCCGCTTCGGAAGGAGAGAACCTGACGGATTAGGCTAATACATGGGTAACAGGCTTCCGAGCCCCACGAACATGTGCTGCCTGTGCTTGGGCGCCAATTTGGTTTGTTCCGTTGTGAATCGCCTTCCAAAAGGAAAGCAGCCGTTCGTACGAAATCGGTAGGAATGTTCGCGACCTGACGCAAAATATTGAATTACATCCAATGGATGTATGGAAAGGGGGGTTGGGAGGATGGGAAAGATAAAGAAAGAAAAAGCGAGAATTGCTTCCCGCCTTTGGTGTTTTCACAACGGAATAATCCTTATTGTGATTCGCTTCAATCTGAAAGCGAAGATAAGGTGTTTTTGGAAATTTGAAAAAATTAAATTAAGTTTCCGACTGAAAAAACCAATTTTTTTAACCCGAAAAATAAGTTGCATGAAAACGGTATTAGGACTTGATTTGGGCACCACTTCCATTGGCTGGGCCGTTGTGCGGGAAGGGGAAGGTGCGGAAATTGTAAAGGCCGGGGTGCGGGTCACCCCCTTGTCCACAGAAGAAAGGCTCGACTTCGAAAAAGGCAATCCCATCACGACGAACGCGGGCAGAACCTTGAAACGCTCCATGCGGAGAGGCTTGCAACGCTACAAGCTGCGGCGGGAGCATCTGCGTCGTTTGTTGACGGAAGCCGGTCTGATGCGGGAAGACAGCGTGCTGAACGAGCACGCCAACCATTCCACCTTCGAGACCTACCGTTTGCGGGCCAAGGCGGCGAGCGAGCGGGTGGAGCCGGAGGAATTGGTCCGGGTGCTGATGATGCTCAACAAGAAGCGGGGGTACAAAAGCAATCGGAAAGCCAAAGGCGAGGAAGAGGGCCAAGCCATCGACGGTATGGCGGTGGCTCGCGAGCTGTATGAGAAGGACATGACGCCGGGGGAATATGCCTACGCTTTGTTAAAGGAAGGAAAGCGGATGCTGCCGGATTTCTACCGTTCCGATCTGCAGCAGGAGTTCGACAGGATATGGACCTGCCAACGGCAGTACCATACCGATTTTCTCACCGAGGAACGCAAAGCAGCCCTGGCCGGCAAAAGCGGCAAGCAGACCACCGGCATCTTCACCCGCGAATGGAAGACGGAGCCATTGGAACTGGAAGGGAAGCTACAGGAGAAGAAGCTCCGGCGCTATGAATTACGCACAAAGGCTTGTCGGCAAAGGATGGACCTGGACGCGCTGGTTATCGTCTTCGCGGAAATCAATGACGACATCAATAAGTCGAGCGGATATCTGGGGGCAATTTCTGACCGGAGCAAGGAGTTGGTTTTCAACAGACTAACGGTCGGGGAATATCTTCAACGGAAAATAGAGACCGAGCCCCACGTCCGCCTGAAAGGCCTGGTGTTCTACCGGCAGGACTACCTGGACGAGTTCGAGCGGATCTGGGAGACCCAAGCCGCTTTCCATCCGCAGTTGACGCCCGCATTGAAAACAGCGGTGCGCGACACGGTGATTTTCTATCAAAGGCGGTTGAAATCACAGAAAGGCTTGGTTTCCATTTGTACCTTCGAAAAAAAGGAAATGGTGGTGCAGGTGGAGGGAAAGCCGACAAAAAAGTTGGTCGGCATGAAAGTAAGTCCGAAATCGGCTCCGATTTTCCAGCTTTTCCGGACACTGACCCAGCTGAACAATCTGGAGTTCACGGACAAGGATACCGGGCGTACGATCCGGCGGCTCGACCCGGAGGAAAGGGAGATGCTGATGCCGGAACTCAGGCTCCAATCGGAACTGACCCAAACGGAAATCAAGAAACTGGTCGGTTTCAAGGGTAAGGTTGGACTGAACTACGAGCGGCTGGACGGAAACAGGACCGTCGCCGCCTTCATCGCAGCGTATCAAAAGATATGCGAAACGTCAGGGCATGACGAAATTCCCTGGAAGAAAATGTCGGCCGGGGAGCAGCTGGAAGCGATTGCCGGGGTTTTCGAAACCTTGGGAATCAGTCCGGAAGTGCTACCACCCAACACAGGAAGCGACCAGGTGGCGCAGCTGACCGAATCCCCTTTTTTCCAGCTTTGGCATCTGTTGTATTCCTACGAGGGAGATAATTCCGTGTCCGGGATAGACAGTCTGCTGGAAAAACTACAGGTGAAGTATGGTTTTGAGCGGGAATATGCGAAGATTGTCGCCAACATCACGTTTGAGCCGGATTATTCCAGTCTGAGCACCAAGGCCATGCGAAAAATACTGCCCTACCTGTTGGAAGGGGAGAAGTATGACGAAGCCTGCAGGTTGGCTGGTTACAACCACTCGAACAGCAAAACAACGGAGGAACAGGACGCCAAGGTGCTGGTGGACAGGCTGGACCTGCTGCCGAAGAACAGCCTGCGGAATCCGGTGGTGGAAAAGATCCTGAACCAAATGATCAATGTGGTCAACGAAATCATCACCACATACGGGAGGCCGGATGAGATCAGGGTGGAGCTGGCCAGGGAGCTGAAGAAAAATGCGAAGGAGCGGAAGGAACTTACCCAGATGATAGCCAGCAACCGGAAGTATCATGAGGAAATAACGGATGTGCTGAAAAAGGAATTCGGTCTTTCGAACCCGAGTCGCAACGACATCATCCGGTACAAGTTGTACAGCGAGCTGAAGGACAACGGATATAAGAGCCTGTACTCGAATATCTATATCCCCAAGGAAAAACTGTTCAGTGCGGACATCGATATCGAACACATCATACCGCAGGCCAAGTTGTTCGACGATTCCTTTTCCAACAAGACCTTGGAATACCGGCAGGTGAACATCAAGAAAGGTAATGCGACAGCCTATGATTTCGTACTTTCGGAATACGGAGAGGCGGCGCTGGCGCAATACATTGAACGGGTAAGGTCGCTTTTCTGCAAGTCGGGGTCATTGGGCAAATTCAAGAAATTGCTTTGGCAGGAAAAGGACATACCGAACGACTTCATCAACCGGGACCTGCAGGACACCCGTTACATCACCAAGAAAGCGAAGGAAATCCTCGATTCCGTGGTCCGGACCGTATCGGTGACTACCGGCTCGGTAACGGACCGGCTGCGGGAGGATTGGGGGTTGATGGAGGTGCTGAAGGAGCTGAACTATCCGAAATACAAGGCGATGGGACTTGTCCGGGAAGATGTCGACAGGGACGGAAGACGGCGGCATCATATCATCGACTGGACCAAGCGGAACGACCACCGGCATCATGCGGTTGATGCCATCACGGTGGCCTTCACCAAGCCTTCGCTCATTCAATATCTCAACAACCTGAATGCGCGGAGTGACAAGAACGGAAGCATCTATGCGATCCAGCAAAAGGAGACGGTCTTCGACCAATCCAACAAGCGGCGTATCAAGCCGCCGATCCCCAGGGAGGTGTTCCGGGCACAGGTGAAGGAACAGCTGGAACAGTTGCTTGTATCCATCAAGGCCAAGAACAAGGTCACCACCGTCAACAGGAACAAGATCCGGACAAAGAACGGGATTCGGAGCCAATATACCGCCACGCCACGGGCGCAGTTGCATAACGAGTCCGTCTACGGAAGCTCCATGAGCTATGTCACCAAAGAAGAGAAGGTAAACGCTTCTTTTGATGAGGCGAAGATCATGACCGTAGCCAAAAAGAAACACCGGGAGGCCTTGCTGGCCAGGTTGCAGGCTTTCGGAAACGACGCTAAGAAGGCCTTTACGGGCAAGAACACATTGGAAAAGAATCCGATCTACCTGGATGAACACCAGCTGACCAAAGTGCCGGAAAAAGTTCGGACGGTGGCCCAGGAGCAACGCTACACCATCCGGAAAAAGGTGGACAAGGACCTTCGCCTGGACAAGGTGGTGGATGTGGGCGTCAGGAGAATACTGCAGGAACGACTCAAGCAGTATGGCAACGATCCTGCGAAGGCTTTCGCCAACCTGGCCGAAAATCCGATCTACCTTAACGAGGAGAAGGGCATTACCATCCAAACCGTGACGGTGACCGGTGTGTCCAATGCGGTTCCGCTGCACACGAAAAAGGACCATTTCGGTAACTTGATCCTCGATGACAACGGAAAAGAAATTCCGACGGATTTCGTCAGCCCTTCCAATAACCATCATGTGGCGATCTATCGGGATGGTGATGGGAATATTCAAGAGTCGGTGGTGTCGTATATGGAAGCGGTTTTGCGCAAGAATGCGGGGCTGCCCGTTGTGAACCGTCATCATCCGGAGGGCTGGGAGTTACTGTTCACGCTCAAACAGAACGAGTTCTTCGTTTTTCCGGACGAGCAAACCGGATTCGATCCCAACGGTATCGATTTGCTGGATCCCGCGAATTATGCGGAGATAAGCAGGCAGTTGTACAGGGTGCAGAAAATAGCAACCAGGATGTACTACTTCAGGCATCAT
>JBEAQU010000007.1:0-65664 GCA_041163745.1 Bacteroidota bacterium
GGCTTCATCATGACAACAGGTATCCTTGGCGCAGGCAGTGCCGTGCCATGAGTTTCGAGAACGAATAAAATACGATGTTCTAGTCAAAAAAAAGCTGGAAAAGTAAGCGAATGGTTGCGTCCAAGGCTGGGTATACTTGACTTACTTTATCATATAAATTGGACTGTCTGTTACTTACAAATATATGAAAAACCCATGGACAGTGACTTGTACAAATCTTGTACAAGCGTTGGGACATGCTGTACAAACATTGCACAGCGCCCCGAACGGCCGGATGACGTTAGCATTCCAGACTAGGACAGGGGTGCTCAAGCGGATCGATTGCGACTTGGCATCAAGATCGCCCCGCTGGCTGTCCGTAACATAAGCCAATGGCTACCGAACGGTACGGGATACCGTTTTCTTGTTAAAGACAAATGAACGCCAGAACAGGAAAGCAGAGTAATGAAAGTGGCCGTCCTGTACCGAAGCAGACTTGCCATCTAATTTCGACCGATTCTAAATAATGTGTCAGATTACATCCGAGTGCCCCTGGACATGCAAGTCCTTTAATGTGCAATTATCTGATTATGTTATTTTTACAATAATTTACACTATGTATCCGAAAATACTTCTCCGGTTGGTGGCTACACAGGCTGCCTTTGGCCGCCGTCGCGGTTGAGAATTCCGGGATGCTGTGCCGCAGTCGTATTTTCAAAAAATATTCAAAATAATAAATTTGCATCCGGATGGCCGGCAAAGGAAATCGGCGTGATGGCCTAGGAATTTCCCGTTGTGGCCACAACCTACAACTAACAGGCTGCGAAAGGCCCAAAACAGTCGCTGATGAAAAATTGGTTCCTCCGTTTCACCACCTCCTCAATCGGCAGGAAACTGCTGATGGCGCTCACAGGGATTTTCCTGATTCTTTTCCTGGCGGTACATTTGGTGGGCAACCTGCAGCTATTGAAGGATGACAACGGTGCGGCCTTCAACCTGTATGCGGATTTCATGTCACAGAACCCGCTCATCCAGTTCGTTTCGAAAGGCAATTTCTTTTTCATTCTGCTGCATGCCGTATTGGGTACCTACCTATGGCTGGCCAACCGACGGGCGAGAGGTGGCAACGGCTATGCTGTCAAGAAAACGCGGGCGACTGCCACCAATCCGTTTTTCGCCCGTTACATGTGGTTCCTGGGGGTCATCGTCTTCGTGTTCATCATCCTGCACCTGTATCAGTTCTGGTTCGCCATGCACTTCTCCGGCGAAACTGGCGGCATGACGCTCGCCAGTTACGACGGCACCACGGTGAAGGACCTGTATTCCTTGGTGAAACTGACCTTTTCCGATATCTTTTTTGTGGTGTTCTACGTGATTTGCATGGCGGTTATCGGATTCCACCTGTGGCACGGCTTCCATTCGGCTTTCCAAACCATCGGCTGGAACCACCCCAAATACACCCCTGTCATCGCATTCCTCGGGAAACTGTACGCCGTAATTGTTCCGGCAGGCTTCGCGCTGATCCCGATAGTCTTTTATCTGCGTCATGCCTGACGGGATGGGCAGTACCACCCCGGCGGTGACGAACACAGGAACTCGATTAGAACAACCCGACAGTCCCGGCACCCAAGCCCGGGATTGTCTTAAAAATCTAGGATAATGGAATTACATGGTAAAGTGCCACCCGGCGAGATATCGGAAAAATGGACACAGTACAAGAGTGAGATTCCGCTCGTCTCGCCGGATAACAAACGGCGACTGGAAGTGATCGTGGTAGGGACCGGACTGGCGGGTGCTGCCGCCGCCGCTTCGATGGGGGAACTCGGCTACAATGTCAAGTGCTTCACTTTCCACGACAGCCCCCGCCGGGCGCATTCCATCGCCGCCCAGGGAGGCATCAATGCCGCCAAGAACTACAAGAACGACGGGGACAGTGTCCACCGCCTTTTCTACGATACCATCAAGGGCGGTGACTATCGAAGCCGGGAAGCCAATGTGCATCGCCTGGCTGAGGTCAGCGTCCACATCATAGACCAATGTGTGGCCCAAGGTGTCCCCTTCGCCCGAGAATACAGCGGCATGCTCGACAACCGTTCTTTCGGTGGCGTACAGGTGCAACGCACGTTCTATGCACGTGGACAGACCGGCCAGCAGCTCCTCATAGGAGCGTACCAGGCCCTGAGCCGACAAATAGCCAAAGGCTCGGTATCCATGTACAACCGGCATGAAATGCTGGATATCGTCCTGGTGGACGGCAAGGCCCGCGGAATCATCGCCCGAAACCTGGTCTCCGGTAAACTGGAGCGTTTTGCGGCCCATTGCGTCGTGTTGGCAACCGGCGGCTATGGCAATGTGTTCTACCTGTCCACCAACGCCATGAACTGCAATGTGACGGCCGCCTGGCGGGCCGTCAAACGCGGTGCGCTCATGGCCAATCCCTGCTTCACCCAAATCCATCCTACCTGCATCCCCCAATACGGCGACTACCAGTCCAAACTGACCCTCATGTCGGAAAGCCTCCGAAATGACGGCCGGGTCTGGGTTCCCAAATCCAAGGAGGATGCGGCCGCCATCCGGGAGGGACGAAAGAAAGGCGTCGACATCCCGGAATCGGATCGGGATTATTTCCTGGAAAGACGCTATCCCGCCTTCGGCAACCTGGTGCCCCGCGATGTCGCCTCCCGCGCCGCCAAAGTGGCGTGCGACGAAGGCCTCGGCATCGTGCCGACCGGATTGGGTGTCTTCCTGGATTTCTCCTCGGCCATCCAACGGTACGGCCTTTCCAAAGCCCACGCGCTGAATATGGAGCATCCTGATGCCGCGACCGTCACTTCCCTGGGCGAAGCGGTGGTCGCCGAGAAATATGGCAATCTCTTCGAGATGTATGAGAAAATCACCGGAGAGAACCCTTACCGCAACCCGATGAAAATCTATCCCGCCGTTCACTATACCATGGGCGGTCTATGGGTGGATTACAACCTGGAAACGAATGTGCCAGGTCTCTTCGCCCTGGGAGAATGCAATTTCAGCGATCACGGCGCAAACCGTCTCGGCGCATCCGCCCTCATGCAAGGCCTCGCGGACGGCTATTTCGTCATCCCCTACACCATCGGTACGTTCCTCAGCGCCGAAATCAGAACGCCCCGGTTCCAGACAGACGCACCCGAATTCGAAGCGGCGGAACAAGCCGTGCGCAACCGCCTGCAGACGTTTCTCGACAACAAAGGCAACCAGTCCGCAGAAAGTTTCCACCGCCGCCTAGGTAAAATCATGTGGGAATACTGCGGCATGTCCAGAGACGCCGACGGCCTTCGAAAGGCACGAAAAATGATCCAGGACCTTCGGGCGGAATTCCACCGGGATGTCTTCGTCCCGGGCGGCCTGGATGAATACAATCCGGAACTGGAAAAGGTCGCCCGGGTGGCGGATTTCATCGAATTGGGCGAACTTATGTGCCTGGATGCGCTCAATCGAGAAGAAAGCTGCGGCGGACACTTCCGCGAGGAATTTAAGTCTCCGGACGGCGAAGCGTTGCGCGATGACAAGCACTTCGCCCATGTCGCCGCCTGGGAATGGTCCGATGTAGGCCAGGAACCGGTATTGCATCGCGAACAACTCCGCTTCGAAGCGGTGGAACTCAAGACGCGCAGCTATAAGTAGTCACCATAACCAGCTTGTCGATTATCATCTCGTTCACCAGAAAATTTCATCTACCATGAATCTAACCTTGAAGGTATGGCGGCAGAAGAACCCACAGGACAAGGGTCGTTTCGAAACCTACTCCGTCGTGGCCAACGAACATATGTCTTTTTTGGAAATGCTGGATGTCCTGAACGAAACATTGATCCGGGACAAGAAGGAACCGGTATCATTCGAGCATGACTGCCGGGAAGGTATTTGTGGTAGCTGCAGCATGGTCATTGACGGCCAGCCGCACGGACCGATGAAAGGGACGACGACCTGCCAGCTCCACATGCGGCATTTTCAGGACGGAGACACCATCACCATCGAACCGTTCCGGGCAAAGGCCTTCCCCGTCGTCAAGGACCTCATCGTCGACCGCTCGGCATTCGACAGGATCATCCAGGCCGGCGGCTTTGTTTCCGTGGATACAGGCCAAGCCCCCGATGGAAATGCCATCCCCATCGGCAAGGATCTCGCCGCCAAGGCTTTCGATGCAGCCACTTGCATCGGGTGCGGTGCCTGTGTAGCAGCCTGTCCGAATGCTTCGGCCATGCTATTCGTCAGTGCCAAGGTATCCCACCTGGCCTTGCTTCCCCAAGGCAGGATAGAAGGAAAGCAACGGGTGATCGATATGGTTCACAAAATGGATGAGGAAGGGTTCGGCTATTGCTCGAATGTGACGGCCTGCGAAGCGGAATGCCCTAAGGAAATATCCGTAGAAAATATTGCGCGCATGAACAGGCAGTACATCGGCGCTGCTTTCACCACGCCGGACAAGGGCTGATACCCTCGCCGAACTTGCTTTCCGTCCGGCGCAAACGAGCAGCGGGGACAAGGATATTCATCCCTGTCCCCGCTGCTTTTTTGCGATACCTTACCTTGCGATTACCAACCTGCGCCAGGCAACGGCATCTTCGCCGAAGGTCAGCCTGACCAGGTAATTGCCGACAGGAAGGTCTGCCGGAAGACGCCATAGGAAAGGCATCGCCACCGCCTGCCCGTCATACCGATTTACCTGCCGTCCGTAAGGATCGAACAAAGTGACATCCGTCGGCATATTCGCGGCATCCTTCGCGTCAAACCAGACGTCCTGCCGGGTCGGGTTCGGGTACACCAAGATTTCCGCGCCGCCCATAAGGCGTGATGCCGTTCCGCTGAGCTGCTCCACCGTGAAATAATTGGAAAGGAATGTACATCCTACACTGTCCGTTACCAATGTACGGTAGGCGCCGGGCGCGACGGAAGCGGAGTCGAAATCAGGCAACACGTCACCGTTGCTGTCTAACCAGGTGATGCTGTAGGGGGGTGTACCACCCATGACGACGTATTCGACGACACCGTCGGAAGCCCCGGGCGTGGCTGGTGTGATCGCCACCAAGCCGAACAACAACAAGGGAGGATCGGTCACCGCCACCACCTCGCTGACGGAGCAACCTGCTGCATCACCGATCGTTACGAAATATATTCCCGCTGACAGCGCCGTTGGGTCGACCCCATCGTCCCATTGGATGATATAGGGCGCCTCCCCTCCCGAGGGATCCAGGGTGACCATGCCGTCCGAATCTCCGGCGCAGGATGGTGCTTGCACCATGACTCCGGCATTCAGCGTGTAATCGACCGTGATGGTGAACTGACAGGCCGTGCTGTTTCCGAATGCGTCCACTGCCATCCAGCTGACGGGAGTCTCTCCCTCCGGGAAGACGGAACCACTCGGCGGACCGCTCAACAAGGACAGCGTCACATCGGTACATGCATCCACCGCCGTGGGTATCTGGTAGAACAAAGTGTCACATGTCATCACAAACGTATCCGGCGGACACGAAAGCAGCGGCGGTGTCTGGTCCGTGACATGCACAACGGTCGTCGCGGTGGCGGTGTTCCCACTGGAATCGGTTGCCTTCAGCGTGATTGTGTTCGGACCCAGGTCGGCACAGGTGAAATGGTCCGGTGTCACTTCCAGGTTGATCTGGCTACAATTGTCAAAGGAACCGTTGTCCACCATGTCGGGAGAGAGAAACAGTGATCCGTCGCTGTCGAGCGAGAGGCTTACAGCTTGTGCGAACACGCTGGGAGGTACGGCATCGTCGGGAACGATTTCAACCGATGCCTCCACGGTACAACCGATGGCATCGGAGACCGTGACATAATAAGTACCCGGCAACAGGTTGTCGATGAAGAAATTGGTGGCACCATTCGACCACTGATAAGCGAAAGGCCAGGCTCCGCCGGCGATGGAGGAAACCAGTGCGAGACCGTCTGCCGCATCGGGACAGGATGCCGGGCTGGTATCCAGCGTCGCGGCCAGGCTGCAGTTGAAGGCTTCCACGGTTGCCTGGGTGACGACCGTGCAGCCGTTGGCATCGGTCACGGTGATGGAATATTGGCCCGGTATCAGGTTGAAGGCGGCGGACTGGTTGAAGCCGTTGCTCCATGCGAAACTGTATCCGACCGTTCCGCCTGTCACAAGAACGGAGAGGGTGCCGTTGTTGGCGCCGGGTGCCGTTTCGGCTGTCGCATTGGCGATGGCGTTGAGCGGCGCAGGCTCGTTGACCATACCCATCAAGGTGGCGCTGCAACCGTTGGTATCCGACACCGTGACTAGTAGCATGCCGGCAGAAAGACCCTCTACGGCCGCCGTCGTCGAGCCGTCTCCCCACACAAAGGTCAGGCTGTCACCGCCGGGCAGGCTGACAGCCGCCGTCCCGTCGGCCGCACCAAAACAGGTGATGTCGGACACGTGCAGTTCCGGCTGGAAGGAAGCGCAGGAAAAACCTGCCACGGTCACCATGTCCACCATGCTGCAGCCCATGGAATCCGTCACCGTCACCGAATAATCATCGGCCGGCAGATTCGTGACCATGGCACCGGTTGTCCCGTTGCTCCAAACGAAAGTGTATGGAGGCGTCCCGCCCGAAGCGCTGGCGCTCACCGTGCCGTCCTGTCCGCCGGCCGATGTGACGGCTGTCGAAACCGCGGAAACGGCCAGTGGAGCGGGCTCCGTGACGAGCGCCGCCAAAGTCAGCGCACAGCCGAAACCATCCGTGACCGTCACCTCGTAGGATCCGGGAGCAAGCATGGAAATGGCATCGCCAGTCTGTCCATTGCTCCACGCGAACGAAAGCGGGGCCGCTCCGCCGGTTGCCGTCACCTGCGCCGACCCGTCGGCAGCTCCGAAGCAGGACACGGATACGGCTTCCACCAACGCGGAGAATCCGCCGCAGGCGGAAGCCACCGATACCGAACCATCGGACAGACAATCGAATCTGTCTGTCACCGTGACCCCGTAGATACCGGGAGCAAGGCCGTCCTGACTGCTTACAGGTGTCTGGATTCCGATTTGTTGGAATCCGTTGCTCCACTGGAAATCGAAAGGCGCCGTTCCGTCCAGCACCTCCGCGGAGGCTGTCCCGTCGTTAGCGCCGAAGAAGGTCTCCGGCATGCTGTTGAGGACAAGCTGGCCGGGCTCGGCCTGGGAAATGATGCCGGATGCGGATATCTCGCAGCCGAAGTCGTCGGTCACGGTGACGGTGACGGTGGTCTGGGAGCACAAGCCGTCCAGCGAAGGCTCGTCATACGTCGACGGCACACCGGCCCAGGCGTACTGAAGGCCGCCGTTATGATGGAAGAGTTCGATGGCGGCGCTGCCACTGCAGGTGCCGGGGAGCGGGTTGCATCCGTTGGGCTGCAGGCTGAGGTCGTAGGTGATGGCGTTGCAATCGTTGCCCAGCCGTATGTTGTCCAGGTACAGGCGGTTGCCCCAACCGGATACGTTCACGAATGCGATGGTCAGGTCGGAGACGCCGTCATAATCGCTGAGGTCCAGTATCTCCGTCCGCCATTGGTCCGGTTGGGGTATGAAAACCTGTGCGGTCGGCGGAGCGGTGGAAAGCTGGGTGCCGCCTTTCCGGAACACCAGCTGGTTGAAATCCTGGGAACAATCGGTGGCGACCAACACAACCAATGTATCGGACAGCAAGGCGTCGATCGGAGCGTAAGCGACATCAAAGCGCAGCTGGGCGCCGACGGCGGCGGACAGGTCATAGTGCCGGGTGATGAGCGCATCGATGGTTCCGTATGGATTGTTGCTGCTCGTCCCGGCAAAGTTGTCGAAGAAAACGGAACGACTACCGATTCCGAAGGCGGACACGGCGGGATCTACCGTCCAGACGAAGTCGTCGTTGGAGACATTCAGCTGGTAGATGCCTTGTGCGGATGGAAATTCGGCGGTGGTTTCGAAGTCTTCGTGCAGGGGTGGAAAGGCTGGCAGGTATTGGATTCCGTTCCGACGCAGGGTGTCGTTGGCGGGACGTTCGTCCGCGGACCCGTTGGGCATGTCGGAATAGATGGTCAGGGTGTAAGTGCCGGACGGCGGCATGAATGGTGACAATACCACCGTGTCCAGCTGGCCCGGTACCAGCTGACCGGTCCAGCTCGTCACCACCGGCGCCGCGGCGCCGACACGATAGGCTACCGTCGCTTCCGTCAGGATTTCAGTACCGAAATTCCGGATGGTAACCGACGGCACCAGCGAATCCGTGGCACAACTGACCGGAGCCGGTTCCAGTATCCGGGTCACCCCCAGGTCGTTCGCAGGAATGTTGCATTGCAGGGGCGCATTCTGCACCAAGGCGTTGCGGCTGCCGTAATTGAAACCCGGGACGGACAGCCCGTTCAGGATGGCGCGCATGACATTGGCCTGCCCATGGGTGAAAGAGGTGTAACAATTCTCGTTCACGTAGTCCATGTAGTTGACATACAGGTGTTCGTTCCCACAGGAGGCCGGTCCGGGCGGATACTGGCTGCTGCAATCCAGGACTGCGTATTCGCTGGTCGCCTTGTCGATGTTGGGCGTGTCGGCGATGCCGTCGTCCGATGTGCATGAATTGCCGTTGAACGGATGGGGTATTCCGAGGTAATGACCGGTTTCGTGCGTCAGGGCCCGCCAGCCGGAGACTGCGAAACCAGGCGCACCGAACCAGCGGTAGTCGATGACGATGCCATCCTGGCTGCTGCCGATGAGCGAAACGGTGGGATAGTTGGCGAATCCCACCACACCGCCGGCTGAATTGGTTCCGGGTATCGGGAGGACGTAGATGTTCATGTACCGGGTCGGGTCCCATTTGGTGATGGGCTTGATCACGGAGTTGATGTTGTTGCTGTTCCAGGATGTGCCGGTCACCTGCAGCTGATGCCGGGTGATTCCGGTGGTCGGCTGCCCGAAAGGATCCGTCGATGCGAGACAGAACTCGATGTTAGGAACACCGGCTACATTTTGCCACATGCCAGGCGTCTGATAATACTGGCTGTTCAAGGCGGAGAAGTCCTGGTTAAGAATGGCAAGCTGCGCCATGACCTGCTCATCGGAAAGATTCTGGCCTTGTCCGACCGGAACACCATTGTGTATGATGTGCACGGTCACGGAGATGGTGATCAGCGGCGGTGCGGTGGCTTTGCCATCCTGTGCCTGTTCGGACAAAGCCGGGATGACCTGCGAAAGGAAATGGTCCAGTTCCTTCGAGAAGGCCGGATCTGCCTGCGACATCGCTTCGTGCATCTCGTCAGACCCACAAACCGGATGGTTCGTACCGGTTCCCGACGGAACGGCCGCCTGGAGCACGGGAGGGACCGTCTGCAACGCATCTGCCTTGGCGTGTTGTGCCGGCATGGAGGCCGTTTGCAAGTCGGAAGGAAAGGATTGGGAAATAAGCCGAACCGGCAGCAGGGCTGCCAAGAGGAAGTGTAGAGTAAAACGGTTCATTCACGGGACTTTTTCTGAAACAACCTGCGCAAGATATGACAGCCCGGAGATTTGTCAAATCAATTTTTCCAAATAAACCTGCCTTTCAGCCTGCGGACGCGCTTGCCAGGTTCGGTTGTCCGACGTATCGTTCACAACCTCCGACAAAGGCATCCGGCACCGGCTCCGTCCACTTCACAGGATGGTTCGCCCAAATGTAACAAAATACCGGCCAAGATGGGCAAAATCACGACAATTAATTTTATTTTTTATAATATGAATAATTCCGGAAAAGGAGCCACTTAAGCCAACCGTCGAAAAAAACAAGGACCCGATGCAATATGTCAGTGTCAAATCGTACATTTGTCTCGTAAGGTCTCACACACGCATTTCCCCCGACGGTCAGGTCGGTCATCAACCCGATCGGCCGCATGGTGTTTGTCGGCAATTTTTCCAGAACATCCATCCAATATCCATTATCTTGACCCCGCGACCGCCGGCGGCAGGTCCTGTCACTGCTTCGAGTACCGAAACATCAGAACCTGCCGATCGACATTGAGATGCAGGAAGACGATTCTCAGCCTTCGGATGTCGATGCATGGATGTTCCCGGAGCCCGGCCGGCCGGTGCTTACGGACAGGCAGCCGCAGCAGACACCACCCAACAATTAAACGACCGCTTGACTCATGGGAAGAATCAACGCAATCCTGCTATTGCTCCTGTGCCAACTGGCCTCCTACGGCCAGCAATACCTCATGACTTCCTCCCTGTCTTCCGTCATGGACTGCAGCGGCTTTTTCCTGGACAGCGGCGGAAATGCAAATCCTTACAGTCCCAATCAGAACCTTACGACGACCATCTGTCCGGATATGTCAACCGGGACTCATATCCAGCTGATATTCAATGGCACACAGTTGGGTGCGGGAGACGACTTATGCTTTTACGACGGACTTGACACGAATGCGCCGTCCTTAGGTTGCGCCACCGACTTCGCCGGTTCCGCCTCCTTCATCATCCAGGCCACCGCCGTGAACACCTCCGGCTGCCTGACCATCACATTCAGTTCCGACGGTGTGATGGAAGCGGCCGGATGGAGCGCGGACATCAACTGCATACCCGCCTGCCAGCTGATACAATCCGTCCTGGATTCCTCCCTGCCCGAGGCTGAACCGCTCGACACCGGCTGGATCGACATCTGTCCCGGCGACCGCGTCTTCTTCTGGGGCAAAGGACTCTATCCGCAGGACGGCGCTGTGTACAATCATTCCGACCTCACCAGCGACTTCGAGTGGGATTTCGGGGACGGCACCATCACTTACGGTCCCAATGTATCCCACCAATACGACGAACCGGGCGGTTATGTGGTGCAACTGAAGATAACGGACCAGTTCGGATGCAACAACACCAATTTCATCAGCCAGCGGATCCGGGTGGCACCCTACCCTGCCTTCCTGGTCGGCGATGTTTCCACCCAGGTCTGTGCAGGCGATACTGTCTCGCTCAACGCCTCGCTGGACACAAACCTGGTCGGGTCCAGCGACATCGTAACGGTGCCTGGCACGGCAGGTTTCCAAACCGCCGGCATCCGGTCCGATTCGCTTGCCCTGCCGGACGGAAACGGCTCCTCCTATTCCACCTCCATCTCCTTCTCCGATTTCAGCCCCGGCCAAAGCCTGTCCGACATCAACGACCTGGTGGGCATTTTTGTGAACATGGAACATTCCTGGATGCGGGACCTCCAGATAAAAATCTTCTGCCCGAACGGACAAAGCGCGATCCTACACGACCACCCCGGACCGGTCGGGGGCCAGGTCTTCCTCGGAGAGCCCTTCGAAATGGACGAAGGACTGCCCGTTCCCATTCCCGGGGTGGGCTATGAATACGGCTGGGCACCGAACCCGGATTTCAACTTCACCTGGATAGCCTATGCCAACGCCTTCGCTCCGGCCACCCTTCCCGCCGGAACTTATGCTGCTTTCGACAACCTGGAAAACTTGCTAGGCTGCCCCCTCAACGGGGAATGGACCATCGAGGTGACCGACCTCTGGGCCATTGACAATGGCTACATCTTCTCCTGGTCGATCGCCTTCGATCCTTCCCTCTACCCTAGCATCGAGACTTTCAGCCCCGCCATCACCGACTGGGGCTGGGTTCAACACCCTTCCCTCATCCATTATCAAACGGATTCCATAGCCGGGATTCCACAGAATGCAGGTGAGGTAGCCTACCGCTTCCGGCTGACCGACGAATTCGGCTGTGTATGGGACACGACACTGGACATTCAGGTCCTTCCGCTGACACATCCGGACTGCTACGCCTGCCAGGACCTGCTGGCGCCTGCCGCCGACAGCTCCGTCTGCCAGGGTGAACCGGTCTCCTTCGACGTCGGCGTGCCCGTTGACCCGGTGGTGCCGGTCACTTTCGCCTCCTTCGAGAATTATCCCATCGGAGCAGGCAACCACCCGCCTTCGAATCCCTACCTTTCCCCCATCGATGTCAACTCCTTGTTTCCTGCCGTCATATCGGATGTACAGACAGACATCGTTTCTGTGTGCCTCGACCTGGAAACGGATTTCGACGCGGATATCCAGCTCTTCCTGGTATCCCCCAACAACCAGACACTCATGTTGTCCACCAATAACGGCGGCAGTGGAGACAACTACACCCAAACCTGCTTCACCCCGAACGCCACCGTTCCGATCACAGCAGGTTCCCCACCCTTCACCGGCGACTTTCAACCGGAAGGGGCCTGGGACGTACTGAACGGTGCCCCGGTCAACGGCACCTGGAAACTCAGGGTCTCGGATTCGTTCGGCCCGAATGCCTACGGCCAGTTGAATTGGTGGAGCATCACGTTCAACACCCAGAACGCCGTGTCCTATGTGTGGCTCCCCAACACCGGCATCAGCTGCAACCAATGTCCCGACCCGACCGCCACACCGGCGAGCACGACGGAATATGTCGTGACCGCACAAAACAATTATGGCTGCTTCGTCCGGGATACCGTCCTGGTATCCATCATCAACGGCAGCTCCGCTCCGACGGTCAGCGTTTCCTACCAGAGTCCCGGCACTGCCCAGGTCTCCTGGACCGATGCCAATCCCGGGCTTGCCTATGAGGTCAACATCAATGGCAACGGCTGGACCATGCCGAACAACGGGCCGCTTTCCCATCTCGTGACCGGCTTGGGCAACGGAGACCCGGTCCAAGCGGAAGTCCGCGCGGTGGAACCTTCTGGCATTTGCGATTCTCCGATTGGTTCCGGTGCCTATACTTATCAGTTCTGTCCCATCGAACTGAGTGCCTCAAATCCGCCACCCTTCGCGGTGCTTTGCCACGATGTCTGCGATGTATCCGTCCATCTGCTTGCCGGTGATGCCCAGCTTCCCGTATCGTTCCAGTTGGAAGCGCTGCAGACCGGCATCACCCAATCCTCATCCGACGGTAACTTCGCCCAGCTATGTCCTGGTGATTACGTGGCTGTTGCCACCGATGCAGGAGGATGCACGGATTCGCTTTCCTTTTCGGTCGGCAACGTTCCGGCGCTGAACGTCCAGGCCAGTGTCCTGGCATCCGTGTCCTGCAGCGGTGGCACGGACGGCTGTGCGGCGGTCAGCGCCCAGGGAGGCAGCGGCACAATCTCATTCGTATGGGGAAATACCAACCAATCCAACAGCGACACGCTCTGCCAACTGGCGGAAGGAAGCTACACGGTCACCGCTACGGATGCGAACGGCTGTCAGTCCGTTGATACTGTTTTGCTCGGCGCAGCCCCTCCGATGCAGCTGTCGCTGGCTGCCACCCCGGTCCGGTGCCACGGAGGTCAGGATGGCACCGCGGAGGTCGTCCCGTCCGGTGGCGGGGGCAATTACAGCTTTGCCTGGAACGGTGGGGATGCCCCCGGCGCTCCCACCACCGGTGGACTTGCGGCAGGGACCTACCAGGTGACCGTCACCGACGGGAACGGCTGTACCGTCGCAGGCAACGTCGATGTGACGGAGCCGGCAAGCCCCTTGGCGCTATCCCTCATCCAAACGGATACCAGCTGTTTCGACACCCAACAAAATACCGCTTTGGCGGAAACGTCGGGCGGTACCCCCCCCTATCAGGTCAACTGGTCCCCCGGCGGCATCCTCGGCGACACACTGACCATGGTCGCACCCGGATCTTACTCGGTAGAGGTGTCGGATGCCAACGGCTGCGAGGTGTCAGGCTCGCTGGAGCTCGTCGAGTGGCCGGATTTCAACATCCTGCTTAGTGCGGTCCCACCCAGTTGCCATGACAAGCCCGACGGCGAAATTGCCGTCGTGGTGCTGACCGGCGGAAACGGTATTTACACCTATGCCTGGAACACCGGACAAACCCAGGACTTTCTCGACGGACTTTCCGGTGGACAGGTTTATTCCGTCACCGTGACGGACAGCCAAGGTTGCACCGGATCCAAATCCCGGCCCCTGGAAAACCCGGAGCCGCTGCAATTTTCCCTCCTGCCGACCTTCGTCGCCTGCCATGGGGACTCGTCCGGCTCCGTGACCGTGTCCGATGTGCAACATGCCAACGGTCAGCTTCAATATGTATGGACCCCAAACGCCGGCGGACAAATGACCGCGACCGCCACCCAACTTCCCGCCGGCAGCTACGGTGTCACGATAACCGATGACAACGGCTGCACTAGCGCTTCATTTGCCAACATTCAGGAAGCGGATCCCCTGGCCCCGGTGTTCCAGGTCGTCGACAATCCCTGCTTCGGATACGAGGATGGCCAGGTTTCCGTCACTGTTTCCGGGGGACAAGGCCCTTATGACTTGCTATGGGCTTCCGGTGCGCAGACGGATACCCTGTCCCGGCTTCCGGCAGGTGATTATCCCCTGACCATCACGGACGCCACGGGATGCGTCGTTACCACCTCCGTCACGGTCGGAGCCCCGGCCACTGTCGATCCAGGCACACTGGTCGACCCGGTCAGCTGTTTCGGTGGACGAGATGGCAGGGTCACCATCCAAACCAACGGCGGGACGCCGCCTTACCAGTACAGCCTGGATGATGGTGATGCGTTCCAGTATTCCAATGTGTTGATCGCGCTGGAAGCCGGTTCATACGACATCACCATTCTCGATGCCCAAGGATGTAGATACAAGACTTCGGCGACGGTGGAGGAACCACCGGCCATGGAGGTAGACATCCTTGTCTGGAACCAATCGGTCGACGAGTATGTCACCAGCTTCGGCGACAGCGTGCCTTTGTATGCCGCCGTCCTCCACGGTATCGGCGAACTGACCTACTTCTGGGATGCTTCCTATTGCGGAACCCTCTTTCAGGAAGGTCTGTCCGATTGCGACCAAACACCATTTTCCAACGCCATCTGGTCCAAACCTTCTTATTCCGTGGATTATTTCCTGACCGTAACGGACGAGAACGGCTGCGAAGCATCGGACATGGTCCAGCTCCATGTTAAAAAGGAACGTGTCGTGGAAGTGCCGACCGGATTCAGCCCCAATGATGACGGCCTTCACGAAAGGTTGTTGGTCCATGGAAAACGCGGCACACGGGTCATGTCTTTCCAGGTGTTCGACCGATGGGGGGAACGCCTGTATGAAGAAGCGGATTTCGAAGTGAACTCACCGGACCACGGCTGGGACGGAACCTACCGGTCGAATCCGATGCCTCCCGGGGTCTATGCCTGGTATCTGGAGGTATTGTTTCCGGACGGCTCCGCCGCCGCCTACCGCGGGGAATCCACCTTGCTCCGATGATAAACCTGGAAATCCCAAGGGATTGCTTATTTTACAACGGCTAACGCTCAACCGACTCCGATATGAAACAATTTCCGCTCAGGACATTCCGCTCCGGCCGTCTCGGCGTGCTTGTCTGCACGTTCCTCATGTCCGTTTCCCTATTGGCGCAAGACCCCCATTTCTCCCAGTTTTATGCCGCGCCGATGCAGCTCAATCCTGCCATGACAGGAATGCACCCTGGCAAATGGCGGGTCGTCTCCAACTACCGGGAACAATGGAACAGCCTGCTGGACACGCGCCCGTTCCGAACCATCTCCACCAGCTTCGATTACCGCCAAAGGGTCGGCCGGGGAGATTATGTGGCCTTCGGCCTGAGCGCGCTCTCGGACCAGGCAGGAAAATCGGAATTCCACCGTACCAACGGCCATCTGAGCCTGTCCTATCTCAAGCAACTGGACGGCAGCCGCTACCGGTCATACGACCAATATCTTATCGGCGGCGTTCAAACCGGCATCGGCCAACACACCATCGTTCCGCAAAACCTATGGTTCAGCTCCCAATTCGACCTCGGCACCGAACAGGTGGACCGGAGCCTTCCGAGCGGGGAACAATTCCGGTCCGCCACCGACCTTTTTCTGGATATCAACGCCGGATTGGTATGGTATGCCGTATTCTCCGATAACAACAGCGTTTACCTCGGCGGGGCTGTCCACCACGTCAATGGCCCCAACATTTCCTTCATTGACAGCGGAAAGGAGGAACTGCCCATGAAATGGGTGGCACATATGGGAGGGGAATTCCCTTTCAACCGGCAGCTGAGCCTGTTGCCGGCCGTGGCCTTCATCCGGCAGCGGAACAATATGGTTTCCCTCGCAGGTGCCAATTTCAGGTACACCAACCGGGATTGGAAGGAAATCGCCATCCGGGCCGGAGCCTGGGCACAACTGGCAGGAGATTGGGAACAAGATCTTGCGAACCCGGCGGTCACCTTCACCGCAATCCTGGAAGTCGAACGCTGGAACATGGGAGTCAGTTACGATGTCAGCGCAAACAAACTGGCGGAGCCTACCAACGGTCGCGGCGCGGTAGAACTGTCCCTGATCTACTATCATCCGGCATCCCGTCGGGAAAAAGTGAACTGCCCGAAACTCTGATATACCGACCGAAGCCGGGCGGAACCGTCAGTTTCCTTTGAATTCGGGCGGACGCTTTTGCAGGAAGGCGGACAACCCTTCCGAAAAGTCCGCCGACCCACCCAACAGGGCTTGTGCGGCGGCCTCCAGCTCCATTTGATCCGAAAGGGTGTTGGACCAGGTCACTGACAACAGCCGTTTGATATGAGCCATGCTCAACGGGGGCATTTTTGCCAGTCGTCGGGCCAAGGCAATCGCCCGGTCCATGAATTCCGCATCAGGATATACCTCATAAATCATTCCCATCGCCGCTGCATTCATGGCGTCGACCCGCTCCCCCAACATCATGAGGGCAGCGGCACGCTGCATGCCGACCAGCCTCGGCAAAAGGTAGGTGCCGCCACTGTCCGGTACCAGCCCGATCCGGCTGAAGGCCTGTATGAAACTGGCCTGCTCGGCCGCAACGACGATGTCGCAAGCCAGGGCAATGTTGGCGCCCGCTCCCGCCGCCACCCCGTTGACTGCGCAAACGACCGGCTTCGGTGTCTCCCGGATCAAGCGGATGACCGGATGGTATTGGGTATCCAGTATGTGACGAAAATCCAAGGCATCCGCCACCTCGCCGTCGGAGCCGATCGCCTGCAGGTCCTGCCCGGCACTGAATGCCTTTCCACTTCCGGTCAGCAAGAGGACCCGGACGGCAGGGTCTGCACCCGCCGTCCGTATCGCATCCGCCAATGATTCCGACAGCGCCCGGTCGAACGCATTGTAAACCGCCGGCCGATGAAGACGGATCATGGCAACCTGATGCCCAATTTCATATTGAATCGTTTTCATCCTGAATGTGTTTGAAGGATGTTCCAGTTTGTGCCTTTTTCCGATGCCCGGCGGGCCCCTGATGATGCCAGTAGGCCAGATAAGTCAACTTGTACAGGTCAAGCAATCGGAGCCTTGGGTGCCGTCCGGACAATTGCCGCTCCAGCAGCGGCGCCAACCCAGGATGCGCCAGCGCCAACAACCGGTCCAGCTTCCAACGTCTGGTCGCCGACCAGGCTTCCCACAGCCGCGTCGGGACCTGCTTCCCCATTTCGTGCAGCCGCCACAAGTTCCGGATACCTTGTCGGGTCTTCCGAAGGAAGGTCTCGTTATCCTCCAACCCAATATGTTCCACCGGATTGTCGATGTGTACCACCCGGTCACCCCGTCGCGCCAGGGCAAAACCGAACAAGGTGTCTTCATGGCCGTACCCACGGATGCTTTCATCGAATCCCCCGCGCTCCATACAGGAACGCGCGATCATGAAATTGTTGGATTGAAAACCCTGCCAGGGATCACTCATTCGCACTTGCGCCGGCAATTGCTCCCGACGACGGCCATAATGCCAATGAAGCAGGTAACGGCGCGCTGCCGGCGGCCGCATCGCGTACGACCTTCCACCGCAGATCACGGGACCCTCTCTCATATACCGATGGTAACTAGCCAACAGACCTGGGTTGGCCGCGACACTGCCGTCACAATCCAGGAAAAGAAACCAGTCGAATCGAGCCTGCTCGGCCAATCGGTTCCGAATCGCCGACCTTCCGATGTTGGCAGCCAAACAACTGTACCGCACACCTTCCCATTCCGCCAATGCCGCATTCAGTCGCAGAACAGCTGGTTTGGAACCGTCGTCCATACAGATGATCTCCCCACCGATCTCCACCAGTTGCGCCAGCAGACCGGCCACCAGGCTCCGCACATCCACGTTATATATGGGAATCAATATGGAAATCATGCCCGACGCTTCGGTTATCGGCAGGACCTACCCGCCTTGCCGTAGAAAAGCATAAATTTACGCCAAAAATTGCCGGTGCCAAACCGTGGGCCGCGTTATCTGTTTCTCTTGATATGCCGCCAGGAAAAAAACGGTCTCGGTGCGCATCCGTGACCACCGGACCGATGCGGCCAGCATGCACACCATGATGCCTGACAACACACAACATTGGCTGAAGGATTCCTCCGCGGACCCGGCCTTGCAACAGATTACGGAAAAGGTGTTGCTCCGCCAGGAAAGGATAACGCCGGAGGAAGGGCTTACCCTTTACAACCAGGCGGACCTCGGCCTCCTCGGAACCCTCGCCAACTTCCTTCGGGAACGGAAAAACGGCGATGTCACCTGGTTCAACCGCAACTTCCATATAGAACCGACCAACGTATGTGTTTACGACTGCAAGTTCTGCTCCTATTCCCGCCTCATCAAGAAAAGGGGTGAAGGATGGGAATATTCCCTGGCGGACATGATGGACCTCGTTCGCAAATACGACGGCATACCGGTCACGGAAGTCCATATCGTCGGCGGTGTGTTGCCGCAATACGACCTGTCCTTCTACGCCGACTTGTTCAAAGCCATCAAAGCGCATCGGCCGGACCTTCATATCAAGGCCCTGACACCAGTGGAATACCATTATATTTTCAAGAAAGCGAAGGTATCCTACGAGGAAGGCATGGAACGGATGCAGGCAGCCGGACTTGATTCGCTGCCGGGCGGTGGAGCCGAAATCTTCCATCCCGACATACGGGAGCAGATCGCCGGAGACAAATGCACCGGCGAACAATGGCTCGCCATCCATCGGATCTGGCATCGGCTGGGAGGAAGGTCCAACGCCACCATGTTGTACGGACACATCGAATCCTACGAACACCGGATTGACCACCTCGAGCAGTTGAGGCGGTTGCAGGATGAAACCGGTGGCTTCCAAACATTCATACCCCTCAAGTTCCGCAACCAGGACAACCAGATGTCCGATTTGCCGGAGGTATCCGTGGTGGAAGACCTTCGCAACTATGCCATCAGCCGCATTTACCTGGACAACTTCGACCATATCAAGGCTTACTGGCCTATGATCAGCAGGCAGGTAGCCCAAATAGCGCTTTCCTATGGTGTGGACGACGTAGACGGCACCATCGATGATACCACGCGCATCTATTCCATGGCCGGATCGGAGGAACAACATCCTGCCATGAGCACCGGCGAACTGGTCGAACTGATCAGAGCCGTAGGCAGAAAACCGGTGGAACGGGATACCCTGTACAACACAGTAAAGGATTACTCCGACATTGTATTCGATTCGAAACCAGAACAAAACGGGTACCTCGCCTTGCCGGTCATCGGAACCGAAAGCGATGCGACAACCGGTTCCATTTAGTGCCCGTCTTTAAATCAACGGTCAATGAAATACCATGTCACCGCGGTAAGCTACCTTAATACCAAACCTTTTTTGTACGGTCTGCTGAACAGTCCGGTTGCCGCAGACATCGAACTCACCCTCGACCACCCCGCGGATTGCGCCCGAAAACTCAAGGATGGGACCGCCGACCTCGGCCTGGTGCCGGTCGCCATCATCCCGGAACTATCCTCTCCCGAACTGGTTTCGGATTATTGTATCGGTGCGGAAGGAAAGGTCCGTACCGTCTGTCTTTTCTCCGAGGTTCCCTTGAGCGCTTTGGAAAACATCTACCTGGACTACCAATCCCGTACCTCCGTCGCCTTGCTCCGCATCCTGTTGAAGGAGTTCTGGCATCAGCAACCGGTACTGATTCCTGCCTCGCCCGGTTTCGAATCGGAAATACGCGGCACCACCGGCGGATTGGTCATCGGTGACCGGGCCATTGGCCTGGAATCACATTATCCATACGTATACGACCTGGGAGAAGCCTGGCTGGCCCTGACCGGACTGCCTTTCGTCTTCGCCGCCTGGGTAGCCAACCGGGAGCTGCCGACACGATTCCGTACCGCCTTCGACCATGCGCTCCGACATGGTATCGAACAGATTCCCCAGCTCATGTACCTGCTTCCGTCCCCCTCCCCTTCCTTTGACCTGCAAGGCTATTTCACGCGCAACATCCGCTACGTTCTGGATATGCCCAAAAGGTCGGGCCTGTCGCGTTTCCTGCGCAACCTGCACCCCCGGACGCCTGGTGCGGACCGCTTCCTGGACACCCTTGCACAACAACCGACCCTTGCTTCCCCTGCTTGAAGGCGCCCGTGCGGACGGGCAGTAATTTAAGTTTCGGTTAAAACCTCGTACGGCGCTCCCCCTCCATGACTTATTTTTCCTATCTTTCCTGATACGACGAAACCGACGGGACCCATCACAACCAACCCAGGCCCAAACCGGCCGGGAACCTGGAAGTCCGTCCTGCTGTTCCTTAGCTTTGGGTCAGACCGAAGTTTGCCTGTCTCTTATGTACCCTCCGTCTACGGACGCATTCCGTCGGGTGCACACCGAAATAACCGATACACCTGCCCGTCTATGGAACCATGGCGAAAACTGAATGGAGAAACACTCGAGATGCCTATCAAGGAAGCGGTCGCCGCAACGCTCGACGCCCAATTGAAAGCCGGATTCAAACTGAAAGTCTGCATCGGCACGGACTCACAGGTCCGCCAAAACGCCATTACCTTCGCGACGGTCATCGTCTTCCTAAGGGAAAAGAGCGGCGGATTCATGTTCGTACATCACTCCAATCTACCCCACCGGCTGCGTTTGAAAGAAAGGATGATCTTGGAGGTGTCCAAGTCGGTTGACATCGCCTACCAACTGTGCGACCTGGTACGCAGTTTCCAGGTCGACCTCGAAGTCCATGCCGATATAAACCAAGACCCTGCATTCCTTTCGAACAAAGCGCTGCGGGAAGCCATGGGCTACATAAAAGGAATGGGATTCGAGTTCAAGGCGAAACCGGATGCATTCGCCAGCAGCTGCTGTGCGGACAAAGTCGTTTGAAGCTATCCCTTCAACATCCACCTACGGAATCATGGCCATGCACAAATTTCTCTGTCGGCCTGACAAAGTGCAGAAAGTACAGCATTCGTTGAATGAAATCGTTCCGAGGATATTTTATGCCCCCCTTACCATTATTACAAAATAAATACGAAATTTGCAAAGCATTCAGCATTCCTGCAAGTTGTACCCTGGCACAGAAACTAATCTTTTTCAGGCTGACCGCACAAGACTCCCTTATTCGCTTCGTCTCTTACGATTGCAATTCGTATGGGCAGCCTGACGTACCACGCTCTTTTAACGCAGTAAAAACGCTTCAGGGTGCTCTACAAAGTGAAACTCAAGAATTCAGATGACCATGTATTGTTGGATGACAAGGTATATGAATATCTGACGAATGAGCCCTATCTCTCTAAGATCGACTTCATCAACAACCTGAGGAAACATTCCAGCGGGTGTGCGGTTTTTCAAAAAAATTGGCGCAAAAGCGATGGTTCCTACAAAATCGAAACAATCTACCTGCATAAATTCATTGCAGAGAAGTTTCTGGCGAAAGAAAAGGCAGATGAGGAGAACTTGGTCGGGGCCAAGAACGGAAACAAACTGGATTGCCGTCTGGACAATATCCTCTATCGGTCCCGGTCAGCGTCAAGCAGGAAACGTCGAACCACCAGCAAGACCGGCTACACGGGGGTTTACCAGGAAAACAAACGATTCCGAGCTGTCATCTCCATCAATGGTAAATCCGTTCACATCGGCATGTTCGATACGGCAGAAGAAGCGGCGCTCGCCTACAACAAGAAGTCAAAGGAACTTTATGGGGACAAGGGCAAGCAGAACAACATCAAACGGGGCAAACCGTCCTTGGAAAAATGAGGCTGTCTTCCCCGGTCCGCGGATTCGATGAACCCTGGCTCCCCCTGCCATCCGTCCTGCCGGTCGTGGTCTGTCCGCCTCGGCCTGTCGCCTGGAATATGTTCGTCGCCAGCAGGTCACACAGACGGCCGCCATCAAATTACGGACATCCTTCAAAGTTATTTTTCTGTTCTCCCATAGTTGGTTAATTTTGCCTCCCGACGATGGTGGCAATCACAAAATGTCAATCTAGCATCACCAGCTTGGAAGAAGCTGACATTTCCATGCTCCCATCAAAGCCAACTGGCTCATACTGCTTTATACCGGCTGCCAACCCGGTGGAGATGAACAAGATTCGGTACTGAACCAAAAAACATGCGTTAGCGCGACGAATGGTTTGTCAGCAGCCTCGGCAATCCTTTCAAAGGAAAGCCTCCACCCCATTACCTCGCCGGATCACCCTCCGACGCAATCCATTCGCCAACATGCGCGCTTGCCATGCCAGTTGCCGAATCAGTATCCAACAAATTAGTCAAATCACAAAGTAAATGGGTTGGTTCAAACGACTGAAGGACGGTATTCAGACCGCTACCAAATACAAGAAGGAAACTCCGGATGGTTTGTGGTATAAGTGCAAGGCATGCAACGAGTTGAGCACTATGAAAGAAGTGCGGTCCACCTTCTTCAAATGCCCGAAATGCGATTATCATATCCGCATCGGATCCCATGATTATTTCGACCTTGTTCTGGAACCGGGATACGTGGAACTATTCTCCAACCTGACATCCAAGGACCATCTGCAGTTCGTCGACCTGAAACCCTATCACCAAAGACTGGAGGAAGAGAAAAAGAAAACCGGACTGACTGATGCGATCTCCGTCGCCGTCGGTGAAATAGGACCGCACAAACTGGTCATCACCGCCATGGATTTCAATTTCATCGGCGGCTCCATGGGGTCCGTCGTCGGCGAGAAAATCAGCCGTTCCATCGATTTCTGTATGGAACATCGGGTGCCGCTTCTCATCATTTCGAAATCAGGCGGAGCCAGGATGATGGAATCCGCTTTCTCCCTCATGCAAATGGCCAAGACCGCCGCCAAGCTCTCCCTGCTTTCAAAAGCCGGCATTCCTTGTTTTTCCTTGATGACCGATCCGACCACCGGCGGGGTAACCGCGTCCTTCGCGATGCTGGGTGATATCAACATGGCGGAACCCAAGGCACTCATCGGTTTCGCAGGTCCCCGCGTCATCAAGGAAACCATCAAACGGGACCTTCCGGAAGGTTTCCAAACTTCCGAATTCCTGCTCGAACACGGCTTCCTCGATTTCATCGTCAACCGCAAGGACATCAAAAACAGGCTATTGGAGCTGCTTGACCTCTTTGCAGCTGCTTGAATTTTCCGACATACCACAAACCAACCGCTAACGAACTCACCACCACTTGCGAAGCAAGGTCCGGATTAGCGTGAAGACCAGGCTCAACAATAACATGGTGGTAAATGGAAAATAAATCCGCAGACCCGGCCGTTCCACCCGGATGTCTCCCGGCAACCGGCCCAGCCAATCTAGTTTGTCACCGGCTGCATACAGTACCGCTCCGACCAACACCAAGACCGCACCGATGGCAATCAACACCCTTCCTATCCATTGCATATGTTCCATAGCCCTTGCTTTTCCGCAAAATAAAGCTTGTTCTTCCCTCTCCCATGCAAAGTATTGCAAATTATGCTGCCTGTGAAGCCAACCAAGCCTGTCAATTGCAAGATTCGCTGGTCCGTGCTCACATTTCGGGCGCAATCCGATTCCTTGGTTAGCATGCGACAACTTGTCCGGGTGGATCGCAAATCCGAAGGTTTGCTTGTACCGGTTTGATCCATAGGGACGCATTTGCCCGTCCAGTTGGTAGGAGGACGCTTCCCGACAGACCGTCCTGTCTCATTCGCCTGTAGCGCCATCACCAAAACCAATCGCTGCAGCGGGCTTCCGCCCAAGTGTCCGCGGCATCCCTTGCCTCGTTCCCCCCTCCGGATGTGGTATCGCATGCTTTTCCTTCGAGGCCCGCTCTATCTAACTGCATATGCGTAATGCCGGTTCAATCTGTGTCGATAGCGCCGACACAGGTCCGGGAGACCTGCATGCTTCAGATTTTCGCTGTCATGCCCGTCCGCACGAGATTCCGGGAAATCAGTCGACCCGCACCGGAAACTAGACCTGGCTAATGATTCCTGGAGAACTGGCCGTGCATTTTGGTGCAGAACCTGGCGGTCGACGCCCGCATTGCCGGGGGGCGAGGAGGAGGCCCGCATCAACAGTATCTCCCGTCGGGCGGAATTCCTCCCCGAAGCCGAGGGAGCAACCTATAAAAAAGCGTGCGGCCGGAACAGATACCGGCCGCACGCTCTCTTGTAATTTCGGCAGCTGCTTGTCAGCCAAATCGTCAATGAGTCAGCATCATCTTCCGGGTCACCGCGGTACCGTCTTCATAACGGACGGTGTAATACAGTACCCCAGCCGTCAATGGCAGCTTGTCACGATCAAGTATGATTTCCTGGTATCCACCGGCCAACTCGTAGGCATACTCCGCCACGACACGACCGGCAAGATCGGAGAGTACAAGGTCGACCGTGCCGGCTGCCGGAAGCGCCAGCCCGATGGTCGTACGCACACCAAACGGATTGGGTGTGTTCTGGTAAACTTGGAACACGCCATTCTGCGGCGTACCGTAGTCGAGGACCACAGGCTGAACACTCAGGTCGGCCAGGTAAGCCTCCGCCCCCGTGAACCGGGAATCAATGGTGACCACCTCCTGGACTTCGACATCTTTTGTTGCGAAGAACACCAATTCAAAGAGCGTACCGTCCAAAAGGCTCGCTTCCGCATCGGTGGAATTCCAGCTGACCGTAACGGCACCCTGGTCCGCCAAACGCGAGTTGAGGTACTCCTGTCCGATGATGCCGGGTGTAACCCCTTCCAAACGCAAGGCGGAAGGATCGAAACCAAGCGTGAACTGGAAGCCGTGCAATAGCGTTTGCGCGATATCCAGCGGCAAAGAGAAACGGTCTCCTTTCCGGATGGACCCGCTTTGTCCCAGTATGCGAAGCGGAGAGGGTCCGCGACGCTCGCCTGCATCGCCGGTAAGCCCCGGTTGCGCACTACCGTTGACGTCGCCGATCTTGATTCCGACGAAGTTGACTTCCGACTGGCTCAGCATCAGGTCGTTCATATTGACCAGTTCCGGGAAGGTGGTCTGCCATGGATTCGCAGGATTCGGAAATGAGAATCCTTTCTTGACGAACCGCCAGGATGTGTTGTTCGGCAGGTGGTCGTTCATGAACAGAATCAGCTTGCGCAGTTCCACCAGGTCGAAGGTGGTGATGGTCTTGGAATTGTTGGCGTCAGCGGCTATCAGCTTGTAAGGAGAGTCCAATGCCTGTGTTCCAAGGATATGCTTTGAAATCAATACCAGGTCGAACGTGGTGACACCGTTGAGCGGGTCGTCGTCCTTGGACGGGACGATCGTATAGTCACCACCCGGTACCAAACCGCTGAACTGATACGTACCCCCTGCCAGCGTCGTCGTCATGGCACTGACCGTACCACCCAGGCTGACCTGCACGCCCATCAGCGATTCATTGTCTTCGTTGGTAATGGCACCACCCGTCATGATGAGCGGATCGTCACAGACGCTTCCGATTGCGACCACTTCCACCCCGGTAGCACATATCGTGGCGTTGCCGGCGGCATCGATCGCGTACACATTGATGTTGTTCAAACCCGGCAGCACTTCGTTGGGCGCAGACTTTTCGCATTTGGCCACCAACACCGTATCGGACGGGTCGGCGGAGAAGGACAGGTGGATGTCGGACGGTGCCGTACAGTTGTCCTCGACCGAGTAGACGAAAAGTCCAGGACCGAAAGGTGTTCCGGCCTCATCGGTGATATGGATCTCCACATAGTCGCCTTGGTTCGAAACGCAGGTGACGGTGGGGCTCTTGCAATCCTTCACGGTGACGGTGCCGACACATTCGGACTGGTTGTTACAGTTGTCCATGGCGTTGTAAGTCACCGTATATGTCCCGGGCGCCACCCCGCTGATGGGTCCGAATCCGGTAAGGATGGTACCGTTGTAATCGAGCGAAGCCGTGATGGTGACGTTCGGGCTGCATTCGTCGACCACCGGAACCGGTAGAGAAAGCGTCGTGTAGCAGACCGCTTCGGTCACACAGACATCCGGGATGTCACAGCCGGCGGAGAAGACAGGATCCACGGTGTCGTTAACCTTGATGACCTGCTTGTAGGTGATGTAGCCGTCCCAAGGGTCGCTGTCGGGATCTGTATCCGGTCCGGTCCCCGTGGTCGCCTGTGCTGCGGCGGGCTTTGATTTTGGCGCTACGCGCCAGCTGTCCCGGAAGGTCCGGGTATCACAATCTCCGTCGCCGTCAAAGTCACAGGGCTCCTGCGGGAAGGCAAGCTGGAAGTCGCGTTCCGAGGATTCTACGACTTCCTGGTCGATTTCCGCACCGACCACGCACCAGTTGATGAGCGTCCAGGTTCTTTCTATTTTGTAGCACGCGTCCGGAACAACCGTGTACACCTGGTCATGATATGACACACCGACCAATTCGCAGGTCTCCGAGAAAATGGCAGGTTCGCCGAAATCGGGTACACTGGTGCCGCAGTTGACGCTAAGGTCGGCCGGGAAAGAGACTGTCCAATCGGACACATGGTCGATGAACAAGGTCTGGCTGCAGCTGGTGGAATTGTTGCCGGCAGCGTCCGTTGCCGTCCAGGACCTGGTGATGGTCCCTTCCAGACACTGGTCGATGTTGCTGTTGAAGGTACGGTTTAGCGAGGCCGAGCAGTTGTCCTGGAATTCAGCGACACCGAATGCGGCATCGAACAGCTGGCTGCGTTCCGCCGGGGTATTGAGGTCGGACAGCTGGGTTTCCCAGCTGTCAGCGAACACATCGCAGGTGATTCGTTGGTTTGCCGGACAACTGACCAAAGTCGGCACCTGCTTGTCCTGGACATGGACGGACACCATGCATTCGTTGTAATGTCCGAAACAGTCGTAGGCACGGAACACAACCTGTTGCGCCCCGGCGGCAACATCCGCACAGCAGAACCGGACCGACGGGCCGAAAGCGAGGTCGTCATGGCCATCGTCGCAAGGATCTGCCATCCGGCGCACCTCGAAGTGGTCCAGGCAGCAGTTGTCATGGCTGCCGTCGTCGAAGGTCGCTGCGTAAACCTCCGCCAAACCGTCCGAAGAGAGGTTTACATCGGTGATGTCGTCACATACCGCCACGGGTGCGGTGTTGTCCACTACCGCCAGGATGGCGGATACAGAAGAGCTGTTACCGCAGTTGTCCACCGCCGTGTAGGTGATGGTATGGTTGCCGATCGGAAGGCCCGGTGCGGGAATCATGCCGTTGACAGCTTCACCCAGCGGGGTGAATACATGCATGGAGGCGATACCAGAACAATTGTCGCTGACCACCGGCATCGGAATCTGGCCGGTCGCGGCGCAGAGTTGCGGGTGCGCGTACGGTACATTGACGAAGATGGTCAGACCTGTCGGCACAGTGATCGAAGGACCGGCGGAATCGAGCACCTTGATGATCTGGACATTGTCCTCCCCACCGACTCCGGTGGTCACCAATAGACCGGCACACCAATCGAATACCGTCCAGGTACGCACGATTTTGAAGATACTGTTCTGCGAGCCGCAGACTTCCAGGATCTCGTCCGTATGGTTGTAGCTGTATTGGCAGAACTCGCCCTGGATATTGGACGGCATCCCGGAACCGGTCGCTCCGAGGATGGCCCCTGACAGCGCGTCGGAGACCTGGATGCCATCGGTGGCGGCATCCTGGTCGGTGATGCCCGCATGCAAGGCTGTTGCCGCGGTGATTCCTGGATAGCTGGCATGTTGGCTGCAGTGCCAGGTGATGTCATCCGGAAAATCAACAGCAGCCGGACGTTCGATGGTGATGATCTGCTGACAAGGAACCGCCAGGTTGCCATAATCGTCGGAAGCCACCCAGGAGCGGCGGTATTGCACCTGGTCGTCGTCGCAGGCATCGTTGTCGATCAACAGCAGCTCCGTCATGTTGAGCAGGGGATTGCCGTCGCAATTGTCGGTCACAGCGGGAGCCGGCACCTGCTCCACCTGCATGGTGCAGGAGATGGTGAGGTCCTGGCAGGTGATGACCGGCGCGAGCTTGTCTTCCACCTGGACGGCACCCCAACACTTGTTACCAGTGTCCGGATCGGTCACCATGACGGTGAAGACCGTACCGATGTGGCTGCATCCGAGAACGTTGCCCAAGGAAGCCCCGGTACCGGTCAGTACCTCCACCTGGTAATGGTCGTAGCACCCGTAAGGTCCGCCTTCCAGCACCATGTCCGCACCGATGACGGCCTGTCCTCCGGCATCCAGGGATGCAGAGACAAAATCATTACAGGTAAGGGTCGGGGTCGGGTTCGCGTATTCAAGAATCGAGATGTCGAAGGAACAGCTGCTGGCATTGCCGCTCGGATCGACCGCCTCGAAAGTCAGCGTATATTGCCCGATGGGAAAGGTGCTGCCGTTCGAAAGTCCTCCGGTGTCGGTCTGTTGTATCGTCGGGTCGGCCACGCAGTTGTCAGTGGCCGTGACCTGAAAGTTCAGCACGGCGTCACAAGCCCCCGGCGCCAGATTCACCTGGATGTCGGCGGGACAGGACAGAACGGGTGCGTCGTTATCTTCGATGGTGATGACCTGCGTATGGCTGTCATCGGCGCAGAAGGGCCCGGCGTTGGAAACGAAGGTGTTGGCAGGCATGGGGTTCGGCGCGCTGCCGTTCGTATTGACGAAATCAAGTGCATTGGGGCCGCTGAAGGTCCAGTCCTCCAACCGGAAGAACGGGCCGTCCGGTCCGGTATTGTCTTTGCGATATGCCCAACCGTCGAGATAATCCCATGGCGTTCCCGTCCCATCGACGTTGATATCGCCGAACACATCGATGACCATCCCATGGCAGAACAGCTCGATGGCATCATCTCCATTGATGGACGGTGCGAAATTGTCGACGTAGTCGGGGGCGAAGCCGAAGAAAGCTTCGAAAGCGTTCGACTCCGTCGCCACCCAAAGATGGGTGCCCTGCGCCACCGAAACCGCTGGGAAAGTGTATTCCTCTCCATCGGATCCGCCGCCGTTGTTAGCGGAACCGAATCCGTAGGCACTCAGATCGGGAATGTCCGCCAAGGTGTAGAAGGAAATGGCCTTGGGAAGACCTCCCGTGATGGGTCCGTCGACCAGCCCCGTTATGACCATGTTGCCGCAGCCGCTGACTGTATTGGTGACCGCATAGGTGCCCGGGTCGCTGTTGGATGGATTGACGGTACCGGCCTGCGGATCCAGGTCGAGTTCCGGACCACCGGCCAGCACGACGAACGAATAGATGCCATCCGACCCGGTGGCATGGTCGGGGGAGAAGGCCGGGGCGGAAGGACAATACAGGCTGTCCGCATAGCTGAACTCCGCATCCGATGCGTGTAGCAAGGTGAGCTGAATATCATCGGAGGCACTGCTGCAGATGCCGCCGGCCGTGCTGACCGTCCACGTGAGGCTGACGGAGGTACCGTATTCGGCCGGGGCCGGTAGGTAGGTGGCGTCGGGTTGGTTCACATCGCTGAAGGTACCTGCGCCGCCGGACCACACCCCACCGCTGCCGGATGCGGAAAGCACGATGGCGGTGCCTTCACAAACGAGGGAACTCTCCCCGGCGTCTGCTAGCGGAGGAGCCACTATCTCGATGTTTACGCTGCATGTGACGGTGGAACCACCGCTGGCGAAGGTGCCGATCGGCCAGGGTGTCCCGGCGGAACTGTTGGTCGTGGTGTTGTCCAGGGCATTGATTCCGGAGAAGTTCCAGCTGCCCAGTTGGAACGTATCTCCGTCCGGCCCGGTGTTGGAAACCCGATATGCCCAGCCGTCCAGATATTCCCAGGGGGTTCCGGTCCCGTCGACACCCACCTGGCCGAAAACATCGATGGCCACCCCGTTGTAGAACAACCGGAAGGCATCGTCACCGTTGATGTTGACCGTACTGCTGGTGTAATCCGGTGCGAAACCGAAATAGTTGGTAAAATTGGTGGATTCGGAGGCGATCCAAATCCTCGATCCCGAGGTAAGGGAACCCGCGGGAAACACAAAGGTCGAGGTCGGGGTGGTGCTTCCGTTGTTGAAATTCGACAAGCTGTAGTTACCCAGGTCGGGAATGTCGTTTGTGACGTAGAGTTCCACCGCCTTCGGTGTACCGCCGGACAGCGGACCGTCGACGACACCGACCAGCACCATGGAGGCGGATCCTCCTCCCCCACCGCCTGTCGTCACGGCGTTCGTCACCGTATACTGACCCGGGTCGCTGCCTGCAAGGTCGATCGCACCGGTCAGGGAATTGAGGGCCAGGGAAGGCCCGCCGGTCGTGACGGTGTAGGAAAAGTTGCCGGCCGTCCCCGTCGTATGCGTCAACTGCGGGTCCGCACCGTTACCGCAGTAGCTTGCGGTATCGTACGAAAATTCCGCCGACGGGTCGCAAGTAGTTTGTGACCAGGACAAGGAAGCCGAAATCATCAGGGAAAATAGCAGGACAATACGAGGCAGACTGACCCCTCCCGGGGTCGGGTGTGTAAGTTTTGACATTACCATGAGATTACAATTTGTCTAATACTGCTTGAAATAGCTACCCTGTCCTGTCAAAAACCGTGCTGCAAAGCGAATTCGCAGGGAACTTCGGACGCAACCGACTTAAAATTAACATTGAGGGCGAACATAAGAGCAGCTTATGCAAAAGTAGTGATTTTTCAAGTACGAGGCCCAACAGATGGTCATTTTGCAAAAAAATAAGTGGCGGAAAGGTATCGGACATCGGACGGAGCCGATGTACCGTGCCCGTGAACACAATGTTCAAACCGGTGAACACGCAGCGCTGTGGGCGGCGGGCACAGCCGGACAGCTGCACCCGATCAATCCGTACCGGAGAAAATTCTGAAAAAAAGATCGAGATATTTTAAATTTATGAATACATGAATTACCTTTGCTGGACAAGGATGTTTCAAACGAAGGCTTACCAGTCCGCTCAAGCGGCGCCTTGCTTGCACAGCAGACACTTCTGACAAACACGCATCCTTGTGAATGCCCGGAGAAACCCTTCCGTTCCGATTCCCAAGTGGATAGGAAAAACATCAGGGAAGTCCTTACGATTATAGTCTCAACAAAACTATGGCAAACGGCGGCATCATTAAGCCGCCGATCCTCATTCGGCAAACGGACAGGTCTCCGGAATCTTTTGATTTCTGAATCGGTTCCGGTTTCGAACTACCACCGAGCGAGGAGAAAGATGACTGGCCGAACGAGGCCCGTAGGCGGTTTCTGACACCCTTGACATATCCGTATTCACCAAACCCATGAACGTATGTACAATAAAACTACTCCTCACACTGGGCTGGAGTTCGGCTCTGGCGATGTTACACTATCAAGAAAAAACAAGCTGATGGAGACACTTTTTCCGCTTATGCTGATCAGTGTCGGAATCTGTGGCCTGATCCTGCTCCTCAACAGCTGACGAAAGACCGATTGTTTTTTTGCCGAGGCCCTCGCCCGATGACGGACGAGGGCCTTTGCATTAGGTGGCTGCCAAAACCTTGCAAACATCCTTCCTTCATGTGCGCCGGTTGTCCAGCATCCTGCCACAGCTTGCAAAAATCTATCCGTGAGCCGGCGAAATATGCTACTTTTGCCGCCATCACGGCAAAGACATGGTTAGAATAGGCAACGTTGAACTGGGCGCATTCCCTTTGTTGCTGGCACCGATGGAAGATGTCAGCGACCCTCCGTTCCGTCGATTGTGCAAGGCACAGGGAGCGGACATGATGTACACCGAATTCATCAGTGCGGACGGTTTGGTTCACGAAGCGGACAAAAGCTTCCAGAAGCTGGACATCTACGACGCGGAGCGCCCCATCGGCATACAGTATTTCGGCGGCCAGGTTGAATCCATGGTGGACGCGGCACTGATTGTCGAACGGGCGAATCCGGATGTCATCGATATCAACTACGGATGTCCCGTAGCCAAGGTGGCCTGCCGCATGGCAGGAGCGGGCTTGCTGCAGGACATTCCCAAGATGGTGTCGCTGACAGCGGCGGTTGTGAAGAGTACCCGAAAGCCTGTCACGGTAAAGACGCGGTTGGGTTGGGACGAAAGTTCCATCAACATCGTGGAGGTCGCGGAACGCCTCCAGGACATCGGTATCCAGGCCATCACCATCCACGGCCGTACCCGTAAGCAGATGTACAAAGGAGCGGCCGACTGGACCCACATCGCGAAGGTCAGGGAGAATCCGCGCATGCATATTCCGGTTTTCGGAAACGGCGACATCGATTCGCCGGAGAAAGCACTCGAATATCGAAACCGATTTGGGGTGGACGGCATCATGATCGGCCGCGCCAGTATCGGATACCCATGGATCTTCCGGGAAATCAAGCACTTCTTCGCTACCGGGGAACAGCTTCCACTTCCCACCACCCGGGAAAGGGTGGATGCCGCCCGCCAGCATCTCCACCACTCCATCGAATGGAAAGGCCCCAAACTCGGTGTGCTGGAGATGCGTCGGCATTATACCAACTACTTCCGGGGCTTCAATAACATCAAGCATTTCAGGAGCTTGTTGGTGACGGAGGACAATCCATCCGTCCTGAACAGTATCCTGGACGAAATCCTGCAGGTATATGGCGAACTGGAACCAGTCGCCTGACCTGTTATCTTTCACTCGATCATTTCTTCCGCCGACGTGGTTTTCACAATTCTGCCCGACGAAATGGAGCTTTTCCAGTTGGTTGCCAAGGCGGCACGCCAGCTGAACGTGGATGCCTACGTCGTGGGCGGTTATGTGCGGGACCGGCTCCTGGCACGCCCGACAAAAGACATCGACATCGTCTGCATCGGCGACGGCATAAAACTAGCCCAGACGACCTCCTCGCTGCTGTTCCCTCGTCCGAGGGTGGCGTTCTACAGCCGCTTCGGCACCGCTATGTTACGATTTCGTGACATGGAGGTGGAGTTCGTGGGCGCTCGAAAGGAAAGCTACCGGCACGACAGCCGCAAACCGGATGTGCAACCCGGCACCCTGGAGGACGACCAGATACGCCGGGATTTCACCATCAACGCCATGGCCATCAGTCTGAACGAAGCGGATTTCGGCAGGCTGGTCGATCCATTCAACGGTTTGCGACACCTGGAGGAAAAAATCCTCCTGACACCCACCGAACCAGGAAAGACCTTTGCAGACGACCCGCTCCGGATGATGCGGGCCATCCGGTTCGCCACCCAACTGAACTTTTCCATCGAACCCGACACCAGAAAGGCCATTGCCCGCTTCCGCAACCGGATCCATATCGTTTCCCAGGAACGCATCACCACGGAACTCGAGAAGATCGTGGCTGCGCCGGTTCCCTCCGTCGGCTTCCGACTGCTGTACGAAACCGGCCTCCTGGAACTGGTCCTCCCGGAGCTTCACGCGCTGCATGGTGTGGAAAAGCGGGACGGAATAGCACACAAGGACAACTTCTTCCATACTTTGCAGGTATTGGACAATCTTTGCCGAAGAAGCGACGACATCTGGCTGCGGTGGGCCGCCCTGTTACACGATATCGCCAAACCGCCTACCAAAAGGTTCTCCGCATCGGAAGGCTGGACTTTCCACGGCCATGAACACCTCGGTGCCGCCATGGTCCCTCGCATCTTCAAGAAACTGCGACTGCCTATGAACGAACACATGAAGTTCGTTCAGAAAATGGTGCTGCTGCACCTTCGCCCCATCGCCCTGACGAAAGAGGAAATAACCGACAGTGCCGTCAGACGCCTGCTGTTCGATTGCGGTGATGACATAGATTCCCTCATGCTGTTGGTCGAAGCGGACATCACCTCCAAGAACGACAACAAGGTCAAACGCTATCTCCGGGATTACGAATACCTCCGGCAAAGGTTGGTCGACGTCGAGGAGACGGACCGCATCCGCAACTGGCAGCCTCCTGTTTCCGGTGTGGATATCATGGTGACCTTCGGCCTTCCACCTTCCCGGGAGGTAGGCATCATTAAAAACACCATCCGGGAAGCCATCCTGGATGGTACCGTCCGCAATACGTTCGAAGAGGCTTACCGGTTCATGCTGGACACCGGCGCACGAATGGGGCTGGAACCCCGGCAAATACTGCAGGCCTCGATCGCCGACAACGAAGAGATACCTTCATGAAAACAAAATCCAAACAGCAGGACAAGGTCAATGTCATCACCTTGGGCTGCTCCAAAAATCTGGTGGACAGTGAGAACATCATCACGCAACTGCGGGCCGCCGAATACCGGGTGGTACACGACAGCAGGGATGAGGACGCCAATATCGTCGTCGTCAACACCTGCGGTTTCATAGATGTCGCCAAGCAGGAAAGCATCGACACCATCCTGGAATACGCCCAACTCCGCCAACAGGGTGAACTCGACAAGCTGTACGTCACCGGCTGCCTGTCCCAACGGTACCGTGAGGACCTGGAACGGGAAATTCCGGAAGTGGACGCCTGGTTCGGCACCATGGACCTGCCGGCCCTGCTGGCTCGGTTCCAGGTCGATTACCGCCAGGAACTGCTGGGCGAAAGGTTGATCACCACCCTGCCCCATTATGCGTACCTAAAGGTGTCGGAAGGCTGCAATCGTACCTGCTCCTTCTGCGCCATCCCGCTGATGCGGGGGAAACATGTCTCCAAACCCATCGAGGACCTGGTCCGGGAGGCCGGCTCCCTGGCCCGCCAAGGTGTTCGGGAACTGATGCTCATCGCACAGGAACTCACTTACTACGGCCTGGACATCTACCGCAGACGGGCCTTGCCGGATCTGCTGGCGGCATTGTCCTCTGTCGACGGCATCGAATGGATCCGCCTTCATTATGCCTACCCCTCCCGCTTCCCCACGGAAGTTTTCGATGCGATGGCCGCCTTGCCGAAAGTCTGCAATTATCTCGACATCCCCCTGCAACATGCATCCGATCGAATGTTGTCCCGGATGCACCGGCAAATCACCAAGGCGGAAACCATCGAGCTGCTCGAAACAGCCCGCCGGACCGTCCCGGGCATCGCCCTGCGCACCACCATGCTGGTCGGCTTTCCCGGTGAGACGAAGGAGGACTTCGAGGAACTCTGCGACTTCGTCAGGGATATGTCTTTCGACCGCCTGGGCGTGTTCCAATATTCTCACGAGGAAAACACGAGCGCTTTCGATTTGCAGGATGACGTCCCTGTCTCGGTAAAGGCTGAAAGAGCCCGTCAACTGATGGATATCCAGCAGGAAATTTCCTACCGTAACAACGAAGCGAAGGTCGGACAGGTCTTCCGTGTCCTCTTCGACCGGAAGGAAGGCGGTTATTTCGTCGGACGGACGGAATACGATTCACCGGAAGTGGACAACGAAGTCCTGGTCGACGCCGCCCGCCATTTCGTCCGCCTCGGCGATTTCGCCCAGGTCCGGATTACGGAGGCGACGGAATTCGACTTGTTCGGAGAGCTCGTACAGCCCTGACGCCTGCCGTCCTCTCATCCAAATCAACCATCCCTTATGCCTGCATCCAACAATCTGTTGAACAAAGCCAAGGACCCCGTCATCCAATCCGGCGTCGTGCTGGCGGCGATCCTGCTGGTCAACGTCCTGGCCGCCTTCGCCCGGTCCGCCGGCATGGACGTCGAGGATCGGTTTCCCTGGACGGTGGCCGCCTCCTTCCTGCTTTTCTTCGCTGCCGGCAATGCGGTCCTCAGCCTCCAGTCCGCTGACATGGACCGGTATTGGACCCGGTCCGTCCTCTGCTTTGCCAGTGTCGCGGTGCTGTCGGCCTTCCTGGCATATCTTTTTTCCGCGCTCCCCATGCGGCAGGCCGGCTCCTACCGTTGGATATACATCGTGCTGACCATCGGATACCTGGTTTTTCTTTCCATGGTGACCTTCATGCGAAAGATCGTTGATTTCGCACAACGGGAGGAATGGAACCACCCCAAGGTCAGAAAAAGGAGGAAATGAACCCCGTTCAACCCATCCGTCCGTTGGTTTCCTGCCTGGTGCCGCTCACCATGGCCTTCCTGTTCCTGCGCTGCTCCGACCCGGTCTCCTCGGACTCCGCCGACCGTGCGGCGACGACAGCCGCAGCGGATTACATCCCGGAAGCGTATCCATGTCAGCCGGATTCCGGTCTTCTGCCTGGTAATTATTTCCATTCCACGGCATACGGCCTGGTCGTGATGCTCTCCGCTTTCCACGACAAGGCCGATTCGGCTTCCGCATCCCATCGGTTGCTGACCATACTGGAGGTCCCAGGCTGCAGGCCCGTGCTCGTCAAACCGTTGCCTGCCTTGGGAAGCCCGGATTTCCCCTACTATCTCCCTCAGGTAAGGTACCACCATGTCGTCGGCAAATTGGCTGTTCGCGGAACGGACCGATACTTTCTGGTGGACCTGCCCACCCGTACCCTGCAGGGGCCTTTTTTTCCGGCACCTCCTGCCGGCTGGGCACCGGAAGACGCCGCCGACGGCCGCCTTTGCCGCCTTGAGGTATGGGAACAGTACCTGGTCGGCTGGATGGCCGGCGCCGGTACGTTCGTGGCAGACCTGGCCACGGGAAAGATTCCTACATACGTAAGTCCAATCGCCACCTACCAGACAACCCGGAATGCACCGCCAACCACGCTCTTCCTGCTGCCTTCCGCCCTGGATACCGGACTTTATCACGCCGTGCTCACCGGATTCGACCCGGAGACCGGAAGCCCGACACTGTCCGTCCTGTTCGACCAGGCCAGGTCTCTCGTCCCGAACCTGCCCGCCGGCGCACGGAACAACCGTTTCCTCCTGCTACGGACCGGTGCAGGGCATGGACAGGTTCCGGTCGCTGTCGACATGGCGTCCGGACAGGCCGTAAACATTCCGGATTCCCTGGCAAACCTGCCGACCCAAGCACTCCTGCGATGGCTGAAGAACAGCCGGTCGTCCTGATAGGAATACGTACCTACCAGCGGTTCCCGGGCCAATGTCGGATAAACACGCCGTTCATCCGACAGGAATGGCCCTTGATAGAATTTCTTTCTCCGAATGCAACGGGCTTGCTATCCTTGCTTGCAAATTCCAAGACAATGCTTTACCGACCTTCCCTTTTCCGTCCGCGCCTGCCGCTGCTGTTCGTTCACGCTTTCCTGCTGGCCGCCGGAATAGGCATCCCTTATGGTTCGAGCGCCCAGGACGCATGGTCCTTGCAGCAATGCATATCCTATGCAGGTGCGAACAACCTTACCCTGCAGCAGGCTCAGAACTCGGTGACCCTTGCCCGTTTGAACGAACAACTGAACAAACGCTCCCGTCTGCCTAACCTGAGTGGTTCTGCGGCGGGTGGTTCCCAGTTCGGACGAACCATCGACCCCACCACCAACAGTTTCGACAACCAACGGATCAACTTCAACAACCTTTCCGTCAATATGAGTGTACCGCTTTATTCGGGCGGTCAAATCAACAATAGCATTCAGCAAAGCGCCCTGGATCTGAAAGCGGCACAGGAGGATGTCGCCGCCACCTATAACAACATAGCCCTCAGCATCGCCAATGCCTACCTCCAGGTGCTCATGTCCAAGGAACAATTGGAAAACGCACTGTCCAGACGCCGGCTGTCCGCCCAACAACTGGAACAGACGGACAAACTCATCGAGACCGGCAGCATACCCGCCAACGACCGCCTGGATGTGCTCGCCCAGATCGCAAACGACGACCAGACCATCATCCAGGCCCGCAACCAAATCGATATCAGCTTGCTCAACCTTAAATTGCTGATGCAGCTGGACCCGGAAAGCGAATTCGACGTGGCGCCCCCACCGGCCGACATTTCCAGCGGGATCGATCCGGAAAGCCTCGGTTTCTCGGAATTGTATACGACAGCCCTGAACAACCAGCCGCAGATCAAAGCCAACGAATACCGGATGGGCAGCGCCGCCCTCGGCGTGGAGATCGCCAAAGGAAGCCTGTACCCTAACCTCGTTCTATTCGGGGGGGTGGATTCCCGCTGGTCAAGCGCCGCGCGCAGCATAGACAAGATCCTCCCGACCCTGATATCCCAGAATATCATCTGGAACGGATTGGAACAGGAAATCCTCATTCCCTCCCAGGAAGTGACCTTCAAACAGGATCCCTATTTCAACCAGCTGCGGGAGAACTTCGGCCAAAGTCTCGGCCTCAGCCTGCGGGTGCCCATATACAACAACAGCCTCAACCGCATCAATGTGCAACGGGCAACGGTCGGCGTGCAGAACGCCCGCATAAACAGCGACCTCACCAAACAACAACTGAAGAACGACATCCAACAGGCACTGGCAAACGCACGTGCCGGACAACGCGCCTGGGAAGCCGCCTCCACCGCCGTGCAAGCCGCCTCCGCAGCTTATGAGAATGCGGACAAACGTTTCCGGCTCGGCGCCATCAACAACCTGCAGCTGCTGACCGCCCGCAACACCTATGACATCGCCCGCATCAACCTCACCATCTCCAAATACGATTACCTGTTCCGGCTGAAAATCCTCGACTTCTACCAGGGAAAGGAAATCCGCCTGGATTGAGGAAGCTCCTGCCGCTCATCGACTTTTTTCAACTTCAGAATACTTACTTTTCATGAAAAAGAACAAGCGTACCCTGTTGTATTCCCTGCTGGCATTGGTCCTGATACTTGTGGTCACCGCTGTGGTGAAGAACAAGAACAGCCAAAAGGGTGAACCCGTCCAGACCGAACAGTCCGCCAAGCGGACCATCCGCGAAACGGTCAAGGCCAGCGGAAAGGTGTTTCCCAAGACGGAAGTGAAAATCAGCTCCGACGTATCCGGTGAAATCGTGGAACTGTTCGTCCGCGAAGGAGACAGTGTCCGCGCCGGTCAGGTGCTCGCAAGGGTCGACCCGGAAGCGTACAACTCCCAGGTGGAAAGGGCCCAGGCAGGTGTCAACGGCGCCAAGGCCTCCCTGGCCAACGCCTTGTCTCAGGTGGAGTCCGCAAAGGCACAGGTCGAACAAATCAATGCCCAACTCACCAATGCACGCGACATCCACCGTCGGAATGAGAAATTGTTCCGGGAAGGGGTCATATCGGAGCAGGAATTCGAATCCTCTCAGACCAATGTCCGCAGCCTGGAATCCAACCTGAATGCCTCGGAGGCGAATGTCCGCTCCGCCCAACAGAGCGCGCGGTCCGCCGAATTTCAAATCAAGAGCGCCGAAGCCACCCTCAAGGAACTGAGCACCTCCCTCAAAAGAACCACCATTTATGCATCGATGGGTGGTATCATCTCCAAACTCAATGTGGAGAAAGGGGAACGGGTGGTCGGCACCTCCATGATGGCCGGCACGGAAATCCTCCGGATCGCCGACCTGCAGGAAATGGAGGTCCAGGTGGAAGTGACGGAGAACGACCTGCCCAGGATCGCGCTCGGACAAACCGTAGACATCGATATAGATGCCTATCTCAACCGGGTGTTCAAAGGCAAGGTCGTGGAAATCGCCCATACAGCCAACATCGCCACCGGCGGCACCGCCGCCGGAGTGGTCAATCTCACCACGGACCAGGTGACCAACTTCGTCATCACCATCGACATAGATGCCGCTTCCTACCAAGACCTCATCCGGCCGGGCAAACCTTTCCCCTTCCGGCCAGGCATGTCCGCTTCCGTGGAAATCTATACCCAAACCGCTGAATCCGTGGTCAGTGTGCCCATTCAGGCGGTGGGAACCCGGGACAAGGCGGACATCGTCGGCAAGTCGGCGGAAGACCAGCAAGGTATCCGGACCTCCGTCCGTGATGATGTGCAGGAAATCATTTTCGTCTATACGGATGCGGACACGGTGGATCTGCGTGCCGTGGTCACCGGTATTCAGGACAACGACTTCATCCATATCATTGAAGGTCTGTCGGAAGGGGAAAGCGTGGTCATCGGCCCCTACGCCGCCGTTTCCAAAGACCTGAAGGAGGGAGACAAAGTCTTCCGCACGGAAAAGATTTCCGCCGACAAGGATACGGAGGAGCAGGAAGACTGATGCCGTACCGGCCCGAGGTTCGTTCCGGCCAATATCCCATACGGTGGTTCCCTTCCCCCGCCGAAGCAAAAAGCCCCGCTGCCATACCATGGCAGCGGGGCTTTTTTCAGGATGACGACCTTTACGACGGCAAGCGAACGGAGACGGGCATATGCCGGGCAAGAAAGCCGAGCATGGCCTTGTAGAACAAGAACTTGTTCTCCTCGTTCCGGAAGCCGTGGCCTTCGTCGTATTTCACAAGATAAGGAACGGGCACACCCTGGCGACGCAGCGCCCGGACAATCTGGTCGCTTTCCTCGATATTGACCCTCGGATCGTTGGCCCCTTGCACCACGAACAAGGGCGTACGGATTTTTTCCGTATGGAATATCGGAGAAGCCGCGTACATTTCGTCCTTGTGCAGCGCAGGGTTCCCCACCATTTCGTACATCATTTCCAGGAAGGGTTTCCAATATGGCGGGATGGTTTGCATGAAGGTGAAAAGGTTGGAAACACCCACGTAATCGACGGCACAGGCATACAATCTGGGCGTAAAGGTAACGCCGGCCAGGGTGGCATAGCCGCCGTAGCTCCCCCCGTAGATGGCGATGGCATCCGGATGGGCTATGCCTTTTTCGATCAACTGGAAAACCCCGTCCGTGATATCATCCTGCATCCGGCGACCCCATTGGCGGAAGCCGGCTTCCCAAAACGACCTTCCATATCCTGTGCTGCCCCGGTAGTTCACCTGCAGCACGGCATATCCGCGGCTGGCCAGCAGTTGGACTTCCGGCTGGTAGCCCCAATGGTCACGGACCCAGGGTCCGCCGTGGGGAAGCACCACGACCGGAAGTCCCCGCTCCGGTTTTCCGACCGGTAGGGTCAGGTAGCCGGGAATCGTCAGACCGTCCCGGGAAACATAGGAGATGGGGCGCATCGGAGCCATATCCTGCTCATCCAGCCAAGGACTGACCTTGGCGAGCAGGGTCAGTTCCCCTGTATTCGTGTCGTGGAAGTAATACGCACCGAGGGAACGGTCGCTGTATGTTCGTACCAGGAATCGGGTCTCCTGCTTGTCATTATCCACCAAGGCCACCTCATATCCCGGCAAGGCCGTCGTCAGCGTTTCGTAAATGCGTCGGTATATGTCGTCCAGAAAATGATGTTCCCGCTTGTCCGTCTGGTAGCTGACCACAGTGGGCACGCGCCTTCGCCGCGAATAACGCAAGGTGCTCACATCCACGGAGGCATGTGCAAAAACGGGAGGACCAATCTCCTCACCGGTGCGCAGATCCAGCCGGACGATCGCCTGTTTGTCGCGACCCCGGTTGGAAGCGGCATACACCACGGCGGGATCCTGGAAATCGAAGAACAACGGGGCCACGGTTTCCCTGAAATCGGTTTGCAGTACGGACTGGAACGCCGTGGCGCCGGGTGGCCGGTACAACAGTTCGGTATTGGTTCCGCCGGTGACCCGGGAGGCCAGGGACAGTTCCCCCTCGTGATCGGTCATCCAGCTGTCAATCGGATTTTCCGGGTCGTTGTTCTCGGCCAGCTGCCGCAGTTCGCCATTTCGGACGTCCAACCGGTAGGGCTCGAAAAAGGCCGGGTTGTTGCGGTTCATGGAAATGACAATCTCATCCGGCTCGTCCTCCAAGTCATCCACCAACTGGATGCGCACACCGTTGAACGGTGTGAGCTGCCGGGTTTCCCCACCGTCGAGCAAGACACCATACAAATGGAAATTCTCGTCCCCGCCTTCGTCCTTCGCATAGATCAGCCGGTCATTTCCTTTCCAGAAATACCAGGCTATGTCGCGGTCTCCAACGGTGGTCAGGCGCCGGGCATCCCCTCCTTGGACGGATTGTACGAACAGGTTGAGCCGCCGCTGGTAAGGGCCCAGCCAGGATAAGTGCCGACCGTCCGGTGACAATTGGTAATTGCTTTTTTCGGGATGTCGGAAGAAGTCCTCCACCGTATACCGATGGGACTGGCTTTCAGACAATGAGACCAACTCTCCGATGGTCTGCGCATCAGACGGCAGACTGGGGTCGCCGGGTAGGGTGCGCGCTTCGTTCGCTTCCTGATTCATCTTGCTGATTCGGTTGTGATGACGGGCCGCTGTCCGTCCGGACAAGGTCCCGTGAATTATTGGCAGCTTGCTGCCTGCGGTCTTCTGTAAAATTAGGATGCATACGATCGAATAGTTACCAAGGGCCGGCATTTTTTGTCACAGACTTCCGCTCCTCGCGTCATCCTCCGCTCGCGATTAGGTCTGCTGGCCGCCAAATACATGAAAAAGGGCAGTTGGAAATCGAAGGGTTCAACAAATTCCGATTGCCGCTGTTATTTGTAACCATAACGAAATACGGCTGAAACCAACCACCTGCGTTGATGTACACCGACGATCAGATAAACAAGGCCAGACAGGCTGTAAAAGCGAGAAAGGGCTTCTACAAGCACCTCATGTCCTATGTTTTCGTCAATCTGTTTCTGATTGCGCTCAATCTGCTGACCAGCCCTTACCGTTGGTTCGTCTTTCCGTTGCTCGGCTGGGGCTTGGGACTGGCCTTCCATTATGTGGAGGTGTTCGGGATTCCCGGGTTTTCCATTTTGAGCAGAGACTGGGAAGAGCAGGAACTTGACAAAGAACTCCGCAAATTGTCGCAGGTGCCACGACCGCATACCAAAGGACTTGCCGGCCATCCTGCAAAGCCTGGCACAGAAGACCCTGACCCCGATGCCCCTTACGACGATTCCGCCTTCGTCTGACGCCCCGCTCCCAAATTCGCCATAAAATTTTCCTATACTTCCCCTTTTGGTCTAAATTAGTTATATCTTTTTGATATTCATACGTTTACAGTTGCCTATCTTCTCTTCTATCCTTATCCTTGGCTCTTTTCGTACTTCCTTTAGTTAATTTGCTTAACGAAATATGACGATTTTTTTTGATAAAAAACAACGGAATATTTCACTAATATTTTACATTTTATCTTGTTTGTCATATTGTTACGATATATTTTATTCATTTTCCATGTCACATATTCGTATTTAAGGAACCGTCAAACGCTTTCCCCGCGCTCGTACCGACCTTATCTTTGTATCAATCTTTAAAAGTAGTTTTTGTGTTTATTTGTTTGGGTTAGAGACCCTTGCTTTAAGTAGCAAGGGTTTTCTTTTTTCTTGTCTCCCGCATACCTTCCCGGCGCAAGCGAATGGGACGCAACAGGCATCGATTCGTACCCCAGCCACCGGATTGGTCGGTTGTTTGAACCGGGTCGAGTCGTTTTGTGTCCGGTTGCGTCCGGAAAGCCGAAGGAACGATGCCTTACCGCCTTCCATTTTGGGCAAAAGCCTTATCTTTGCCTCAAATACAAATCGACGGGACATGATGCAAGAAAACAAGCGAATTAAGGTTCGATGGTCGGTGGTGGCGATGGTACTGGTGCCGACTGTTCTTATCCGGTTGGTTCCGCATGTGGCGGAAGTGCCCGCTCTTTTCAATTTCTCTCCGGTTGGTGCTTTGGCGCTCTTCAGCGGGGCTTACCTTGCAGGCAGGCTGAGCGCGGTAGGTCTTCCCTTGTTGGTATTGTGGGCTGGCAACCTCCTGTTGGACAATGTTTTTCTTTCCGAGTGGTACGACGGCTTCACTTGGTTCGCGAATTGGGAGGTATATCTTGCCATCGGACTGATCGCCCTGGTGGGACGCCCCCTCATGCATCGGATCAGTCCCGCGAGGGTACTGGGCGGATCCTTGGTCTCCGCCGTCCTCTTTTTCGTGGTCACAAATTTCTTTGTCTGGTATTCCGACACCCTGTACAGCCGGGACGCTTCCGGGTTGCTCCAATGCTATACGGCAGCCCTCCCGTTCTTCCGCAACACCTTCCAAAGCGATGTGATGTTCAGCGTGCTGCTGTTCGGAGGCATGGAGTGGGCCCGCCGCCGTTATCCGTCCATCGAGCTCAAATCCGCAGACCCGTCTTGATCATGAAGGCGCTGCGCCATACTCCCCAACTGACTCCCCGGATGGCGGCGATACAGGAAGGGATAGATTTCTATTTCGAAGGGGGTAAGATGGTTCTCACCGCCAAATATTTGCTTGATAGGGGTTTCTGTTGTGGAAATGGTTGCCGTCATTGTCCGTATCGTTCGGAGGCGTCTTCCGTACCGCAGGTGGAAAAAAACCAATGTCCTCCCGCCTCGCCCTGAACGACTTGTCACAACAAGCGTTCCTATCCTTTTGGTATCGCATATCGAACCGTGACAGCAATGCATCTTTGCGTGTACCGAAACCCACATTTCGGAGGCCTTGCCGCGGCACATCGATCCGCCGCCCTGATGGAAAACCATGGCAGGACCTCGTCGGCCTCCACCATTCGAGAAAGGAAACCGGCCTGCCTGTAGGGTTTTTGTCGGTCGGTGAGCCCCGGAGAGCAGATTGGCCACCCGGCTCCGACAGCATGACGATCAGCTAAACACACGACGCGCCAGCCCTCCGCTCCAGACTCCCAATCCACCCAGCCAGCCGCCGATGAAGCCGGTCAGCAGGATCATCGCTGCTTTCGGCATGGAAAACAGCGCTGCCATGCGAACCGACAGGATATGATCGTTCTGGTAATCCATTACCAACGCCGAGCCCGCCCACAACAAAAAGCCTCCTGCGAAACCAGTCAGGAAAAGCTGTCTCTCCGTCTGTTGACCGACCAGCCCCCCGGCCAGCAGACAGATCGGCACGATTCCCCAGAACGGAAGGAATTGCAAGACAATGAAACCCAGCGTCCATATCAGGGCCAATTGTAAAAGGGTTGATTTATTCATGATGCGGAAAGTTTGGCTACGGTCGTGCGGGGTTCAGCTGAAGCGTGCGGCGGACCTGGTGCTTAGACGTGTCCGTGGCAGTCGACAGAAAGGAGAGTTCGTGATAGCGGCCTTCGACCCAGGGATCCACACTGACATCATAGAACGGACTTCCGGGATTGCCCGATTGACCGCCGGGAAAGACACCCCATGCCCGCAGCTCCGGTCCGAGGTCCACCACCATTCTCCAGCTGGGGCCGTGCTGTTTGCTGACGGCGTTCAATGATTCCTTGTACCCGCCTACCGGCAGGTCTTGCCTGGAGAACGCCGGAATGGCGGCAAGGTGCTGTATGGTGGTCCCCTTGTATTTCGACCAGGTCTGAAAAGATGCGCGGTCGGAGATCCAGGACTCCAACAACCAACCGAAAGTTCGGGTCGCCATGTCGGCTGCGGCTTCCTGTTCCGGTGTTCCTGCCAGGTCGAAAATCTGGTCATTCGGAAAATCGGTTGACAACTCCACCAGGCGCTGGTTCGTCGGCATCAGAACGGGGAGACTGTCCTGCCAGCCGACCAGCTCGTCGAACGTCTCCCGGTAATACCGCTCCCACCAGCGCACGAACAAGACCGGTGCCAAGGCATCCCGATCAAAACGGTAGTTCCATCCTTCCAAGACGGACAACAAGGTGTCTGCCTGTTCGCCGGAGAAACGGGACCGGTCCAGCAGGGCTAACAATATCGGCAGGCCTTCCGCCGCGTGCAGGCTGAAATTGCTCTGCTGCAACGCCATCATGTCCTCCACCGTCATGCTGTCCATACGAGCCAGTTCCCGATTCAGGTACCGCCCCCGGTATTGGTCGAAATGTTGGCTGTTGTAATAGTACGGATACGTCGGGTCCGTGGAATGTTGGTTGGCGGAGGAAACAAAGCCGCGGGTCGGGTTGTGACTGTGCGGGAGGTGCTCCCTTGGAATCCATTGCGTCCAGCTTGTTCCGGCGGCCGAACCTTGCTGGACAAAGCGGCCTTCCTCGAAGGACTTGACCGGAAACTGTCCGTTGACGGTGATGGCGACGTCACCTTCCCTGGCCGCGAAGATAAAGTTCTGGGCCGGCGCCACATAATGACGTAGGGCGGCCACATAATCCTGGTAACTTTCTCCCCGGTTGAGGCCTATGAAGGTGCCGATCTCCGCGGGATCCGGTGCCAGGTGACCGATCCAACGCATTGCCAGGTCGTTCCAGTGGTCATCGGCATCCGAATAAACGACCGGCCCGAAGGTTGTCCAGCGCACAGTGTCGTACACGGGTTCCTCCGCCCCTTTGACCCGGAATGTGTCGACGACCATCGTAACGGACCGGATCTCCTCCCCAAATCGATACCGGGTGCGCGCCGCATCCGTCCATTCCAGCCGGATCCAGTCCAACACGTCATGCCCGACGTTGGTGACGCCCCATGCCGTGCGTTGGTTGAAACCGATCAACAAGCCCGGAATGCCGGGCACCGTCACACCGTAGGCATTCAGCCCGGGTGCCTGGATCTGGGATTCGAACCAGATCGAAGGGAGCGACAGCCGGAGATGAGGGTCGTTGCACAGGATGGGATAACCTGATTTTGTTTTGACACCTGCCACTGCCCAGTTGTTGGAGCCGACCAGGGTTCGGTCTTTCTCCGGCAAGTCCTGCCGGATCAGTCCGGTCGCAGGTGACGCACCGGTGCCGGATGCCGGTGCCACCGGACGAAAACTCCATTGCGTACCTGCCGGAATGACAGGGGATTGGTCCTTCGGATATGCGGGATACAGCTTGTCAAATACATCCCGCCCCAATAAGGAGAGCGTGTTGGTCGCCTCGAGATCATCCTCTCCGAAACAAAGGGTCAGATCCATGTATTTCTTGACCAGGGCGGTCTTGAGAAGGGTCCACCGTTCCGGCGCATACCCCAACAATTTGAACTCCAAAGGATATTCACGCGGTATCAACCGGTCGATGTATGCATTTACTCCGGCCGTGTAGGCTTCCAACATCGACAAGACATCCGGCGACTCAGTCCAGGCTTCCACCGCAGTTTGCGCACCGGCCAGCAATCCGCGCCGACGCTGCAGCCGATCGTTGTCCAACATGCCGGCACCAAGCACCTCCGACAGTCTTCCGGCGGCAAGCCGGGTGGACATGTCCATTTGCCAGAGCCGCTCTCGCGCAACCACGTATCCCTGCGCAAAAAAGGCGTCCTCGAGGTTTTCCGCAAAAATATGCGGCACTTCCCGGTCATCAAATACGACCGTCACAAGCCCCTTCAGGCCAGGCAGCTCCAGACTTCCGGACCGTGGCCGGCCCACCGGCTCCGCCTGTTGCCAGAACCCTTCGAACGGGTTCATAAAAAAACCCGGTGCCGGCAAGGTCCTGCTTCCTTTGCCATCAGCATCTCCACCCAGTTGCCATGGTATGGAGAGCGCAATCACCGAACCCACCGTCAGGGCCAGGGAAAGCGACAATCTTTTCCGTTTGTCCATCAGTTCTGAATTGTAAGCGGGTCTCCGCCCATCCGCCTGCTGGGCGCAAGGACTTCATCCCCTGATTTCTACGCTTGGGATCGACATCCGCATTCGGCTCTTCACGGAACGACCGGCGCACCGAACGACACCTTGATCTCCGGCGACAACCGAACCCGGACCCGGACAACCAAGGGGTCCAGTGCGGCTGTACGAGCACGTTCCTTGAGCAACAAGGCGGCCTTCACGGCCGTGAACACCAGGTGTACCGGCGTTCGGTCCTTGTTTTCTGCCAGCACCGCATCCACCCTCCCCAACGGGAATGCGGCGGCGGCGGCCTGAAATTCCAATTCCAGGGTCGGATTGACAGAGAATCCCGCTGAGAAAAAGGTCGTTTTCAATCCGTAGGCCTCCAGCTTCGGTATGGCCAGCACCCACCCCTCCAACAGGCGGTACCCGCTGTCCTTTACCTGCGCGCCGACCTGGCCTGCCTGCTCCTTCAGGGTCTCGCCCCATTGTTCCAATGTCTCTACGACTCGATCGAATGCACTGATCATATGCTTTTTATACTAATTTGTCACCTGGTCGACATGCATTGTCTCCTGCCGTCCACCTGACAGCGCGCCCCTGTACGACCAAGCGGACGAAGGTTCCAAGTCTTGCCAAAGTTAGGAAGATGAAAAGGATTATTGTCGGACAATTGAAACCGGTCGACAAATTTACCGGTCGGGCGGACAATCAGTCTTCTCCGGGAAGGAACAGTTCGAATATCCTACGGACCAATCGCTGGTTATCCGTGATGATGACCGCTGACCCGCTCATGTCATACTGGAAATCGAGCACTTTCCCTTTGGATGTTTGCAGGCTTTCCCCCAAGGTTGCCTCCACGGTCAGCTCCTCCTCCCTCGCCACCGGATACATGCGGGAAACGGTGCCAGGCAGTGTGCCGTATTCCTGGTAAGGAAAGCGGTCCACTTTGACGGATACAGGTTGGCCGAGCCTTACCTTCCCGCTCCGGTTGACAGGTATCCGAAGGCGTGCGAGAAAGGTTTGTACGGAGTCGCCCGGTACGATGGCGGCCACATCCTCTCCCGCCGTTATGATTTGCCCAGGTTGGATGTCGGTGTAAAACAGAACGATCCCCTGTATGGGGGCCGTCAGCAGAAATTGCGACTTCCAATGCCGGATCTCGTTCTTCAGGGTGCTCAGACGTTGTTTCAGCTGATAGATCTTCTCCCGGGCTCCTTCGTTGCGCTGGACCTGCAGCTCCAGCATCCGGGCGTTGTTGTTCGCTATTTCGTCTCTGTATTGCTCGATGTTGAACTCCACCTGCTTGATCTGTGACGCTTTTTCACTGACTTTCCGATAGGTTTCGAATACACTGACCGCCCGGGTCGTGTCGGCGGTCTGTTCGTAGATGCGGCGGGCGGATTCCCTTTCCTTTTCCAGGGCGAACAATTCCCGGTCGGAGGTGGTCCTCACTTCCTGCAGTTTAGCGATCGACGCTTCCAATTGTCGGTTGTACTGTTCCAGGGCCAGCAGTGCGGACCGATCCGCCGGCTCCGCCTGCAAATCGGGCAGGTATTCGTAGGTGGTGATGAAGGCGGCATAGGCCGGCGCGAGCTCACCCAATCGCAAACCAAGGTCCGGGGTATAGGAACGGAGGGTGGACAGTTCGAATTCGCTGAGCGCATCCAATTCTTTTTCCAGCCGAAGGACATCCAGGTAATCCGCATTGCTGCTGAACACCGCCAACACGGAATCCTTATCCACCGGCTGGTTCTCCCGGACCAGCACTTCCGTCAGGTAGGCGGTCTGCCGGGCCTTCACAGGGACGGGTGGCGCCGCGGTAGTCAGCGTCACGGTACCGAGCACGGTTTCAGGCACCTCCAGCATCCAACCGGCAGCCAACAGGGAAACGACTATGACCAATAGCGTCCATCCACCCCATGTACCCAATTTGCTTGGCGGCCGGGAAAATATTTCCTCCACTTCCCCGTGGAGAAATTCCACATTGTCCTGTTGCTGCGCTGGCATCAGAGTTGATTTTCCTTTGGCTTCGCCAAAAGCGTACCGTATTTGCTGAACGGGGGCGGATTGACGACGGAACATCATGCGCCCCGTCCGCCCGGCCCCGACCGGACAGGCGTTGCACCGGTACGGAGCATGTCTCGATAATCCCGGAAAAAATCGTCGGGTGGCGAACGGAAGGGATGTAGCGTAAGTCCTTCTGAAAATACGCGAGTCCAGCGGTAAATCCTTACCGGCGGACGAGGTTCCCGAGGGTTATCACATGATCGAACCGAACCGGCAATTGCGGCCGACTGGAGAAAATTACGACGGTACGATGTTGGAATGCCTGCACGATACGTTCCAGTACGAGCTCTTCGCTCTCCGGATCCAGGTCGTTCGTCGCCTCGTCGAGAAAAAGGATGGCCGGATTCTGATAAATGGCGCGTGCAATCAGCACACTCTGACGCTGTCCTTTGCTCAGGCCGGTGCCTCCTTCCCCGATGACGGTTTGGAAACCGTGGGGAAGATGTTCCAGCATGGGCAGCAGGTTGGCCAGCAGCGCCGCCTCCAGCAGGTGGTTTTGGTCGATCACATCACTGCCCAAGGCTATGTTCTGGGCGATGGACCCCTGAAACAGATGACCGTCCTGCGGTACGACTCCGCACCGGGCCAGCCAGGCGGCATGGTCTAGGTCCGTCAGCTTGACCCCTCCGAACTTGACGATTCCTTCCTGGGGTTGCATGAAATTCAACAACAGATTCAGCAAGGTCGATTTTCCGCTGCCGCTGGGTCCCACGATAACAGTCACTTTTCTTTTCGGTATCCGCGCATGGAATTCCTGGAATACCCACGGGCGCTTTCCGCCTTCGTATTGGAAGGAGACACGCTCAAGCACCAGCTCTCCCTCTTCCGGCAGGACATCCAATTTGAGATCCGATTCCGATACGACCTGCCCGCCCACTTCTTCCATCCGTTCCAGCCGGGGCTTCACTTCCTGCCATCCGATGAAATAGGCAATCAACTGCCGGAGCGGATTGTTCAACTGGGTCAGAATGAAGATCACGGCCACCAGCCCGCCCGCACTGACCAGCCCCGCCACCATCATCTGCGCCGCGAGGTATATCACCAGGATGTTGCGCAGCTCACCAAGATAATACGGTATCATCATCGACAACTCCTCACTGAGCACCTTGCTCCGGCTGGACTGGAACAGCCGCGCTTCCGTCCGTTCCCAGGACCAGCGTAGGTTCCGCTCCGCATTGGCCAGCTTGATGTCCTTGATGCCACGGACCATGTCCGTCAGCTGCCCATACCGGCTGGCTGCCAGATCCTGCCGTATGTTTTGTCCTTTTTCCCTGCGCCGTAGGAAATACCACAAAGCGAGGCCCTGCAGGAACGCCGTCAACGCATAGACCAGAAAAAGTTTTCCACTCACCGCCAGCAACAAGCCCCCGTATAGCAAAGTCAACAGGCTGGTTTGCAGGAGCGCGAGGGATTCCCTTGTCAGAAACCGATACAGCCTGCCCGTATCCAGCAAGGTCTGAACCACATCCTCTGATTGGCGGACCTGGAAGAAGGAGAGCGGCATCGCCAGCAGTCGCTTCAGATAGGTCGTCAGTAACTTGATGTTCACCTTCGCACCAAGGTGGAACAACAGCAGCCGGCGCACCACCTCCAAACCTGCCTGGCAGGTGTAAAGCCATATCCAGGCGATGAACACAATCCGGAGCACGTCCAGGTCCTGCCGCGCCACACTCTCGTCCACCATCGTCCGCAACAAGAGGGGCGCCACCGCCGACAACAAGGTTCCGATGACCATCGCAGCCAACAGGAAGACGAACAACCGCGGATGCGAGAGGAACCGCCGCCACAGAAACCCTGGCCGGACCGAAGCCGCTTGTTTGTCCGGATTGCCGTGGAAATCCGCCGTCGGTTCCATCAGCAAAACGATTCCTTCCGATGCGGGGCTAGCATCCGGACCAATCCACTGCTCCATGAAATAAGCCTGCGAAACCGTTTCCAGGGCATCGTTCTCCGGGTCAGCCACCACCGCCGTATTCGCATGCACCTCCACCACCACTATGAAATGGTTGCCCCGCCAATGGACGATTCCCGGCAGCGGGATGTCATCCGCCAATCGGTCGTAAGTCAGCCGGGCACCCACGGTGTGCATCCCGATGGCCTCCGCCGCCTCACTCAGGTCCAGCAAGGTCGACCCTTCGCTGGTCTGTCGCACCAGTTGCCGCAGTTGCGCCGTGCTGAAGTACCGGCCGTGATACTGGGTCACCATCCGCAGACAGACCGCACCGCAATCTTTCTCGTTCAATTGCCGGATATGTGGAAATTTTCTGGCCATCCGCTCTTGTTTACATGTTCGGGGGTTCCGTTTGACCTCGTCAACCAAACCGGTCGAGCACCGACTCCTTCAGCCGGTTCAAGAACCATACCGAATGATAATATCCCTTAAAAATTGATATTGTGTAACTTAAGCACAGTTCTGCCGAACTGTTCGCCGCATTTATAACCGGATGGGTTACGGCCGGCGACTTCCTTGAATCAAAGGGTGGAGGGTCTGTGGAAGGGGCATGCTTATGACGCAGCCCGGTATCCGTGGGCAAAGATATGCTTTTTCCGCTCCAACGGACCGTTCCGCTGTATTCTCTGCAGCGTCCGGGTCAGCCGCCCGGCTTGAACCACCGGACACTTACGGTTACCAACTCCGGAAAAAAGGCCAATATCAGCAGCAAGATACCCTGGATGACGACAAAGGGCAGGATTCCCCGGTACAAGTGACCTGTCGTGATGGATGGCGGCGCCACTCCTTTCAGATAAAACAAGGAAAAACCAAACGGTGGCGTCAGGAAGGAGGTCTGCAGGTTAACGGATATCAGGATGCCAAGCCATAGCATGTCCATTTCATATCGATGGAATACCGGCACCACGATCGGAAGGATGATGAAGATGATTTCAATGAAATCTATGAAGAAGCCGGCGATGAACATCACCACCATCACCACCGCCAGAAACCAGAATGGGGAAAGAGCGGCTTCCTCGATAGTGGCCAACAGGAACCTGTCACCTCCCATCTCCCGGAAAACCAAGGAAAAGGTGGTCGCCCCAAGCAGAATCAGGAAGACCATGCTCGTCAGGTGGGTCGTTTCCCGAATCACCGAGCGAATCGTCGCCAGCCGGAGTTTTCCCTGCAGTGCCGTCAACATCATGGCGCCGAGCGCTCCGACGGCCGCCGACTCCGTCGATGTAGCCAGGCCAAGGAAAATCGATCCGAGTACCGCCACGATCAACAGCAGGGGCAACAGAAAGGAAATCAGCATCTGCCGCCGGTAGGCCGGGTCCCGCGGGCGCCCGGTGCCCTCCGGGGGGAACAGGGGGGCGTTCTGCGGCCGCAAGTATGCCATCCCCATGACATAAACGATGTACAGCAGGACCAGCAACAGTCCGGGAAGCACCGCTCCGGCGAACAGATCGCCGATGTTCACACTCATGATGCTGCCCAATAGAATCAGTACGACGGACGGCGGCACGATCTGTCCCAAGGTTCCGGCGGCGGCGATCACACCGGTGGACAACTCGGGTTGGTAGCCTCGCTTCAGCATGGTCGGCAGACTGATCAGCCCCATGGTCACCACCGTCGCCCCCACAATGCCGGTCGAAGCGGCCAACAACAGCCCTACGACAATCACGGAAACCGCCAAACCACCTCTCACCTTGCCGAACAGCTGGGCCATCGTCTCCAGCAACCGCTCCGCCAGACCGGATTTCTCCAACATGATTCCCATGAATATGAAGAGCGGTACCGCTATCAGGTTGTAGTTCGTCAACACCCCCATGAACCGGGATGGCAAGGCCTGCAGGACGGAGGGCTCCAGGAAACAGAAAGCGTACATAACCGAAACGCCGCCCAAGGTCAACGCCACCGGATACCCGTACAGGATGAGCACGAATATGCATACGAACATCAGCAAGGCCAATACTTCAACGCCCATGACGATCCGGTGTTTGATGAACGGATTCCGCTTCCTGGCCGTGTGCCCTCTCTCCCTTCAGCTGCATGCCCTTCTCCACCAGAATGGCCAGCCCTTGCAACAACAGTAGCAAAGCGCCCAATACCACCGTCGCTTTGATGACATATCGCGCAGGCAATCCGCCCGGCTCCGGCGACCCCTCCCGGAACAGGAAGGATTCCCATGCGTAGCGGGTTCCGAAATACATCACGACGAGACACCAGGGAACCAGGAACAAAAGGCTGCCCCATGCGTCGACCAAGGCACGGTCCCGATTCGAAAAACGATCGTAGAACAGGTCCACCCGCACATGCCGCCCATGACGAAGAGCATACCCCGACCCCAACAGAAATATCAACGCAAATAGATGCCACTCCAGGTCGTTGACCCAGGCACGGGTAAAACTGAAGAACTTTCTTCCCACCACATCCAGACAAATCAGGCCGATCAGAACCAGTGTCAGCCACGACACCGCCCTTCCGATCCATTCGTTCAGGACATTGACCGCCGCTATGAATTTGGCGAGTATGGTGTGCATTGGGTACCGATTTTATGTCCGGCGGTCTCGGGACGGTCCTCTTGGCCGACCCCCGGAACAGCAAATTACCCTCACTGGGTGCCAAGTGGCGAACCGATGGTTCGCAAACCCGATGGCGCCCCGATCCGTGTCACCGCATCGACGTCGGGGAGAACAGCCGATTAGAAACAGACATCGCCTGCTGCCACCAAGTTCCTGGAGAATTTCGGGAACGGCATCTGCGCAAAGGAAGACCGTCGCTCGGGCAGCCCAGCGCTTTCCGTTGTCCCGCAACGCCGACCAACAGGACCGCGCCCGACAAATGTAAAGAAAAAAAAACAGGCAAACCCACCGATGGCGGACTTGCCTGTTCCCCTCCCGAAATTCGGACGGTGTTACGGCGGACATCCCGAAAACGCTACCCGCGGTGGCTGCCCGTCCTCTGTTCACCGACGGTACCGGGTGAGCCGATCAGTTCTTGAAATAGGGGGATTCGTTGGCACCACCGTCCCGAACCACTTGCAACCGCTCCTTGAAAAGCTTGGATTTTTCCAGGTCGTCCATCCGGGCATAGATTTCCGACAGGGCGATCAGGGTGTTTGTATCGTTCGGCTGCATGGATTCCGTCCGCTGAAAATACGGCAGCGCGGTCTCCATCAGCGATCCGGATTCCTTGAGCAGCTTGTTGTACTGTTCCTGTTCCGCTTTGGTCAGTCCCAAGGAGCTGGCCTTCTTGATAAGTTCCACCGCCTTGTTGAAATAGAGGGAACCGATGCTGTAGACGGCATCGAACTGTTCCGGGTCGATGACGGTGGCCTGTTTGAAATAGCTGAGTGCCTCTCCGAAATACTTGCCGGCAAGCTCCGAATCCCCGTTGGTACCGAACTCCTGGTTGAAAAGGTTCATGTACACATTGCCGAGCGCCGTGTAGACAGAGGGATTGTTCGGTTCTGCTGCGATGGCGTCCTTCAGCAGGCCCTCCAACACATCGAACTGCTGTTTGGTGATGTAGTAATTGATGGAGGCGAACAGTATTTCGGAGCTGGTGGGAAACAGCTGACGGCCTTTCTTCAGGACATCCAGGGCCTCCGCCTCGCTTCCTTCGCCGAGGAGGAAATTGGCATAGCTGGCATATACGCTGGGCTCCATCGAGCCAGCCTGATACAAGTCGGCGAACAAGGCGCCCGCACGGGCGTTGTCCCCGGCGGCGGAGGCGCAGAACGCAACCACGAACTTGTGGTTTTCCAGGCTGGTGTCGGGAATCGCAGGCTTTCCGTCATTGCTGCGCAGCGCATTGTCCGCCGTCAGCACGAAATCCAGCATCTGCATGGCCTTTCCGTAATCCTGCAACCGGATGAACGTGTTGCCATAGTTGTTCATTTTCGCGGCCGCTTCGTTGAGTCCGTCCATGGCCGCTTTCTTCTCGAACTTCTTCTCGGCCAGTTCCAGCGCCCGGATGAAGGATTCACCGGCCGCGATCGGTGCATCGGCGTGTTTGACCTGGTAATTTTCCGGATCGAGCATCATGCCGGTGAGATCTTTGTCCGCCAAGGCGTTGTAAATCTCCCCGCGCGTCTGCCATGTCTTGACCTTGTCCCGGTTGATATCAGCTGCGGCGGCGAATTCGATCATCTCCACCGCCTCATTGAGCTTCGCTTCGTTGTTGGTGGGATCCACATTGTAGCTGCCCAACGCACGACCTGCCTTGGTGAGCGCCTTTTCCGGGTCTTCCTGGCCCAGGGCCACCTGTGCGAAGGAAAGGAGGACCATGAGGCCCAGTAGCAAATTTCTCATGACTGTATCGTTTTAGTGGTTTTGTTTATTTTAAAAGGTATCGAACCGGTTTTTTGTTCATTGCAGGGCGGAACCGAGCGTCGGTCATGCCTCCTCCGTACCTGTCTCTTCGGATTCTTCCTCCCGCGGGACGACGGTCACGTCCGCAATGGCATCCTCATCCAGCCGGATGACCCGGACCCCCTGGGTGGCACGTCCCATGACCCGGATGTCTCCGACCGCCATGCGGATGACGATGCCTTCCCGGGTGGTGACCATGAGGTCCTCATCCTCGCGAACGGCCATGATGCCGATGACGGCACCTGTTTTATCCGTCACCTCCATGGTCTTGACCCCTTTCCCGCCACGGTTGGTGAGCCTGTAATCGTCGACGGCGGATCTCTTGCCCGTCCCTTTCTCGGAAATGGTCAGGATGGTCACGGCTTCGTCATCCGGGGAGACGCAAGCCATACCGACGGCCAGGTCGTCGGCATCCTCGAGGGTGATGCCGCGGACACCGGCGGTGTTACGGCCGGTCGGCCGGACCTTGGACTCCTCGAAATGGATGGCATTCCCGGAACGGGAGGCGATGAAAACCTCCTGCTGACCGTTAGTCAGCCTGGCTGCCAACAGCTGGTCTTCCTCGTGGATATGAATGGCGATGATTCCTCCTTCCCGCGGCCTGGAATAATCCAGCAGGCTGGTCTTCTTGACGATGCCCTGGCGGGTGCAGAAGAGGACGTAGTGCGAGGAGAGGAAGGCCCGGTCGGTGAGGTCCCGGACGATGATGTATGCCTTGACACGGTCTTCCGAAGGCATTGACAGGATGTTCTGGATGAAGCGGCCGCTGGCGTTACGCGAGGCTTCCGGAATCTCGTACACCCGAAGCCAGAAACATTTCCCTTTTTCCGTGAAGAACAGCAGGTAGTTGTGGTTGTTGGCAATGATGGTATGTTCCACGAAATCCTCGTCGCGTGTGCGGGCACCCCGGGAGCCACGTCCTCCCCTGCCCTGTTTGCGGTATTCCGTGGCGGGTGTGCGTTTGATGTATCCGGCGTGGGAGATCGTGATGACGACCTGTTCGTCGGCGATGATGTCTTCGATGTTGATGTCACCCTCCTCGAAAGTGATCTCCGTGCGACGGGCGTCCCCGAAACGTTCCTTGACATCCAGCAGTTCGTCCTTGACCAGACCCCGCTGGATTTCCACGCTCTCCAGTATCTCGCGCAGGCGGGCGATGAGGGCCATGGTGTCATCGTATTCCTGGCGGACCTTGTCGCGTTCCAGCCCGGTCAGCCGCTGCAGGCGCATGTCGAGGATGGCTTTGGCCTGTATTTCGGACAATTCGAAGGTCTGCATCAGCCCTTCCCGTGCGTCCTCCACCGTGGCGGAACGGCGGATCAGGGCGATGACCTCGTCCAGGTGGTCCAGCGCGATGAGGATACCCGCGAGGATATGCGCCTTCTCCTCTGCCTTGCGCAGTTCGTAGGTGGTGCGGCGGACAATGACGGAGATGCGGAAATGGACGAAGGCGTCGATCATCTCCAGCACGCTGAGCGTCATCGGTCGCCCGTTCATCAGGGCGACGTTGTTGACTCCGTAGGAAGTCTGCAGCGGTGTCAGCTTGAAGAGTTGGTTGAGCACGATGTTCCCGACCGCATCCTTGCGCACGTCGACCACGATGCGGAGACCGTTGCGGTCGCTTTCGTCCCGCACATCGGAGATGCCCTCGATTTTCTTCTCATTGGCCAGCTCCGCAATCTTTGCCACGAGGGCGGCTTTGTTGACCTGGTAGGGAATCTCGGTGACGACGATGCTTTCCCGGCCGTTGGCTGCCATTTCCACGATAGCGACACCCCGGACGACCACTCGACCCCTTCCGGTCTCGAAGTATTCCCGGATGCCGGAATAGCCGTAGATGATTCCGCCGGTCGGAAAGTCTGGCCCTTTGATGATCCGGGAAAGTTCCTCCGTCGTCAGCGCGGGATTGTCTATCAGGGCCACCACACCGTCCACCACCTCGGCCAGGTTGTGCGGCAGAATGTTGGTGGCCATCCCGACGGCGATGCCGGAGGCGCCGTTGATCAGCAGGTTCGGCACCTTCGTCGGCAATACGGTCGGCTCCTCCAGCGAGTCGTCGAAATTCAGGGCGAAATCCACCGTTTCCTTCTCGATGTCCGCCAACAGCTCGTCCGTAATCCGGCGCAGACGGGCTTCGGTGTACCGCATGGCGGCCGGACTGTCTCCGTCCATGGAACCGAAGTTGCCCTGCCCGTCCACCAACGGATATCGCAAGGACCATTCCTGTGCCATCCGGACCATGGTGTCGTATACGGACGCATCCCCGTGGGGATGGTATTTACCAAGCACCTCCCCGACGATACGGGCGGACTTCTTGTGCGCCTTGTTGTAGGTCAGTCCCAATTCGTGCATGCCGAACAGCACCCGCCGGTGAACCGGCTTGAGGCCGTCCCGCACATCGGGCAGGGCCCGCGACACAATCACCGACATCGAATAATCGATGTAGGCGGTTTTCATTTCATCCTCGATGTTGATGGGGACGATCCGCTGTCCTGAACTCATGTTTGTGTAGGTTTGTATGTCGGCTCGGAACGACGCCCTTAGGGTATGGACCCTACTCGGACGATCCTTTCGGCGAGCCGCTGCGACGGGAATGGATGCGCGCCCGCAAAGGTAAGAAATCGAAAGCTAAAACAGTGTCCAGGGTGCGGCTAAGATGGATACGGATTCGGGATCCGGGGCCGGCTGTCCGCCGCCCGGCCTTCGAAGGATAGGTGTTTCGGTCTTGTCATCGCACAAAATGTTTCCTGATCACCGCAAACTTCGCTACATTTCGGCCGCGGCCTGCTTTGCCGCACCAACTTTCCCACGATTCGCCGCCATGCACACCGAAAGGAACTGGATATGCACCACTGCCGACTGGCAGACGGAAGCTGCGGACAGAATGGCCGCCTATGGCAGTCACCGTACCGCCTACGTCCATGGCCTCTTGCCCGCCCTTGCCATGGACCTGTCCACAGGCCGGCTCATCGCCCTGTTGCAACAGCGGCTGGGAGCCGACACCGTCCGCCGCTGCCTGGATCCGGACCAGCCCTTCCCGTCCCCTGTGGCTGGCCGCCCGGACAGCCGGTGGCTGCGGCGCGCCAATATGGTCGGCGTCAACATACGGACTGTACGCCACGCCTGGAACCTGGTCAAGTACTGCCTGACCCTCCCCTCGACCTTGGATGCCATCCACTTGCTGCCCATCTGGGAACCAGGGGTCGTGGGCAGCCTCTACGGCATCGCCTCCTGGCATATCAATCCGGAATTCTTTTCTCACGAGCTGCATAGCGCCTTCCCTCATCTCGACACGGTGGAACGGCAGTTGAAAGTGACCATCCATTTCCTGCACGCCATGGGAAAGACCGTCGGAATGGATGTCATCCCGCATACGGACCGCTATTCGGAAATCGTCCTCGCCAATCCCGGATTCTTCGAATGGCTGCGACGGGACGGCACCCGCATTACCGACCACTCGAACGAACTCCACTGGCAGGCGGCGGCGGCCATCCATGATTTTCTACGGACCCAAGGCTGCCGCTCCTTTGCGGAACTTCCACCCGACCCTGAAATGTTCTTCTCGCCCGACTACCCGGAAGAACAACGCCTGCTGTCGCTGTTCGGCGAACCGGCGGACCACCTCGGCCGCCGGCACCGGCGGGCCCGATTGATCGACCACTTGTACGGTCTCGGCCTGGAGCCGGTGCCCGCCACCATGGCGCCCCCCTACCGGGGGTTGGAAACCGACCCCGACTCCGTCACTACGGACGATCAAGGCCGCACCTGGGTGGATTACCGTATCACCGAGCCGACCGCCATGTCCAGGGTGTTCGGACCGCTCACCCGGTTCAAATTCTACGAGAACAAAGACGACAACCGATATTGGGAAATCGATTTCGAGCGGCCCCGCACCGCCGTTTGGGAATACTTCTGCGAACGCTACGCCGGTTGCGCCCGAAACTTCGGCTTTGATTTCATGCGCGGTGACATGTCGCATGTACAGATGAGACCCCAAGGGGTTCCCGCCTTTCCAGACCCTTGGTACGACCCGCTGGGCGCCGTCAAGCGTTCCGTGCAAACGGAGAATCCCGCTTTCGGCTATTTCGCCGAAAGTTTCCTGGGCCCCGCCGGATTCCTGGCCTACGGTGACGAAGTGGACCACCTGGAGGCCGCCGGCGCGGACACTACCCTCGGCGACCTTCAAAGCCTGGTGGTCGGGTCGCCGGCCTTTCTCCAGCAATTCCGCTGGTACATCGATATCCGGCAAACCCGGAAGGTCGTGCCCAGCCTCACCCTCATGACCGCCGACAAGGACGACCCCCGGTTCGACGCCTTCTACATCGGCGGTAACGAAACCCGCCTGTTCCTGGCGCTCTTCCTTCCGGATATGCCCAGCTACATGGGACTGGGTTTCGAATGCCGGGACCCACACCCAACGCCTGCACCCAACGAACACTACACCAAATTGTTCGTCTTCCGCATCGGGGACGGCCCCAAGGCAACCCATGGTGAATTCATCTGGGGACGAAACGCACCGCTGTTTCATCGGCTGCATAGAATCCACCGCATGGCGGAATCCTTGCTTCCCGAGCTGGCCGACGAGGATACCCGGTGGCTGCTGCCGCCCGACCCGACAGGTCACAAACCGGTAGTCGCCTGGACCTTCTGCAGCCACCCGCAGCTGTTTTGTGTCGTCAACCTTCGCTGGGAAAGCCCTGTTACGGAAGTATGCGTGCCACCACCCTTCGCTCCCGCCAGCTGGGAGCTCCTTTTTTCCACGGAAGCGGACGCCCCAAGCCATCGCCTCCCCGACAACGGAATTCACCTGCCGATCGGCCGGCTGGAATCCGGAGAGGCAAGGATTTACCGCGGGTGCCCGGCAACCTGAACCGAGATGGTCCTGCCTTCCGGTTTTGGAACGGAAGAGCCGGGCAACTCTTCGTGCGAGACCGATATTCAACGGTCCATCCGATTTGTTCTGTTGTCTCTATGGACTTCCAAACAACCTGCCGATCCGACCGGTCATCCTTCGGGTCTCCTCCCGCCCGACGTTTTCCTTCCGGATGGCCATCCATTTCCGTAAACACTGTTTCCTGTCTGCCGGACTCCGGTCAAACGGCATTGGTATATCTTTCAATGCCAATTTGTTATCGGTGACAATGCTGAACATCCTTGGCCGTGTCGTGCGTTGACATACCGAGACTTTCGCTTAATCAGCACTTAATTTACGTCCTGATGAATTTCAAACGTTTGCACAACCGCATGTTGGCGTCCATCGCCATGCAGCAGGGGGCATGACGGCATGCAGCCGGGCCCTGACCGTATCGGGACCGGTTACCGACGAAAGCGGGAACACATTACGCAGTATCACCGTCCTGTTCAAGCACACCGGGACCGCGACCGTCACGGACCTGGACGGGCAATGCAGCCTGTTGGTTCCCCAGGCCACCGACATCCTGGTCTTCTGCTTCACCAGGATACAACACCCGGGACATGGCCGTGGTCGGACGCAGTGCCAGTGATGTGAGCATATGGCCTAGGCGAACCGGTTTTTTTGTCAAATGTAAACCGGCTGCGGCAGACCCGTACGGGTGTGGCGGCACGTGTCGGCGCATTCTTTCTCAGACGAAAGCAAAATCTGAACCTGGCCAGCTTACTTATCGAAAAGAATCCTATTTTGCGAAAAAAAGAAATGTGTTACCAAGGTATGCTCGCCGCACTGGCACTCCTTTGGATTTCCCTGCCCGCCGTGCTTGCACAGCCTCCGTTTCAATCCACCCTGGAAGGTCCGACGGTGCCTTGGACGGACCGCGGTTTCGATAATGACAGCGCCCAGTTCCAATTTGCCATTGTGTCCGACCGTACCGGTGGCATGCGACCTGGCGTTTTCGAAAAGGCAGTGGAAAAGCTGAACCTGCTCCACCCGGAATTTGTCATGAGTGTAGGCGATCTCATCGACGGCTATATCGAGGATACCGCCGCCATACGGAGCCAGTGGGCGGAGTGGGACAGCATAGTGGCACCGCTCGACAGCCGGTTCTTCGCGCTGCCCGGCAATCACGATGTGTCCAACGATGTCATGCGGGACAGCTGGATGGACCGATATGGCCGGGCCTATTATCATTTCCTGTACAAGGATGTCCTGTTTCTGGCGTTCGATACCAATGACGGAGACGATGTCATGTTCGGCCGGGAACAACTGGATTACTTCCTGCAAGTCATCCGGGATCATCCCACCGCACGTTGGACACTCCTGTTCATGCACCACCCTATTTGGAACTACCGGGAATTCAATGGTTTCGACGAGATAGAGGCAGCTTTGCGCAACCGGCCTTACACGGTGTTCGCCGGCCACACGCACAGATACTTCAAGACCCAACGCCAGGACCGCAATTATTACATCCTGGGGAGTACAGGCGGAGGCAGCCTGTTGCGCGGCCCCCGGTTCGGGGAATTCGATCATGTCAGCTGGGTCACCATGACAAAGGACGGGCCGGAAGTGGCCCACCTGCAGCTGCAGGGGATACTGGACGGGGATGTGCTCCATCCCGGCAATGCCGCGCTGGCTTCTTCGCTGCTGAAGGCGGCGAATTTCCCGGTCCAACTCCTTCGGGCCGCGGACAAACGGGCGAAAGCAGTCTTCTCCGTTTCCCACCGTCCCGCGGACGCCCCGCCGCTCGACGAGGTGGAGGTCCCGGACGGTGCCGGTCGCTCTGCCGGACCGGACCGGTCCACTGCCCTTGCTCCCATCTTTCTGGACGGACAGTTTTTCCACCATCATGAACTGACGCCGACGCCGACCCATTTCGAGCATAAGATAACTGCCGGACAAACCCTGCAATTCGAGGTGAGCCTGCGGGTGGACGGGCAGTTCGATCCGGAGACGGCGGACGACTTGGAACTTTCCTGGCGCCTGCGTGCCGACGGCCCCTTCCTGGAGCCGGCCTACGCCCTGCAAGGCATGACGGTCATCCCGGCGGATGACACACCTGTGGAACTCTCTTTTTCCGATATGGATGTATTCGTGGATTCCCTGCCGGTGACACTTTCCACTCCTTTCCCCGACCTGCAAATCCATTACACGACGGACGGCAGTATCCCAACCTTTCAATCGAAGCGGTATGACGGTCCTTTCACCTTGTATGGCACCAGCACGGTCACCGCACGGTATTTCGATACCCTCGGCCAATTCTCCAGCGGAACCGTCCGCAAGGAGTTCAGAAAGGTCCTGCCGCATGACAACCGCAAGATCCGTCCTGGCCGGCTGGCACCCGGGCTGGATTTCACCTATTTCGAGTTGGAAGCGGCCGACAGCATCCCTCCTTATGACGAAATGATTCCGGAACGGAGGGGTACGACCACCCACTTCGACCTCCCGCGACTCGCTGGTCAGCGGCCAGATCATTACGGCTTCCGCTTCGAAGGATTCGTGGAGATCCCCAAGGACGGCATCTACACCTTTTTCACCCGGTCGGATGACGGCAGCATACTGTATGTGGACAGCGTCAAGGTGGTCGATAATGACGGTTCGCATGACACCAGGACCCGGTTCGGCAACATCGCCCTAAGAAAAGGATTCCATCCGATCCGCATCGATTATTTCGAAGATTTCCTCGGCCAGCAGTTGGAGGTGGGATACCGTTCCGACACGCCAGATTCCGAGCGGACAGTCCTGGACGCCGGCGATTTTTTTCACTTCAGGCGACAAAACAAATAATTCGTTCCGCCGTCAAATTTCCAACCCATATGTCCGCATCCAAACCTTCTGACACGCCATTGAGCGAAATCCTGACGCACCTCGGGGAGACGAGAGAAGATTATTTTCACGCGGTCGCCCCACCCATCATCCAAAGCAGCAATTTCTCATTCCCTACGATCGCTGCCTTCCGGACAGCCATGCAGGATGAGCTCGAGAGCCATGTGTACACCAGGGGGAACAATCCCACGGTGCAAATCCTGCGGCGCAAGCTGGCCGCCCTGGAAGGGGCGGAAGACGCGTTGGTATTGGCCAGCGGGGCCGCCGCCACGGCGATGGCGGTTCTGGCCAACGTACAGGCCGGAGACCATGTCGTCTGTGTGGACCATCCCTATTCCTGGACCCGTAACCTGCTGACGAAATTCCTCCCCCGCTTCGGTGTGGAACATTCCTTTGTCGATGGCACCGACGTGGGGAACATAGCTTCCGCCATCAGGTCCAACACCAGATTCCTTTATCTGGAGAGCCCCAACACCATGACTTTCGAGCTGCAGAACCTGCGCGCATGTGCAGACCTGGCAAGAAAACATGGAATCGTCACGATGATCGACAACAGCAACGCCAGCCCGCTGTTCCAACAACCGTTGGCCCATGGCATAGACATCGTGATGCACACAGGAACGAAATACCTGAACGGCCACAGTGATGTGGTCAACGGTGTCCTGTGCAGCTCCCGCGACATGATTCGGAAAATCTTTCAATCCGAACTCATGACACTGGGGAGCATCGTCTCCCCGCACGATGCCTGGCTGATCATTCGGGGCCTGCGCACCTTGGAACTCCGCGTCCGGCGGAGCTTCGACAGCGCCCTGCTCATCGCACGCGAGCTGGAAAACCACCCGAAAGTGGAAAGCGTACTTTTTCCATTCCTTCCTTCTTTCCCACAGTTCGAGCTGGCGCAAGAACAGATGTCCGGTTGCGGCGGTCTGATCACGCTGTTTCTCCGCACCGACCGGATGGAAACGGCGGAGGCGTTCTTTGCCCGCCTGAAAAGGTTCCTGCTGGCCGTTTCCTGGGGCGGCCATGAATCCCTGGTCATGCCGCTCGTCGCATTCCATGGTTCGCCCGGTGGTTCGCCGCCTGCATATCCAGCCAATATGGTTCGCTTGTATATCGGATTGGAAGACCCAGACTGGTTGTTGGAGGATTTGTTCCAAGCGCTTGAAGTTGTATGAGTGGCCGGCGACCGGAAGGACTTCCCGGACCGACGTCAGGTGGAGGCTTTGTCATATCTCTACCGGATCTCTTCAAATCAGTTATGGAGGCAATCTAAGGACATGGACGTTTGAAAACCTATTGTATGCCACCATCATGCTGACATGATCCTATGGCGAGTCCTTTAAGTTTGATCGGACTGACACGGTCGTTTAACTCCCGGAACCCCCTTGCCTATCCTCACAGCCGGCCAATCTCCTCTGTGGTCAGTCCCGTGAGCCGCACAATCCGCTCCACGGACTCCCCTTCCTGCTTAAGCCGGCGAGCAATTTCCGCCATGACCTCCGCTTTGCCTTCCGCCTTGCCTTCCGACTTGCCTTTTGTCAGACCCTCTGCCAGACCTTCCGCCTTGCCTTTTGTCAAACCCTCTGCCAGACCCTCCGCCTTGCCCTCATCGAACGATGTATCCACCACGTTCTTCAGGTCACGGTAATACTTGAGACTTTCTTCGTATTTCATCTTTTCCGTTTTGTCAAACCTGGCTATTTCCGCCGCTTCGAACAGCCGTTGAAACACTTTTTCCTGCAGCGCCGGCGGCCGCGACTGCAGATAGGGCAACTGCTGCAGGACGAACAGCCACTTGTCGAAATTCGTCCGCAGTTCCTCCGCCGTCTTCTTGAAATGCGGCATCTCCAGGTAGATGTACGTCAGCTTGTCATAGAACACCCGGCAATGCTGGTCCTTCAGCTGTATCTCGTGCCGTACCTCCTCCGCCGCCGCATCTTCCGAAAAAATGAAGTCGAGGATGCCCACCAGGTACACCGCTGACAGCCTGTAGTCCCACTCCCCTTTCCTGGCTTGCTCCTGGATTGGAAAGGACGCATAGTACACCGTCCTGTCCTTGAAGTAGTTCTGCTTGGCTTTCTGCATCTCCACGATGAAGCGGTCCCCGTTCTCCCCCACGCAATACAGGTCGAAGATCGCCTTGCGATCCAACGCCTTGTCGCCCAGCTGCTCATTGCGGGCATAGGTCAGCTCCCGGATCCTGTGTCGTACCGGAAGCACCTCGTTCAGAAAATCAATCAG
>JBEAQU010000008.1:0-22994 GCA_041163745.1 Bacteroidota bacterium
CCATGCCACCGTCCTGCACTTGATGGGTATGGACCATACCAAGCTCACATTCAAACATCAAGGGCGCCGATACCGATTGACGGACGTTTCCGGGGAAGTGGTGAAGGGATTGCTGGCGTGAAGGTGGGAAAGATCTGGAGCTGAGACGGCGTAACTTTGAAAGGACTGGTCAGGTCGTAAGGAACTGGTTTTGTCCCTGTGTCCCCGGATATTCCGTAGGTTCGGTTGTGATTGTGCTGACAAGGGGCGAATGTTCCCGGTGCAACGGCAATAAAAAAGCACGAACCGTGTCTTGTAAACGGTTCGTGCGTCATTGTGGTGCCGAAGGTGGGACTCGAACCCACACGTCCTTGCGAACACACGCCCCTGAAACGTGCGCGTCTACCAATTTCGCCACTTCGGCAAGTGGAATGCCCGGATTGTTATTGTACCGAAGGTGGGACTCGAACCCACACGATGTTGCCATCACTGGATTTTGAGTCCAGCGCGTCTACCAGTTCCGCCACTTCGGCAGTGCCTGCTGTTTGACGCAGCGGACTGCTGGAATGCTTTCGGTATCTCCCGATGAAAATTCAGGGGCTGGGACTTTTACTTATGTTCCCAGGTTGTTGTTCCCGTCGGAAGCGGCGGCAAATTTATCTATTTTCTCTTTAATTCTCCAAACGTATTTTTGCTTTAGGTGAAAATCTTTTGCGGCACGGAGAACGGTGTTCCTGTCTGTGTCCGGATTGTCGTATCCCGTCAAGGAAGCCTCCACTTTGCGGCGCTCCGAGGATTCCAATCCAAGGATCTGTGTCCGGATCTGTGAAAGCAGTTCCGGGTTGGAATCGAATTCAAGTTCCATCAGCAACTCGTTGACTTCCATCATGTCCTGCAGGAACTCCGGCGGCAGGTCGTTGCGGTCCGAGTCAGTCAGACATCCTTCCTGCAGGAGTATATATTCCATCCTGGCGTTGAAATCGGAAAGAACAACATAGGCCTCGTTCAGGCGGGTCGATTTTTCCAAGGCCGCCGCTTGCACGGCAGGTGGTGCCAAGGAGTGAAAATCCGGGTGATGCTGTCTGGACAGCTGCAGGAACCGCTTCCGGAGAAGTGATTCATCCGGAAGGAAGGAAGGTGGCATGTCGAACAGTTCGAAGTATTCCATGGGGTGCATATGTCTATGGAATGATCCTGGTCATAAGAAGCCGTTCACACGCCATCCGGCACGTCGACCTCCCACGTCTGGGCATGGCTTCCATGAGACGGACCGGGCTTTTGCTGCCGGCCAACAGGTCAGAGAATCCGGGATATGTCCAGCCCGAGTGCCAGGACCATGATGGAAATGAGGATGACAAATCCGACCATAGTGGAAATTTCCATGACTTTGTCACTCGGTTTTTTCCCCGTGACGACTTCGAAGAGAAGGAACACCACATGACCACCGTCCAATGCAGGGATGGGCAGGAGGTTGATGAAGGCGAGTACGAGGGACAGCATGGCGGTCAATTGCCAGAAAGCTTCCCAGTCCCAGGTAGCTGGAAACATGGAGCCTATGGTGATGAAACTGCCGAGGCTGTCTTTCATCCGTAGGTTGCCGGTGACCATCTGGCCGAACGCTTTGATTTGGGTGCTCAGAAAATGGGTGCCTTTGGCTACACCAGCCGGCAGGGCTTCGACAAGGGAATACGAGACCCGGCTGGTTTCTAGTCCGACGGCGCCGGCACCGATTTTTCCATCAGGTCCGGTCGTCACACTGAAGGCGAGGGTGTCCGGCGAATTTCCGTCGCTTTGGCGTTCCACCTGAATCTGGACATTGTGTTCCTGTAATGTCTGGCTGGTCAGGGCATCAAAGAAATCCTGGTAGAAAGGAGTGGGGCGGCCGTCCAGCGAGATGATTCGGTCACCTTTTAGCAGCCCGGCCTTCTCCGCCGGGCTGTTCAGGGCGAACTGGCCGATGATGAACGGTATACGGGGGCTACAGATGTCGAAGTCCTTGTTGCTGTAGTCTGACAGGTCATCAGCCTGCTTTCGGGAAATCGGCAGGACGACCTGTTGCCCGTCCCTTTCCACCGTAATGTTAGCTGCGTTATGAATGACGATGGCAGCCTTGATCTGATTGGGGTTGAATCGCTCCATTGTGATGGTGTCCACAGCAAGCACCTTGTCACCGGGTAGCAGGCCGAGGGAAAGCCCGAGGGAGTCTGGTTGCACGCCGTAGACCAGGTTTTGGGTCGGAAGGTATACCTCTCCCCAGGTCCAGAGGCTAAGGGCGTAAATCAGAAACCCGAGCAGGAAATTGACGGTCACGCCGCCGAGCATGATGATCAGCCGCTGCCAGGCTGGCTTGGAACGGAATTCCCAAGGTTTGGCAGGTTCCTTCATTTGTTCGGTGTCGAAGCTTTCGTCGATCATCCCGGCTATCTTGACATACCCGCCCAGCGGGAGCCAACCGATGCCGTATTCCGTGCCGCCGATCTTTTTCTTGTAGACTTCGAACCAGGGATTAAAGAAAAGGTAGAATTTCTCCACTTTTGTCCGGAACCATTTGGCGGGCAGGAAATGTCCCAGTTCGTGGAGGACGATCAGGATGGAGAGGCTGAGGACCAATTGTCCGACTTTGATGAGGATGTCCATTCTTCTGTAAGATAGTTGAAAGATGCCCGGCCCAGCTTTTACCGCGGGTTTCCGGCCATAGTGCGAAATCGATGCCTCCGCAGGTCAGTTGGCGGAACATTCGCCGAGCCCTTGTTGTATGGTGTCACCTGGGTGGCCGGTCGTTCGGGGTATGTAGGCTTCAATTCGGCCACGAAGGTAATCCGAATTAAAAAATTGACTGTTATTTTTGCCAATCAGAACGCTGCGAAGCGGTAAAAAGTTCTGACGAGGGTGTCTGCCGGCCTCCGTCGGCCAACGTCATCGGAGAAACAAGACTTGGATATGTACATGTTTTTCACCACAGATATCCGGGACGGGCTTGCCCGGTTCGGTTCGGAAGAGGCCCGTCACTGTGTACAGGTGTTGCGCCGGCGGCGAGGCGATGTCATCCGTTTCACGGATGGCCAGGGCAGACTTTACACTGGTGAGATCATGGATGTCGGCAGGAACGGTTTCACCGTCCGGGTTCCCACGGAGGGGGAAGGGCGTTTCGAGCCGCGGCGATTCCACCTTCATGTCGCCATATCGCTACTCAAGAACATGGAACGCATGGAGTGGTTCATGGAGAAGGCCACCGAATTCGGTGTGGCGGAGGTCACCCCCCTGGTGTGCGACCATTCCGAGAGAAAGACCCTCCGCAAGGATCGTTTGGAGAAGACAGCATTGGCGGCCATGAAACAATCGATGCAGGTCCATCTGCCGATAGTCCGCGATGTGTGTCCCTTTGGGGAATTTGTCCGGTGCCAAGCCGAACGGAAGGATATGGGCCGTTACATCGCACATTGTCAAACGGGTGGGCTGCCGCCGCTGCAACAGGTGGCGGGTCGGTATCGGGAGAACCTGGTGATGATCGGTCCGGAAGGAGATTTTTCCCAGGATGAAGTGTCATTGGCAGAACAATACGGTATTTTGGCCGTTGGTTTGGGAGCAGTCCGCCTGCGGGCAGAAACCGCGGGCATGGCAGTCTGCCACCTGTTCAACCTGGTATTCTGAATCTCGTCGGCCGGTCCGTCCGCCAGGAACGAAACGGGTCCGCACAAATTAGGTACGCCATGCGAATGTTGACGATTCTCCTGCTCTTGGCAGGCATGACAGGACACCACAGCGACCACCAGCCGTTGAAGCTGGCCCTGCTGAAGTACGGGGGCGGTGGCGATTGGTATGCCAACCCGACGGCCCTGACCAACCTGGCGCGTTTCTGCAACGAACAGCTCGGTACGGACATCGACCCGGACTATGCGACGGTGGAGGTGGGCAGTGCCGAAATTTTCAATTATCCTTTCCTCCACATGACCGGTCATGGCAACGTGGTCTTTTCCGACCAGGAGGCGGACAACCTGCGGCAGTACCTGCTTGGTGGGGGGTTCCTCCACATCGACGACAACTACGGAATGGATCCGTTCATCCGCCCCTCCTTGAAAAAGGTTTTTCCTGAGCTGGAATTGGTCGAGCTGCCGGATGATCATCCGGTATATCGGCAGACGTTCTCCTTTCCGAGGGGATTGCCAAAGATCCATCAGCACGATGACAAGCCTTCCCAAGGGTTCGGCATTTTTTGGGAAGGACGACTGGTTTGTTTTTACTCTTTCGAGTGCGACCTGGGTGACGGGTGGGAGGACCCTTCGGTTCATCATGACCCGGAGGAAAAGCGGCTGCAGGCCTTGCGGATGGGCGCCAACCTGGTTCAGTTCGCCTTCCAACAGTGAGGCCTTGCCTTTTCGGACCTTTTTGACGGACTGCGGGCAGCCAAGTTGTTCGTCATTCGTCGTCCGTGGGTTCCACGGCAGCCTGTCTGGGCGGTACAGGGTCGTAGCCACCGGCGGACCAGGGGTGGCAGCGCAACAGGCGGACCGTACCCAACAGGAGCCCTCTTGCGACACCCCACTCCAGAATGGCTTCCGCCATGTAATGGGAACAGGAGGGGTGGAACCGACAGCTGGGGGGCAACAATGGGGAAACAAATCTTTGGTAGCAACGGATCGGAAATACAAATACGGTTCGAATCATCAGGCGCATGGCGAAATTGATTGGGTCGGCGCTTTGCCGGGGTTACTTTCCTTGGGAATCACGCTCGCTGCCAATGACGCAGCCTTTCCGGGTGACCGGCAAATATAATCCGGTTTGGCCTGGAATGCGCCCACGACATAAAATCCGAGGGGGAATCGGACAAACCGAATTCCGAACATCCTCCAGATTGCTGCGTTAGGAAATTCGAGGTCCGTCAAGCCGGTTAACCTGGGAGGCGAGCCATTTCATCAAGCCCAAAACATAAGGAATCATGACCATCATCGACCTTTTGCTTTACATCGGGGTGACTGCCGTCGCCATGTCGCTTACCTCCGCATTGCTCCTGCACCGAAAGGAGGAGTGGCTGATGACTTACCTGCAGCATTTCTGCGGGGCGCTTTTTCTTTTCTCCGGCTATGTAAAGGCAGTCGACCCTTTGGGGACGGCCTTCAAGATGGAACAATATTTTGCCGAGTTCTACTACACTTTCAATGAAACGGCCTTGTCGGGTATCGCACCGATGTTCCCCTGGCTCTCCCAACAGGCGGTTTTGTTTTCCGTCGGGATGATTGTGTTTGAAATCGTGCTGGGTGTGATGCTCATCCTGGGTACACGTCCGAAGCTGACCGCCTGGATGTTCCTGCTGTTGGTCGCTTTCTTTACAATACTCACCGGTTTCACCTATCTAACGGGTTATGTTCCTTCCGGGGTGAATTTCTTCAGCTTCGGCAGCTGGGGACCATATGTGGAAACCAACATGCGGGTGACCGATTGTGGGTGTTTCGGCGATTTCCTCAAGCTGAAACCAAGGACGAGCTTTCTGAAAGACGTTTTCCTCTTGTTTCCAGCCCTTTATTTCGTCTTGCGACCGGAGCGGATGCATCAGTTGTTCACCCCCGCCGTACAGCGTGTCGCACTCGGGACCGTCACGGCCCTGGTGTTCGTTTTCTGCTGGCGCAACGTTTCCTGGGATGAGCCGGTCGCCGATTTCCGTCCGTTCCGGGAAGGTGCAGATGTCCGTACCCGGAAGGAACAGGAGGCCGAGGCACAGGCGAATGTGCGGATCACCCATTATCGCATGACGAACAAGGAAAGCGGCGAAGTGGTGATGCTGCCGATGGAAGAATACATGAAGCAATACCAATCCTATCCGAAGGATGCCTGGAATTTGGAGCAGATAAAAACGGAACCCGAAATAGAGCCTACCAAGATCAGCGATTTCGATATCAGCGACCTGGATGGCAACAATGTCACGGAAGACATCTTGTCCGAACAGGGGTACAGTTTCATGGTCACGGCCTACAAACTGAAATCGAAGGATCCGGCCTACCTGGACGTGTTCGGAAGTACGATCCGCCCATTTGTGGATGCTGCCGGTCGGGCTGGTTACAAAGTATTCGGTGTCACCGCGCCGAACGACCCGGCCGTCGTAGATGATTTCCGGCATGCCACGCAGCTTTCCTTTCCATTCTTCGTTGCGGACGACCTGCTGCTCAAGACCATTCAGCGGTCCAATCCCGGGGTGGTTCTGTGGAAGGATGGCAAAGTGGTCCGCAAGTGGCATTACCGCAAGCTTCCTCCCTTCGAATCCGTAGCGGCCACACTCGAGTGAGCCGCTGTGTCGAGCGGTTCGGACATCCTTTCCCAGCCGGTCGGACAACAATCGGCCGTAATCCGCCGGAGGGATCTTTTTTATCTGTACGAGTGTTTGTTTGTGATGTAATTTTTTCATTTTTGCACCCGTTTGAAACCAAACCGGCAGCCAGCTACTCCGGCCGTCGACATTGGGTTCTCCCTTGTTGACGGCCCTTATGCTTCCGTCGGTGCATCCACCGGAAAGTCGCCGGGCGAATCATTGAAATTATGTTGAGCAGAAGGAACATCCGCATTAAAGTGATGCAGGTGCTATATGCGAGAAGCAGGGACAAGGACTTCACCCACCGACAGTCCCTGCTGTTGTACCGGAATGTAATCCGCCATTCTTTCGAACTGTATCTCTTGAGTCTGCTCCAGTTCATGCGGGTTGCCGAATATGCCCGGCAGGACCAGCTCAACAAATCCTCCAAGCTGCGGCCCACGCCGGAGGACAAGGCGTTCCGACCCAAACTTTGTGACAACGACCTCATGCTGTCCTTGCAGGAGAACCGAGGCCTGCAAAACCTCTTTACCGTACATCGTGTCACGGACCGAATCAACGAGGACAATACCCGGCTGCTTTACCTGGAGTTCGCAAAGACGGAAGCCTACTCCCAATACCTGCTGTCACAAGAAACCTCCCACGATGTCCACCTGCAGGCTTTGCTGGACCTTAACAAATCGTTGACGGGCAGCGATCTCTTCAACGAGATCATGGATGAAAACTACCTGAACTGGCAGGATGACAAGTCCCTGATCATCGGATCCATGAAAAAGACCATCAAGGCATTGCCGGTGCATGGCGATTTTTATGAGGAATATCAGCCGACAGACGAGACCGTGGTGGAATTCGGCGAAAACCTCCTGGAATACCTGGAGGAATCCGATGCCATGCTGCGGGACCTGATCGAACCGTTCCTGAAGAACTGGGATGCCGAACGGGTGGCGGTCATGGATATGATCCTCCTCAAGATGGCTGTCTGCGAATTGATGAATTTTCAAACCATCCCCACCAAGGTGACCTTGAACGAATATGTGGAGATTGCCAAACTCTACAGCACGGACAAAAGCAAAGACTTCATCAACGGTATCCTCGACCGGCTCATGAAGAAACTGGAAGCGGACGGCAGGATTGTCAAGGAAGGGAGGGGATTGATTGAGGAATAAAGGGTATCTTTCCCTCCCCATACGGCCATATCACCTAACAGCCCGTCGCAGCCGCTTATGTCATTGCGCCATTTCATTCTTTTGTTGACCCTCCCGGTCGCACTCCCATTGTCCGCCCAATACGACAATGCCCGGGATGCCTTCTATCTCCGTGCCTCCATGGGTATCCATCAATGGCCGCAGGATCGGAATCCTGACCGTTTCGATTTCAGCAACGGAATGGATGTCGGATATGCTCGGCATATCCATCCCTCGTTCAATCTGGCAGTTCCGCTCCATCTTGAGAAAGCCCGGATCCAAAATGATGCAGATCAGCAGGAGGAATTTCTTACCGGAGGGCTGGACCTCTTGCTGCAGTGGAAATACTTCCGTCCTGAAAACCGGTTCAATCAATACATCGCCACCGGCATTGGCTTGACAGTGGACGGTCGCGACCGGACGAGCCGGGTGTCGTACCCATTGGAAGCCGGTCTGAACATCCGTGTAGCCCGCCATGTATATGCGAACATTGCCGCCCAATACAGGCTTTCCGGCAATGAGGCCTACCGTCCGCTGCGCAACTCCCTGGGCATCTGGCTCATCTTCGGATCCGGCATGGCGGAGTCCGGGCCGGTTGCGGACCGGGACCTGGACGGGGTGCCGGATCGCCAGGACCGTTGCCCGGACGAACCGGGGCATGCGGAAACTTTCGGCTGTCCGGACCGGGACGGGGATGCGGTGGCGGATGGTTCCGACGATTGTCCGGACGTGGCGGGGTGGGCAGTACTGCGGGGTTGTCCGGATCGGGATGGTGACAACCTGCCGGACCACCTGGACCGATGTCCGGATCTGCCCGGAACCGACGGTATGGGCGGCTGTCCGGATACGGATGGTGACGGATTGTCCGACGACCTGGACAAGTGTCCCACAGAGCGAGGGCTTTCCAGCAATGCGGGTTGTCCTGCCCTGCAGGCGGAAGAACTGGCTGTACTGGTTTTTGCCCGGAAAGCGGTGCAGTTCGAAACCGGAAGCGACCGATTGTTGGCCGCTTCCTATCCGGTCCTGGACGATATCGCTGACATCATGCGGAAATATCCGGTCCAGCACCTGCGTATCGCCGGCCATACGGATGACATCGGCACGGCGGAAGCGAACCGGTTCTTATCCGAGCGGCGGGCGCAGGCTTGTCGCGATTACCTCACCAGCAGGGGCATCGATACGGACCGCTTGGAAACCAAAGGATTCGGGGAGTCGCAGCCGGTGGCCGACAATGCCACCGACGAAGGACGGGCTCAGAACCGAAGGGTGGTATTCGAGGTCTTCGTACCATGAAGGTCGGCACGGTTTGTCAGTATGGCCATTGGTAAATGATCTTGGCCAGGAACTCCGCAGCCAGTGACGGCCGCAAGGCAATGGTGAAGGTCAGCCCGAACACCGCTCCGTAGAAATGCGCCTCATGGTCGATAATGTCGCCGGCCCGGCGGGCGGCATAGGACGAGTACCACAGGAACAGGAAGGCAGCCAGGATGGCCCGCACCGGAATGACAAAAAACAGTCCCAAACGGGCCCATGGTTCGAACAGGATGAAAACGAACAAGATGCCGGACACTGCACCGGAAGCGCCTACGCTCCGGAATTGTGGGTTCTCCCGGTGCCGCAGGTAGGTGGCGGCATTCGCCATGATCCCGCTGGTCAGGTACACCAGTAGGTAATTGAGACTGCCTTTCCATTCCGTACCGAACACTTCCCCGAACCGCTCCTCCACGGCCATGCCGAATCCATAGAACACGTACATATTGATAGCCAGATGCACCCAGCCCCCGTGCACGAAGCAGGCGCTCAGCCAACGGTAATACTCTTTGTTTCTGGATTCCAGCCAAGGGTAATGCAACAGCTTCCCCTGCAGTTCCGGTCGTGTGAAGGACTGGAAGCTGACCAGGACGGTGGAGATGATGAGTAACGTCGTAACGGACATTTGGTGCATATTATGACCATTGCCTGCCGGGGGGCGCCCAGGCGCACAGCCGGTCAGTCGTTATGGTAGGATTCTCCCCGCAAAATGGTCATGGAACGGTACAGTTGTTCGAGCAGGAACAGCCGGACCATCTGGTGGGAGAAGGTCAACAGGGACAATGACAAGATGAAATCAGCGCGATGCCGGACCTGATCGGTCACGCCGAAAGCACCGCCGACAAGGAACACCATCCTTTTCTTGCCACGCTGCAGCTTTCTTTCCAGCGCCACGGCCAATTCGCGGGAACGGAGCATTTCGCCTTTTTCGTCCAGCAACACGAGATAATCGTCTTGCGACAGCCGTTCGAGCACCATCTCCGCTTCCTTCCGCTTGCATTCCTCCCGCGGCAGACTGGCGGCATGCCGCAGTTCCGGCAGCAACACCACCCGGAAGGGGAGGTAATGCTTCAGGCGCTTCTCAAAGATGGCCATACCTGTCTCCAGGTAAGTTTCGTTCGTTTTGCCGATGAACCAACATTCTGCTTTCAACGTTTGGAAGTTTACCGGTCCGCCCGCTTGCGACCTACCGGAAGGTGACCGAATAAGGAAACGCGGACATGCCTGATTCGCGGCAAAGATAGTCAAGTTCGGTTAGCCCCGGTGTCGTCGGTCCGAATCACCGTGGTTCCGCCGCCAGTCTTTTCCAGGCCTCACCGAGCCGCTCGGTAATGTCACTGCTCAGCATGGTCGGTTCGGAACCGTGCGCTGCGGCGAGGTCACCGGCCAGTCCATGCCAGAACACACCGATGCGGGAGGCATCGCCGGGCGGATACCCCTGCGCCAGCAATCCGGTGAGGACTCCGGTGAGGACATCGCCACTCCCGGCGGTCGCCATGCCCGGATTGCCGGTCGTGTTGAAATGGCAGTTGCCGTCCGGTGCGACGACCACGGTATGGGCACCTTTCAACAGGATGAAGGATTGCAGCCGGGCGGTCTGTTCCCTGAGTTGTCTGAGGCGTTGGAAACTGTTGGCAGCGGGACCGAACAAACGGCTGCATTCGCCGGGGTGCGGGGTCAGGATGCTGCCTGGTGGAAGAGCCGTGAGCAAATCCGGATGCCTGGCCATCAAATTCAGTCCGTCCGCATCCACCACCATCGGCCGGTGCCATTGCGAAAGCAGGCTCTTCAGGGCCCGGGCTGTGCGGATACCCTGCCCGATACCACAGCCGATGCCGATTGCATCGAACCTGCCGGTCACCCCTTTCCAGTTTTCCCTGGTAATCCGTGTGTCAGCGCGGTCCCTGCTGTGTATGGCCTCCGGCAGCTCCGCAGTCAGCGCGGAAAGCACATCGGGGTTGGCGTGTACAGTGAGCAAGCCTGTTCCGCTGCGCAGACAGGCCCGGGCGGCCAGCAGGGCGGCTCCCGGCATATCCCGGCTGCCAGCGACCAGCAAGGCATGTCCGAATGTTCCCTTATGGCTGAATTTCGGACGAGGACGAACCAGCCTGGATACCGACGCAAGGTCCGACAGATGGAAGTCGGTCTTGGTTCCGGCTATGGCATCGGGATGCAGACCGATCGGAACGACCGTCCACTCCCCTACCCTTTGCGCATTCTCCGGCAGCAGGAATGCCAGTTTCGGAAATTGGAAACTGACGGTATCGTCCGCGTAAAGACTGCAGCCTTCCGTCGGCCCGTCCGCCAACAAACCGGAGGGAATGTCAACCGCAATGCGTCGGACCGGCCAACTGTTCAGCCAAGTGACCAGTTCCGCCAGGAAACCTTCCAACGGACGGTTGAGTCCGGATCCCAACAAGGCATCAATGACAATTCCCTTTCGGACAGGCGCCGGCAGCGGGAGGTCGGGTCCGACGTCAGAAAGGGGACAATCCGTTTCCGATTGCAGCCGATGGTATTGGTGGGCTGCATCCGGACGCCTGCTCTCCCGGCCATCCAAGGCCCAGACTCGCACTGGATAACCTGCCGACCAAAGGAGCCTTGCGATGGCGAACCCGTCCCCTCCGTTGTTACCATCGCCGCAAAAAACCATGACCGGACCATCCGAAGGACGGTATCGGTTCGCGAACCAATCGAAAAATGCGAATGCCGCCCTTTCCATCAGGTCGGTGGAGGAGCAGGGTTCCCGGAGCATGGTGTCGCGGTCGATGTGACGGACCGCTTCGGCGGAGAATATTTTCATGGCTGTCGGATAGGTTTCCTCGGCATGCAATCGAGCGGCCAAGTTTTTTCCGGATGTAAACAAGCCACCCCCCGCCACGGTTCGGGAGAGGGCCGGCCGAATGACCGGCCTTCCGTCCGGTTCCGGCCGGAAGGGCCGCTGGTCTGCCGCCTCCTAAAATTGCCCACCCGATTTCCGGGGATGCCGCTGATAGGTTATATTTGTCGAAAGGCTGCTTGTCCGGCCGGTCCCGGCCGGGAGTTCGAAGCGGATTGCCTGATTATGCGACAGAAAACAACATACCTCGCCAGTTGGCTGTTCGTCCTGGTAGCGGTCCTGCCCCTCCGTTTGTCCGCCACGCATATCGTGGGCGGGGAAATGACCTATGTTTGCCTGGGCAACAACGAGTACCGCATAAATCTCACCATATTCAGGGATTGCTACTACGGTGTTCCCTGGTTCGACAATCCCGCCTCCATCGGGGTATTCAATGCTGGCAACCTGCTGTACACCCAGGCCTTGGTTCCGCTGGACCTCACGCAGAACGACACGCTGAATCCGGACCTGGGCAGCGAATGTTTCACGGTGCCCCCGGATGTATGTGTGCATACCACTTCGTACTCCACCATCGTTACCCTGCCATACGACCCCGGCGGCTACCATATCGTATACCAACGATGTTGCCGGAACAACACCATTACCAATATCGTCGGTCCGGAGGATACCGGTGCAACCTACAGCATCGAAATATCGGGGGAGGCGCTCTCGGTTTGCAACAGCAGTCCGGTGTTCAACAACTGGCCACCCTTATACATCTGTGTGAACCTTCCGTTCCAAATCGACCAGTCGGCGGTGGATCCGGACGGTGACTCCCTGGTCTACCGGTTGTGCAATCCCTTGCAAGGGGCTTCGGACTTGTTCCCCATGCCCCAGCCACCCAATGCACCGCCGTACCTGCCCGTCCAATGGATAGCGCCGCCGTACGGGGTGGACAATATGCTGAACGGGGCGCCCGGCGGTGTCCCGATGAACATCCATCCGGTTTCAGGCCTGCTGGGCGGCACGCCCAATACCATCGGTCAATTCGTCATCGGCATCTGTGTGGAGGAGTACCGCGGCGGAATCCTGATCGGCACCAACCGCCGGGACTATCAGGTCAACGTCGGCACCTGCGGGGTGGCGGTGGCCGCCTTTTTCTCCCCAGCGGTGATTTGCGACGGACTGTCCGTCAGCCTGGACAATACGAGCACCGGCGCGGGTAATTTCCTTTGGTTCTTCAACGACCCGGCACAGCCCGGTGCTGTCTCCAACGAGACGAATCCGACCTTCACCTACAGTGACACCGGTACCTACACCATCCAACTCGTGGCGGATCCGGGAACCAATTGTGCGGATACGTTTGCGTCGGATGTACTGTTGCTACCGACTTCGCTGTTTGCCGATTTCGATATCGAACGGTCCGGCTGCGAGGATTCCGTGACGGTGCAGATATCGGATTCCTCCCTCGACACGAGTTCAACGATACAATCATGGGAATGGACACTGCAGAACGGTCCGTTCCAACAGACATCTTCCGACCGGAATCCGGTGTTTGTGCTGGACCAAGCCGGGTCGGCCAGCCTCACCCTGGTCGTCACCGCCGGCAATGGATGCAAGGACACCTTGGTGCAGGAATTTCCTGTCGTCATCCTGGAAGATCTGGCGGGACCAGACTCCACGTTATGGTGTCTGGGCGAGAACGGTGCCGCCGGGGTGGCCCTGAATCCTGCCGGTGGCTTGCCAGGCGTTTCCTATACCTGGGTGCCACCGGACTTCCTGGACGACCCCACCCTGCCGAATCCGTTCGCATCGCCGGATTCGACGACGACTTACACCGTGTTGATATCCGATGACGGAGGTAACTGCCAGTTGGAAAAAACGGTGACAGTGCTGGTGTCACCGGTCGTTTCGGTAACACCGGTCCTGGACACCATCCTGTTGGGCGGAACGGTGCAGATCAACACCGTCGGCCAGTCCGGATATACCTACCAATGGTCGCCGCCCGAGGGATTGGACGATCCTGCCCTGGCCAGTCCCCTGGCCAGTCCTTCTACCCGGACCGTCTATCGCGTCCTCGTCACCGACGAGGACAGCTGTACCCTGGAAAGATCGGTGGAAATAGTGGTGCTGACGATTTGTGAGGAGCCTTACCTTTTCATTCCGACGGGGTTCACCCCGAACGGGGATGGAAACAATGATTTTTTCCGGATTTACGGAAACAACCTGGAGGAAATCCACCTGGTTGTATACGACCGATGGGGAAAGATGCTCTTCGAGACGGCCGATCCGGCGGGGCCGGGATGGGACGGCCAGTACAATGGACAGCCCTTGCCCCCCGATGTCTATGGGTTTCTCGCCAAGGTCAGGTGTGTCGGTGGCGGCCGATACGAAAGGCAGGGTAACGTCACCCTGTTGCGGTAAGGAAGACAAAGTGTAATCCCATGGCCCGACCACTTCAAGCAACTGCGGTATGGAACAAACAAATGCAGGTCTTCCGCACCCGACGCCTTCTGATGGGGCCACAAACGCATTCCAGCCGGAACACCATGGCAAGAAAAGCAGACGGTCTACCGTCCGTGCCATGGAGACGTACATCCGCAACAGCTACCGGACACATATCAGCTTGAGCGCATTGGCGGACCGGAAGTCGAACATCATGGTCCGGCTCAATTCCGTCCTGATCGGGTTGGCCATCGTGTTCTTCAAAAGTTTCCTGGATGTCAATCATCCCGGAACGGTCGTCCCGGTAGTCATCTTCCTGCTGACCGCCCTGGTATCCATGGTGTTCGCCGCATTGGCCGCCCGGCCACATATCACCCGGAACAAGACGGTGCCCGGAACAGCGGCTTCCGATTCCCGTCGGAACATGTTCTTCTATGGTAATTTCGTCGACCTCGACCTGGCGGAATACGAAGGCAATATGCGTGTGCTACGGGAACAGGCCGAACAGATGTATGACGACATGTTCCGGGACATCTATTTCCTGGGGCGGGTATTGGACAAGAAATTCCGCCTGCTGCAATATTCCTACACCATTTTCATCGCCGGCCTGGTTCTGTCCGTCGGTGTTTTCCTGCTCACCTTGCTCCTGTCCGTCATTTGACCTGTTACGGTTGGTTACGACCTCGCTGCCTTTCCTTGATCGGGTTCCGGCCGGAACTTTATTACCAGCCTTCAGGTTTTTGATTTGACACCGTACGGGAAATATATGCGCAGGAGCGGGTCTACGGACCGACCATCAATTCTCAATAAAAAATAATTCATATGGAGCTGACAAAAAGGATGTTGGCGGTTACTTTCGTGTTGCCGCTGTTAATCGCGACTGCGTCAGCGCAGTCACCCTATGCGTTCAACTGGAAGCGGGAAACTGCCATCACCGCACTGGGAATCAGTGCCTGGGGTGGGTCGCTTCCCCTGGGACAATCCGTACCCGTCTTCACGCGGGAGGAAGTGCTGGGGTTGGACCGAGACCAGGTGAACGGGTTCGACCGAATCGCGACGTACCAATATTCCACCGGTGCACAGGAAGCATCCGACCTGTTGCGTTGGACTTCCCGCTTGATGCCGGTGGTATTGCTGGCCGATCGCAACATGCGCGGAGATGCCGCCGTACTGGCCATGCTGGCGGCGCAGACGATGGTGGTGAACAACGGCATCACCTCTCTGACAAAAAGCGGTTTCGGCAGAACCAGGCCTTATGTGTACAATGAGTTGGTGTCGGTGGACGACAAGTTGACGCCGGGTGCGAAACGTTCTTTCATTTCAGGACATACCAGCAATACGGCGGCGATGAGTTTCTTTACTGCCAAAGTATTTGCGGATTATCATCCGGATTCCAAATGGCGGCCCTTCGTATGGGCGGCGGCGGCGGTGCTGCCTGCTGCGACCGGCTACATGCGGGTGAAGGCCGGAAAACATTATCCCACCGATGTCCTGGCGGGATATGCCGTCGGCGCTCTTTCCGGCTACCTGGTCCCCCAGCTCCACAAAGTCGTTCGCAACAGGCCGGACCGGCGCAAGGACCTTGACCTTCAAATGGGCATAACCGGCGCCAGTCTTCGGTACCAGTTTTGACACCAAGCCGCCGGCCGTTCAGATTCTGAACCCCAGGGTGAATTCAAGAAGGGCCTTTTCCTCCCGGGAACGGGCCACAGACAAGCTGACTTGGAAATTATCGTTGACGGGGGACAGGTAAGCGCCCGCACCGAGGCTTTTATGCCAGGTGGGGGCGCTTTCCTGTCCGTACCAGACCTTGCCCGCATCCGAAAAAAGGAAGGCGCCCAGCCCGATGGGAATGGCTTCCGTGGCCACGGTACCCAGGTCGAAGCGGATGTCCGTATTGAACCAGATTGCGCGGTCGCCGGCAAACCGGTTCCGTACGAAGCCGCGGAGATTGTCCTTCTGTCCCAGGGTGGCGGCGAGGAAGAAAGGAATCCCCGATCCCAAGTTATACTGGTACCCGGACCGAAGGCCGATGGTCATCGGAAAATGGAACCGGACGGTTTCATACCATCGGAAGTCTGCCCGCAGGATGGCGAAGTTGCCAGGTCGACCGAACGATTGGAAGTAATGCCGTATGTCCGCTTGGAGCCTTACCCCGTACCGGGGCAGAAAGGACCTGTCGGTCAGGTCCATGTCCATTTCGAATTGGTAGCCGGATAAGTTGTTCCGGCCGAGTCCGTCGACCGCTTGGGACTGTCGGTAGATGGTGGAGCCTGCATCGGTTGCATCCGGGACATCGACTTGGTATTGCGACAGGAAGAGGTTGATCCGGAATTCGGATTGGTGCCAGAACGTCTTCCGAAGGCCGACGGACCCGATTGCGGCGAATGTCTCGTTGTCATAATATCCTGCCGACTTCTGTTCCCTGTCCAGGATGGAATGGTTGCCGAATCCATAGAATCGGCGGAAGGTGCGGTCGGTATTGGTCAGCGCAAAAGAGGACAGCAGATCCCAGGTCCTGATGAGGCGTCGTTGTTCCATTGCGGCGGAAAACCAGAAATTCCGTCGGGTAGTGGCGGCGCCCCGCACCTGGTAGCGAGCGGCGAAGCCGGGTTTGTTGAAGCCTTGCCGGGTGAAATTGGCTCCCATGCCGGAAATCAGTCCATCATCCCGGTTATAGGATAGCGTCGGCATGGGATACCACCTGTGGGGTTCGTATTGGCGATAGCTGAAAACAATCGGATCGGGTGTTGCCATCAACTTCGTCTCAGGATTGGTCCGGATGGTATCCGTGGGTTTGGCATTGTAGATTTTGGTGAGGCGGCCTGGTCCGCGGACAAGAGAGCTGTCAGAGACCATGTTGGGGTCTTCCCCGAGGATAATCCGGACGGGAATGCTATGGTGAGCCTGTCCAGTGATTTGATAACGGTCCTTGCCGCCGAGACCATACAGACGGATTTCACGGGTATCAGACGGCAGGAACCGCCGCTGGTAAAGCAAGTCTGATCGAATATCGTTTTTCTTCAACTTGTAGGTACGGACGTTGACCGGTCCGTGAGGGAGGCGTTCGACGAGGAACAATTCCCGTTTGTTGGAGCCGACGACCTGTACAAATTCCGACAACCGGCGATACCATTTTTCGACCGCTTCCGGAAGTTGGTCTCTTCTGGAGAGGAGTTTGGCGGTCAGTTCGGGGCCATCGATCCGGAACGCGGGTTCGGGAATCCGACGGACAGCCTGTACGATGGTACTGTCCGGCAGTCGGTTGGTGAAATCACGTACGATGGTCTGCCAGTCAAGTCGGTCCAGGCCGTTGAGGCAGAAGCGGTCAACATCACGCGCCTGGTAGGTCAGGCTCATGATACCGCCGTAGGAATAACCGAAATGAGCGATTCTGGCCAGCATGAATTCCCGGTCGGCCAACCAGAAGATTCCTTCCCAGCGTGAGAATGCCTTGTCCCGGTCTTTGGGCAAAGCCAGGAAAGTCCTCGATTTGTTGTCTCCGTAGGCGGCGAATGTCCAGTTGTTGTGTTGCCTGTCCCAATCATCAATTAGTAGATCCATCAGCCGGGCGTGTGCGTAGGAAGCTTGGTCGACCTGGTTGTCATGGTCCTTGACCAGGTACTGGAACATTCGGACCGTCTTGACGACTTTGTCGGCGCCGGCGAAGCCTGGTACGCCTTTGTTCTTACCCCTCGGGCGTTGTTCGAGCATTCCAAGCATATTGGCGAAAGATTCCCTGTATTTTCCAAGTGCGGGATGGTCGGGCATGGAATATAGAACCGGCGATGTGTGCAGGATACCGGTAGCCTTCATGAGAGGATCTGCGACAAAGGCACCGTAGGGATATTGTCCGGAGGTCAGGTCCTTGCGCAAGGCGCCGTACCAACCTTTCAGCAACCGGGCGTCGTCGCTCATGCTTTGGGTGGGGTCCTTGTTCACCGAGCGGAAATAATACCATTCCCCATCGGCGGCCTCGAACTTCAGGACCTTGGTCTGGCCGCCGCCGCCAATGGCGAAGGGTCTGAGCCCGCCATGAATCGAATCCAAGCGCAGGACCGGGATGCCATCGACCGGGGTGGCCCAGGTACGTCGGTAATGCCGTCCGAGGATCCGCTGGGCGAGGGGGGCGATATCGTATTCAGGGCCCGGGACATGGGAGACGGTCGGTGGACAAGGCGGGCAAGGTTCGGCCAGGGCAGCCTGATGGCGCCAATGCCAGGCGAGCCGGTCATTGACCGGGAGGGATGGGTTCGGAGGAGTGGCCGTGTGTTTACCGGCACCTTCGAACAAACGCAAGGTATCCGTGTGTATGGCCGTTCCTCGTACCAGCGTATGGATATGTAGCGATACGGCTCCGTCAGGGAAATATGCCAGTTCCATATACCCCCTTCGGGAACTGGCGTACATCGTTTCCGGACCGGTGGAGACGGGTTGGCCGCCGGACATGGACCCGCTGTTGAGGAAGTAATTGTCGCCGATGCGAAGTACCTGCAGGTCGTTTTCGTGGGCGGAGACGTAAACCAGGTTGTCGTAACCCATAAACACCCTTTTCATCCTTCGGGAATATTCCTCTGCGGACATGGTGGTGAGGTCATCCCGGAACCCGATGTTATGGCGGTAGGCTTTGTAGAAGGAACCCAATATCGGCAGCGGAAGCCAGCTGGTCCTTCGGTTGGAATCGAAAGGGAACAGGTGTCGGCGCCATTGCCGGAAGCCGGCGTATTGACCATAGGACAGCACCGGGTGGTGGCCGGCCACCAGGATGTTTCGATCCGGATGGGCCTCGATGAAATCATCGACCTCATCCCAGCTTTCCGTGCTGTTGTAAAAGGGGCATGCGGCATCCGATTCGGAAGGTCTCCGGCCGTCGTCCCGCAGGAACCAGGTCGAGTTCAGTGCCATCAGGGTTAAGGTGGAATCCGGGCTGAACCATTCCGGTCCCGGGCAGCCATGGGAAGGAATCTGCCATTCCGCATCCTTGCCCCAGGCTTCGCGCATCAGTTTTTCCTGCTGCCGGATCCGCGGCCATTCCTCCGCACCATTCCAGACCGCCTCGCCGGGAACGAAACGGACGCTGGCGAGCGGGTTGGTTGCCCCGAGTCGGTACAGTCTATCCATAGCCACCGGCAAGGGAGCCGAAGTATCCGACGGGAGGGCGTCACCGAGGCACAACAGGGTGAAAGGTTCGGTTGCATCGCGCGTTTGTGCCGCAAGATGTTCCCATAGCGGGTCTTCGGGAGGCAGGTCAGACATCCTGCCAATCAGGAATACCCGCCGGACAGGCGGAACAAGGTCCGCCGAGTCCTGTCCTTGCAACGGTAGGGCGACCTGGAGCAATGGAAGCCAGCACAGGACAAGTGGGAATGCGGAAGCCATGATGCTCGTTTTGGGAAAGCGGCATACTGCCGGAACGTGTCGGCAGCCAATCGATGGGCAAAGTAGCGGCATATCGGTTGGCTGCTGGTGAGAAATGTCGGTTCCTACGGTGATTTCCCTCAACTGGGTCGGAACAAAGTTGTTTGTGGCGGGGGGGGCGATCAGGGGAAGGGCCTAGACATTGAAGCGGAAGTGCATGCAGTCGCCGTCCTGGACGACATATTCCTTTCCTTCGACCGACATCTTGCCGGCCTCCTTGATGGCGGCCTCCGAGCCGAAGCGAATGAAATCCTCGTACCGGATGACCTCCGCCCGGATGAAGCCTTTTTCAAAATCGGTGTGGATGACGCCGGCCGCCTTGGGGGCTTTCCAGCCTTTTCGGATGGTCCAGGCGCGGACCTCCTTTTCTCCGACGGTAAAATAAGTGATCAGGTCGAGGAGCTGGTAGCTGGCCCGGATGAGCCGGTTGACGCCAGGTTCCTGCAGCCCCATCATCTCCAGGTATTCGGCTCTTTCCTCGGCGGTATCCATTTGGGCGATTTCCGCTTCGATGGCAGCGCTGACGAAAAGAACGAGCGCCGGTTCTTCCCGGACGGCCTCGCAGAAGCGGGTGGTATGTGCGTTACCGGTCTGTACATCCTGTTCCGCGACATTGCAGACATACAGGATGGGCTTGCTGGTCAGCAGCAGCATATCCCTGAGCAGGGCGTTGCCATCCTCGTCCAGCGCTACCGAGCGGGCCGGTTTCCCTTCGTTGAGATGGCCGAGGATGTGCGTACCTACCTCGACCAGGCGTTGGTCTTCCTTCTTGCCGGTCTTGGCTTGTTTGCGAAGGCGGTCCAGTCTTTTTTCCACCGTCTCGATATCTTTGAGGATGAGTTCCGTATCGATGATTTCCTTGTCGCGTACCGGGTCTATGCCGCCGTCCACATGAACGACGTTGTCATCGTCGAAGCAACGGACCACATGGATGATGGCGTCGACCTCCCGGATATTGGCGAGAAACTGGTTGCCGAGGCCTTCCCCTTTGCTGGCTCCTTTGATGAGGCCGGCTATATCGACTATTTCGATGGTGGTGGGTACGAGTGATTTTGGTTGGACGAGCCGGTTGAGGTTGTCGAGCCGTTCGTCGGGCACAGTGATGATGCCGACGTTCGGATCCTTGGTAGCGAAAGGGTAGTTGGCGGCCAACGCCTTGGCGGATGTCAGCGCATTGAACAAGGTGGATTTGCCGACGTTGGGTAGTCCTACGATTCCTGCCTGTAAAGCCATGATGAATGCTGATGCGAGGTTATGAACTGATGGGCGGGATGTACCTTTGTGCCGGGTGGACCGGCCGGGAGACAGGGCCCGCTTGAAACGGGCGCAAATATACGGTATTCGAAGGGAAAGCGGGAGGTGGCTTTACAATAGTCTCGGCTGCTACCGCTCCGCTCAGGCGCAACCGCATAACAATGAATTTTCTTGCCCACATATGGTTGTCCGGTCCGGACACGGGATTGCAGGTCGGCAACTTCCTGGCCGACTTCATCGGTCCGCAGGAACAGGCTGCCCTGCCGCAGTCGGTGCGGCGGGGTGTTCGGATGCATCATGTCATCGACCGGTATACGGACGATCATCCGGCGGTTCGGCACAGTGTGGAGTTGCTTCGGCCGGAACATGGTCGGTATGCGCCGGTGGTGCTGGATGTATTGCTGGATTACATCCTCATACACAACTGGGACCGATATTCAGACCTTCCGCTGCGGGGGTTCACTTCGACCGTTTATGAGGTCTTGATGGGACATCGCGACCTGATGCCGGCGATGCTGCGGGAGCGATGGTTGCCGGCCATGGTGGCGGATGATTGGTTGATGCGGTACGGTACGGTAGAAGGGCTTTCCGAAACGTTCCGCCGGATGGGACGTCGTTGCAGCAAGCCATGGTTTCTGGACGGTGCGACCGCCTCCCTTGGGCAGCATTATGCCGACCTGGAGGCGGATTTTCATCGGTTCTTCGGGGAATTGCAGACTCATCTTGACACCTGGCGAAGGGAGAACCCGTGCGGTTGATTACCGGACGGTCAGCGGAAACTGTCCGCCGAAGGAGCGAAGGCAGGCGGGCTCAGACGTACCGGAACAAACGGGGCAGCATTTTTACACCGGACCAGAAATTCTGTCCTTTGGCCAGGGTATCCGGCGTGTAGGTGACGCTGATGGGCACTTCCGCCCATTGGGCCTTGTGCAGGCGGATGTTCCGTATGATTTCCACACAAAACTCGTAGCCGTTCCGATGGATGGTGTATTTGCGAGCGAATTCAGCCCTAAAGGCCTTCATTCCCGATTGGCTGTCCGTGGTTGCGAGCCCCGTCAGCAGGAAAGTGAGGACGTTGCCAACGTAGTTATATAAGGCACGGCTACGGGGAATGTTGTTTGATTTATGAAGGAAACGGCTGCCGATGACGATATCCACTGACTGACCGACCAGCGTTTCGACAAGTTGGCGGATATCGTGGGGGAGGTGCTGGTGATCTCCGTCGATGGTGACGATGATATCGGCACCTGCATGCAAGGCATAGGCAATGCCGGTTTGTGTGGCGGCGCCGGCACCGAGGTTGATGATGTGGGAAAGCAAGGCGACCGGATACCGGCCTGCGACAGCAGCGGTGTCGTCTGAAGACCCGTCGTCGACGACGACGAGGTTATGATATCCCAGCTCCAGGAGTCGTTCTAGGAGATTTCCGATGCGGGGACCTTCGTCCTTCGCCGGGATCACGATGAATATGCGATTGTTATCCATGGGCGTACGGAATCAACCGATGCGGAGGTTTTGTAACCGTCACCGCATTTCAAATACGGCGTAATTCCCGAATTGTTCTACCTCTCCGTATGCATCGTTGACGTATTGTACCTTTCCGTCATTGTTTGTCCGAACGATTCGGTCGGTGGCTACCAGGCGGACACCTGGGTTGTTGTACAGGAAATACATCAGGTTCTTATAACGGTCCACCAGCTGTTTTTCCGGGGTCTTGTCGACCGTCGGAGTATAGTAGTCAATCAGCAGGTATTTCACACCGGCGTCTTTCAGCACCTGCGTCAGTTGGGTCTTTGTCGGCCAGACGGACGACCATTGCTGGAAATAATCCAGCTGATTATCCTGGAAGATTCTTTTGTCGCTTTCCTCGATAAAGAAATGAAGCCGGGTACCTACGTTGTATACCAGGGAGGTGTTTTCCTGATTGATCATCCGGATGGCATCGGACAAACCCGGATAGAAGGCATCCACCACGCCTTCCGCATCCAGTTCGCCGGTCAGGTATCGCAGCTGGGCGGGATCCATCAGCCGTTTGCCCATCAGTTTGTCGTTGTTCGCCAGGCTGTGCTTGACATTTGAAAAACGCTGCGCCGTCCCCGCGAGTAGGAACAAACCGGTGAGTCCGAGGAAGGCGTAATGCGTAACCCTGGATTCCATGAGGGAGGCTCTGTCCGATTCCTGTCTTTGGAAATATAGAAAAATCAATGCCATAGTCAGCGGCGCAAGCAGGAAACCATACCAAAGGATACCGGATGACAGCAACAACCAGAAGAACCCGTAGCAA
>JBEAQU010000009.1:0-24897 GCA_041163745.1 Bacteroidota bacterium
TACCCAATCCGCTTGCTTTCAAAAAATTAAAGAAAGAAAAAAATCCCTGTAATTAGCTTAATCCTAAAAATTCGCGTACCAGCATCCCCGCGAAGCGGGGAAAAAGAACCTCCCTTGAACACCGAATCCGCCATGCCATCACCGCTTCCGCCGCGACATGGTGCAGCAACGCAGACCGGGCGTAAACCAACCGGTCGGATCACAAATGCTTCGCAGACCAGCATCCCCGCGAAGCGGGGAAAAAACAAATCCTATTCCAACGAACCGACACTTTGGTTTGTGCCCGGGCGGCCCGTGGGCATACGCCATCAGAAATCCATCCCCATGGAAAAATACAATCGCGGGGACTGCACCTCCCGGGTCTCGATACCCCATGCGTAGTCCAGCCGGACGAAATACCCGAACAGCAGGGTCCGGATGCCCGTCCCATAGCCGAAGACAACGGGATCCCGGAAATAACTCACCTCGATCTGGACATTGGTGTTCTGGTCGCGCCAGGTGTTCAGGGGGCTGGATTCGTTGAAAGGATTGAGGCCTTCCCACGCCGTACCGGCATCGAAGAAAGCCACCCATTGGAAATTGCGGATAAAGTTGGAGGCGGAAAACGGAAACAGGTATCGGAGCACCGGACTGCGGAACTCCGAATTGAAGAGGGCATAGGAGTTTCCGTTGCGGGCGTTGAGTTGGAAGCCACGGACGTTGGTGGCGACCGAGCGGAAGGCGTAATCGTTACCGGCGGGGAAGGGGATGGTCATATCGAATTGAGGCAGCAGCCAGTTGTCGGTACCGCCCAACATATACAGCACCCGTTCCTGTCCCAGGGAAGTCGCCCCGGCCAGGCGGGTGGCGAGGACCGAATGGCGGAGGACCCGCTGGTAATGGCGGGCATCGGCACCGAAGACGGTCATGAAGCCCTCCCCTGCGCGGACCTGCACATCCCCGGTGAGGTCCACCTCGAAGCGTTTGACCAGTTCCGCGAAGATCTTGTAACGCGTACCGTTCTTGATATTGAGCGACACGTCGAGGGTATTGTCGAACACATACTCGAGGCGGGTGCCGAGGCGTTGGGACCGGATGTCGGGTGTCTCGAGGGCGGCGGGGTTGCTGGCCAGCCAGGTGGAGCGGTCGAAGCGGAGGGTATTGACGGCCCGCAGGCTGGTGAAGACGTCGAGCGGGTAGCGCAGTTGGTATTGGAGCAAGAAAATGGCGTTGTCGAATTTGGTGGGTGGCGGGGAATTGTCCTCTGTAAACCGGAGGCGGCGATAGTAGGCGGCGTAGCGCTTGTCCAGTCGTTTTTTCCGGTCGTTGAAGAGCAGGAAATACTCCGCACCGTTGAAAGAGGTCGGCACCCGGACGCCGCCTTCGAATTCATAGTCTTCGAGGAGGTCTTTGAAATTCGCCTTGAGGAGGATTCCCGGCGGGGGGTAACCGAAATCCTGTGGGACGCCCGCGAAGGAGCTGAGACCGTCGAAGAGCAGCGCATTGTCCATTTGGGTGGTCACGAAATCCGTGCGGAACTTGAGCCGGTAGGGGATGATGCGGCTGCTGCGGAAGGGGGCGGGTTGGGACCGGGTGGAGAAGACGGATTCGGCATCCGGTTGGCGGTAGAGCAGCTGGGGCTGAACCGGTTCCGGGACGGGGGCGGGAGCGGGGGCGACGGAATCGGCATCGGGTCGGCGGACGACGACTTCGTCGTCATCGAATTCGCTCTGGAACAGATAGTTGTCGATATCGATCTTACCGGTATCCTGTCGGGGCGGGCTGGGGGGTGTCGGCATGACGGGAACAGGTTGTTGGGTGGGTTGGTCCGGCTGCGGGGTGCGGTCCATCGCCAGCTGCTGTTGTCGCAGGAGGGTGGCGGGCGGCAGGTACAGCACGAGCGGGTCGATATTGCCGTGGTACACCTGCCAGGTACCGTCGCGGAACAGCAGTTCCGTGAAGGCGGGCCGGCGGGACTTGCTGTGTTCCAGGATACTGCGGTCGTAGTTGGAGGCGGTGTGAAGGATGGCTTTTTCCTTGATGACCGAATCGAGCCAGACGGAATCCAGCAGCGACAGCTCGGTGCTGTCGAGGTGGTCTGCGAGGGATTGGCCGGAGCGGATGCGGCGTGTGCTTCCGTCCGTGAGCCGGACCACCTGGTCGACATGATGGATATAATCCTTGAGGAAGCCGATGCGGCGGTTGCGGATGCCGCTGGCATCAGACAGGAAGCCGAACCAGAGGGAATCGATCGGGAGCGGCTGCCGTTCGTCGGCCTCCGGGGTACGGGTGATACGGATGAGTTCGCCGTTATGGCGGAAGCCGATGGAATCCAGGTCCAGGTAGAAGATATCGAACCGGCCGACGGGCAGTACCGAATCGAGCGGAACGGACCGGTTGAGGGAATCGGGTCGGTTGGAGGCGAAGAGAATGCCGCGGCGGCCGCGGATGGAAGTGGGGACGGCGTCGAGGTCGTCCCAGACATCATTGGTGAGCCGTTGCGACTGGCGGTTCTGGAGAGCGTAACGGAACAGGTCCGACTGGCCGCGCACGGCGGCGGAGAGCACGAGGTCGCGGGGGGTGAGGTAATCCATGCTGTAGACCCGCTGGAAGTTGCCGGTCAGTTCCTCCGATATTTTTTCCTTCGTCAGGATTTGGTAGCGAAGCAGTTTGGGTACGTCTCTTTTTTCGTGGAGGATGGCGAGTTCCTGTTGGTTGGGGTTCCAGGCGAGCAGGGGGTAATTGTAATCCGTGGCCTGGATGGGGTTGCGGGAGCCTTCCCGGAAGACGCAGGTCCTTTTGCCGGTCCGGAGGTCCTGGACATAGACCTTGACCTTGCCGATTTCATTGAGCACATAGGCGATCTGCTGGCCGTCGGGGCTCAGCCGGAGCTGGTAGAGGGGGATGTTCCGGCGGTTGCGGATGGGTACGGCCGCCATGGGTGGCGGCATCATGACGTTGGCTTCGGCGGTGTAGCGTTGTTGGAAAAAGTCGAACCAATTGAGGGTGGTGGAGGCGTAGGAGCTCCCCAGCACATAGAGGAAGCCGCTTTCGACGCTGCGGTTGATGCGGGTCAGGTAGAGGAGGTTGGACACCGTGGCGCTGCCGTACAGCTGGCTGATGAAGAACCAGAGGGAGTGGCCGGCCAGGGCGGGATGCCGGCGGGCCAGGTCGTCGAAATCCTCGAATTCCCCGGTGAGGAAGAGGTCGCGCAGGCGGTCATCCAGGGCGGGGGTCCAGGCTTGGCCGACGTATGAGATGAGGCCGTCCTTGAACCATTGGGGCAGGTTCATCATCAGTGCGTTCTGCACGATCTCCTGGAGGTTGGAACCGAAGAGCATGGCGTTGAGAAAGACGGAAGCCACCCCTTCGCGGACCTGGCGGCGCAGGTCGTTGTGGTCGCCGTTGAAGTAGACGAACATCTTGTTGCCGACGATCTTGGTTTGGCCGCCGGTATTTTCGAAGGCCTCTTCGCTGCCGATGTTGCTTTGCTTGAGGTCGGTCAGGTCGGTGTAGACGATGATTTCGATCTTGTCGTTCATGCGGTGTTCGAGGATACCCTGTATATCCTGGAAATCATTTTCCGCCAGCTGGACGACCGACTGACCGATGTAGCGGCCTTCCCCGTACCAATAGGTGATGAAGTTACGGCTTTCGTACTGGGACCACTCCGCGAAATCCTGGTGGAACTGCACCCGGTTCTTTCCGAATTCCGTTTGGGTGGTCTGTGCGGCCAAGGAGAGGGCGCAGCCACAAAGAAGGGAGGCGGTCAGGACAGGGAGGCGCATGGGCAACTTTTTTTATCAGACATCTACCGGTCTGTTCGTACTTTCACGGTCCGTTGTAAAAATAACGCTTATCGGGCAAGAGTTCAACCGCGGCGGCTAATTTGCGGGGGTGCGGGCCGGTGTCACCCGACCGGGGGACGCGGACCGGGGCCGGCACAACGAAACGACATACCATGCAGACGAAGGTGGCCACATTGGTCTTCAACATGTTTCAGGAAAACACCTACATCGTCTACGACGACAGTGGGGAGTGCATCATCGTCGACCCGGGCTGTTACGAGGCCCATGAGCGGATCGAGCTGATGACGTTCATACAGGAGAACGGTTTGCGGCCGGTCCGCCTGCTCAACACCCATTGCCACCTGGACCATGTGTTCGGCAACAAGTTCGTGGCCGACAGCTGGGGTTTGACACTGGAGATCCACCGCGGCGAGCGGCCGGTCCTGGAAGCCATGCCGGAAGTGTGCCGCCTGTACGGCATCCCGGCGCCGGAACCCTCCCCCATGCCGGGCCGTTACATCGAGCCGGGAGAGACCATCTCCTTCGGACAGACGCGGCTCGAGGCGATCTATACGCCGGGGCATTCCCCGGCCAGCCTTTCCTTCCATTGTGCGGCGGCGGGATTCGTACTCGCCGGGGACGTCCTGTTCCGGGAGAGCATCGGCCGGACGGACCTGCCGGGCGGTGATTTCGACACCCTGATCCGGAGCATCCGGGAACAACTGTTCCCCTTGGGCAATGAGGTAAAGGTCTATCCCGGTCACGGCCCTGCCACCACCATCGGGCATGAGCGTCTCTTCAACCCCTTCCTGCCGGACTGACGGAGTTACGGGCGTGCGAACCAACCGGTCGTGACCGCGACCCGAGGGAATGCGCCGTATCGCAGCCAGGGCGGTCGTCCCGGCATGCGTCCGTCCGTGTTTTCACCGCTTGGCGGTACGGGCCGGGACGCGCAGTACCCAACCAGGCGCCGCCACTGTCCGGGCGACAATTTGGTTTGCCGCGAAGTCCGTTGGGAAGCGGGAACTTTCTTACATTTGCCGCGCTGTCCGCAAAAGAAAAATTATGTTCACGATCAACATCTACCTACGTTTCGCCCTCATGGGGCTCAGCTTCGTCGGCGGCACGCTGCTGGCGGTTTTCTTCGGGTTCTGGTATGCCTTCCCGTTCTTTTTGGCGGGATTGGTGCTGTTGGTCGGATACCTGCTGCTGGGTACGGTACAATCCGCCGCCATGATCATGCAGAACGGATCGGATTTCCTGGGGGCGGACAAGCGGCTCCGGTTGACCCTCACCCCCAAGCTGCTGTACGTCACCAACCGTGCCTACTACTTCCTGCTGAAGGGAACGGTCGCACAGGGGCTCAACCGGATGGACGAAGCGGAGGAATGGCTTGGGCGGGCCCAGGAATTGAAACTGCCCACCGACAATGAGAAAGCGGCGGTGTTGCTGCAACTGGCTGGTATCGCGGCGCAGCGGGGCCGATGGAACCTGGTGAAGATTCACCTGAAGAAGTTCAAGGAGCTGCATGTGACGGAGCAGGCGATCAAGGACCAAGCCAAGCAGTTGGAGTTGGTTTCCGGCCAACAGGGCCAGATGAAGGCGGCCCAGCGGATGGGAATGATGCCGAAGGGCGGCATGCCGTTGCAACCAGGCAGCAAGCGACGTCGTCCGCGCATGCGTTGAGCAGGGCTTACCGCTCCCGCCAGACGATATCCCCCCATTTGTTGATGTAGGCCCACTTACCTTTGTAGCTTACCCAGGCCAGGCCGTCCCGGAATGGCAGGACCGATTCGAACAAGGGTCGGATGGCCAGTTTTCCGGTGGTATCGATGTACCCCCACAGACCGCCGTTCTTGACTTGTGCCATCCCTTCCGAGAAGACTCCTGCATCCTCGAAGCGAGGGGGGATGCTGAACTCCCCGGTTTTGTTGATGTAACCGAACTGGCCGTTTTGCTCGACCAGGGCCAAGCCTTCGCCGAAATCGCCGGCGAAGCTGTATTGCGGCTCGACGACCGTCTCTCCGGCCTTGTTGATGAATCCATACCGGCCGTCGCGCACGACCGAAGCCATGTTGTCGAAGAAGTCCCCGCTGGTATGGGGATCCACCAGGTCGAAAGTAGGCGGCACCAGTACTTTGCCGGTCCGGTCGACCAGCCCCCACCGGCCTTTCTCCATAATGACGGCCACGGATTGCTGGAATCCCCTGGCCCCTTCGAAGACCGGGTCGATGGCGAATTCCCCTTGCCGGTCGATATATCCGTAGCGGGAATTGCTGGCCGCCACGGCCAGCCCGTCGTGAAAGGAGCCGGCCCATCCGAAAACGGGCGGGATGACGAACTCCCCTTCGTGGCTGATGAACCCGTATTTGCCATCCCAGGCGACAGGCGCCAGGCCTTCGCCGAAATAGCCGGCATCCCCGAACTGAATCGGAATGACCACCCGGCCACGCTCGTCTATGAAGCCCCACTTGTTGACCAGGCGTACTTTCGCCAGCTTTTCCTCGAACAAGCCTACATGATTGAAGAGATGCCGCAGCAGAAGCCGGCCATGGTCATCCAGCGGAACCATCTTGTCATTGAGCATGACCCTGGAGAAACCATTGTAAAATTCCTCGGCCTGCACGTATTGGGGTTCAATGGCCACTTCCCCCATGGCATCGATGAAGCCGAATTTGCCATTATCCCGAATTTTGAACAGCGGTTTTCTCATGGTAATCGTCTTTCCAGGAAAGGCTGCAAGATACGCAATTTGTGCGACATGGATGGATGGCGGCCGCAAGGCCGGGCAGCACGGCCTTCGGCAGGCCGTACCGGGCGGAGAACGGTTCATCGCGGGGGACAAGGAGCGTACATCAATCTGTCGGATTACCAATCCGCAGCAGACCAGCCCGCCCCGCGAAGCGGGGACAAAGCACCTCCCATCAACAACGAATCCGGCATTCCATCGCCACATCGGCAGCGACATCGCGCATCAACCCAGATCAAAACGGAACCGACCATTTGCTTTGTGCCTGAGGCAAGACGGACAGGAAACGGTGTCCCGGGATGTTCATATCAGCGGCGGGAAGGTTTGCGGGGAAGGTCAGTCGATGGATTCGACGTACTCGGCGCCTTGCCGGATTTCCATGTCTCCCAGTTCCACATCCGCATCCCGAGGCTGGCGTCGGCCGCTGAGGTGCGTGTGGAGGAAATGTTCCGCCACCGCCCAGAACGACACCCAGCTGCCGGGTTGGCGGAAATAGCCGGGTTCCTCCGGATAATGCAGCTGGATGACGGATTTGCCGGCTGTATGCAGCGCGGTGGCGAACCGGTCCGTCTGTTCGGCCGGCACGATGGTATCCGTTTCGCCGGCCGCCAGTAGGACCGGACCGATGACATCCTTGACATAGGTTTGTGGGGATTGGGCGGTCCAAGCCTCGGCTCCGCCGTCGATGGCCTGCAGCGCCCGGGCCCAAGGATGTGTGGCGGACAGGCTGTCGGGGCCGAAAGCGGACAGGTCGCACAAAGGTTGGAGGGCGATGCCGCAGGAAAAGATGTCCGGTGCGGCGCCCATGGCGAAGGCGGCGGCCTGTCCGCCGGAATACCATCCCAGCAATCCGATCCGTTTGCGGCTTGAGAAACCGGCGCGGACAGCCCAGATCGCGGCATCCACCAGGTCGAAGTGGCGGGCGCCACCCCATTGACCGTCCGCTGCCGCCGCGAAGGCCTTGCCGAGGCCTGCACTGCCACGGACCGCAAGATCCAGCACCACATATCCACGGTTGGCCAACAGCTGAAGATGCCGGGTGGTCGTCCAGTCGTCCCAATGGCCATACCCGCCGACGGCCGGGTCGTGCACATACAACATGGTCGGCAGCGGCGCTTTCGGCGTTCCGTCGGCTTTCGCCATACCGGCCGGCACATACAGGTAGGCCGGCACCCGGGCGCCGTCCCGGCGGGTAAAGGTCTGCAGGGTACGGACCGGTGCGTCATACGCATCCAATGCCGGTCGTTCGCTGAACAGGCGGGTGGCCTTTCCACTGCCGCGATCGTAACTGAAATAAGTGGCCGGTCCGCCGGCAAAGGCCTTCACCAGCCAGACGGAATCGCGGTCGTCCGCCCCGACGAATCGGAGGTCGGCACCGATTTCCTCCCGCAGGGCCGCAAGCAGCCCGGCTGCAGCCGTATCCACCAGTGACTGGCGCCCCCCCGACCAGGCGACGGATACCGCCAGCGGCGCGCCGGCGCCGTCGATGAATGCCCCTTCCGACAGTAGGTCCGCCTGCTCGTCTTCCGCCAACATCCGCAAGGCTCCGGTGCGCAGGTCCAGCTCCCACAAGGCCGCCTTGTCGCGGTCACCCGAGGCGACACAATACAAGGCCGACCCGTCCCGCCGGACCGACACCACCCCGGCGGCACCTTCTCCCGGGGGCAGGGCCATGACCTCCCGCCATTCGCCTTCATCCCGCCGCACCAGCATAGGATGATTCGCCCGGTCTTCCCGGATTCCGGCAAGCCAGGTGAAGTTTTCGTCGAAATACACTGCCCGGAACCCGTCCATGCGCCCCAGGCGCTTCAGGCTGCTGCTCATCAGGTCCAGGATATAGATGCCGCTGCGCAGCGAATCCTTCGTCTGCAGGTCCACGACCACCTTATTGGGGAATCGCGGGCTCCGATGCAGGAAGCGGACTTCCTCGAATGGCGGAACCCGAAGCTTGCGCGGCGGGGTGCTCGTCAATCCGGCCGTGAAAAGGTGGGACTCCCCACCCTGCCGCAGCGCAATCACCAGGCCGCCGTTACCGGTCGGCATCCAATCGAGCAGGATGCCGTCGAACCGGCGCTGCTTGACAACATGGGGCAGCCGTACCGGCGTGTAGTACAGGATGCTGTCCTGCGCCCGTCCGGTCCGTTGGTACAGCACATGGGCACCGTCCGCCGACAAGGTGACTTGCCGCTTGTCTTTTTCCAGGAAGTAAAGATCCCGGGGAATCAGGCCGTCCACCGACTGGGCCGTCACAACGATGTAGAGCAGGGAAAGGAGGAAGGTCAGGATAGTTCTCATTGCATGTCTTTGATTTTCCGCTGTGCGGACACCATGGACGAATATACGAGCAAAACGGCCCTGCGGTTGCCGGAAAGTCGAAGTAATATGGGAGAACGGATGGCCGCGCAGCACGGGGAGGACCGGATGGCAATTCATCGTTTTGAGGAGGGACCGGTGTTTTGCTCCCCGCTGCGCGGAGAACAATCGGCTTGCCGCCTTGTCATCGAAACAGCACGCTCCTCCCGGATCGCGGCCGAAGGGATGATGGCATGGCGGATGCGTTGTGGATAGGAGGTTCTTGTTCCCCGCTGCGCGGGGAGGCTGGTACGCGAATTTTTAGCATCAGGCTAATTACAGGGATTTTCTTCGTTTTTTGATTGCCAGATAGAAAATCGCTTGTACAGGGCCGCGCCTTTTTATTGCCAGTATTTTATCTCCCCGCTTCGCGGGGAGGGGTTGCGGTATGGTGTAGATTCGTGGACGATGGGCGGATTTGGTCTTCGCTGCATGGGGAAAGCAGGTCTGCTACGGATTGGTAATCCGACAGTTTGGTTTACGCCCCCCGCGAAGAGGATTTCGGCATTCGTGTTCCGGCCAAGGTGCATCGGGTATGTCAGCCCAAGGGAGGAGCGCCAGCATCTATGACCGCACAGATGCGGGCGAATATTTCCTGGATGGAGCCGACACCTTCGACATAACTGGCGACACCGGACGCCGCGTAGTGGTCGAACACCGGGGTGGTTTCCTTTCGGTACACGGCGATGCGGTTTCGGATGATGGATTCGTCATTGTCATCGCTTCTGCCGGATACCTGGCCACGCAGGAGGATGCGTCTGACGATTTCCTCCTCATCGACCTCCAGGGCCACCAGGCAGGTGATGGCGGTACCCATGTCGGCGAGCAGTTGGTCAAGTGCAGCCGCCTGGGCGACCGTCCGGGGGAAGCCGTCGAAGATGAACCCCTTCGCATCGGGGTGGGCGTCGACCTTGTTCTTCAGCATACCGATGGTGACGCTGTCCGGCACCAGTTCCCCTTTTTCGATATAGCTCTTGGCGAGTTGGCCGAGCGGGGTGCTGTTACCCATTTCGTACCGGAAGAGATCGCCGGTGGAGATATGGACGAGTTGGTACCGTTCGGTCAGTAGTTGAGCCTGGGTACCTTTGCCGGAACCGGGAGGGCCGAAGAGAATCAGGTTGGTCATGTCTATCTGTTTAACAAGCGGGAGCAGGAACTGGTCGGGCCGCATCAGCCCAGGTCGAACTTGATCCCTTGTGCCAATGGAATCTGTTGGCTGTAATTGATGGTGTTCGTTTGTCGCCGCATGTAGGCTTTCCAGGCATCGCTACCGCTTTCGCGGCCGCCGCCGGTTTCCTTCTCGCCTCCGAAGGCGCCCCCGATTTCGGCGCCGCTGGTTCCGATGTTGACATTGGCGATGCCGCAATCCGATCCGGCGGCGGACAGGAAGCGTTCCGCTTCCCGCAGGTTGGTGGTCATGATGGCGGAGGAGAGTCCTTGCGGCACATCGTTCTGGATGGCGATGGCTTCGGAGAGGTCGCTGTACCGGAGCAGGTATAGGATGGGGGCGAAGGTTTCGTGGCGGACGATGGGCATGTCCGGCCGGGCTTCCGCGACACACGGTTTCACATAGCAGCCGCTTTCGTAGCCGGCGCCTTCCAGCACGCCGCCTTCCACGGCGAAACGACCGCCTTGCGCGGTGATTTCCCGAATGGTATGGAGGTAAGCCTGGACGGCGTCCTGGTCGATGAGGGGGCCGACGTGATTGTGTTGGTCGAGGGGGTCGCCGATGCGGAGTTGTCGGTAGGCGCCGGCGAGCTTGTCGCGGACGGCATCATAGATGCTGTCGTGGACGATCAGCCGGCGGGTGGAGGTGCAGCGTTGGCCGCAGGTGCCGACCGCACCGAAGAGTGCGCCGGTCAGGACCAGGTCGAGGTCGGCACTGGGTGTGACGATGATGGCGTTGTTACCGCCGAGCTCGAGGAGGCTCCGACCCAGCCGGGCCGCGACCGTCTGGCCGACGACCTTGCCCATGCGGGTGCTGCCGGTGGCAGAGACGAGCGGCACCCGGGTGTCCCGGGTCAGGTATTCCCCGACCTTGTAGTCCCCGTTCACCAGGCAGACGACGCCTTCCGGCACGCCGTTCTCCTGCAGGACATGACGGAAGATCTGTTGGCAGGCCACGCCGCAGAGCGGAGCCTTCTCCGAGGGTTTCCAGATGCAGACATCGCCGCAGACCAGGGCGATCATGGCATTCCAGGACCAGACGGCCACCGGGAAATTGAAGGCGGAGATGATGCCGACGACACCGAGCGGGTGCCACTGCTCGTACATCCGGTGGTGGGGCCGCTCCGAGTGCATGGTGAGCCCGTACAGTTGACGGCTGAGGCCGACCGCGAAGTCGCAGATGTCGATCATTTCCTGCACCTCGCCCCAGCCTTCCTGGAGGCTTTTCCCCATTTCATAGCTCACCAGGCGCCCCAGCGGATCCTTGTACCGGCGGAGCGCCTCGCCGTATTGACGCACGATCTCCCCCCGCTTGGGCGCCGGAATCTCCCGCCACACGCGGAAGGCCGCCTGGGCCTGCCCGACGACCTCTTCGTATTGTTCGCGGGTCGTCTGGCTGACCGCACCGATCAGCGCCCCGTCCACCGGGGAATAGGAGCGGATGTATTTACGGGAGGAAAAAGACTGCAGGCCGGTGCTCGTACCGGGATTGTTGCGCTTGAGGCCGAGCTTTTTAACGAAATCCATCGACATGAAGTTGGTTGGTAAATGGTTGGGCGGACCGGCATGAAGACGTGACCGGCCGTCTTGAGAATCGGGCGGTAAAGATAAAGGATGCGAAAAGAAAGTGGTAAATGGAAGGCTAATTTCAGCGTGTCCCATGGGTGGGGACGGCTTCAACGGACATCGAACTCCATATCGAGGATGATGTCGAAGCTTCCGTTGGGGAAGGCGCGCAAGCGTTCCAGTTTGACCTGCACATTGATTTCCTCGGGCAGCACGAAATCCTGGATGTCATCCACGTTGCTGGGCAGGAGGTCGATGTCGGTACCTGCCCCGAAAGGTACCGGATCCCGGTAGAACGCTTCCTGTCCGCAGTTCTCCTTGTCCTGCCCCAGGGGGCAGAGCCGGATCGAGACGGCATCGATGAAATCCAGGTCCGCCTGGGCGAAGATGACGGAGAGGGTGGCGCGCCCCGGTTGGATGCGGCGGAAGTCGGTGGTGTCGATGCCACGGGCCGCGAGCTGGTCCATGGCATTGGTGCGGATCCCATTGATGGGGATGTAGTATTCGAAGCCGGGTTGCAGGGTCGGGTCGACGCTGAATCGGAGGTTGGTGACCGGTATGCGCAGCAGGGCGGGGGTGGTTTCCTTCCGGCAGGAGCTCAGGGCCAGCAGTCCGCAACAACAGGCGAGGAGGTGGTATTTCATTTTTTCAGGAATTGACCGGGCGCCTGTATGACGACCGGATGGTTGCGGCATTGCCGCTGTTCCCCAAAGCTACGCCTTCCGGCCGCAATCGGGAGCGTCCGCCGGCTGGTTCGGCCGAAATCCGGTCACGGGCAACCTTGGCTCCCCGGCATAGCTCCTGGCAGACACTCCTCAGCGCAGCGCCTCCAGCTGTGCCAACAGCCATTTCTTCTCCATCAGCGGTTCCGCCGACCGGATTTCCTCCCGCAGCCGCTCGGCAGGGGGGCCGCCGCGCCCCGGCAGGCGGAGCAGCTTCCGGGTGTAGCGCAGCAGGTTCTTGTAGATGGTCCGGTGGTATCCCATCACCTGCTTCCGCTGCAGGTAGGCGGACATGCTGTCGAGCAGGGAGTCCAGGGCGTTCAGCTCGTCCAGCTCGTAATAGATCTTCAACAGGATGGTCTTGGCCTGCAGGTTCATGAGGATGTCGTCATATTCGTAGGGTGCGATCAACTGCATGGCTGCCCCGTAGGCCCCTTGTTCATACAGCAGCCTGGCCGTATAAAAACCAACGTAGGCTGCCCGGTGCCGATCCGGCAGACAGGGGCCGTAATCCTGCAGGAAAGCCCGCACCCAGTCATACCGCTGGAGGTTCAGCCCCGACAATACCGCGTTGGAAAAAGTGAACCGCGAGAGCTGTCCGTTCTCCAGCAACAGCTTCCGTTCCAGGCCTTCCCGGAACAAGTCGAAGGTTTCCTGGTAAAAGGCCGTTTCACCGGCATTGATACGGGCGATGCAGTAATTGATGGCCAGCAGGTACAACACCCGCATCTCCTCCGGCGGAAACAGGTGCTGGTGAAGGCCCAGCTGCTCCTTCAGCGCCCGGAAATACGCCGGCTCGCCCGGATGGGACAAAGACATGTAGCTGTAGTAATAGACGGCGATCGCCGGGTATCGAAGCATGTCCGCCTCCGACTCCACATGGGCCGTCACCGAATCCAGCAAGGGCGTCGCGTAGCGGGTCTTGTATACCGCCTGGTGGGAGAACATGATGCAGCTCAGTTGCAGTTTGTTCGCCAGATAGGCCAGGTCGTTCGCATCCGACACCTCCTGCAGGTTCAGGGGTACGTTCCGTCCCTGTCCGCTGAGATAACTGTACCGCTCCAGCTGCAGCAGGTACTCGTTCTCGAAATATTGCCGGTTGCGGTAAGGCTGATCCGCCTGAAGGGCCTGTCCGGCGGCCATGGCCCGCTGAAAGAGTTCCGGCAGGTGCCGCTTTCGGAACGCCCGGCACAACATCGCCTGCGAGCGGACGGTATCGGCCGCCAACTCCCGGTACACCAGGAAGGATTCCACCAACTTGCGCAGGAAGTGCATCACCTGCCGCATGTCCGCATCCCGGTATTCCTTGCCCGGATAAAGCACCCGGAACACCCGCTCCTTCGCCAGCCGTTGGGACTGACGGAGCTGGTCACCCCTGGTGAGGTAGTCCAGCAGGTCTGACACGTCCTGCCGGGTGTTGTGGGCAGGGGAGGCCGCCCATTTGCGCAAGGCCCGGACCTCCTCTTTCTCCAGGGACCGTAACAAGGCTATGAGGTGGCTGTTTTCCATATGCGCTTCGTCGGCGATGGTCGGATGACGGACATGCCTTATGTTAACGCCCACCGTTTCCTAAAATTTCATCAACAAAAAGCTTTTTTTGTTTTTATGATAATTAATTGAAAAACATGTAATAACAACTATCCATCCATCTTTCCGGCCACAATAAACGCTTGCTATTTTTTAACAAATGTAATTTTTTGTCTTTGTTCCCGGTTATGGGAAGGATCACTTTTGTACCGGATCCGAGTCTGTGTACGGCTCCGACAACGAACCTGGCTCCATGATGAATCGACAACCATCGAAATTCCTTTCTTTCCTTCGCCGGTGGCTCCCGGTTGCCGGCCTTTGGCTGGCCGGCCTCGGCCTCCGCCCGGACCATGCGGCCGCCCAGGGCTGGGAAACCTATGCGGGCGGGAACAAAGAGGACTTCGGCCATTGCGTCATCCAGGCGACGGACCTGGGCTTCGCCGTCACCGGGTACAGCGAGAGTTACGGTACGGACGGGGATATGGACGTCTTCCTGGTCCGCACGGACGTCGACGGACGGGAACGTTGGGTCGGCAGCTACGACGACGGCTTCATCGAGCATGGATACTCGCTGTTGGAAACGCCTGACCTGGGATTCCTGGTCGCCGGTGACATCCGGCAGACGCCGCAGTCCGCGGCGAACGTCTACCTCTTGAAAACCGACCGCGACGGCGCCAAGGAGTGGAGCCAGCAATACGGCGGCCCCGGCACGGACGTGGCCTACCGCATCATCCCGACACCGGCGGCCGGGGGCTACCTGATGGTCGGCTGGACCGATACCGACGGCAACAGCCCCTTCGATGTCCTGTTGGTCAAGGTGAATGCCCAAGGCGCACAGGAATGGATCCGCTCCTTCGGCAACCCCGACGGGAACGACTTCGGCCGCTCCGTGGTCGCCCTGGACGACGGATATCTCGTCGCGGGTACGGGCCTGAACCCGCAAACCGGTTCCCAGGACATCCTCCTGCTCCGGACCGACCCGGCCGGCGACCTGCTCTGGCAACAATATTATGGCGAAAACAATGACATCGACGAAGGACATGACCTCGTGCTGCATCCGGACGGACACGTATACCTCACCGGCTACAAGGGCTCGATGTCCGATGCCTTCCTGCTGAAACTGCTGCCGGACGGCACGGAAATCTGGTCGTCCGAATGGGGTGGCTCCCTGGGCGACCAGGCCTTCGACCTGGCGGTCGCCGCCAACGGAGACCTCGCCCTGACGGGTATCACGGAAATCAGCGCCACCAATTCCGACGCCTTCCTGGCCCGCGCCGATACGGCCGGCAACCTCCTGTGGTGGCAGCCGCTCGGCCGGGGCAACCACGTGGACCTCGGCCAGTCCCTCACCTCCACCCAGGACGGCGGCTTCGCCGTCACCGGCTACAATTCGTTGTTCGGCACCTTCCTCAACGACCTCACCCTGACCAAAACCGGCCCCACCGGCCTCGTCTACACCAACCACCTGCAAGGAAAAGTATTCCTGGACGACGGAGACTGCGTCCTGTCCGGTGCCGAACCCGGCCTGCAACGGTGGATCATCCGCGCCTCCTCCCCCGACAAGACCTTCTTCGCCTCCACGGACGAATCCGGCTTCTTCGACATGGTGACGGATACCGGTGACTACACCCTCTCCGTCCTGCAAAAGAACAACTACTGGTCTCCCTGCATCACGGGTTACAATGTGTCCTTCTCCACCGGTTTCGATACCCTCGTCCGGCATTTCCCCATCCTCCCGGAACATGCCTGCCCCCTGCTGGAAGTGGACGTCTCCACCGCCGTCGCCCAATCCTGCAGCAACATCGGCTATGTCGTGCAATTCTGCAACAGCGGTACCGAACCCGCCGACGAACCGGTCGTCCACCTGGTCCTCGACAACGACCTGAGCTTCGTCAGCGCCTCCCTGCCGCCGACCGCCCAGGTGGACAGCCTCCTCGTCTTCGAACCCGGCGCACTGGGACTGGATGCCTGCGGACAATTCGAACTGACCGTCGCCAGCAGCTGCACCGGCCCCAATGGCCAGGCCTATTCCGTCTCCGCCCATATCTTCCCCGACTCGGTCTGCACCCCCGCCTCGCCGTCCTGGGACATGGCCAGCGTCCAGGTCGACGGGTATTGCGACGGAGATTCCATCCGCTTCACCCTGACCAACCAGGGAAGCGGCGACATGGGACAGGCGCTCGATTTCATCGTCATAGAAGACCAGATCCTGGGGCTGCAGGGTGATTTCATCCTGAGCAGCGGCGCTTCCCGACAGGTCAGCCTGCCCGCCGGCGGCGCCACCCTCCGGCTGGTCGCCGAACAATCCCCCGGACATCCCGGTAACAGCTACCCCACCGTGGCCGTCGAGGGCTGCAGCCAAGGCAGCTCCTTTTCCACCGGATTCGTCTCCCAATTCCAGGAGGACGAAAACAACCCTTTCCTGTCCGTCGATGTACGGGAGAACAATGATACCAACACGACCGATGTTGTCCTGAGAGGCTATCCCAAAGGCTATTACTATCAGGGTGCCAACCTCCTGCCGGCCCATACGGCCCTGGAGTACCACCTCTCCTTCCGGCATACCGGCGACGATACGTTGCGGCACCTGGTCATCCGGGACACCGTTCCCGCTGCCCTGGACATCGCGACGGTCGTCGCCGGTGCCGGAAGTCATCCTTATTCCTTCGAAGCCTATGGGTCCGGTGTCCTCAAGTTCACATTCGAAGACCTCGACCTGCCGCCCGGTGCCACCGGATTCGTGCAATTCAAAATATCCCAACGCCCCGGCAACCCGACGGGCACCCTGATTGAAAACCGTGCCCTGGCTTTCCCCGATTACCTGGCACCGCAGGAAACAAACACTTACGTTCATAAGGTGGGGGGCGCAACCTTGACCGATTTCCTGGTCATCTCGGACCTGACACAATCCGTGCCGCCGGGATCTTCGGTGGTTGCGTACCCCAACCCCTTCGCGGATGCCGTCACCTTCGAACTTACCGGCCCCGTGACAGCGCCGCAACGGCTGTCCGTCCGGCTGTACGATCTGCTGGGACAGGTCGTCTCCGAGGCGAACGGCGTCGGAACGCAGGTCAGGCTGCCCCGCGGCCAACTGCCGGCCGGCGCTTACCTGTACGTCCTGTCCGCCGAAGGCCAAACCCTGGATACCGGAAAAATCATTGTGCGATAATTCAATAGTGTGTGCGATTATGCTTTTCCCAAAACCGATTTTTCCCAAAACCGATTTTTTTTCCAAAACCGGTTGCTTGCAGGCCGGATGTTTCCGGCCTTCGTACAATGGCATCCTGAAAACCTTGCGGATGTCCCCCGGCCAACGCCGGGGGATACCCCGTTTGCCTCCTTCCGGCGTTCACAGCCGCCGGACCGACCGGGCGCAAACCAAGATGTCGGCTCCGCTTTGATTTGAGTTGATGCGCCATGTCGCGGCCGAAGTGGTGATGAAATGGTGGATTTTGTTGTCAGCGGATTTTTTTCCCGCTTCGCGGGGATGCTGGTACGCGAATTATTGGGATTGGGCTGGTTACTGGGATTTTTTTCTTTGGTAATTTTTTGATAACAAGCGGATTGGGTATTCCTTCGCCTTTTTATCAGTGGAATTTTGCTCCCCGCTTCGCGGGAAGGGGTTGCGGCGTTGGACACGGGTGTTCAAGAGAGGGGGGGATTCGCTCGCGGGGAAAGCTGGTCTCCTGAGCACATGTGATCCGACAATTTGGTTTGCGCCCTGGCGGAAGAGGATACGGGCGATGTCATGGGGATGGGTTGGGGGCTTCCGTGGCCCGCCTCCGCGCGCTGCCGCTGTCTGGGCGATCGTTTGGTTTGCGCCCAGGCGCTTGGTTCGGTTACCTTTTTTTCATGAGATTATAAAAAGCCGGACGCTGCCTGTGGGCAGCGTCTTTTTTGTTTGCCCGCACCACCTGAAAACGACGGCAGTGCGTCACACATATTGCTGTCAATTCGGATATTTCTCCTTATTTTTCAGAGACCTGATGCGAACGGCCGGACACACCGGGACCGGGCTGCCGGGTTCCCGCAGGCATTCCGGCCATTTATGTACACTTCAATCGAACGCTATGTGGAAAGAATTCAAGGCTTTCGCCCTCAAGGGCAATCTGATGGACATCGCCGTAGGCTTCATCCTGGGCGGTGCCTTCGCCAAACTGACAACCGCGTTCACAAGCGGCATGATTGCGCCGGTCATCGGAATGCTGACCAGCGGTGTGGACCTGTCGCGGTTGGAAACGGTGCTGAAGCCGGCGGTGCTGGACGAAAGCGGCGCGGTGGTCAGCCCGGCGGTTTCCATTCTTTGGGGAGCCTTCGTGGCCACGGCCATCGACTTTTTCCTGGTTTCCTTTGTGCTGTTCCTCTTGATCAAGGGGATGAACAAGCTGCGTCGGCCGGCGGCGGATGCGGCGGCAGCGCCACCGCCGCCTTCGGCGGAGGTGACGCTGCTGACGGAGATCCGCGACCTGCTGAAACGGTAGGAGGGCCTTTGCGGCCCCAGGCCCGACGGGCACCATGAACGTCAGAATTCGCTGCTTCGGGGTGCCCCCAACAAGCTGCGGATATCATCTGCGACCAGCCGGGCCAGGTCGCGCAGGCGGGTCTTCTGTTGCAGGAGGTTGTCTTCCGACACATCGAACGTATGGAGCTGGATGTGAAGACGCAAGGCGTTGCCGGTACCGGACGGGCGGACCGTCAGGTGGTTTCTTTCGTCTCCGAAGTAGAAACGGACCCCTTCGTCCGGGAAAATCCAATCCGGTGTCGGAGGGTATACGTGGTCGTATTTCCCGGTGCGGTAGATGGCAGCCCCGGTCACGGGCAGGCCACCGATGGAGAAGCCGCCGGCCAGGGCGATCTGGTAGTAGCCGAGCGCACGACGGAGAATCGATTTCTTGAGCCGGTCGCCCTCGATTCCGGGATATTCCCCATCGATGGGGTCCGGCTCGTAGTGATTGTGGAATAGGCCGATTTCCTTGTCCAGGTAGATATGCCGGTCGATGAGTTCGAACATGGTGGTTCCCTGGTCCTTCGCCCATTGGGCGATTTCGGCCAGCAGGACGGCGGCGATGGTGCCGTCCTTGTCGCGGACATGCCCTTTGTCGCCGAGGGAGAAGGGATCCTTGGGTGGATAGCCCAACAAGGCGAAGCCGTTGCTCTGTTCGAAGGACCCCAGGTTGTAGGTTCGCCGGGCATCCATGTCATGCGTCTCCATGACCACCATGTCGGTCAGCGGTTGGAGCGGGTCCTTGCGTCCTTCCGTGAGCCCTTCCACCAACTCGCCGTTCCAGGCATCGCGGGTGGCGGCGGAGAGGGCGGCGAATCCGACCCAGGTCTTGACCACCCCGACGCCATGTTTGCGGGCCAGCAGGGTCAGGGCATCCGTCGTGGTATGTGACAGGACGATGAAGGCTTTGTCCTTCTCGATGGAGGCATCCAGCTTCAGGCGGTACCAAAGCAGCAAAGCCCAGGCATCATCCGCCGGCAACAGGGTGTAATCCTGTCCGCCGAAAAGGGATTGTTGTGCCGACGGCACCTTGACCGTCAACCCGCAACGGTCCGCATCCGGGTCGGTACCGATCAGGATATCCACTTGGTTCCACTTGTCGAGTCCGTATTCCTCGACGAAAGCGTCCACGGCGATCCGGGCGGCCCGGCGGTCGCCCGGGTCCGGCTGCTGCTCCATCCCGGGGTCGCTGTTGAAACTGGGGAACAAGCCGTCCAGGTCGTTCAGTCCGTTTGCATGGATGGTGTTGATGTCGCGGAAACCCATATCCTGCAACAACTGGGGAACCAGTTTGCGGCCTGCGCCATGGTAGGCGCAGTAGGCGATGGACAGGTTCTTGCCCGCCGTGGGCTCCTGCAGCAGGAAGCGTTTCACCTGGTCGCTGTAAGCCTGGTGGATATCCAGGCGATCCGTATGTCCATGGTAGTCTACACCCGGCAGGGGGGTGGCGCCACCGAGCCAGACGACCTTGCCTTTCGGCGCCGCTGCCAAGGACAACACGCGGATGTCTTCGGAGGTCACCTTGGCGATGTAATTGTTGAACATGTCGGTCCGCTCCTCCGGGTCGAACTGGGAGCCGTTCCCGCAGCACAGCTTGTAACCATTGTACCGGTAGTCGTTATGGCTGGCGGAAAGCAGGATGCCCATCTGTGCCTTGATGTGCGGGATGGCGAAAGTCACTTCCGGAAAAGGACAGGCTTCGTCGAACAGGTAGACCGTGAAGCCGTAGGCAAGGAATTCCTCCGCGATGGCACGGGCGAAGTCGCCGCCCCGGACCCGGCTGTCGTATCCGATGACAATCTTGTCGAAGCCACGGTCCCGTCCGTATCTGGCGACGCCGGCGCTGGTCAGCAGCAGGACGATATTATTGATGGTGTTGGGGCCTTTGAGGATGGGGGCATCGATGCCTTCCTCCTTCATCCGGACGATGCTGTCCCGGTCCCCTGCCATGAAGCCCCGGATCCCACCGGTCCCGAAGCTCATCTTCTTGCGGAAGGTGTTGACGATTTCCTCCCATTTCCCGGCCTCGATGGCGGCCAGGATACCCTCCCGGAGGTGGGGCGACAAGCGCCGGAAGTTTTCGTCGGTCAGCCATTGCTCGAGGAAGCCCATGGTGTTCTTCCTCGCCATGTCGTAGCTCTGCCGGTCGATTTTCTCTTCCTGCAGCGCGCTGTCCAGGTATCCGTTCACACCGGCCCTGATCTTGTCGAAATCGATTGCTTGCATATCGGTAAGGTTCTGTTTTCGGATTGTCGGGCCGGCAAGGGGGCCGGCTATGCCAACATATGCAAATATAACGTTATGTCTTTTTGGTTGGAACCGGCGAACCTGCTTTCCGGGGGTCCCCGGGCCATTTTCGGCAGGCTTTTCCGATTTCCGACGCCCATGCGGCCGACGGATGAAGACCGTTGGTGAAAAAATCCTTCCAATTTTTCTCATCCGTCCGCAAACGGAAGCATTTTTTTACATTAAATCTGCGGCAGGCGGTCTGCCAAGATGTTGGCGGACGGGGTCAGGCCGTATAAAAATGCGGCCTGTATGGCGGAGGGTCTCGACAAAAGTTCCGAACTTCGGGATGTCGGAATTTCGTTGCCGGCTTCGAATGAAAAACTGTCGGAATGGAAATAAGGAAAGGCCGCTATCTGACGCATTACACCCGGTTGTTGCTGTTCATCGCACTGGCGGCCTTCCTGCTGCGGGAGGGTCGTGCCTTGTTCATTCCCCTCAGCTTCGGCTTTCTGATCGCTGTCATCCTGTACCCGGTATGCAGCCGCCTGGAGCGGTACGTCGGCCGGGTCGGCGGCATTGTGGGCTGTGTGCTGCTGCTGTTGGGCTTTGGGATCCTTTTGTTCCAGTTGTTTGCCGGCAGCCTGGCGCTGCTCCAGGAAAAATTTGCGGATTCCAGGGAAAAGTTGGCGGGCCAGGCGGCCCGCCTGCTGATGCTGGTGGATCGGTGGTTGGGGGTGGATGCGGAACGGCAGCAGGCCCTGGTGGAACGTTGGAGTGAAAACTTCCTCCAGGAGATCTTCCCCCTGATGCGCCAGGCCCTGTACTTTTCCACGAACACCCTGGCGATGGCGCTGGTCATTCCCATCTTCATGGCCCTGATCCTGTACTACCGGGAGATGTTGGTGCGGTTCGTCCTGGTGGCCGTCCCGGAGCGACAGGTCCGCGGGTTCCGGGCCACGATCCGGGCCATCAAGTCGACTTTCTTCCGGTTTGCCAAGGGTATGGCACTGGTTTACCTGCTGGTCGGCCTGCTGAACAGCGTCGGATTCCTGCTGCTGGGGCTGCCCCATGCCGTGTATTTCGGTATCATGGCGGCCTTGCTGACCTTTTTTCCCTATGTCGGCATTCTGGTCGGCGGATTGGCGGCGGTCATCGTGGCCTGGACGACTTTCGATTCGGTGTGGTATCCGATGGGGGTGGTGGCCATTCTCGGCCTCGTCCAATACCTGGAGGCCAATGTCATCTTCCCGTTGGCTGTCGGGCATCAGCTGCGCATCAACCCGCTCGCCACATTCGTGGCCATCCTATTGGGGGGTATCATCTGGGGTGGGGCCGGTATGGTGCTGTTCGTCCCGTTCGCCGCCATACTGAAGATCCTGGCGGACGAGGTGGACGACCTTGCCCCGCTGGCGCTCCTGCTGGGAGAACCAACCGCCGACCCGACGGAAAAAACCGGCAGGGAGACCTAGAAACCAGCCTGGATGACGGATTCCATCTCCCAGTTGGCCCGCAGTTCCTCCAACTGGCTGCGAAGCACCCGCTCCGGCTGCCGGTGCATCCAGTAGCTCCCGGTGGTCCACCGTCCGTTCCGGTCCAGGTCCTCTATGATTTCCAGGTTGTAGATGCCGGGGGTAAGGAAAGAAAGGGTCCTGGCGAATCGGGTTTCGCCGCTGCAAAGAAAGGTTTCCACCAGGGCGTCCCCTTTGCCGAGCAGGCGCAGGACATAGGCCTTCGCCGAATCCAGCCCGGCCACCTGCAGGCTCAACACGCCGAAATCCTCCGACGCCCGGATGGAAAAAGTCCGAACCAGGGTATCCTGCAACGCCAGTCCGTACAAGTCCCGCACCGCCCCCGGAAGGAGGGTCAGGCGGTAGGTCGTCTGCTCCCGCCACTTGCCGGAAACCAACAGCCGCCGGCCGGCATGGGCACTGTCCAGGGTCAGGCGGAAGGGTATGGACATCCCACTGGAGTCCTCCGCAACCGACACCAGGCCGGAATCGGCCGCCGACAGCGGATGATTGAACCATACCGGACAGGCCTGGACGGCCGTCAGCCGGTTGTCGGCAGGCAGGGCCGGCAAGGGAACACAACGGCTGTCCGCCAGAAAGGCCGCCCGCCCACCCTGTGGCACCGTCACCGTATCCACCAGCGTATCGCGCCGCACATAGACCCGCCAGGCCTGTGTATCCACGGGCAGGTCATACCAAAGCCGGACGGTGTCCTTCTCATACTCCAACTGGGTACGCTGCCCCAGGCTGTCGTACCAAATGCCGGCATCCCAGGGATCCCGGTTGAAGCCGAGCTTCAACAATCCGTATCGGCTCGTTCCCTTCTCCCGCAGGTACAATGGCTGCGGCTCCTGAAACAGCCGCAAGGACAATGGCGCCGCCCCGGGCGTGGCATGCTGCAAGCGCACCACGCCACCCGTCGTGTCCGGCGCCGCCACCGGAAACAGCGAATCCAGCACGGCCGTCTCAAAACGACCCGGCACCGGCGCCTGCACGCGCAACAAACTGTCCGGAAAGGCCACCAGCTCCGATTCGTTGTCAAACCGGTAGTTCAGGTTCTGATCCTTCAAGGCAAATGCCTTGAACCGACCCTCCTTGACATTGGATACCAAAAATCGACCCTCCTTGTCGGTTCGCGCAAAATAGAAGGGCCGGTCGCGCCGCACCACCGAATCCGCCTGATCCTCATACAACATGAACAACACGTTCTCCGCCGGCTTGCCGGTGTACGCATCGGCAATCGTGCCGGCCACCGTCAGTGAGTCTATGTAATCCCCGGTGGAAAAGACGAACACCACCGGCGCGACGTTGCCCTCGGTCAAGTCACGGATCGCCTCCCCGAAATTGATGACATAGGTGGCACTGTCCCGCAGCCGCTCTTTCTCATCAAAGGTGACCTGGATCGTCTTCTTGCGGCGGACGATCTCCGGCCGGTACTCCAACGGCGGGGAGATGACGATCTGGGTGAAGGCATCCTTGAGTTCCACCCACTCGTCAAACGCCAGGACGATGGGCTGCAACACAAACCGGGTCTGGAAATTCGGCGTGGATGCCGCTGTGTCGACCTGCGGCGGAACGGTGTCGCGCGGCCCCCCGTCGGGGGGAATCGGATTGGCACACCCCAGCAACAGCAAGAGGAGCAGGCACAGCAGCCGCACGGATTCTGACAGGTAGGTTGTCAACATGGTGTTTTTTTCGATCTTGACCGGCGCCGGTGCCTTCAACGGTCCAGCATGTCCAGCAACTCGTCCAGCTCGTCAAAGGACTTGAAGCCGGTCTTTTCCTCTTCCCCGCCCTGCAGTTGCAGTCCGTAGGGACGGACCGAAGACAGGACTTCCGCCAGGTTCCCCGGGTGGAGGTCCAGGGATAGGATCACCCGGTATGACTGACATATTTCCCGAAGGATATCCGCTTCCGACCCGATGGGATGGTCGCCCAAGTCCCACGACCTGCCGGCTTTGTTGAAATCAATCAGGTAATAATCCGGGGCGGGTGCTTGTTCCGAAAGGAATTTTTCCAGCCAGGCCAGCCCCTCTTCCGAAGGGGGCACCACCTCCTGCAGGACCGTCAGTCCTTCCAGGCGCCTGATTTCCTCCGGTGGGGTGAACATCCCCACCTGTACGGCGTCAAACCAGAGCTGCCGGTGAACCGACAGGATTTCCGACGCTGTGGAAAAGGGAAATTCCCCGACGATTCGCACACCGTCCACCCACTCGATGAACGCTTTCGCTGTCAGCAGGTCGACCGTGGCCGCCGGATCGCCGCCACCCAACGGGATGCCCAGCCAATCCACCCCTCGGGCGGCGAAATACCGCGCATCGGTGAGGTGATTGACCGCACCTGCCTTCAATATCATTTTCTCCATGTCCGCTTGTATGACCGAACGGACCGGACGGAACGACTTCCGCCAGGTCCTCCCGGTTGTATCGGCGGTAAAATTAACCGCCTGGCTCCAATATTCACCTGCCAATGACCAACAGACTGCCTGCCGGCACCGTTTGTCCCAACAGGCACGAACCGATTCGTCGCTTGCCATGCGACAGAGCCCCCCCTTATCCGACCCTCCGGTTTGCACCCCCGAAGACGCCCTTTTTCCATCGGCTTGCCCACGGCTGCGGGACGGGAGACGTTGCATGCAACGTCTCTACAGCGGACCTGCAATATAAAACGAATCCGCCCAGGCACCTATCAGCCCCGCCCCGCGCAGCGGGGCATATAAAATCCCCGTAATGAAAAAGCGCAGCACCTTCCAGCATCCTCCCAATCAAAAAATTACAAAAGAAAAAATCCCTGTCATTCGCCTAAT
>JBEAQU010000010.1:0-18621 GCA_041163745.1 Bacteroidota bacterium
AAGTTTATCCCCTTCTCAACCCTCCCCAAACAACAGCTGATAATGTTTACACCATTCAAGACCCTCGGGAAAGGCAAATGGTTCTGGACCTGTCTGGACGAGGAGCGCCGGGCCCTGGTCATCCGGCGGCAATTCGGCGATGCAGTGACGGCCAAGACCGTCAACGTGGCGCATTTGTCGGCCATCGACCGATACCTTAGCGGACATCAGGGTTGGGTTCGGCTGTCCAACAACGTATCCAAACTGAAGGACGGGACCGAAAAGGAGGGCTTGGGCAAGTTCCTTTTCGACCAATTGGGATGGGACACGACGGAGTCACAGCTTGCGAGTCAATTGGCGGCTCTTTTCGTCTATTGCGGTTGGTGCGAGCCGGCCCACCCTACCCGGCGTCGCAACATCCTGTTCCGGAAAACCGCCCTGGGAACCGGCGGTGCACAATTGTACGATACCCTGAAGGCCTTTTTGCAGGAGGGCAAGGCGGGCGTCGAAGCCTGGCCACTGGAAAAAATCGACCGCAAAGGCTGGGAAATCAAGGAAAAACCCATATCTTGTTTCGACAACGGAAAAGGCGGTGCGGACGGTTTCCGTCCGTAGGAAGAGGGTAAACCGACCCGGATGAATCCGTAGGGCGGTGTCCGTGACGCCCTTCGGACACCGGCAACGCTGGCAGACCGATTGCGCATGGAAAAGTTCCTGCATTACGCATTTGAAAAATTCCTTTCCCCCGCCGTCAAGGAAAAGAGTGAGCGGCTGATCCTGAGCATCGCCATCCTGAGTTATCTGGTCCATCTGGCCATGATCGGAATGGTCAACCTGCAGTGGGTCGACCTGGATGCCAAATTCCTCCGCAACCCGATTGCGGCCATCTACACGCCGTTTTCCTTCATCCTCATCTACGAGGTGTACCTGCTGATCTTCTTCCTGCCGCAATCCAGTTCCGTCTACATCGGCAAACAGTATGAGATCATCACCCTGATCATCATCCGGCGCATCTTCAAGGACATCGCCGGCATAGAGCTCACCACCGACTGGTTTCAGGTGCGGGGAGACCTTCAGTTCACCTTCGATGTGCTCACCTCCCTTGTGTTGTTCCTGCTGATATACTTCTTTTACCGGCTGGTTCGGAAGAAAGCGTCCGTCGGGGAAGGCATTCCGGCCGACAAGGGGCGGAATGTCCGGACCTTCATCCGGTTGAAGCAGGCGCTTGCCGTCGCGCTGGTGCCCGTCCTGCTGGGACTGGCCCTTTACACCCTGGTCGAGTGGGTGGTGGAATCCGTCAGCCATTACCAGGAGGGCATCCTTGGAATCGGCAACCTGAACAACATTTTCTTCGACGAATTCTTCACCATCCTGATCATTGTCGACGTGCTGCTTTTGTTGGCGTCCTTCTATTATTCCGACCGGTTCCACACCATCATCCGCAACTCTGGTTTCGTCATCTCCACCATCCTCATCAAGATATCCTTTTCCGTGGACGGCGTGCTGAACAACATCCTGATCGTCGGGGCGGTCCTGTTCGGCTTGCTGATGCTGATGGTTCACAACCTGTATGAGGGTAGTCATCGGGAAACCGGGGTGCCGAGGGCTGCGGACGGTTGATATTTTGGTATGTTTGCGGCTCACCATGCATCCGAGAACAGCCATATGCCAACCCAACTGTCCCGTCCGCAGCGGTCCCGTGTCATCCTAACCCTGGGCTTGCTGACGACCATCGGGCCGTTTTCCATCGACCTGTACCTGCCGGCATTCCGGCAGATTGCCGAAGCGCTGGAAACGGACCTCAACCGGGTAGCCCTTTCGTTGTCCAGTTTCTTCATCGGCCTGGCGGCGGGGCAGCTGTTCTACGGCCCCTTGCTGGAGCGGTACGGCCGCAAGCGGCCGCTGTATGTCGGCATGGCGATCTATCTGGTGGCCACCCTGGGTTGCATGTGGGTGGAGACGGTGGAGCAGCTTATCGTCCTGCGTTTTTTCCAGGCCTTGGGCAGTTGTGCGGGTTTGGTTGCATCGCGGGCCATCGTGCGGGACCTCTTCGAGGGAAAGGACATTGCCCGGGTATTCTCCCTGCTGATCATCATCCTGGCCGTTTCCCCGATATTGGCGCCGACGGCAGGCGGGTACATTGCGGCCTGGTTCGGCTGGCGTTTTGTTTTTCTGGCGCTGGCTTTCCTATGTGCGCTGATCCTGGCCGCGGCCATATGGTTCCTGCCGGAAAGCAAGGAACCGGACCCTTCCGTCTCCCTGCGGGTCGGGCCGGTGGCCGCCGGATACCGATTGTTGTTCCGGGAGCCGGTTTTCCTGCATTACGCCCTGTTGGGTGGGGTGGCGGGTGCCGGGTTGTACAGCTACCTGAGCGGGGCGTCCCAGCTTTACCTGACTGTCTTCCGGCTGAGCGAGCAGCAGTTCGGTCTGTTCTTCGCCCTGATCGCCGCCGGACTGATCAGCGCCAGCCAGCTCAACGCCTACCTTCTTCGGCGCTACAGCAGTGTCCGGCTGATCGAATGGGCGGCGGCCGGTCAATCGGTGTTCGCGGCCGGATGGCTGCTGGCCGGTTGGTTCGGGTGGTATCATCTGGCCGGCAATACCATCCTGCTGTTCGGATTCCTGTTTTTCCTCGGCTTCCTGCTGCCTAATTCCTCGGCCCTGGCAATGGGCCCCGTCGGCCGGATGGCCGGCAATGCCTCCGCGATGATGGGTGCCTTGCAAATGGCCATCGCAACCCTGGCTTCGGCGGCGGTCAGCCTGCTCAACCAGCTGGAATGGCCTGCGATGCCCTTCGTGATGGCCGCTTGCGCCGCCCTCACCGTCTCCCACCTCCGCTGGGGCCGTCCGCTGGCCATGGCTGGCCAGGCCGGCGATGCATCCTGAAAATCGATGACCACCTTTCCGGTACGGTATCTGTCGGCCGGAAAAAATGGGCAAAACAGTAAATTTTTGATCACCGGACTGCGTAGGTCCGCCAAGCTCCTTGGTTCCAGGCCTTTTCCATCCACCCTGTCCGGCAAGACACCACCGCCTATGCGTTATTTTGTTTTCCTACTGCTTTGCTGGCCCCTGGCGGGACGGAGTCAATCGCCCGTCGCAACGCTGTCCGCTCCCGTCGGAATCCAACCCCAAGTCCCTTTCCCGGAGCTGTTCAAGGCCGTGCCGATACCTGACAGTACGACGCCGGCGTGGGCCCTGCTCATGTACGGCCAGGATCCCCCCGTCCGGACAGTGGATTCGATGTATCAGGCTTATTACGCCACACATCCTTTTGTGAAAAACCTCCACACACAGAATTACAAGCATTGGCGTCGGATGGTCGATGAGGCCCTCGACGAACAGGGTTATTTCCGACCACCGTCCCGTGAGGCGGAGCAAGCCGCCTACCAAGGGTGGAAAGACCGCCGTCAGGCATCGGCCGCCAAGGCCGGCGGTGCCGGCTGGACTTGTCTCGGTCCCCACGAAACGTATAAGAACGGTACCCTCACTCCGTACTCCAACCAGGTAAATGTCTATTCGCTGGACCAATCGACGAGTCATCCGGACATCCTTTTCTGCGGGACCGAGGCGGGCGGCGTATACCGGTCCGCCGACAAGGGCTTGCACTGGACCATGGTGTCTGCCCAGGCGGAATTCTCCAATAGTATCACGGTGACGGAAATCCATCCGGCGCTGCCCGACGTGGTGTTCATCAGCGGCAACAAGCGCCTTTACCGAACCACCGACGCTGGGGCGACCTGGTCGGAAGTCCTGTACCATGGCGGTACCGGGCATGAAGTCCGCTTCCATCCGTCCGGCCCCGACACCGTGCTGTGTGCCACCTCGAAAGGCTTCTACCGCTCCGTCGACGGCGGGACGGTCTGGACACAGGTGTTCGCGGAGGAGACCTGGGACGTGGATTTCCACCCTGCCGATCCCGACACGGTCTTTCTACTGAAAAAAAATGCCGCTTTGGTGCGGGCGGAGGTGTTCCGCTCCGTCGACGGCGGGAATACCTGGACCTTGCAGGACAATGGTTGGTATGTCCCCACCGATCCGGCCACAGCCGTCACACACGGTGGGAAAATCGCTATCCCGCCGGGCATGCCGGACCGTATCTATGTCGGGCTGATCGGTGACAGCAAGGCCGGAGACAACGGTTGGATCGGTGTCTATCGCAGCGAGGACCGGGGCGATACCTGGACCCATCCGGCGGGGCAGAACGGCGGCCCTTACCAGTCCGCCAACACCATGCCCTGGAATGTCGCCGCCTATTCCAGCGGCTATCACCAGGGATTTTACAACTTTGACATGGAGGCTTCCCACCTGGATCCGAACACCCTTTGGATCGGTACCATCCGGCTGACGGAATCCGCGGACGGCGCCTTCACCTTCCAATCCATCGGCGTGGCGGAAAGCCAGCGGCTGCAGGATGTGCATGCGGACATACAGGCTATCGAAGTGAACGGAGCGGACATCTGGGTTGCCTCCGATGGGGGCATCAACTATTCCGACGACGAGCTGATGAGCCATGTTTCCCGAAAGTATGGCATCACGGGTTCCGATTTCTGGGGGTTCGGCGCCGGCTGGAACGAGGATGTGCTGGTCGGGGGCCGGTATCATAACGGCAACCACGGCTATTACCAAAGTTACGGCCCCTTGAACAGCCATGTGGCCGGCGGCGTGGAGGAATCCACGGGGTATGTCCATCCCATGGAGGCGCGCCGCGCCGTGTTCAGTCAATGGTGGTCGGGCCATACGGCTGTCCGCCGGCTGGCCTCGGAGCTGGGTGGCAGCTTCGAAAACCTTTCCCCGATGAACATTCTCCCGAACGAAGCCTATACGGAGTCCAACTCCAGCGGTATCTGCTTCCATACCCTGTATGCCGACAGGGTCTATGCCGGAGAGGGCAGTAGCATCTGGCGCTCGACCGACGGGGGCGGGTCGTTTTCCGTCGGGCATGATTTCGGCACGGGTGGGCGCACCTTGGAGATCGCCATCGGCCACTTGCATCCGGACACGATGTATGTCGTCTTCAAACCGGATGGCACCAATGCCCGCCAGATTTACCGGAGCGATGACGGCGGTGATACCTGGCAGCTCCTGCCCAACGTGCCGGCCAACAACCGCAACAAACTGGAAATCACCCTCAATCCGGCCCATGCCGGTGAAATATGGGTTTGTGCCAACGACGGGGCCGACGGCAACAAGGTGTACCGGTCCACCGACGCAGGCCAGACCTGGACCAATCGCACCACCGCCGCGCTGGACGGCGAACATCCGGTGGACATCCTCTACCAGGGCGGTACGGACGGCATCGTCTACCTGGTCACCCGCCATCATGTCTTTTACCATGACCCGGCCACAGCCGATTGGGTGGATTACAGCACGGGGCTGCCCCTGGTCGTCAGTCCTTTGCAAATGCGTCCGTTCTATCGTGACAGCAAGCTGCGGCTGGCCACCCGTGGCCGGGGAATCTGGGAAATACCTTTTGTGACTGCTTCCGCGCCGCTGGCCCAGCCGATTACTTATTCGGACACCCTCCACTGTTCGCGGGACACCGCCTTTTTCGACAGTTATTCCATCCTGGACCAAGCCGGTGCCAGCTGGCAATGGAGTTTCGACCCGGCACCGCTTTACCTCAGTTCCGATACCGTCCGCAACCCGAAGGTGGTGTTCGGAAACGACGGCAGCTATACCGTCACGCTGACGGTCACGGACGGAACCGGGCAGGCCCATTCCCGGCAAGTGGCGGGGATGGGCCGCGTGGATAGCCGCTGCGAGGTGGAAACCATACCGGGCCAGGCGGTCCGGCTGCAGCAATCGGGCGACTGGGTGCAGACGGGCGACCTGAACCTCACGACCCATACCTTCACGATCACCGCCTGGGTGAAGCCTGACGGAATCCAGCCGGATTATTCCGCGATTGCCATGAATGACGGGAGCAGTACGGTCGGGTTCAATTTCCGGGAAGGCAACAATACCTTGGGATACCATTATCCGGGCGGCGCCTGGTGGTGGGATTCCGGGCTGGAGGTTTCGCCCGGGGAATGGCATCATGTGGCGATGGTGGCGGAGCCGACCGGCGTGACCTTGTATGTCGACGGAATCGGGAGCAAGCATGCCTTCTCACCGGCACCGGTCGAACTGACCCGCCTCAAGTTTGGCAATTACCGTGGTTGGAGCAGCCGGAACATGCGGGGAGAACTGGACGAGGTAGCTGTCTGGAGCCGGGCGTTATCCCGGGAGGAGATCCGGGAGCGGATGCACCTGACCCTGGAGTCGGATGCCGGCGATCCGGACTTGCGGCTGTACTATCAGTTCAACGAACCCTCGGGGCAGGTATTGAACCGGGTCGGAGCGCCGGTACATGGGAGCCTGGCTGGCGGCACGGTGCAGCGGATCGGATCGAACGCACCGGTGGGGGGTGGGGTCAGCGGTCGGCTGAGCGTCCCGGCGGCGGGGGAATACAGCATTCCGGGAACGGGGGTCCGGCTGACGTATCCTGTCGGCGGCAATTATCCGGACGGGGAGCTGGCGGCCTATCGGCTGCTATTGCCTCCCGACGAACTACCGTCCGCGGATTCGTTGGCGGGGCGTTGCTATTGGATTGTCCGCCATTTCGGGAGCCAGGGGGGAACGACCGGTCCGGACAGCATCGTGTTCGAGGCCGTGACACCGATGGGGGCGGTGGATCCGTCCGAGCTGCTGCTGTACCGGCGGGAGGCCAACGGGTATGGTCCGACCTGGGGAGGCCCGCTCGATACGGCGGTTTCGGTTCAATTGACTGCCCCCTTGGAGGGGTCCGTGATTTTTTCGGGTGGCGGGACGGACGGATTCGGGCAGTATGCGCTGACCCGGCCGCCGGTGGAATGTCCTGGTCTGGCGGTATGGAGTCCCGGCGAAGGAGCGGTACTGGACAATGGTTGCGTCGATCCGGTCGATTCCACGCATTGGCTGTTCGTCTGGCCGGCTTGTCCGGAAGGAACGGCTTACCAGCTCGAGGTGCTGCAGGCGGAGATGCAGGAGCCATTGATTCGGGAGACGGAACTGACGGATACGTTTTTTCAATATGTGACGCCGGTGGATTTCCAAATGACGACGGATTGGCAGGTTCGGGTGCGGAGTTTCGTGCAAGGCCTGTGGACGTCGTATTCGCCCTGGCGTTCCTTCGTGCTGGAGCCGTCCGGTACGGATTGCAGCCGACCTTGTGCAGGGGCGGATCTTGTGTTGGATGACAGTCCCTTGGTTCCGAATGAGTACCGGGCTTCGGGCGGTATCCAATCGATGGGCAGTCTGTACGCCGGGACGGCCGTGACATTGCAGGCCGGTCTGCAGGTGGAGTTGCTGCCTGGATTCGAGGTGCCACAGGGGGCGGTGCTGCTGGTGGTGATGGAAGGATGTGATTGAACGACGGGGCGGTGTGTCGCCCGCTGTCATTGTGCAGGCGATGGGTGGTTTCGCGGGGAGCGATGGCGGGGCTGAGGCGGATTCGTTGGGATGGAGGCGATGGGTTGTTCCCCGCTTCGCGGGGATGCTGGTCTGCTGCGGATTCTGTGTTTAAGGGTGATCTTTTTCCCCGCTGCGCGGGGATAGCTGGTACGCGAATTTTTGGGATTAGGCTAATTACAGGGATTTTTTCTTTTTTAATTTTTTGATAGGGAGGCTGTTGTATGGTGCCTCGCCTTTTTATTACTAGTATTTTGTTCCCCGCTTCGCGGGGAGGGGTTCGGGTGATGGGTTCGGTAGTTGGGGAAGGGGTGATCTTTTTCCCCGCTTCGCGGGGATGCTGGTCTGCTGCGGATTCTGTGTTTAAGGGGTGATCTTTTTCCCCGCTTCGCGGGGATAGCTGGTACGCGAATTTTAGAGAATTAGGCTAATTACAGGGATTTTTATTTGTTTAATTATTTGATTGGGAGGCTGTTGTATGGTGCCTCGCCTTTTTTATTACTAGTATTTTTTCTCCCCGCTTCGCGGGGAGGGATGGCGGGGCTGAGGCGGATTCGTTGGGATGGGGGCGATGGGTTGTTCCCCGCTTCGCGGGGATGCTGGTACGCGAACTTTTGGGGTTAAGCGAATGACAGGGATTTTTATGTCAGGTGATCAATTGGATGGTGTTGGGCATAAGCAACATCAGCCTGAACGAACCCACCGTTGGTGTCAGCAGGAGTGCCGGCCTATGGCTGGGCGAGCCAGCGTCGGAAGACCGTTTGTTGGGCCGGTGTCGGATTGGGCAGTCGATACAGCACATGGCTGGCCTTACCGGATTCCAGTCGGGTGGTGAAAGGGATGGAAATGAGCCGGCCGTTCCGTTGGACCGGAATATCCACGGCCGTACCGGCCTGAAAGCCGAACTCTTGGATGCCGTACAACCTGGCGGCCTCGGAGCGGTCCACCTTGTCGCCCGGCAGGAAGCCCAGGGTATTTCGTTTCTTTACCTTCTTGACGGTTGCGAGGTTGCTGGTGACCAGTTTTTTGAAGGACAGCCCTTCAAAAGGAGATGCGGGAACCTCCCCTACGTATTGGGCGGAGTAGACGACACCGGCTTTGGCGAGAATGTCCGCGACGGGGAGGGGTTCCCGTCCGGCGATGCATCGGTCGAAGAAAGATTGGATGCCTGGGTGGGAGGCGGCGACGAATTCCTCCGGGAAACGGTCGGCATCGAAGAAGGCATCGGGACCATAACGGCGGCTCAGGTCGAAGATGACATCGCGGAGCGTCAGTCGGCCATCCGTTAGGGCGATGAGTTCTATATCCAGGAGGGCGCCGAGGAGGGCGCCCCGTTGGTAAACCTGCATATATTGGGACTTGAAAGGTTCCTCGAACACGTGCTCGCTCATTTCCGTGAAAGACATCCTGGATTCCGGGAAGGAAGAGGCGGCTCTGATTTTTCCACGCAGAACAGACTGGAGGTATTCCTGGGTGTTGATGACCTGTCCCTGTACCTGGGTGAGGCCGGCGAAATATTCCGTCACCCCTTCGTAGAGCCAGAGGTGTCGGCACATGGTGGGCCGGATGTAGTCGAAGTGCTCGATATGTTCGGAGTGTAGGTTGAGGGGCGTCAGGATATGGAGGAATTCGTGGATAGCGACATCCTTGACGGATTCGACGACCAGGTCGTTGCCGAAATCCGGCAGGAAGTAAAAAGAGGAGGTGCCGTGTTCCAGGGCACCGAATGCTTGGCCCTTGAGTTGGCGGAAAGCGCGCAACAAGGTCAGGAAGCTGGCTTTTTCCCCGTCGAGCAAGGGTTGGAACTCGGTATAATCCCGCAGGTAGAGTAGGAAGTGGTATTCGTCGACGGGCAGTCGGTCGTCGAAGAAGCGGGCGAGGGCGAGCATGGAGCCTTCGATTTCACGGTGGATATCGGCGCTGACGGGGCGTCCGCTTTCGTTGAAGATACCGATGGTGACGCGGCAGTTAGCCACCTGGAAGGAGGTGGTATCCGGTACGCCGAGCAAGATGGGATTGTCCACGAAATCGTGGTAATTGTCGGCTTGGAAGCGGAGGGTGCCGTTCGCTTGGGTGGAGAAGGACATGGAGCTGAGGGCGGACATCGTCCCGGTGTGGGAGAGCGCCAGTTCGATTGGTTGCGATTCCGAGCCTGCGAAGAAGCCGAAAAAGGCGGCGTTGTTGAGGACGAGGTTGCGGTCCTGCTGGATATTGGAACCGGCCGGTTCGAAGACCTTGTTCTTTTTAACCCGGTGGTGGTAGGTGTCGCGGACGGTATATCGGAGCGTATCGGGGTGGCCGACGATCAGAAAGGTATTCGGATCGGGCCGTAGCACCGGGAGGGACAGGCCGTCGGGACCGAAGGCTTGGAATTGGTCGACGAAGCGGCCGTAATCGAGTTCCGCATAGGTACCGGGGATGGTTTTGGCGAAATGGAAGGTGACGGTATCCCGGAACTGACGTACCGTTTCATCGGCGACGGGGACGGTGACCACGAGGGAGTGGCCGGCGACGGTCCGCAGGTCGGCCAGGTACTGCTGGGGGGCGGCGTATTGAGCGGTCAGGACGGTCGGTAAGGACAGGGCCAGCCATCCGGCGAGGAGCGTAGCGGAATGAGACATGGGCATTGATATGGTTTGGAAAAAGTAGGGTGAAAATAAAGCAGGGAGGGGAGGCGGTTGGAAAAAATCAGACAAAGGAGTTTTGTTTTCAGACCATTGGCAGGAGGGGAATACCAAAAAAAAGTGGCTCCCCGGAGGGGGGAGCCACAGGTATGTTTCCATATGCTGCCGGGTAATCCGCAGGGAATGGCCCCGGTCGGCACAATTCGTATCAGGCCAGGTCGAAGCGGTCGAGGTTCATGACCTTGGACCATGCCGCGACGAAATCGCGGACGAACTTCTCTTGTCCGTCCGTGCAGGCATAGACTTCGGCGATGGCGCGCAGTTCGGTATTCGAGCCGAAGATGAGGTCGACGCGGGTGGCGGTCCATTTCAGGTTGCCGGTGCGGCGGTCGCGGCCTTCGAATGATTCGTTGTCATCGGAAGTGGCCTGCCAGGAGGTTCCCATATCCAGGAGGTTGACGAAGAAGTCGTTGGAGAGGACTTCCGGACGATGGGTGAAGACACCGTGGCGGGAGTGGTCGAAATTGGTATTGAGCACGCGCATACCGCCGATCAGCGCCGTCATTTCCGGTGCGGAGAGGGTCAGCAGCTGGGCCTTGTCGACGAGCATTTCCTCTGCCGAGGTGGTATAGCGGGTTTTACGGTAGTTGCGGAAGCCGTCGGCGGAAGGTTCCAGCACGGCGAAGGAATCCACATCGGTATGGTCCTGGGACGCGTCGGTACGGCCGGGCGTGAACGGGACGGAGACGTTGAAGCCGGCGGCTTGTGCGGCCTTTTCAATGGCGGCGCAGCCACCGAGGACGATGAGGTCTGCCAGGGATACCTTTTTGCCATTGGTCTGGCTGTTGTTGAAAGCCAGTTGGACACCTTCGAGGGTTTGGATGACCTTGGTCAGCTGAGCGGGATCATTCACCTGCCAGTCTTTTTGCGGAGCCAGGCGGATCCGGCCGCCGTTGGCGCCGCCGCGTTTGTCGGAGCCACGGAAGGTGGAAGCCGAGGCCCAGGCGGTGGAGACCAGTTCGGAGACGGAGAGGCCGGAGGCGAGGATCTGGCCCTTGAGGGTGGCGACATCCTGGTCATTGACCAGCGGGTGGTCGACAGCCGGGACGGGATCCTGCCAGATCAGCGTTTCCGCCGGTACTTCCGGGCCGAGGTATCGGTTGCGGGGCCCCATATCCCGGTGGGTCAGTTTGAACCAGGCGCGGGCGAAGGCATCGGCGAATTCATCCGGGTTTTCGTAGAACCGGCGGGAGATTTTCTCGTAGGCCGGGTCGAAGCGTAGGGCGAGGTCGGTGGTCAGCATGAAGGGAGCGTGCCGGACGGCGGGGTCATGGGCATCCGGGACGAGGCCTTCGCCGGCATTGTCCTTCGGTTTCCACTGGTAGGCGCCGGCGGGGCTTTTGGTCAGTTCCCACTCATACCCGAACAAGTTTTCGAAGTAGTTGTTGCTCCATTGGGTCGGGGTGGTGGTCCAGGCCCCTTCCAGACCGCTGGTGATGGTATACTGGGCGTTTCCGGAGCCGAGGGTGTTTTTCCAGCCGAGGCTTTGTTCCTCGATGGTGGCGCCGGCGGGTTCCGGGCCTACGTATTGGCTGGGGTCGCCGGCACCGTGGGTTTTGCCGAAGGTATGACCGCCGGCGATCAGGGCGACGGTTTCCTCATCGTTCATGGCCATCCGGCCGAAGGTTTCGCGGATATCGACGGCGGCGGCGAGGGGGTCCGGTTTGCCGTTGGGTCCTTCGGGGTTTACGTAGATGAGACCCATCTGGACGGCGGCGAGGGGGTTTTCCAGGTCACGTGCTCCGGAGTATCGTTTGTCACCCAGCCATTCGCCTTCGGCACCCCAATAGATATCCTCTTCCGGTTCCCAGACGTCTTCCCGTCCGCCACCGAAGCCGAAGGTTTTGAATCCCATGGATTCCAGGGCGCAGTTGCCGGCTAGGATCATGAGGTCAGCCCAGGAAATCCGTCGGCCGTATTTTTGTTTGACAGGCCAGAGGAGGAGGCGTGCCTTGTCGAGGTTGGCGTTATCGGGCCAGCTGTTCAGGGGAGCGAAGCGCTGGGTGCCGGCGCCGGCGCCGCCGCGGCCGTCGGCGATGCGGTAGGTACCGGCGCTGTGCCAGGCCATGCGGATGAAGAACGGACCGTAGTGACCGTAATCCGCCGGCCACCAATCCTGCGAAGTGGTCATCAGTTCGAAGATGTCCTTCTTGACTTCCGCCAGGTCCAGCGAAAGGAATGCATCTCCATAGTTGAAGTCTTTGTCCATGGGGTTGGACAGGGCGGAGTGCTGGCGGAGGATGTTTAGCTGGAGCTGGTTGGGCCACCAGTCTCGGTTTCGCATGCCGCCGCCTGCGCTGTGCTTCGTGACCGTGCCGGAGAACGGGCATTTGCTCTCGCCGTTCATGTTGTAGGCGGTTTTACCGGAATGTTTGATGTTGTCCATTTTTCTATTGGTTGTTGATTGCATGAAATGATGTCAGGTTGAGATAGGGTCGCCGGAAGTTCTATCCGGCGCACGGTGCGAAATTATATAATTTTTCCGGTGGCCTATGTGACCTGGGTTTCACCGGTTGAGATCAGGGTCTCTTTCTCCTAAGCAAAACCATCCGGACCGTTTTATGTTCAACGCGCAGGGGGTATTACCGAGGGGGTTCCGACAAGCGGAAGCGGATGCAGGGGGTGCAAATCAAATTGTCGGTTCCGTGTGGAGGAGGGGTTGACGTGCGATGTCGCGGCCGAAGGGATGATGGCATGGCGGATTGGGTGTGCCAGGGAGGTTCTTGTTCCCCGCTTCGCGGAAAGCGCCGGACTACGAATTTTAGAGAGTTTGGCTGATTACGGGGATTTTTCTTCTGTAACTTTTTGATTGGACTTGCTTTGTAAATTTTTTGCCTTTTTTATTACCAGGATTTTTCTCCCCGCTTCGCGGGGAGAGATTACGACGCCGGGCAGATTCTTTATGGCCAGGCCTCCCGTTTCGTGGGCTGGTTTGCTACGGATGGGTGAGCGGACCGTTTGGTTTAGCAAATGGGATGCAAAGAGGCTGCCTAAGCGACAATTTGATTTGTGCCCGGAGGGATTGCGGTGCCGGGCAGATTCTTTATGTACAAGCATCCCGTTTCGCGGGCTGGTTTGCTATGGATGGGTGAGCTGACCGTTTGGTTTAGCAAATGGGATGCAAAGAGGCTGCCTAAGCGACATTTTGAATTGCGCCCGGTGCAGGCGATGTGCAGTGGGAACAATATCTATGTCCTGACAAAATCCATCCGACGAGGGGCTTCGTCGTCGTCATTTGTTTGCCTCCGATGCCATTTCATTCCTACGGTCCGAAATCGGGTACCTTGCATGGGAGAACAGGAGGGGGACGCCGTTGCCGCGCAAGCGGCAATTTGGATTGTGCCCAGGAAACCTGTCAGGCCGCCATTTTTTGGTAGCATACCGGTATTCACCGGTTTGTTTGTCTAAAAATTTGAATAACAGATTTTTAAATAAATGTGTAAAACCGGTTTTTCGGCTTCTAACCAATTTACAACCGATTTTTACCGAAATTAAACCGGTTGCAAACATATTTTCCGTAAATTTAACGATAGAAATCGTCGGGAGGAAGCGGTGGCCGAGAAGCGATGGTTGCAACGCCCGTCCCAACGCCCGGTACCTTTCCGATTCGGGCGTTATCACCCTTACAGTTGAATTGATGCCGACGGGAATCGTTCCGGTCGGCGCCCTGTGCCTTTCGGACCGGCGTCCTGCTATCATGCCGGCCTGGTTGCCGGTATGCCACAAACAACCATGCACATGACCTGTACAATAAACCAATTAGCCCTGGCGCTCCTGTTTATCATGCCGTCCCTTCCGGCGACCGGCCACATCGTTTACAAGGATACAGGGCAGCTGTCGTCGCCGGATACCCTGATGTCGATGTACCGCCAGGCCCTCGACATACGGAAAGCCTACCAGGCGGAGGGCAAGAATATATTACGATATGACATCCTGGAAGTCGGGACGGACAAATACCTGTTGCCGAACGGCATGTTGGACGTATTCCGGTGGGAGGGCGGTAAATGGGTCAACCAGTACACCGGTCACAGCCACGGATACAATTACGGTTCGACGAAATTCGTCTTCGACAACCGCATATTCTCCTACGGTGGCTATGGTTTCTGGCGTATGCATGGGGACCTGATCGAATTCATGCCCGATTCGAAGGAATGGGAGTTGCTTCCCTTTTCCAAAGATCTTCCCTGCGGCATCGCTTACCTCACCGACTTTGGCATCCGTGTCATTGGCCGCTCCCCCAACTTCGAGATTGACATCCGGAAAGGCGTGGTGCGGGAGCTCGGCGACCGTTTTCTGTCCACTGAGAGATATTTGAACTTTCACAACCTACCGTTCGAAAATTACACCTATTTGCCGGTAGGTCATCCCCGGTTGTTGGTCGACAACCGCACGGGAGCGCTTTACCAATCCGACCAACAACGGCTCATTTATTTCGGAAAGTATGATATAGATACCGATATTTTACTGCAACACATCGTCGGTGACTTTGTCTTCGTGTATCATGAAGAAGATTCCCTGATTTTTTCGACCTCCATAGAGGCGGAGCTGCCGTTCTTCACCCGGATCGACCTGCCGTCGCCGTACCGCCGGATTTGGTTCGCCGGCCTGTCGGCGGGTGTCATCCTGGCAGGGGCCGCGGCTATGGTGTGGATTCGCCGTCGTAAACCGCCGGTACCGGCATCCGATTGGCCGACGCAATACGAAGACAACGAGATCATCAACACATTGCTGGGGAAGGTGGGGCAAACCCTGTCCCAGGAGGAGCTGGATATGGTGCTCGGCATCACCACCATCGGATCTGCTGAAAACAAGCGCTACCGGCGTTCCACCTTGATCAAGGATATCAACCTGCAATGCAAGGTTTCCTTCGGCCGGGAGCTGATCCGGCGGCTGCGCGACCAAAAGGACGGCCGGCAGTTCGTCTATGAAATCGGCGGCGGTTAACGACCAGGTCATGCGATTCCGAGCATAAAAAGTTATCTTTACGCGACAAATCCGCGCCGCTTCCGTGAAAGTCCAGGTTTCCGTTCTGCTGTTGGTCGTTTTGGTCGCCCTGCCGCCGGCCGTCGCCTGGCTGTCCTTTCACAACCAGCGGGTGCAGGTCCGACGGTCCATCAAGCGGCAGATGGTCGGCTTGCTGGACCGGGAAGACCTGGTCCGGCTCTCTTTCCGGAAAGACCAGGTAGCCACCTTGCTGGAATGGGAACATCCGCGTGAATTTTCCTACCGGGGCCAGTTCTACGATGTGGTCTTCCGTGCGGAGTCGGCGGATTCGATGACGTATTGGTGCTGGTGGGACCATGCGGAGACCGCCTTGAACCGGCAGTTGTCCGCCCTGCTCTCCCACGCCATGGGCAAGGATCCCCAACAGCGGGCACACCAGCAGCGCTGGCTGGATTTCCGGTGGTCCCTGTTCTGTCGTTCGCTTCCCGATCCGGCAGATCTTATCTTCCTCCTTGTCAACGCCCGCTTTTCTTACCGGGCCCTGGCCGGGAACTCCTTCCGAACGCCTTCGGTTCCGCCTCCCCGTACAGGGTCCGCCCGCTTTTTCCGATGATTTCCAACCTGTAATCAACAACTGGTCCCTCGACGGGCATCGCAGCCCCGGGCGGGTATCCGCCGGTTTCGGTATGGTGCCCCGCTTGGTGCGCAGCGGTGCCGATCGGCTTGTACGGCCGTCTCCATCGCACTTTCCCGCCTTCGGCAGGGGAAGGAAGCGGCACCTGCCTGCGTTTCGGGTTGCAGGCGGCGGAAGCCTGGGTGGCATCAGAGCCGTCGAAGGGCTTCCGGGACAGCCTCATGACCGGCCTCTTCCGTCAGCCAGGGACCGACCGCCTGCCCGCCGGCGGGGCGGCCGGGTGTCCGGCAGGTCCCTGCCGCCCGACGGGTGTACCCACCATCGAATCGAAACATGAACAAGCGAATATTCCTATGGCTTGCCTTCCTGCTACTGTGTCGGGGCCGGCCGGCGGCACAGACCATCACCATATTGGATCAGGAGACAGGCAGCCCCCTGCCGGGGGTGACGCTGGAGCCGTCTTCGGGCAGCCCGCCGCTGGTGACGGATGCCGGCGGGACGGCCGACGGCGCCTCCCTGACACCGGCCGATACCCTCTTTGTCCGCATGTTGGGATACCGGACCGATACGGTGCCGTACGGGTGGCTGCTGGCGGGTGGTTTCACCTGGTCGCTGCAGGCCGCCGTCCTCCCGCTGGAACAGGTCGTGGTATCCGCTTCGCGGTGGGAACAAAGGGGTGCGGACCTTCCCGTCGCCGTCATCCGGATCCGCCCGGCGGAGGTGCAACTGCTGCAGCCGCAGACGGCGGCCGACCTGCTGGGGATTTCCGGCAAGGTGTTCATCCAGAAAAGCCAGCAGGGCGGCGGAAGCCCCATGATCCGCGGGTTCGCCACCAACCGGCTGCTGTACGCCGTGGACGGCGTCCGCATGAACACCGCCATCTTCCGCGGCGGCAACCTGCAACAGGTCATCTCCCTGGATCCCTTCTCCCTGGAAAGTACCGAAGTGCTCTTCGGCGCCGGTTCCGTCATGTACGGCTCTGATGCCATCGGCGGCGTGATGAGCTTCCGTACCCTGGAACCCCGGCTGTCCGGCCAGGAGGAGCCGTTCCGGGTCCGGGGGCATGCCGCCTGGCGGACCGCCACCGCCAACCAGGAACAGACCGCCCATTTCGACGTGCAGACGGGCTGGCGGAAATGGGCCCTGTTGACCAGCCTGACGGCTTCCGACTTCGGCGACCTCCGCATGGGGCGCCACGGACCGGCCGAATACCTGCGACCGTTCTATGTGTCCCGCATCGACGGCCAGGATCGGACCGTCACCAACCCGGATCCGCTCGTTCAACGTCCTTCCGGTTACAGCCAGCTCAACTTCCTGCAGAAGGTGCGTTTTCAACCGCATCGGGACTGGGACGTGCAGCTGGGGCTCCATTATTCCGAAACCTCGGACTACGACCGCTACGACCGCCATATCCGATATCGCAACGGGCAAGCCCGATACGGCGAGTGGCGCTATGGCCCGCAGATATGGGGCATGGCCAATCTGTCCGTCCGCCACGACCATCCCGGCATCTTGTACGATGCCATGACCGTCCGCCTGGCCCGCCAATCCTTCGGGGAGAGCAGGATCAGCCGCAACTTCGGCGCCGTAACCCGGGAGATCCGGGAGGAGGCTGTAGCGGCCTGGTCCGCCAATGCGGACTTCCGCAAGGAGTGGGGTGCCCGGCACCAGGTCTTCTACGGCTTCGAATGGGTTCGCAACGAGGTGGCTTCCACCGGGACGGACGAAGACATCCTCTCCGGTGCGACCGAGCCCGGCCCTGCCCGCTACCCACAGGCGGATTGGTCCACCCTGGGGGCTTACCTGTCGCATCATTTCGCTCCGACCGGTCCCTGGCATTGGCAATGGGGGCTCCGATACAGCCGATACCTTCTCGACGCCCGGTTCGATACGCGGTTCTATCCTTTTCCGTTCACGACGGCCCGGCTGGACAAGGGTTCCTTGACAGGAAGTGCGGGTTTCTCGTACCGCCCCGCCGAGGCCTGGGTTTTCCGTTCCCAGGTCGCCACGGCCTTTCGGGCACCGAATGTGGATGATATGGGCAAGGTCTTCGATGCAGAACCCGGGGCGGTCACCGTACCGAATCCGTCCCTGCAGGCGGAATATGCCTGGCAGGCGGAGGTCGGCATGGCCTGGCGGCCGACCCGGCGGCTCCAGATGGACCTGACCGCCTACTACACCCGGCTACGTAATGCCATGGTCCGGCGCGACTATACGCTCGATGGTCGCGACAGCCTGCAGTACGATGGGGTCATAAGCCGGGTGCAGGCCGTTCAGAACGCCGCCTTCGCGGATGTCTACGGCATCCAGTTCGGTATCCATGGCAACTGGGACAACGGCCTCTCCTTTGCTTCCGACCTGAATGTCCAACAGGGGGAGGAGGAACTCGACGATGGTTCCCGCAGCCCCGCCCGACATGCCGCGCCGGTTTTCGGCACGACCCGGCTGGGGTATGCGAAGGGGCCGCTGCGCTTGCAGTGGTACGTCGTGTACAGCGCCGCCCGACCCTATGACCGCCTGGCGGCGGAGGAACGGGGCAAACCGGAAATCTATGCCGTGGATGCGCAGGGACGCCCCTGGTCGCCGGCTTGGTATTCCCTTCATGTCAAGGCCGGTATCCGACTGGCGGATACCTGGACACTGACGGCCGGTATGGAAAATCTGACGGACCGACGGTACCGTCCGTACAGCTCCGGCATCGCCGCTGCCGGCCGGCAGCTGGTCATGGCGGTGGAGGCGCGGTTCTGAATGATTTGGGGATGGGAATTCTTAGTTCCATGGAGCGGACTGGTCTGCTGCGGATTCTTCGTTCTTGGGAGATCCTGGGTGCAAATCAAATTGTCGGTTCCGCATGGAGGAGGGGTGTGCGATGTCGCGTCCGAAGGGATGACGGAATGACGGCTTCGTTGGAAGCGGATTTTTTGCTCCCCGCTAAGCGGGGAACAAGCT
>JBEAQU010000011.1:0-10904 GCA_041163745.1 Bacteroidota bacterium
CTTGTTCCCCGCTTCGCGGAAAGCGCCGGACTACGAATTTTAGAGAATTTGGCTGATTACGGGGATTTTTATTTTGTAATTTTTTGATTGGACGTGCTTTGTAAATTTTTTACCTTTTTTAATACCAGAATTTTACGCCCCGCTTCGCGGGGAGGGATTGCGGCGCTGGGTAGATTCTTATGGCCAGGCCTCCCGCTTCACGGCTGGTTTGCTACGGATGGGTGATCTGACCGTATGGTTCAGCAATTGGGATGCAAAGAGGCTGCCTAAGCGACATGTTGAATTGTACCCGTCCAACACCTTCATGATGTTCGCCTGGTACAGGCATCCTCAGTTCCGGAAGATGCGGTCAACCGAGCATATTGGCCTGTTGGGGGGTATTCTCCTCAGTTGGGGGATTGCCTTTTTCGAGTACTGTCCGAAGGTTCCGGCCAACAGGAAGGGTTACGAGGGGGATGGCGGGCCGTTCCCGCTGATGGAGCTGAAAGTGATCCAGGAGGCGGTGACCTTGGTCGTTTTCGTCCCGTTCTCGTGGGTGGTCTTCAAATCCGAGACCTTTCGGCTCAGCCATTTGTGGGGCATGACATGCTTGGTATTGGCCGTGTATTTCATTTTCAGGAAAGGAGGACCGGTCTCCGCAGGCCATCGTCTTCCGAAAGGGAGGCGGCTTTCCCCGCAGGGTGCGGCCGGATCCTCAGCGGAAGACACCGAGGGCGGGGAGGGCTTTTCCGTCGAAATCGAAAAGGGCTTGGTTTTCCCAAGGGGAGCCGTCGGTGGCCTGGGATCCTTTCCAGGCGACGAGGGCGGCGCCCCAATAGCACCAACCGGCGGCGGGTGTTGTTTCGACGATATCCCGGACATGTTGCAGGAAGGCCTTTTGTCCGGCGGGGGTGGCCGGAAATCCGGGAAGGATGAGTTGGTCCTCTAGTCCGACCACATTATGGGTCCAGTCGTTCCATTGCAGGGTGAAGGGGTAGGCGGTTTCGGCGATGAGGACCGGCCGTTGGTGGGTTTCGCCCAATAGCCGGATGGCGTGGGCCAAGGCATCGGTATCCTTTCCGTGCCAGCGGGGGTAATAGGATAGGCCGATGAGGTCGTAGTCGATGGAGGCCACCTGTTGGAAGAACCAGTCGGCGCCCTGGATACCGGCGAAATGGAGCAGGATGCGGGTGCTGTCGTTTTCCTGGCGGACGGTTTGGACCGCGCTTTCGAGGAGGGATCGGAACTGGGCGGGGTGGTCGGACAGCTGGCCGGCGGGATGGAGGAACCCGTTGTTGATTTCATTGCCGACCTGGATGATATCGGGTTGAATGGCCTTCATCACCTGCCGGGTGTGATGTCGGACGCTATCCTGCAGGGCGGAGAATCCTATTCCCTGCCAGGCGACGGGGGTGGTCTGTTGGCCGGGATCGGCCCAGGTGTCGGAATAGTGGAGGGTGAGCCAGATATCGAAGCCAAGGAGGCGAAGGGATTGGCTGAACGCCGTGACGGCCGGGAGGCCGGCGTACGGGTCGTCGGGAGCGACCCACAGTTTGAGGCGGATGGTATTGACGCCGCTGTCCCGTACGAGGGTAGGGAGGTCGGCGGGCCGGCCGTCGGCATCACGAAAGGACCAGGCGGCGGCGTCTGCGATTTCCGGGTATCCGGAGAGGTCCAGCGCCTTTACGATCCGGGTGGTCGGCGGGGACGGTTCCTCGGGGCCTCCGGTATCCGGGAGGGGTGTTTGTTCGCAGGCGGAAGCCAAGGCCAGGGCGAGGACGGAAGACAGTAGGAAGCAGGATGGATGCATGGCGAAGGTATGGATTGGTCAGGCGGGTTCGAGCTTGACGGAGGTCATGGTCAGCGAGCCGCCGATGGCGAGGTCGTTGAACAGTTCGGTGCGGTCATGTTCTTCCTGCAGTCCCAGGGTGTAGAGGAGCGGCAGGTAATGTTCCGGGGTTGGGACGGCCAGTCGGAAAGCCGGGCCTTGGTCGGTGTAATCGACCAGGGCTTGGTGTTGGCGGTCCAGCACGAAGCGGCACATCCGCTGGTGGGCCTCCGCGGCCCAGTCATAGGCATACCCGGGGGTGTCGAGTTGATTCCAGTCGACGCGGCCGAGGTTGTGGACCATATTGCCGCTGCCGATGATAAGAATGCCCTTCCGTCGCAAGGGAGCCAGGTTCCGGGCCATGGCATAGTGGGCGCCAGGACTTTTCCGGCGGTCGAGGCTCATCTGGACGACGGGAATGTCCGCATCCGGGAACAGGTGCACCAGCACGCTCCAGGCGCCGTGGTCCAGTCCCCACAGGGAAGCGTCGGGGGAAGCCTGTTCCGCTTGCAGCAGGGAGCAGGTTTCGAGGGCCAGGGCGGGGCTGCCGGGGGCGGGATACCGGACGGCATGGAGGGCGGGCGGGAAGCCGTGGAAGTCGTGAATGGTCCGGGGCTGCTCCATGGCGGTCAGGAAAGTGCCGTCGGTTTCCCAGTGGGCGGAAATACAGAGGATGGCCTGTGGGCGGGGTAGCGAGGCGGCGACCGTTCGGAAGCCGGCGACGAAGGTATTCTCCTCGATGGCGTTCATGGGGCTGCCGTGTCCGAGGAAGAGGACAGGCATGCGGGGGGAGGGGCGAAGCTTGTCCGCCCAATGGCGGAAGGTGTTCCAGTGCATAGGGAAACCGGAGAAAGGGAGCAAAGCCAGGGATGGTAGGAAGGACCTGCGATGCATGGTTACCGATTGGAAGACCGGAGTGAATCCGCCGGTCTGTGCCGTGGCCCGTTGGCCGGCGGAGCCGATGGGCGGGGCGAATCGGTATCAAAGGTAAGGAGAAAGGACGGTTGCGGGGTTTGTATTCGGAAGAATGCTCAGCGGAAAGTGTCACCGGTGGCTTGTCTGGTCATGAAAGACAGGACGGGGAGGTGAGTCAGGCCATAGGAGATCAGCCGGTTCAGCGGGCGGTTCGGGTGGAGCAGGAGTTGTTGAAGGAAGACACCGCGCCGGATTCGGTGGTCCAGGTAACGGTGGATGTAGGTGTGGTTTGCCGACAGGGCCAAGTCGGCGCCCGAGGGTTGTTCGAGCGATTGCATGAGGGCGGGGAACAAGGCATGAGCGGAGCGGAAGGCGAGGCTCATGCCGTTGCCGGTGATCGGGGGTATGAAGCCGGCGGCATCGCCTAGAACGGGATAGGGGGTTTGGGTCGGGTCGGGGATGCCGAAGCGGAGATGTGCCGTCCGTACGCCGTCCATGACGCGAGGTGCGGCGAGGCGTCGGCGGAGGAAGGGGTTGGTGGCGAGCACATTCGCCTCGAAGGCGGGAATATCGCCCCGGAACGGGCGGAGTCGGTCGGCGGTGGCGAGATAACAAAGGCAGAACCTGTCCGCTTCGATACGGGAGATACCGCAGTATCCGCCCGGGAAGTGGTGTATTTCGATATGATTGTCCGGGGGGCCGTCGCAGACATGGTATTTCACGCCGAAGAACTTGGGTGCCGGGGACCTGCCGGCGGAAGACAGGCCGGAGACGCGACCGTAGGCGCCGACGACGAAGCGGCTGGCCAGGTCTTCGCCCTGGGCGGTTTGGAGGAGGAACGAACCGGATTCGGGGTTTCGTCGGATCTGTTGGACGCGGGTGTTCGTGCGGATGAGGACGCCGCAGGAGCGGGCTTGTCGGGCGAGCAGGTCATCCAGGAGGAAGCGGCTGATACCGAGGCCGCCGGGGCGGAGTCGGCAGGAGGCCTGCCAGCCGTAGGTAGTGGTGAGGGTGAAGCGGTCGATGAACGGGAGGGCATATTCGTTGAGCGGGATGCCGAGTCGTTCGAGGAAGGGCAGGCTTTCGCGGCTGACATATTCGCCGCATACCTTGTGGCGGGGATAATCCGCCTGTTCCAATACGGTGGTGGGGACGCCTTCGCGGCCGAGCAGTATGGCGAGGGCGAGGCCGGCGAGGCCGCCGCCGACGATGGCGACGGTGGTCTGAGGGCAATGGTCGGGTGTCGGGAGGGTCATAGGTCGGAGGGGAAGGTGAGCAAATAGCGGTAGGCCCATTTCCATTGCAGGGAATACTGGCGGATTCCGGCGGCATGGAGGAGCGACACCAGTTCGTGCCGGCGGAAGGCACGGAGGACGGACAGGGGGGCGTCGTGTCGGGTGAAGGCGGAACCGGCGAGGCAGGCGGTGGCGGCCCGGATGAAGTAATAGGGCAGGGGTGCCCGGACCAGGTCGTTGACGACGGTTCCGATACGGGCCTGCCGGCAAAGGCGGAAGAAGGAGACCAACGATTCGTCGTCGAGGTGATGGCAGAAAAGACCTGCATGGATGATATCTGCGGAGCGGCCGGAAGCGAACCAGTCGCGGTAGTCGCAGACGTCGAGGGAGACCTGTCCGGGCAAGGAGGGATGGAAGGTCCGGATGTAGTCGAGTGTTTCCGGCAGGATGTCGATGCCTGTGAGCCGGATGGGGCAGGGGAGTTCATGGGCATGTTCGAGGAGGAAGGCCAGCATATCCCCGGCGCCGAATCCGATGTCGACGATATGGACTTCGCGGCGGATTGGCCGGAGCAGGCGGTGGATGGCCCGGAAGCCGAGGCGGGGACCGCCGGTCAGCCGGTTGATGGTTTCCAGTTCGCGGAGGTTCCGAAAGAAGACCTGCCGGTCGGTAATGGGTTGGTCCATCATTTCGGGCAAGGTGCTGCGGCGGGAGAAGTCCTGGAATAACATGGTGGGCGGTTGTTAGCGGGTGGTTGTCGGCAGGATGGGCGGGCCGTTCCTCGGCGGTCGGTTTGGTTCCAGCCAAAGCAGGGCGCTTTCGATGGTCAGGCCGGGGCCGAAGGCGGCGGCATAGACCAGTTCGGGGCCGGGTGGCGGCGGCTGCCGTTCCAGCAGGCCGGCCAGTACGAACAGGATGGTTGCGGAGCTCATGTTGCCGAAGTCGTGCAGGATCCGGAACGGGATGGAGAGTTGGTCGGCGGGCAGTCCGACGGCGCCAAGGAAGCTGTGCAGGATGTCGCGGCCGCCGGGATGGATGGCGAAATGCCGGATATCGTCCCTTTTCAGGAAATGGTCGGAGAGTTGGCGGTCCAGGGTCTCGGCGATATTCGCCCCCAGGAGGGACGGAACCCGTTTGCTGAGCACCATCTCGAATCCGTGGGCGGCGACGTTCCAGGACATATCCCCGCTTCCAGCGGGCAGCAGGGCGGAAGCGAAGGCATGCAGGGATAGCACCGATGGTCCCGGCAGGGGCGTCCGGGAGACGACACAGGCGGCTGCGCCGTCGTTGAAGAGGTACATGCTGCGGAGGTTGTCATGGTCTTGCTTGCGCTGGAAATGGAGGGAGCACAGCTCCACGCAGACCATCAGTACGCGGGCCTCCGGCGCTCGGCTGCAGATGAGATGGGCGAGCCGGAGCCCGTGGAAGGCGGCATAACATCCCATGAAGTTGACCGTATGGCGGTCGATATCCCTGGGCAGGCCGAGGGATTCCGACAACAGACACTCCAGGCCCGGGGCCGTGAGTCCGGTACAGCTGACGGTGATGAGATGAGTGACCATTTCCGGATGCCAGCCGGCCAGCCGCAGGCTGTCCTGTGCCACGTCCGTGGCCAGGGGGACTGCCTCGCTGCGGTATATCTCCATGCGGCGGGCGGTATCCGGAAAAGGGTCTTCCGGTGTATACAGCCGGGCCTTCCGACTTTCCGGCATCCCGAAATCGGGCAGTACGGATCGTTTTTCGGACACGCTTCCCGAGCGGGACAGCATGGCGTATTTCCGGGCGGCCACATCGCCCTGTTGCTGCCGGAGAAAGCCGGCCACTGCGGCATGGGAATGCCGGTAGGTACCGGGACGGGTTGCGATGGCACTCAACTTAACGGACATGGCTCGGCAGGTGGTTGAGGACGGACCAGGTGAGGAACAGGGCGTTCAGGGCGGTGCTGCCCAGCAGGTTCATCCGCATGGTGTGTCGGAAGTCGGCGTTGTCCGGATGTTGCCGGGTGGCTGCCGCCCAACGCAGGAAATACAGCAGGACCGGGGACAAGAGGAGGAGGAGTGCTGTCACCGCCGCTGTCGGCCGGGCCGACAGCTGCCAGGCGTACCACCCCAAGGCCAGGCCGAGCGCGGCGAAAAGCAGGCCCGAAAACAGAAAGGTTCCCGGGATGCCCAACAAACGGCTGAGGGTCATGACCCCGTCGCGGGCGTCCTGCGCATGCTGGTACACCTGCGTCAGGGGGTACCCCGCGCCGACCAGGAGGAAGCTGGTCGCCAATCCGGGCCACCAGGCGGCCGATCCTATGCATATCGTATTGGTACAGACCACCATGGCATAGACCGCCGGTCCCTGGAACAAGGATACCGTCAGGAAACCGATGACGGGCCGACGTTTCAGCCGGATACGTCGGTGGGAGTATGCCCGGGAAGCCAGGATGTAGCCCGACAGGAGAAATACGACGGTTTTTTCCAGATAAAGGAGAGCCAATGACAAAGCAGCGATATCCATGTACAAGGATACTTTATACATTTGTATTGGGACCGGAGGCGGTCGTTCGATTCCACCGATGCTACCCTCGTCTCTGTCCATCAGGCTGTTGAACCCGTTGCTGGAAGGGTAGACCAGCAGATGCAGCAATACGGCCAGCAGCAGGGTCTGTTCCGGACGGATGTCCGGCAGGGTGGACAGGGCGAAGAGAAAGACCGGCAACAGGAAGAAACTGAAGGGGAACCGAAGGTGCAGGAGTATCCGCCGGATGATCTGTTCTTGCATGAAAGGGGGGGGATTGACGCGGTCACGGCCTTTCCCGGTTGGTATTACACCTTTGGCCGGACCGCCCGGATTACCTTAAAGGAACAACTTTCCGCCGGGATGGTTGTCGGGCCCCCTGATGTTGCCCCTCAGGGTGTGGCTGTGCAGACCGGCCGGCGGGTGTGGAAATCCTGGAAACTATTCATTGAACAACAAATAAACGGAAAATGCTGTGGGTTCTTTCAATGACGGCCATATTGTTCGCATCGGTCGGTTTCATCGTTACGGAACGAAATGCCAAGTACCTGCTGGCCGGTTACAACACCATGGGGCCGGCGGAACGGGAAGCGTTCGACTTGCGTTCCTACCTGTCGATATTCCGTAAGTTCCACCTCTTTCTGGGAGCGTCCACCTTTTTGTTCGGGGCCTTGTTGACCTGGCTGGTAGGGGAGAACGCCGGTGGTTTGTTCCTGGGGGTTTATCCGGTGATGGCATATATGGTGTTCGTATGGAAATCCAACAAGTGCGTACCGGGGATACCTGCGAAATATGCCTCGGTAACAAAGATGTTCCTGGTTATGGTATTGGTGTTCATCGGGGCGGTATTGGTGACGGGGATGAAGGAGGATGGGATCCGATGTCTTCCGGATTCGTTGCAGGTGGAGGGCTTGTATGGGGAGTCCGTCCTTTGGAAAGACCTTCGGGATGTCCGCTTGGTGGATCGGTTGCCGGACATTTCGTACCGTTCGAACGGTTTCTCCCTGGGATCGGTGCGGAAGGGCTATTTCCGGACGAAGCAGGGGCAGACGGTCAAGCTGGTGGTGGGCAGGTCGTCGGGGGGGTACTTGGAGCTGACATGGGAGGATGGCCGGCAGATGTACTACAACACCGGAGAAAAGTCCATGGAGGAAGTGTACCAGGAAGTCCGCCGTGCCTGGGAAAAGGCCCGTGGATAGGCGTTTCGGTTTGGAGTTGGTCGGTGTCTGGGGGAAACGAAGCATTGGTGGGAGAAGGATAGGAAAGGGAAGTAGAAAAAATCGGATGTAATGAGCGGCGTGATGGCATTCCGGATATACATGGTGTTGGCGGGATCGGAGATGTTGGCGGAGGCTGCGGAATGGCGGCTGGGGACATTCCTGTTCAAGCCGATGTTGATGCCGGCGTTGGCGTGGGCGTTCCGGCTGTCGGTTGGTTCCGCGGCGGGGTCGTTCGAACGTCGGATCCTGTGGGCCTTGTTATTTTCCTGGTTGGGAGATATGTTGTTGTTGTTGGTACCCCTGCTGGGTCCGGCATGGTTTGTCTACGGTTTGGCGGCGTTCCTGACGGCGCATCTCTGGTACATAGGGGCATTTGCCGGATGGTCGCCGGGCGGTTCCTGGTTGCGTCGGCATCCTTGGTCGGCGATACCGTTCGTCCTGTACCTGGTGGCACTGACGGTTTGGTGGTGGTCTTCCCTTGGCGGGCTTCGGTGGCCGGTGGTGGCCTACAGCATGGTCATCACGGTCATGGGACTCAGCGCCTGGAACCTGCGGGACGTGCTGCCGGCGGGTGTGTTCCGGTTGTTGTCGGCGGGAGCGGTATTGTTCATTTTGTCCGACAGCCTGATCGCGGTTGACAAGTTCCGGCAGCCGATACCTGTCGCCCGGATATGGATCATGCTGACCTACATGGGTGCACAGTACCTGATTGTTCGTGCCGCTGTCGGCATGGTCACCGACCGGAGTGGGCGGGGGCAACCATAGGCTTATGTTTTGCAGAACCTATCTTGACACACCCTTCGGCCTTTGGGCGTTGGAGGGTAGCGAGCGGGGCCTCCGTACGGTCCGCCTGGTGCCGTCGTTTTCGGAGCTGCCCGAAGCCCCGGTTCCGGAGCCGCTTCGGGAAGCTGTCCGCCAGCTGGAGGAATATTTCAGACGGGAGCGGCAGGTTTTCGACCTGCCATTGGACCTATGGGATGCTCCGGCGTTCTACCGCTCCGTTTGGGACTTGCTTCGGGAAGTGCCGTACGGGCGCACCACGAGTTATTCGTCGATTGCCCACCGACTGGGCAAGCCAGGGGCTGTCCGGGCGGTGGGTCAGGCCAATGCCGGCAATCCGCTGGCCATTGTCATTCCTTGTCATCGTTGTCTTGCCAAATCCGGTGACTTGCGAGGTTATTTCTACGGATTGGACATGAAAAGGGCGTTGCTTGCCTGGGAGAATCCGGCTGCCTACGCCCAGCAGGGCGGCTTGTTCTGAGGGCAGGTTCGGACCTCGCCGGCGTGTCTGCGGCCAATGCACGTTTGGGTTGGGGGACAAGTGCATTGGGGGTATGCATGGCATCTCGGCCGGGTCCATGGAGCTGGGGGTGGTTCATCGGGTGCGCGCAGGAGCGAGGGGCGCGCGCCTTGCCCGCAGGATTCATCCTGTCCCTCCTGTTGTCGGGTTCAAGGCCCGGACCGCTTCGGTGATGTCCCGGCTACCGGTTTCCTGAAAAAGATCCAGATCGAAAAAGGGGATGGCGGCGAAGACGTGGTCGAAGACATCGGCCTGGATGGATTCGTATTCCAGCCAGGCGGTGGTATTGGTGAAACAATATATTTCCATGGGGATGCCACGGCTCTCCGGTGCCAGTTGCCGTACCATGACGGTCATGTCCTGGCGGATGGCGGGATGTTGGCGCAGATAGGTTTCCAAATATTTCCGGAAGACACCGATGTTGGTCATACGGCGGCCGTTTATGAGAACGGAGGTGTCGATGTTGTGCGATTGGTTGTAGGCATTGATCTCCTGTTGGCGTTGTTCGAGGAATTCCCGGACCAGCTGATAGGATTTGAAGTCATGGCGTCGTTCGGGCGACAGGAAACGGACGGAGTGGGCATGGATGTAGAAGGACCGTTTGATTCTCCGGCCGCCGCTTTGGACCATGCCGCGCCAGTTTTTGAAGCTGTCCGTGATGAAATGGTAGGTAGGGATGGAGGTGATGGTCTTGTCCCAGTTCCGGACCTTGACGGTATGCAGGTTGATGGCGACGACGTCTCCGTCGGCATGGAATTTCGGCATTTCGACCCAATCGCCGACGCGGACCATGTCATTGGCGGATATCTGGACGCTGGCCACCAGCCCCAGGATGGTATCCTTGAAGATGAGCAGCAGGATGGCGGTCATGGCCCCGAAGGCGCTGAGGAAATACAGGGGTGATTTTTCCAGGAGTATGGACAGGACGAACACCAGGGTGACGATGTACAGGATGATGCGCACCAGTTGGAAATAGCTGCTGAGAGGTTTGTCGCGGAAGCTGTCGATGCTGGAAAGGGAGAGCTCGCCCACCTTGAGCAGCGCGAGCACGACGGTCATTCCGACGATGGCCAGGTAACTGTCCGTGAGCTTGACGACTAGGGGTACGGCGTCGGTGAAATCGTCGAAGAGCACCGGTGCCAGTGTCCGGATCAGGAGGGCTGGAACGATGTGGGCCAGGTTGTCGAAGGTGCGGTGTTCGGCCAGCAGGTCGTCCCAACGGATCGGTGACTTTTGGAAGACCTTGTAGAGGTAATGGAGGAGAATCCTTTTCGTCAGGAAGTAGCCGGCTACGGCCAGGATGGTCAGTGTGACCACGAAGATCAACAGGCGCAGGTACGGGAGCCAGGCTTCCATCACCCCGGCACCATGTAACAGGCGTTCAACCCAATCTTCCCAATGTGAGAGGTCCAGCATGGTATGTGCGGATGAAGGTGTTCAGGAATTTGTACCCTTTAATAATGCGTTCGCGGGGGATTGGTTCAACGGGAGCGGACAATCGGGAGCGGTCAGTATGATGTCTGGCGGCGGTCCGGCGGCAAGCGGGGTCTCTGCCCGCCGGTGCTGTGCCGAGGGGCCGCTGCTGGTGCGAAACCCCATCGGACACGGCCGGAAAAGCCAAGCTAAGCAATGGACAAACTTCAAATATAATCACCCGGCCCATTTCTTTTCCAACAATTCGGTTTAAATCGGTTTAAACCGATTTGTAGCCTGTAATGACTTGTTTGTCAGTATTTAATGAGGTAATGTTGCGGATAGGATCTTACAGTTGAACAGTCGGAAAACCAACCCTGCCGGCTGGATGCCACCCCCTGTTTACCAAATAACCTTGGCCCCAATGCACATCCTTCCGCCTGGAAGCTGTTGCGTAGCGTGGAACCGGTTTCCGCACTACCGCAACAGCTGAAGGGAGGAGACGGGGT
>JBEAQU010000012.1:0-2779 GCA_041163745.1 Bacteroidota bacterium
GTCAATACAGCTTTTCCTGGGGTAGGTCTTCGCTGAACGTGTTGAGGGATTTGTAGCGGGTACGGAACGGGAGCGGCACTTTCAGTCCGAGCAACGCATTCCAGACAGGAGCGACGTAGCGCAGCACTTTCAAATATTCCGGCAGCAAGGCGGCATAGCGGCTGCTGTGGACGTAGCTGTCGTTTTCATACAGTGTGCGGTTCCGCAGGGTGGGGGGGTAGTGGGTCGACAACCGGTTGTCCGGATCACGGACCAGCAGGTTGACGCCGTTCCACCAGCCCGCCCGGGCGGCGGAATGAGCAGGGCCGCGCAGGTTTTGGGGGTGAGCCTTCGTATAAGATTCGAAAAGCAGCTTGAAGGTCGGATGAGTCCGCATGAAGTCGCGGTTGGCCATCCGGACGTGTTCGTAATTGCTGTCGTCCACGATGATGACAGCGTGGTCGGCGAGGAACGGCAAGGCCAGTTGGAGGCACATCAGCTGGCTGCGGTAGTCATGCGGTCCGTCGATGAAATAAACGCCGATTTTCCGGCCTTGGAGGTGGTCGTTCAGGTGGTCGAAGGCGTCCTCATAGTCTTCGTCAATGAGGTGCACGTTATTGGCGCCCAGTCTTCGTTGGCGTTCCCGGATGATGGAGCGGTTCTTGTTTTCCGGGTCGAAATAGGCGAAGTTGTCGATGCCGAAGCAGGGCAGTTCCGGCCGGCTGCTCGCCACCGAGAGCAGTGTCAGGCCTTGGAAGACCCCCACCTCCAGGTAGCAGGTTTCGTGCGGGTCGACCAGGGCGGCCATCTGTTGCAGCAGGGTGATGAGTTTCCTGCCGGAGAAGCCTGACAAGATACCCTCGGAATCGAGGCGGTCCGCTGCGTTTGGGGAAAAGCTGTTTGTGATACCTTGTCTGATGTCGTTGAGCATGCGATTCAATTGAGCCCCAGGAAGTCCAGCAGATTTCGTACGGTGGCAAGGCCTTGGCGCTCCACGCTTTCGAAGGTCCTCGAGCCGATGTGGGGCGTGAGGAGGATGCGGGCGTGACCGAGAAAAGGATGACCCGGGGTAATGGGTTCTTCGTCCACCACATCGGCAAGATAGCCTTGGAGGGTACCGTCGTCCAGGGCGGCGAGCACGTCGGCATTGTTCACGAGTTTGCCGCGGGCGGTATTGATGAGGACCAGGCCTTTGCCGCGGATGCGGTCCAGGCTGTCCTGACGGATGATTTCATGCGTATCCGGTGTATGGGGCACATGGAGGCTGACGAAGTCGGACCAGGACAACAGGGCGTCGATATCGGGCAGGGTTGTCCAGGGTACGTCCGCTGGAAGCGGATCATCATGGAGGGTGGGGTCGCAAACGGCGACGGACAGACCGAGCAGAGACGCCATGCCGGCGACTTCCCGGCCGACGGCGCCGAGTCCGCAGACGCCGATTCTTTTGCCCTGTATCTCATGACCGGTATACCGTGTCCAGTGGCCTTCGTGGACCAGTTTGTTTTCCGTATGGATGTTCCGCTGGAAGCAGAGCAGCAGACCGAAGACATGTTCCGCGACGGCGCGCTGGTTGACGCCGGGAACGTTGGTGACGGTGATGCCCAGCCTTTTGGCGGCGGCCAGGTCGATGCGGTCGAGGCCGACCCCGTATTTGCCGAGGTATCGCAGGCGGCCATGGCGCCCTTTGGTGAGTACCTGTTCCGTATAGGAATCATCACCGCAAAGAACGGCATCGAATCCGTCGATGACGGGCAGGAGATCCGCTACTGCGAGGGGTCCGCGCATCGTGGTGATGTCGAACCCTTGGCTGTACAGGAGGCGCTGGTGTGCGCCGGGGGTATCCTGAAAGGAGGTGGACGTCAGTAATACTTTGACCATGGGGTTCACACTTTTGGGGGGAGCGTCCTGTTCAGAAAAGCCGGCAGCCCATGGAGGTCTTTGATACGGGGGCCGATGAAATGATGGAAAAGCGCTTTGTTGGCGGTGGTTTCCCGCAGGACGAAGGGCAGTCCGGCGGAGTGGGCCGCATCCAGGTCGGAGCGGGCGTCGCCGACGAAGAGTGTTTCCTCCGGCGAAAGCCGGTACTTTTCCAGCAGCTGGGCGACCCATTCCGTCTTTCCCTGCGGGGATCCGCAGATTTCGATGAAATACGGGCGGATACCGCGGGCGTTTGCGATGATTTCCATTTCAGGGCCGGGTGTTCCGGTAACGATCCAGAAGCGGAGGGTGGGGTGCCAGGATTGCAGGAACGCCGACGTGCCCGGCACTTCCGGACATTCGATGACGGCTTGGGTGACGAGTTCGGAGAACCGGCCCGCCAATTCCGCCACGCCGGCATCATCGAGTTCGATGTCGAGCAGGTGGCGGTGGCAGTGGCGGAATTTTTCATAGCGGGAGACGCCACCATGTTGCAGGTGGTACGACCGGACGGCCTCGGCGACGGATTCGCCGAAGGGGCGGTAGAGGTCGAAGAATGCTTGCGATTTGACGTCCATGGATTCCGCCAGTACGCCGTCAAAGTCGAAGAAGATGTTGTTAATCAAGTAAGTAGGTATTGAATGGGTGGTTATGCTATTCCGCTGTCGCGATACAGGAACCAATGGTCACTGGAGTTTGGGGGCAGTAATTGGCCGACCGGGTACTGTTCGGGAGCCTGCAGGACGGCCAGTTTGTCCGGGCCACCGGTCAGCAGGTATCGGTGGCGGCAGCGGCGCAGGCAGGAGGGCGTCAATGTGATGCGCCAGCTGTCCATGGAGGGCACATAATTTTCCAGCACTTGGCGATGGCCCGTATAGGCGAG
>JBEAQU010000013.1:0-20668 GCA_041163745.1 Bacteroidota bacterium
CTTGATAATCATAGCTGCAACGGCAAGCCTGGGTGGTATGGATGTTCTGCCCATGCGCTTTGACATCTTCCTGGCATATATGCCGACGAAGGCATCCCAAGGGATGGCATTCGCCAAGATCGCCCATTTATTAGCCGGGTTGAGCTTCTGATCAAAAGTGGTGTCAAACTCGTCAACGAACAGTTGTCTGGCGGATATGTACTTGATCATCTGCAAGGAATTTGCGTTACAGTTCGTGAAAACCTTGCAGATGAGGAAGAAATCGAGTAAAAAAATTGCAATTATTTATTTGTATTACACGCGGTTAGGGGTGGTTTTGGAGTATTTCAGCAGACTCTAATTAGCCCAATGCTAAAAATTCGCGTACCAGCATCCCCGCGAAGCGGGGAACAAGAACCTCCCTGGCACACCCAATCCGCCATGACATCATATCCCTTCGGCCGCGATATCGCAGGCCACCCCCTTCCTCCATGCGAAACCGACAATTTGATTTGCGCCCTTTGCGCCCATGATTCAGTCGGTTCCCTTCACCGCTGGTTCGTCTTCCGCCATGCATACCAATAATAATTCGACATCAGCAGCAGGTAGCCGTAGACGGCGTCATCCAGGGGTATGGTGAGAATTCGGATGCCCAGGTATTCGTCCGGATTGTAAAAGACGACCGGCTCCTCCGTGAAAGCACCCGTCAGGGCGCCGTTCACCAGCAGGAAGGGGAGCAGGGACAGCAGGTAGGCGGCGTAGAAGCGTCCGATGGGCAGGTTTCGGGGGAACAGCAGCAGGAACAACTGGAAAAAGAAGCAGAGCAGGAAGGTCGTGGCCGTATACAGATGCTGCCAATAGGCGATGCCGACTACCAGGAAGACCATTGCCAGTGTCGCCGTCAGCGCACGGGTCAGCCAGGCGGGCCATTCCCGGCGCACATAATAGTTGTGTGCCTCGAAGATGAACACACAGGAAAACGGGACGATGGCGAAGAACATCCACTCCTCCCAGGGCAGGCCCCACAGGCGGGCTCCCGTCAGGTAGGTGTCGTTGAAACCCCAGACCCCTACCCGGGTGAACCAGGCGTCCCAGGCGATGAACACCAGCCCGATGGCCAGGTTGCCAGGCCACAGGTAGCGCCACTTGCGGAAATAAGCCAGGCGCGGCTCGAAACTGCGGACCAGCGGAAAGAACAGGGTGAACCCCAGCAACAGGGCGTACAGGAACGGCGTCTCCAGCTGTGGCCAGTGACGCAGGGCCGGCACCGCCATCAGGAACTGGTCCGGGACCACGGAGGTTCCGGTCCACAACAGCGCAATGGTCAGCAAGGCGGACAGCCCGATGAGCCAGCTGTGCCAGGGAAGGACGGGGTTCCGGTCCGTCATGGCCGCCACGCGCTGCGCAGTTTGAAGTACTTGCGGGAAACCACCAGCAGGCCGAACGACTCGCATCCCTCCTTGGTCTGTTTCGCATGATGGGCTCCGTGCGCCCGCAGGATGGCGCGGGAATAGCGGCTGTCCAGCTGCCGGAACCAGGAGAATCGCTGGTGGATGTACACGTCGTGGATCAGAAAGTAGATCAGGCCGTAGACCGTGATGCCCAGTCCGACGAAAAACAACCAGAAATGGGGCGTGGCCGTGCCCAGGATGATCGTGAGGGAGGCAGGGGTGGCGAAGATCAGGAAGAACAGGTCGTTTTTCTCGAAGAAACGACCTTCCTTGAAATGCGGCTTGTGATGGTCTTCGTGCCAGCGCCACAGGAAACCGTGCATGACGTACTTGTGTGCGAACCAGGCGACGAATTCCATGAATGCCACTGTCGCCAGGGTGATCGCCAAATAAAGGAGGCCTTGCATGATGTGATGTTTAGTCGGGTGGAAACACTGCCCGCCGCAGCCGGTCGGTTTCCGCCGCACCCGGGAAACAACGCCGGGGACCCGAAATTCGCATTTTTTCCGGTATGCCGGTCGCCTTGTTCAGGCATGCAGGCTCAACCGGACGGCGGAGCTGAACAACAGGTAGATTTTCTTACCGTTGTGTACCCGGATCCGTTGTTCCTTGACTTTCGCGGCGGCCGTACGGCGGATTTTCTTGAACAGGTTCAGGTAATACACATAGGCCAGGTAGACGCCGAAGCGCGCCCCGCTGGGCAGGGCCAGGATGCCGACCAGCGCGTCGTCGAAATCCTGCTTGATTTCCTGCTCGATGCGGACTTTGTCCTCCTGGGTGAAATTGTCGAAATCCACATCCGGGAAATAGATGCGGCCCCGTTCGTCGAAGTCGCTTTTCAGGTCCCGCAGGAAATTGATCTTCTGGAAGGCCGCCCCCAGGCTTTGGGCCGGTGCCTTCAGCCGCTCGAACATGGCGTCGTCCCCTTCGCAGAACACCCGCAGGCACATCAGGCCGACCACTTCCGCCGACCCGTAGATGTAACGTTCGTACAGCCCCTTGCCGTAGATGTGATGGTGCAGGTCCATTTCCATGCTGTCCAGGAAAGCATCGATCAGCTCCCTTTCGATACCGTACCGGTTGACGACCTCCTGGAAGGCGTTCAGCACGGGATTCAAGCTGATGCCCGACTCGATCGCATCGTAAGTGTCCTGCCGGAACCGCTGCAGCAGCGCCGCTTTCGGATATCCGTGGAAGGTGTCCACAATCTCGTCGGCGAACCGGACGAAGCCGTATATGGCGTAGACGGGGGTGCGGAAGCGAGGGTCGAATACCCGGATGCCCAGGGAAAAGGAGGTGCTGTACCGATGGGTGATCAACCGGCTGCATTCCTGGCAGGTGTTGTTGTACAGTTCAAGCATGGACCGTTTCTTTTTATTTCGCTGGCCGGACACCTTCCGCCCGAACGGGCTGCCTGTCCGAAATAAAATGTGTCAATTTTGGCTAAAATAGTATGTTTTTTTGTTTTGCCCCAACTTCTTGGAATAAAATGGCGCATCGGAGGTGCCTCGGACCATCCGGTTGCCGGCGCCGGTTCAATGGTGCCGGGCGATGTAATCCGCCACCAGCTGGCCGGAGATCAGGGAAGGGGGTACACCGGGCCCCGGAGCCGTCAGTTGTCCCGTGAAGTAGAGATTCCCAACCTTGGGGCTCTTGATCTTCGGCTTGAGGAAGGCGGTCTGCAGCAAGGTGTTGGCCAGGCCGTACGCATTCCCTTTGAAGGCGTGGTAATCGCTGATGAAATCCCGGTGTGCGAAGGAGCGCTTGAAAACCACATGCTCGCGGACGGATTGGCGGGTGAGCCGCTCCAGGCGGTCCATCACCACCTGGTAGTAGTGTTCGCGCAAGGTCTCCGTATCCTCCAGGTCGGGTGCCAGCGGAATCAGGAGGAAGAGGTTCTCGGCACCTTCCGGTGCGATGGAGGGGTCCGTCACCGAAGGGGCGCAGACGTAGAAGAGCGGGTCCGAAGGCCAGGCCGGCCGTTCGTATATCTCCACGGCATGCTGCCGGAAATCACGGTCGAAGAAAAGGTTGTGGTGGCGGATGCCGGTCAGGCGCTTGTTGACGCCGAGGTAGAACAACAGGGAGGAAGGCGCCATGGTGCGCTTGTCCCAATAGCCCGGCGAATATTGCCGGTAGTCGACCGGCAGGAGGTGTTGCTCCACATGGTGGTAATCCGCGCTGCCGACCACAATGTCCGCCGCATACGTGCCCGCATCGGTCCGCACACCGGTCGCCCGGCCGCCGGACACCAGTATCTCCCGGACTTCCCGGCCGGTTTCCACCGTGACACCCAACGATTTCGCCAGCGCGACCATGCCCTCGATGATCCGGGTCATCCCGCCCTTGGGGTACCAGGTGCCCAGCTGCAGGTCTGCGTAGTTCATCAGGCTGTACATGGCCGGTGTCCGTTCCGGGGTGGCTCCCAGGAACAGGACGGGGAACTCCAGCAGCTGTACCAACTGCGGATGACGAAACAAGGATTTTACATGATCCGACAGGGAGCTGAACATCTGCAGCCGGAACAGGCTCTTCACGATACGCAGGTCCGCGAATTCCAGGACGGACAGGCTGGGCTTCTGGACGAATTCCCGCATGCCGACTTCGTACTTGTACTTGGCTTCCGACAGGAAACGGCGAAGTTTGTCGCCGCTGCCCGGTTCGTATCGCTCGAACAGGGCGTACAGCTCGTCTTCTCCCGCCGGCACCTCCAGGTGGTCTTCCGCCCCGAAGACGATCCGGTAGGAGGGGTCCAGTCGCACCAATTCGTAATAGTCGGACACCTGCTTCCCGAACCGGGCGAAGAAGGCCTCGAAGACGTCCGGCATCCAGTACCAGCTCGGTCCCATGTCGAAGGTGAATCCGCCCGTCTCGAACTTGCGGGCTCTTCCGCCGGGTTCGTCGTTCTTTTCCAGCACGCGGACTTGGTACCCGTGTTGCGCCAGTGCGCTGGCAGCCGCCAGGCCTGAGAATCCTGATCCGATGATGATGGCTGTCCGTCCCAATGTCGTTCGGAAAATTTCTTGTGAAATTACGATGGCCTAACCAGGCAGGTCACCGTCAAAGATACTACAAACATTGGTTGCGCCATTTTGTTTATGCTTTCCCGCAATAGGTCGGGTGCATGATTGCGCGGACCGAACTTTCGCCCAAACGGCGGCAGCGGCTCGGAAGGAGTCTTGGAAGGCCCCTTACGATGACGTCGCCCGTCCCCTCGGGTCCCTGGCCGCCAAGCAGTGCGTAAATTTCCGTCGTGAAAAAAGAAAAACAGAACAGTAAGCTGATAATCAATTATTTAATAAATACCTGTCGTGCGAATATTTCCCTATATTCGCAAGCCAGCAACACCGAGGAGCGGCGAAACCCTCGGTTGACCGCCTCTGCGCGGTGTCTCCTGTCCCATTGGGTCGCATACGGCGGATTGGTTTGCGCCCGGCTGCATGCTTGCTTACAAATTCATGGTCTCGTCCGACGGCATCGGATTTCGCGCCCTCCGTCCGCTTGGAAACACCGATCGGAACACCCCGGCCTCGCCTCCGTACCCGTCCGCACGGCATATGCCCGTCGACGAGGCCCAAACCTCGCGACGGGTATGAAAAAAGGGAACGGCACCTTCGCGCCGTTCCCTTTTCCGGATCCTCGCCGACGTTCCGTCAGGGATGGAACACCTCTATCTCATGGTTGCGGATGATCAGGTCCGTGAACTTTCCCTTGAAACGGGTCGCCTTGACGATGTGATTGTCAATCCAATGGTAGTTGCCGCCCCGAGGTTTTCCGAACAGGATGCTGTGATATTTGAAACCGTGCTTCTCGAGCCATTCCTCGGTGATCTTGCGGTGCTCTTCCGTCCGGGAGGTGAAGAAGGTGATGATATGTCCTTCCTCAAACCATTTGTTGCAGATCCGGAGCGCGTCGGGGTAGGGCGGTACGGTCGCCATCCGTTCAGGTTCCTCGTTGGGAACATCGTCACAGACCGTTCCGTCGATATCAATCAGGAAATTCTTCACATCTTCGGGGAGCAAGGGGCTGATATGTTCCCCTTTCTCGTTGAAGGCCGCCACCAGGTTGGGCTTCTTCAGTTCTTGCATAGCGAATGATGTTTGCTGTTTGAGTGGGTGGAGGGTAACATGGCCGTACTTCCATTGTCGCCGCCACATTTTGTGAAATCAACACAAAGGTAGCGCTTCCCGTTCGTTTCCCCGACAAAATTTGACGGATTATGCCTATCGCCAAACCCTCGCCGGTGGCGCCGGACTCACTCCGCCCGGGTCTGCAGCGACTGGATGACGGAGAACTCCGCCAGGAGGGCGCTTCCCAGGGAATCCAGGTCGAACTTGCTCTCCGCCATGGGTTGGGATAGCAGGGGAGCGGGCTTCTGGCCTTGTTCGAGGCCGACGGTCCGGTCTACGGAGAAGAAAACCTTCTCGTTTTCCAGGAAGGACCAGAGTTCCCGTGCATAGGGCGGGTCTCCTTCCCGGATCCATTCGCGGTGTTTGACGAGGACCAGCTGTCCGTCCTTGACGAACCACTGGGTCTTGGTCTCCTTCGGCCCGTCGTAAAAGGTCGTGGTGACCCGGAACGGTGCCCCGTCCATTTCCAACACGCCGATGAAGTCCCGTTCGTCGAACCGCTTGGGCCGGAACTGCATGGTATTGAACCGGGAGGCATCCCCCTGGTTCTGCAAGGCGATGTCGATGTAGTCGCTGATGACCTTCATCCGTGCCTGCACGTCCGCGGCGGCCTGCGGGTTGTCATCCGCCGGTGTGGCGACCACCTTGGCCGCCGTATCGACGCTGGTCACCGCTGGCTGGCTCGCATCGGTGTCCGTCCCCTCCTTGCCCGTCTGCTGGCATGCCGGGAGAAGGCCTGCGAGCATCAGGATGGACAGTTTGCATAATCTGTACATGATCGTATGGATTTTGATGAGTTGATGTTCCATTGTCTGCTTATTTTAATGCGACCCCTTTGTTTTTGTTGCGTGGAAAAACAAAAATCGACACCCGAACCCCCGGGCACGCTACCTGCCAACACTGAAATGCGCTTACATTCGTAGAGTTTACCGGGCCCGGTGCGGCGGTCAGGTCGGCTGCCCAGGCCCTATCACCGGGAATTCCGGTCGGCCCCACCAGCATTCCCGCCGCGAAGCGGCGTGTTGGGCTCAGACATTCCGAACCCGTCCCGCATCATGAAAGAATCCGTCTTCATCCGTCGGAACCAGGACAAGTGGCAGGCTTTCGAGGCCCACCTCGACGGCCGGCATGCCGATCCGGAACAGCTGCAGGACCTGTTCGTCCAGGTCACGGACGACCTGTCCTATGCCCGGACCTTCTATCCCAACCGCGCCGTACGGGTCTACCTCAACGGACTGGCCCAGCGGGTCTTCGCAAAGCTGTACCGGCGGGAACGGTCGCGGCGGGAGCAATTCGCGGCGTTCTGGCGGGAAGACCTCCCCTTGTTGGTGTACCGGTCGCGGCGGGAGCTTTGGCTTTCGCTGGCGGTCTTCGGTATCAGTGTCCTGGTGGGGATATTTTCCGGTCGGGAGGATCCCGGATTCCTGCGTGTCATCCTGGGTGACACCTATGTGGAGATGACGGAGTCGAACATCGCCGCCGGCGACCCGATGGCCGTGTACAAATCGGGCGGGGCGTTCAATTCCTTCCTGGGCATCACCCTAAACAACCTCGCGGTAGCGCTGGGGGCCTTCGTCATGGGGATATCCTTCGGGATCGGAACCGTCGGAATCCTGCTGCACAACGGGATCATGCTGGGGGCTTTCCAGTATTTTTTCGTCAAGAAACAGTTGTTCCTGGCTTCTTTCCTGACCATCTGGATGCACGGTACCTTCGAGATCGCCGCGGTCATCCTGGCGGGTGCCGCCGGAATGACCTTGGGGCGGGGGCTGGCGTTTCCGGGGACCTACACCCGCCGGCGCGCTTTCCGCATGGCCGCCCGCCGGGGCGTCGGCATCATGGCGGGTACCGTTCCGCTTTTCATCGGAGCCGGATTCATCGAGGGTTTTGTAACCCGTTACACGGATATCCCGGATATGCTCCGGGGCGGCTTCATATTGGTTTGTACGGCCTGGGTGGTCTTCTACTTCGGGTATTATCCGAGGTGGGTGGCCCGTCAGGTCGGGGACCGGGAACCGGAGCGCTTCGCCAATCCATGGCCGGACCAACCGGCGGTGGTGGATTTCCGGCCTGTCAAGTCCGTCGGGCGGCTGCTTACGGATGGCTTCACCCTCGGCCGGCAGCATGGCAGGGTCCTGTTCCGGGCTGCTTTGGCCGGGAGCGTCCTGTTGCTGTCGGCGGCCTTCCTCTCGGCAACGTATCCGCCGCCGGCCGGCGGCTCGGATTGGGGCGAATCCCTGTACAGGCTGCACGGGCTGTTCCATGGGACCGGGCTGGAGCCGCTGGTCTATGCCCATGTCGTAGCCCTGGCCGCCGTCATCTGGGCGGCACAGACCGTGGTCCTGCGGGAGGCTTCGGCCAGGGTGGCGGCGGAGGAGGAAGTCCGCGCCGGGAGGCCGGTCCCCTGGCATGCGTTCGTCGGGGCAGCCCTCGCCGCCGCCGTTTTCGTCGCCGCGGGGGCCGCCAAGCCGTTGCTGCTGCCTTTCGCAGCCTGGCTGGTTTTCCCCGCCTTGTTGCTGTGGTCCCGGTCGATGGCGGACCGCCGGGCAGGCCCGTTCGCAGCGGTCTTGCAGGGTGCCCGGTTGATCCTTACCGACGGGTCCGGCTTCCTGGCGCTGTCGGTGATCCTGGCCCTGCTGAGCCTGGGTTGGTTCCTGCTCCTGGACACCGGGTTGTTCACCTTCCCCCAGGAGGTCGTTCTTTCGAACTTCCACCTTTCGCATGCGGATGCCCACCGACTTTCATGGATGTTGAAGCTGTTCGTCACCGGGCTGGCCTACCTGTTGGCGGCCGGCTGGTGGACCGTGGTGCTGGGCCTGTTCTACTGCTCCGCCAATGAGGCGGCCGGCGCGGCGCATCTGCGCGGGCAGCTGCGCGCCATCGGCACGACCCGGCGTGTCCGCGGGATGACAAGGGAGGGCCGCACGACTTCCCCGCCGCCACGCTGACCGCCGCCGGACCACGGGCTGCGGCCGTCGCAACGGATGATTTTTTCAAATATCCCTTTTTTATCCTTTACAAAATTCCGCTGTCTGCCTATATTGCCTGCAAAAAGTTCGATTTCGGACGCCGCCGCAGCGCTCCCCCGACAGGTTCGGCTGCGCGCAAGGAAAAAAAATCAATGCAATGAGCAATATCAACGGTAAGTACCAAGCGGAGAACACCTACGATGCCATCGTCATCGGCAGTGGCATCAGCGGTGGCTGGGCCGCGAAGGAACTGACGGAAAAAGGATTGAAAACCCTGGTCCTGGAACGCGGCCGCAATGTCCGCCACGTGCTGGATTACCCCACGGTCAACCACAACCCCTGGGACCTCCAATATGGCGACCAGGTGCCCCAGGCGGAGATCGACAAGCATTATTCCAAGCAGAGCCGCACCGGCTACACCATCCGCCAGGGTTGGAAACACTGGTTCGTCAAGGACGACGAACACCCCTACACGGAGGTCAAACGCTTCGACTGGATGCGGGGCTACCATGTCGGCGGCCGCTCCATCGTCTGGGGCCGGCAAAGCTATCGTTTCAGCGACCTGGACTTCGAAGCCAACGCAAAGGAAGGCATCGGTGTCGACTGGCCCATCCGCTATGCCGACATCGCCCCCTGGTATGATTATGTGGAAAATTGGATCGGCGTCAGCGGTCAGCAGGAAGGTCTGCCCCAATTGCCCGACGGCGTCTTCCAACCCGCCATGGAAATGAATTGCGTGGAGGTCGACTTCAAGGCCAGGGTGGCGGAAAAAATCCCGGGCCGCGTGGTCACCATGGGCCGTACAGCCCACATTACGGAGCCGAACGAAATTCAGCGGAAGCTGAAGCGCGGCAGCTGCCAATACCGCAACCTCTGCATGCGGGGGTGCCCTTACGGCGCTTATTTCAGCAGCAACGCCGCCACCCTCCTCGCCGCGGAGGCGACCGGCAACCTGACCCTCCGGCCCAACTCCATCGTCCACTCCGTCATCTATGACTCCCGGACCGACAAGGCCACCGGCGTCAAGATTCTCGATGCCGAAACCCGCGAGGAACTCGAATTCTACGGAAAGATCATCTTCCTCAATGCCTCCGCCTTCAATTCCACCTGGATTCTCATGAATTCCGCCAACGAGCGCTTCCCCAACGGCATGGGCAATGCCAGCGACCAACTCGGCCGGAATGTCATGGACCACCACTTCCGCGCAGGCGCCTCCGGTATCTCCGAGGATTTCGGCGACCGATACTATGCCGGCCGCCGCGCCAACGGCATCTACATCCCGCGCTTCCGCAACGTGGACGCCGCCTCCCGCCGCAAGGATTTCCTCCGCGGCTTCGGATATCAGGGCGGCGCCAGCCGCGGCGATTGGCGCCGCCTCGTCGCGGAAATGGGCTTCGGAAAGGATATGAAGGAGGAAATGCAGACCCCCGGCGACTGGCGGCTCGGTATCAACGGCTTCGGGGAGATCCTGCCCCATCCCGACAACCGCATCACCCTCAATACCGAGGTCCGCGACATGTACGGCATGCCAACCCTGACCATGGATGTTGAAATCCGGGAGAACGAAATCGCCATGCGCAAGGATATGCAGGAAGCCGCCGCGGAAATGCTCGAAGCCGCCGGCCTCAAGGATATCCGCTCCTATGACAACGGCTACGCGCCCGGCCTGGGTATCCATGAAATGGGTACCGCCCGCATGGGCCACGACCCGAAATCGTCCGTGCTCAACCGCTGGAACCAGGTCCACGAAGTCCCTAATGTCTTCGTCACCGACGGCGCCTGCATGACCTCCGCCGCCTGCGTCAATCCGTCCCTGACCTATATGGCCCTCACGGCCAGGGCTTGCGACTACGCCGTCAGCGAACTGAATAAAGGAAACCTCTGATCCGGTGCGCCCGGCCGCCGCGCCTTTCACCCGACGGCCGTCGCCCCGCCTTCATTCGACTTCACCATCGGAGTCGGTCCGGACAGCCCGCTGCCCATTGTACCGCTCCGTTCAACTTTCGTCATTATGAACAGAAGAGAAGCTATCAAACGCGCCTCCTTCCTCCTCGGCGGCGTCATCTCCGCCAGCGCCGTCACCGGTGTTCTCAACGGTTGCAAGGCCGACCCGGCCGCCGCCGGCGCCTGGCAGTTCCTCACCCCCCAGGAAGGAAGCCTGCTCGATGCCATCGTGGACCGCATCATCCCCCGCACGGATACGCCCGGCGCACTCGATGCCGGCGTCCCCGCCTTCATCGACACCATGCTGGCGGAATTCTACCAGGACCAGGAGAAAAAACTAATCCGCGACGGCCTCGCCCAGGCGGACGCAGACGCCCGGGCCGCCCATGGCGCCGGCTTCGCCACCCTCCCGTCGGAACAACAGGATGAAATCCTGCGCGGTTATGACGCGGATGCCTACGCGGAAGGCCGCGCCCGCAATGACAAACATTTCTTCCGACTGCTCAAGGAACTGACCGTCCTCGGTTTCTGTACGTCCGAAGTTGGGGCGACGGAGTTCCTTCGTTATGAGCCGGTCCCGGGCCAGTACAAAGGTTGCATCCCCTTCGAAGAGGTGGGCGTGACCTGGGCGACCTGATACCGGCGCCCCGGATGTCCGGGCCTTGCCCGGCCTCCGCACCCAGGGTCGGCCCGAACGGTCGCATGAATGCCCATGTGTATGGTTCCCCTTCCGGTTCCAACACATGGGCGTTCCTGTATTCCGCCGCCGGCAGACCGCCGGCCGTCACGCACAGACCCGAATAAGTCCTTCGTCCTTTGATGCGGACACACGGCCGTCCGGCCCGCCGTCCGGCCACCTTTTCAATCACCCGATCATGTCCGCACGATTCCTGCCCGCCTTACTCCTCCTGTCCCTGCTCCCCGTCGCCCTGCCGGCCCAGACCGGCCTGCTGTCGCCGGACGAATTTCTGCCTTACCCCCTGGGAAGCCAGTTTTCCGAACACAGCCAGCTGGTCGCCTATTTCCGGCATGCAGCCGACCACAGCGACCGGGTGGTGCTACAGGAGTTCGGCCGCACCAACCAACAGCGGCCTCAACTGCTCGCCGTGGTCAGCAGCCCGGAAAACCTGGGCCGGCTGGAGGAAATCCGTCGCAACCACCTCCGCAACACCGGCCTCGAACCCGGCACCGCCGACAACCGGAATCCCATCGCCGTTGTCTGGCTCGGCTTCAGCGTTCATGGCAACGAGGCGGCCGGCTCCGAATCGTCCATGGCCGTCCTGCACCGCCTCGCCTCGTCCCGGGATTCCGCCACCTCCGAATGGCTCCGCCGTACCGTGGTGCTGATGGAACCCAGCGTCAATCCCGACGGATACAGCCGATACACCGCCTGGTACCGCCAGGCCAGCCCCCTTCATCCGGACCCGGATCCCTCCGCCCGCGAACATATCGAACCCTGGCCCGGAGGACGCGTAAACCACTACCTCTTCGACCTCAACCGCGACTGGGCCTGGGCCACCCAACAGGAAACCCGCAACCGCCTCGCCGTCTACAACCAATGGCTGCCCCATGTCGTCGCCGACCTGCATGAACAATACTATCATGCCCCCTACTACTTCGCACCGGCCGCCCAACCCTATCACACTTATCTCAGCCCCTGGCAGGCGGAGTTCCAACATACCATCGGCCGCAACCACGCCAAATATTTCGACGAACAAGGCTGGCTCTATTTCACCCGGGAAGTCTTCGACCTGCTCTATCCCTCCTACGGTGATACCTACCCCTGCTTCAACGGAGCCATCGGCATGACCTACGAACAGGGAGGACACGCCCGCGCCGGTCGCGCCATCCTGCTGCCCAACCGCGACACCCTGACCCTCGCCGACCGCATCGCACACCATCGGACCACCGCCCTGTCCACCGTCGAAATGGCCGCCCTCCACGCCGGCCCGCTGGTGGAACAGTTCGCCGATTTCTTCAGACAGTCCAGCACCAATCCCCCCGGCCCCTACAAATCGTACGTGATACGCGCAGATAACCCCGACCAACGTATCCGCCCTTTCCTCGCCCTGCTCGACCGCCATGGCATCCGGTACGGCCTGGCCGGCCAGGCCGCCGCCAACCTCTCCGGTTATGATTACGCTTCCGGCCGGACCACCCGCTTCCAGCTGTCCGCACAGGATATCGTCATCAGCGCCTACCAACCCAAAGGCCGCCTGACCCAGACCCTGCTGGACCCGGAAGCCGTCCTCGTGGATTCCCTCACCTATGACGTGACCGCCTGGTCCCTGGTACAGGCGCACGGACTGCTCGGCTACGCCACGGAACAATCCCTGACGCCCGCCAACCCCCCGGCCTGGTCCGCACCCGCGCCACCCGACCCCGATATACGTCCTTATGCCTGGCTCGCTCCCTGGAACTCGGTCCACAGCGCCCGCTTCCTCGCCGCCCTGCTCCGCCAAGGGGTCGTGGCCCGCTACGCCGAGTCTGCTTTCACCGTCGAAGACAAACCCTGGCCCGCCGGCACCCTCCTCCTCACCCGCGCCGACAACGGCCACCTCCCGGTCTTCGACAAACTGGTCTCCTCCATCGCCGCCGAACTCGGCTATCCCCTGACGCCCGCCTTCACCGGCCTGGTTTCCCAAGGCCGCGATTTCGGCTCCGATGGCATGCGCCTCGTCGAAACCCCCAAGGTCCTCGTCCTATCCGGGGAAAAAACTTTCCAGAACGAGTTCGGCCAGGTCTGGTTTTTCTTCGACCAGGACATCGACTATCCCGCCACCTACCGGGATGCCCGCGACCTGCCCCGCATCGACCTCGGCACCTACAATACCCTCATCCTCCCGGAAGGGTCCTACCAACTGGACGAATCCACCCTGTCCCTACTCTCCGCCTGGGTGGAGAAAGGCGGCCGCCTCATCACCGTCGGCGCCGCCAACCAATCCGTCGCCGACCAACCCGGCTTCGCCCTCTCCCGCTTCGCTACCGATGAAAAACAGGAAAATGCCCGCTCCGAAGCGGAGGTGATCGCCCTCGACCACCGAACCGCCCGCTTCGCCGACCGCGAACGCGAGGCCCTCTCCGATATGAATCCCGGCGCCGTGGTCCGCGTGACCATGGATTCCTCCCATCCGCTCGCCTTCGGCTTGCAACCCTTTTATTTTTCCCTGAAAACCAACAACCTGCTCTTCGACATGCCGAAAAACGCCTGGAATGTCGGTTACCTGGAGCCTGGGTTCCGGGTGCAGGGCTTCATCGGCCACCGCCTCCGCAAACGACTCGACCATACCGCCGTCTTCGCCGTCCAGGACAAGGGACGCGGCCAGGTGGTCTACCTCCTGGACAACCCCCTCTTCCGCTCCTTCTGGGAAGCTGGCAAACTCGTCTTCAGCAATGCGCTCTTCCTGACAAACTGAGCATGTGCCCCGCCGTATGGCCGACACCCGACCAACCTGCAAACCCATGATGCCCATGCCTATGCCGTACCTGCTGCCCCCGCTCCTCCTGGCCCTGGTCTTCGCCCGGCCCCTGGCCGCACAAGTCTCCCTTTCGGAAAGCCACCTTCCCGTCGTGGTCATCCAAACCATCCCTCCCGGGGAAATCCCCGACGAACCCAAGATCCCCGCCCACATGGGCATCGTCTGGCATCCCGACGGCAGCCCCAACAGCCCGGCCGGCCCCTTCGACGCCTACGACGGCTGGGTCGGCATCGAGATCCGTGGCAGCTCCTCCCAATCTTTTCCCAAAAAAAATTACGCCGTGGAAACACGGGAGGCCGACGGCTCCGCCCGCAATGTCTCCCTGCTCGGCCTGCCTGCGGAGAACGACTGGATCCTGCATGGCCCCTTCAGCGACAAAAGCCTCCTGCGTAACGCCATCACCTACGTCCTGGCAGGGCAACTGATGGCGTATGCCCCCAGGGTCCGTTTCTGCGAGGTGCTCATCAACGGCGATTACAAAGGGGTCTACCTGCTGACGGAAAAAATAAAACGGGATCGCAACCGGGTCGACATCAGCAACCTGAAACCGGAAGACAACAGCGGCGACGAACTGACCGGCGGCTATATCCTCAAGTTCGACAAATGGGACGGCGCCCACTCGGAAGGCTTCCAGTCGCAGTTCCGCCCTTATCCGGGCGCCGCCGAAGGGGTGTATTACCAATACCATGAACCCGCCCCGGACGAGATCACCGACGCCCAACGGGAGTACATCCGGGCATTCGTCCACCAAATGGAATTCGTCCTGCAAGGACCCGACTTCGCCGACCCGGAACGGGGCTATCCCGCTTATTTCGACCTGGATGCCCTGGTGCACTACTTCTTTCTCCAGGAACTGGGTCGCAACGTGGACGGTTACCGGCTGAGCACCTTCCTGTCCAAGGACAAGGACAGTGTGTCCCCGCTGTTCAAGGCGGGACCGGTCTGGGATTTCAACCTGGCCTACGGGAATGTGGACTACTGTACGGGACCCTCGCCGGCCGGTTGGGCGGTACATTTCAACGATGTCTGTCCTTCCGACGCCTGGTCCGTCCAGTTCTGGTGGCGGAAGATTTTCGAGGAGCCGGCTTTCCGATATCGGCTGTGCAGCCGCTGGCAGGCGCTGCGGGCGGCGGACGGGCGCTTGTCGGACACCCGGGTGACGGGGCTCGTGGATTCCCTGGCCACCCTGCTGGGGCCGGCCGCCCAGCGCAATTTCGAGCGCTGGCCCGTCCTTGGCACCTACGTCTGGCCCAACAGCTTTGTCGGCGGCACGTATGCGGCGGAACTGGATTTCCTGCGGCAGTGGTTGTCACAGCGGCTGGCCTGGATGGACCGCGAATGGGCCGATTGCCGGGCGCCGGTCCCGCCCGTTCCGGCGGAGCCGGCGGAGCTCGTCGTGCTGCCCAATCCGGCGGCCGCCCGGGTGGTGTTCCGGATTCCGGCCGAGGTGTCGGAACCCCTGGTCATTGATATCTTCGATGTGCTGGGCCGCCCGCTGGAGCGGCTCTCCGCACCGGCCGCCGTGGCCGCCCGGGAGGTCGTATGGGACCAGCCTGCCGCACCCGGGGTGTATCTCTACCGGATCGGGGTGGCCGGCCGGACCCGATGGGAGGGCCGGCTCGTCCGGCTGGGCGGATAAGGCCGGTCAGACGACCGGTTCCCAGCCACGCTCGTATTCCCGTTGCCACATGCCCATGGCTTCCTTGTCGCCGATGATGCGGCCGGTGGCGGGGTCGATGTCCAGGCTGCGGCCGGTCCGCCAGGCGATGTTTCCCAGTTGGCAGAGCAGGACGCTCCGGTGTCCTTCCGCTATCGGGCTGCTGTTGGGCTTGCCGGTCCGGACGCTGTGCAGGAAGTCGGCGATGTGTACGCCGTCAAGGTCGGCCGCCGGGCTCGCGGTGTTGGTGGAGCTGGCCGCCGCCGGGTTGGTGTGGCGGACTTCCCGGATGACCTTGACGGGATTGTCGTTGTCGACGACTTTGTAGCCGTTGCCGATGACGGTCATCGTGCCGGTTTCCCCATAGAATATGTTGCCCCGTCCGTCCCCTTCCACCGGGGCGTTGTTGCAGCTGCGTCCTTCCCAGGTGATGGCCTGGCCGTCGGCGAATTCGATGTTGAGGACCATTGTGTCCGGAAATTCCCAGTCGTCCTGGTAGTGATAGCGGCCGCCCATGGCGGTGACCTTGACGGGAAAGTCCGCGCCCAGCCCCCAGCGGGCGACATCTATTTCATGGGTTCCGTTGTTGAGGGCCTCTCCGGTGCCCCAATGCCGGAACCAGTGCCAGTTGTAGGGATGTATGTTGTCGTGGTAAGGCCGGCGGGGTGCCGGCCCCTGCCAGAGTTCCCAATCCAGGCCTTCCGGTACCGGGACTGCCCGGCCGAAGCCAATGGGGGCGCGGTTGTTGGCGTACCACCCTTTGGCCAGGATGACCTTGCCGATGATGCCACCGCGGAGGGCTTCCATGGCTTCCGCCACATGCGGCCAGGAGCGGCGTTGGTTGCCCATCTGCAGGATCCGGTTGTATTTGCGCTGGGCTTCGACCAGCCATTCGCCCTCCTGGGGGTGGTGGCTGCAGGGTTTCTCCAGGTAGACATGTTTTCCGGCCCGCAGCGCCAGGAGGGCGGCCGGGGCATGCCAGTGGTCCGGAGCGGCGATGACGATGGCGTCGATGTCCCGGTCGTCCAGGACGCGGCGGATGTCCTTCTCTCCGCGGGGCTTGTGCGGTTGGTGGCCGGATACGGCCGCGATGCACTGGTCCATGTATTCCTGCTGCACATCACAGATGCAGGCCACTTCCGTGTCGGGCTGTTGCGCGAAGTTCTCCGCCAGCACCAGGCCCCGGCTGCGGACGCCCATGACGGCCACCCGCAGCCGTCGGGAGGGTAGCCCGTTTGAAAATACCGGAATCGGTTGGATGGCGGCCACGGCACCGGCCATGGCGCTTTGGCGGATGAATTCTCGTCTTGTCTGTTTCATGTCGGAAGGTTTGGTAGCGGCGCAAACCAAATGGTCGGTTCGGCTTTGATTTGCGTCGATGCGCCAAGTCGCGGCCGAAGCAGTGACGCAATGGCCATTCGTTGGAGAGGATTTGTTTTTCCCCGCTTCGCGGGAAAGCTGGTATGCGAATTTTTAGGATTAGGCTGATTACAGGGATTTTTTCTTTTCCTAGTTTTGGATAGCACGTGGATTGGGTGTTTCGCCACCTTGTTTATGAATGGAATTTTGCTCCCCGCTTCGCGGAAAGGGGCACGCGGCGCTGGGCACGGGTGTTGAAGAGAGGGGCTAGATTCCCCGCTCGTGGGTAAAGCTGGACGCCTAAGCATTTGTGATCCGACAGTTTGGTTTACACCCGTTTGGTAGCTGATGCCGGTGGATTTCCTGTTGGTCGGCCGGGGTTGTTCACTACGCCTGCGCAGCCGCTGGGCTTCGCTACAGAGCCCGCAGTTTGATGCTGCGGAAGGATACTTCGTTTCCATGGTCCTGCAGGAGGATATGGCCCGAGGGCCAGTCCCCGAAGCCGGGCCATATCCTGTACTTGCTGTCCGCAACGAGAGCCCGGAAGGCCGGTGTGTTTCGTTCGTAGCGCACAATCAGGAACCCGTTGAGCCAGTGCTCCACCTGGTTTCCATGGACGACGATCCGGGCCAGGTTCCAGGTGCCGGGGCCCCGGAAGGGTTTTTCCCGGCCGGGCACGGACAGGTTGGCGGCAGGGATGAGGTCGTACAGGGAGCCGAGGGTACGGTTGCCTTCCTTGCCCATGGTCGCGTCCGGATGGCGTTGGTCGTCCAGCAGCTGGTATTCGCAGCCGATGGCGCTGCCGCCCGTCCGGTTGAGGTCGGGCTGCACGAAATATTTGATGCCGCTGTTGGCTCCTTCGGTGATTCGGAATTCGAGGGACAGCTCGAAATCGGTAAGGGTGTCCGTGGTGATGATGTCGCCGCCATTGGTGGATTCCCCGCCGTTGCCGGCCTGTACGGTCAGTATGCCGTCCTGCACGGACCAGCCCTTGGCCGGGAAGGCCGGCCCGCGGGCGCTCCGCCAGCCGTTGGTGGTGCGGCCGTCCCATAGGAGCCGCCAGCCGCGCTGTTGTTCGAGGTCGCTGAGCCGGTTGGGCAGGAGGTTGACCTCCGGTGCCGCCGGATCCGCCGGCAGGAGGTCCGCCGGCGTCGGGTTGGGCAGCAGGACGATGTTGCGCCAACGCACTTCCTTGCCGGCCTGGCTTTCGTCCGAAACGGAATGTACCTGGAGGGCGATGAAGCCGGCGGCCGTGGTCTCGTCCCACAACCGGGCGGTCTGCACGCCGTTGACCCGGACGGTCAGCAGGGGGCCGACGGCTTCGATCCGGTAGCGGTTCCATTCCCCGACCCGGAAGGCTTTGCGCCCTTCCGGATGGTCGGCCAAGGGGCAGAGCCAACCCCGCCTGCCCTCGTCGTATATCCCCCCGCTGTATGCCCGCGGGGAAGGGTCTATCTCCGCCTGGTATCCGTGGACCTGGCCGTCCCGGTAGTCAGGCCTGCTACGGCTGCGGAACTGTATGCCGGAATTGAGGGAGGGGTCCACCCATACCTCCAGCTCCAGGATGAAGTCGGCATGGTCGGAGGCCGTGCAAAGGAAGGAATTCGGCGTGCCCGCCCGGGTGGTGCCGATGATCATGCCGGCTTCCGCCCGGTAGTCGGCCTGGCCGCCCCGCTGTACCCATCCCCGCAGGTCGGTCTTGTTGAAAAGCGTCTGCCACCCCGATTGGGCGGCCAGACCGGCGGCGCAAACCGCCAAGCAGGCTGTGAGGAATGATCTCATGTTTGTCTGGCTGTGACAAGGTAATGAGCGTCGACGCGCTTGCGCACGCTCGGCTATTTTGCACGTAAAGGTATGGAAAATTAGGAAGGAGCGCCTATCGCTTGCAGTGTATTCCGAAAAGGCTGCTTCCGGCCGCTTTTTATACCGACAGGATGCCGCGGCGAACCTGTTTGTCAGGATGGCCGCCCGCGGATAGAAATGCTTCCGTCGGCGCAATCGGAATGGTCGTCCAAGCAAGGGTAGCGCTCCCCATCCAAAAGAAAAAATCCCGGTCCTTCGCTTGATTCGTTGTCTTTCGCGTCAACAACACCCGTACCCTGCGCCGCGTGCCCCTCGCTACGGAGCGGAGAGCGAAATTCCGTTAATAAAAAGGCGGCGAAATACCCAATCCGCCTGCCATCAGAAAATTAAAGAAAGAAAAAATCCCTGTAATCAGCCTAATCCTAAAAATTCGCGTACCAGCATCCCCGCGAAGCGGGGAAAATACATCCACTTCCACCGAATCCACGATTCCGTCACCGCATCGGCCGCGACATGGCGCATCAACTCAGCTCAAAGCCTAACCGACAATTTGGTTTGCGCCCCGTCCGATACTGCTTTCGGCCGGCCGCCGGCCGTATAGTTGCAAGACAAAGCGCAATTTCGAGAATTTGTGTTGGAGGCATCCGCCAAAAAGCGGAAATTTACCGCCCTGCGGAAGGCGCGCGGTTTCCAGCAGAGGAAAATCCTTCTGGGCCGTATCTTTTGTGGCTGTCGCTTCCGTTCGGTCAAATCAAATTCCGAAAATGAATCCATTACGCATCAAACTCATGGCATGCCTCCTGCTTGCCGGAATCCTGAACGGCCGGGCGCAACAGCCTATTGTCGAGTCAGGCCTCGTACCCGTCGCCATGTCTTCCGGCGGCGGACAATTCGTGACCCTGTACGCCAATCTGCTCAACCGGGTGAACACCGGCTACCAGAACCAGGTCGGCTCCCCCTACCTCTCCGAGGATTGGGTGGAGGCCAGGGTTCCTTTCCAGGGACAGGAATATGTCTTCCGGCAAGCGAAGGTGGATGTGCTGAACAATTGCCTGGAGGTCGTGCTCGAAGGTACGCCCAAGATCCTCGAAGCCCGCTTCTTCCGGACGTTCACCGTCCAGGGACCCGATGGTACGTCCAGGCAGTTCCTCAACGGCCAGGATCTCAGGGTCGACGGGGAACCGCTCCAAGGCTTCGTACAACAGTCACAGGCAGGCGCCTACCAGCTGTACACCCATATCCGGGCCCGTCTGGTGAAGCCCGGCCAGGATGCCAAGATCGTCGGTATGGACACCCGGGAGAAAATCCAACAGACCCGACAGCTGTACCTCGGAAAGGAAGGGTCGCTCCAGCCGGTGAAGAACAAGAAACAACTCCTCGAGGCGCTCGACGGCAGCCACCGCCGCCAGGCGGAGAAATACCTCAGGGACAACAAGGTGGACCTGAAATCCGAAGCGGAACTCCTCCCGCTGCTGCTGCATTGCCAGGGATTGTAAGACCCGGCCGCCGAAGCTGTCCCAAAAGATAGTCGCCGCATTCGGTGACGAAATAAAATAATGAAAAATGTCATTTCTATTGATTTAATGAAGTAGAATCAATAGAAATGGCATTTGTAAAAATTTTTATCGGCGATGTCAGCCGCCAGGCTGCCTTTTGAAACAGGCTCGGTGGGCGCAAACCAATCAGTCGGATCGCAAATGCTTAGGAGGCCAGCACGCCGCGCGAAGCCATTCCATCCCATCCACTACGCATCTGCCCAACGCCGGAACCCCTCCGCGCGAAGCGGGGAGCAAAATTCCTGTAATAAAAAAGCGCAGCACTTTCCAAAATCCTCCCAATCAAAAAATTACAAAAGAAAAAAATCCCTGTAATTAGCCTAATCCTAAAAATTCGCGTA
>JBEAQU010000014.1:0-7876 GCA_041163745.1 Bacteroidota bacterium
AAGCTGGTGGAACAGGAAATGTTGGATGGACGTGGAGCCGGACTTCGGCATTCCGACATGTAGGATACAAGTGGGCATATGCTCCTGAATTTTTTATTATATAATGGTAATGCCTAAAGACTCGACGGGCAGGGCTGCCCGGCCTGTCTGCGTTTCCCATCGGGGTCCGAGCAACAGCAGGCATGATGCGCCGCTGTCAACAAGACGGCTTGCAGATTACCGCTTGGCTATCTGATGGTTGCATTTGGCCAGCGGTTCCGGGTAGTGGCTGGAATCCGTTCGATTCGGGTGCAAATCAAATTGTCGGTTCCGCATGAAGGAGGGGGTTGGCCTGCGATGTCGCGGCCGAAAGGATGATGGCATGGCGGATTGGTTGTTCAAGGGAGGTTCTTGCTCCCCGCTTCGCGGAAAGCGCCGGATTGCGAATTTTTAGAGAATTTGGCTAATTACGGGGATTTTTATTCTGTAATTTTATGATTGGCCGTGTGTTGTAAATTTTTCGCCTTTTTGATTACGAGGATTTTGCTCCCCGCTTTGCGGAGAGGGATTTCGGCGCTGGGCAGATTCTTTGGGGCCAAGCATCCCGCTTCGCGGGCTGGTTTGTTACGGATTGGTGACCTGACCGTTTGGTATGGCAATTGGGATGCAATGCGGCTGTCTAAGCGACAATTTGATTTGCACCCATCGATTCCACCTCAACCCTTCCCTAAGCTGCGAAAGAAATGCCAGGGGCCGGGCCGGTTCCGCCGAGGGCCGTCGTTCCGCAGCCGTTGGACCTGCTCCGCGACCGCCCTGGCGGCCGCTTCGTCCCGGGTCGGCCGGACAGGCTTGCCACCGGTTTGTTCCGCCAGCCATTCCAAGGATTCCGGGTCGAAATCGAACAGGTCGGCTTCGCAGCGGATGCAGGGTCCGTCGTCATCCCGGTGGATGTCCTCCCGCAGGGAAAATCCCAGCCTTTCCTCCAGCCATGGAAACTGCGCCTCCAGCAGTCGGTAAGCCGGCCGGATGAGGCTGGAATGGAATCGAAGCGGCTGTCCCTGAAGCGTGTACATCGCTTTTATGCAGGCGTTACCCATTTTACCGACCGCTTCCGGCTGTGCGAACCGGCGATAGGCATACAGAAATCGGATTGCGGGGACCCGCAGGCTTTCGTTCGACCGGAAGTGTGTGCCGACCTCGCCAGCGACACCCAGTTGTCGGCAAAAGTCCCCCACGATACAACCCTTTTCGAACTGTCGGGGTTCGTAGGCGTATAATCGGACCTTTTCCTTGCCGTATACCTTGTCCAGCGTTTCGATCGTTTCCCGCAGAAGTTCTGCCTTCGGGAGCACGAACCCGTCTTTGCGTAAGACTGCCATATACAGAGGGATATTCCCCATCTTCAGAATCTGCTGGAAAATACTTTCCAACCATTGTTTGGGGGGGCGCAGGTAAGCGATGACTTCGGCCGCCCATGCCCTGTCGTTCATAAAATCCCGGATGCCCGTATGCATGCCGGCATTCCTATTCCAAAGTCGCTCCGCAGATATGACCAGTCTTGCCTTTGATTGTCCGGCCGCATCCAGCGCTGCCTCCAGTCGACGGGAGAGTTCCGGCCTTTTTTCCACTATGCTTTGATAAGCAAGTCCCTTTTGGGTGTTATAAATGTAAGGCTTCTCGAACCCGGAAAACAGGTCTATCATACCTTCGCTCGCATTTCCAAGCGGATGGTCAAAGCAAAATTGCCGGAAAGACGGGTCGGCCAATTTCTTCAGCAGGAACCATTGAATGGAAGTGGTGCCGGTCTTACGCATCCCGACATGCAGGATACAAGTGTTGGGAAGGTTGTCTGGTTGCATGATGATATTTAAACAAAAGCGAGGCGGGAAGAAATGGCGAGGCAGCTGCCTCCGGCTGGAAAACATAAGGTGGCAATTCGGTGACCGCGGTAAACGACAGGCCCACCCGGTCATCGCTGCCCGGATAGCCGGGCCACGGCCCGAGCCAGGAGCGGCGCCAGCTTCCCGTCATAAGCAGGTCCGATCCTGAATACCGAACGCCCGGTATGGAGGGTATTCATGGCTGCGGCCCAACGGTCTGCCGTAATGTGCAGGGTCTGTTCGTCCGCCGCCTGCAGCTTGTTCTTCAGCTCCCGGAATGGTTGCAGCGATGCCGGCATGGCCATGGATTCAACCGATGTCTCCGGTCGGTGCGACCTACGGACCTCAGCCGGTCGGATGAACCCGTCTATTTCGGCCGCCTGCTCCGCCAGTACGGGAGGTAATACGCCGATGGATCCGTCCAGGAAGGGTCCGAAGGCCGTACGCCATTCCTTTTCCAATTGTTCGTAAGGGATGAAGGTTCTGGGAAGCCCACGGGTATGGCGCTCCGCCGCCAGCGTGTAGCGGAGCCACAGCAGCGCCACATGGGTGGGCGAGTCCACGAAGGATTTCATACCGAACTGTTTCCTTCGGGCCAGCGATCTGGCCACGTCCCACGGATCCCGCAACAGCAAGACCGGTACCGGCTCAATTCCGAGGGAACGCAGCAGCGGCAGCCAGAAAGGCAGCAACAGGCATAGCCGGGGACATTTGAACACACCTGTTTCTGCACCGGCGAATTCCTGCGCCAGCAATTGTTCCGCCCGGTGGCGGAACGGGTCGCGGTCCGGATGGCGAAACCAGCTGTCCGGAAGCGGGTAGTAGTTTCTCCAGGTAAGACCGCCCTCGGCGAGCAACGCGTCATGGAATTTCACCAAGGGCAATGGTTCCCAATAACCGTCGGGATTGTCAAGGCTTTGCTGCCTGCTCAACATATGGGCGGGCGCGGCGGCGCCCAAGGTGTGGAGGATACGGGTCGCGACGGATGTGCCGGACCGGTGCATACCCAATACCAATAGGATCTTATTCATCGTTCTTGGAATGAATGGCTTGAGCTGCGGACGACCGTCGGTTACGAATGGATCCAATCCTGGTCGGCACGATCCACGATGTCGAGGAACAGGGATTTTTCCTGCCCGGCGGATGCGGCAGTCACTTGTTGCTGTGCGGTTCGCCGGATATTTTCCGAAACGGAAGGTGCCAGGGAAAGCGCGGTCTGAATGGCGGACCAGATTGATGGCTCATCGTAGGGGGGCTGCAGACAGTTCACCCCGTCCTGGTAGAATCCGGTGTTCCCGATAAAGCGGGGGCAGACAACCAAGCTGCCGGCGACCATCCCCTCCAACGGCGGAAGATAATCCCCCTCTGTGGCGCGTGGGAGAAAAACGGCTGTGCGGCTGTTCCCGACCAAGGCCAAATATTCGTCGCGTGAAATCAATTTCGTGAGACATTTCACCCGGATTCCTCGGTCGAAACAGAATTGTTCCAAAGACCTGGCCAGTACGGGCTGTTTCAGCCCTGCGATGAGCACATCATATGCCCGGTCCTGCCAGGGTTTGACGAAAGGCTGGATATTCGAACTATCAATCCCGTTCGGAACGATGTGGACCGGACCGTTCGCTCGTCCTGTCTGCCGGATGGCATCTGACACATCCTGGGTCAAGCAGATCCGGACGGCCTTGCAGGAAAGGAACTCGTACGGCGGTTGCGCGGGATCACCATGTCGGACATGCTGGATCAAGTTGACGATCGGTACCGGCCAGGCTGTCCGTCGGCCAGCCGGCAGGCCTTGCCAGTCCATGCCTGCCAGAAAGAGCATGTCCGCCTTCTCCGGTTCCCAACGCCGCAGCCAGCGTTGTCGATGTTGGTCCCAAGGATTTCCGGGAACACCCCGGCTCTCCGGCGTGAAATAAACGAAAGGCTCGTAACCCGGTGCCTCCAGCAGATGCCGGAAGTAATGGTACACCTTGAGGTGCCCTCCGGTAAAGAACCGGAAATCCCGGTAGAAATACACCTTCCGCACGGCTTTGTCACGGGGACGCATCGAAAGGAAAATATCGGTCCATGTACGTGTGGACATATTCTTTTTGACTTCGGTTTGGTGAAAGTTTCCGCGTTCTTGCCATGGATACGGCACACCCTGGTCCGCAGGGCGGCTGGCGCGCTGTCCGGGCGCGAGCGCGCCTAGCGTGTCCGGAGTCATCCGGACCTGTCGAACGCCGCCAACAGACGCTGCCACCAATCCGACCAGGCGGGGAAACGCCGGGCAGCGGATGAGGATACGGACAATAGCCGCAACCGATGCAGTTGCACCGCCACCTGCCGGGCCACCGCCACCCCATCGCCGGTCGGTATCTGGGGGAGACCGGTCCTTTCGGACAGCCAGGCCAATTCGGACGGGGAGAAGCGGAGGAGCTCTTCCGCCGCCCGTATGCAGGGGCCGCTGTCGTCCCGAAAGATATCCTCCTGGAAAGTGGCGCCCAGCCGCTTCTCCAGCCAATCCCGCTGGGGAGTCAGATCCGCCAGGATGGGGGCCACCAAGGAGGAGTGAAAGCGGAGCGGCGGTCCGTCCAGCTGCGTCAGGCGATGAGTCAGCCGGCGGTTCTCCTGCAGGGCGGACAAGCCGGTGCCAAATCCCGGACCAAAGCGCCGATAGGCATGCAAGAGCCGCAAGGCCGGCAATCGGAGGCTCTCATGCACCCGGTAGGACCGGATGCCGGCTTGCCGGATACCCAGCCTTGTACAAAAGTCCTGTACCACACAAGCGCTTTCGAAAACGGCAGGGTCGTATTTGGCGACCTGTACAAAGGGGCGTCCGAACAATTCGTCCAGCAACTGGATCCGGCCACGGAAATCTTTCCACGCCCAGGGCAGGTCCGGCGTAAAATGACCGTGGACACCCTTCAGCCCTTGCTGTGCCATACTTTCCAGCCATGCTTTCCAAGGTCGAAGATAGACCAGGACGGAGACCTCGTAACCACCGGAAACCAGCCGGCGGCGAAGTCGATCCAAGCCCACCGCCGACATTTCCCAACAGAACTCCGTAGAAAGGACCAAGGTGGCATGACGTCGGGAAGCCACTTCCAGCGTCCGTGTCCATTCTCTCTCCATCCGTCGTCGGTAGCCGGCCATTTTCCGGTCGGACCAACCCATGGCGGTGTTCTTTACCGCCCGGTCCTCCGGGCTACCGAAAAGCACGGCCAAGGCTCTGCCCGTGCCGACCTCCCCCAACTCACCATAATGGAACCCAGGGTCCGTCAGGCCATACCGCAGAAATCGTTGAATGGCCGTCGTGCCTGTCTTTGGCAAGCCGACGTGAAGGATGCATCGATTCATCGGACGTGGTCGGTCGGGGTGTTCGAAGGGGTGGACAACAAGGCTGCTTCCTGCGCCTGAATGTCATCCGGGCTGTAAAAACCTTGATAAGCCCCGCCCATTTCCAGGAGCCGCCGGGCGAGTGGGCGAACAGCCCGCCGGTCGTACAGCGGGTTGGTGTTGCGGGAAGAAACAGAGACGGACAAATCCGCGGCAGCCGGTGAGATCAACTGCAAGGTGGTACCCGGCGCCGTTACCAAGTCTTCGTACCGAATGACGTGGCTCGTATCGAAATACCGGTCGTACTGTTGGAAAAACCAATTCATCAGCCGTATCTGGCGGTCCACGTCGTCGTCCGCCGCCGCCAACAAAGCCCCCAGGTTACTGTCCAGTGCGGATCCCACGGGAGACATACCCCTGTTCGCCGGGATATCGACGGACTGCCAGGAAAGCAGTACCGACAAAGGATTGCGAATGATGGCATAACAGGGGTACCGATCCGTCAGCCATCATGCCAATGCGGCAAAGGCCGCATTGTGCTTGATGGCCAAGGTAAAGCCGGGCCGGATGTCACGCCGGACATCCACTTCCCCCAAGGCAGCATGAACCGGCCGCAAGGCTCGGCCCATCCGGTCGTCGGCGTAAATATTGTCCGTGAACTGCCCCCCTTGGTGTTTCGTGCGCACCCGGCCGTCCTTTTGCAATCGCTCCCGCGTGTTTTCCGCAAAACCGTCCACGACCCGATAGACACCCTGCCGGTCGAGTCCGGCCAGGCCCATGACCCTCATCGGCTCGTTCAATGCCACAACATCGGCTGTCTCGTTCAGCAACTTGATGACCAAGGAGGTGCCGGACCGATGGAGGCCGGATATCAATACTGGCAAAAGCATATCTGTAACATCTTCAATTTGTGTGGGTATCAAAGGAAGCGGTTGTTTTGCCGGGCGTAAACAAAAATGTCGGATCACATATGCTCAGGAGACCAGCATTTCCGCGAAACGGGTAATCCACTCCCGCTCTTCCACACCCGTGCCCATCGCCGGGTGCCCTTCTCCGCGAAACGGGGAGCGAACAAATCCTCTTCCAACGAATCCGCCAATCCATCACCGCATCGGCCGCGACATGGCGCATCCACTCGGATCAAAGCCGAACCGACAATTTGGTTTGCGCCCGTTTTGTCTGACGACGGGCAGCCACCCGATGCCGTCAGCGAAACAGGCCGCCGAGAACCGAGGCAGAAAAGGCCAACCGCCAGCGGAACCGCCAACGGTGGAACATACGGTAGCGCAACTCCTTCCTTTTGGCATGCTTGTAGCGCCGTTTTTGCCCCTGGATATCGTAGCGTTGAAAATGGTCCAGGATTCCGGAACCACCGTACCGGTGGGAATACCGGGCATCATATAAATTCAAATCGCCGGATCTCCCATATATCGCGTTCTTGTCGGCACTATCCGCCATTTTGTGTCCGTGCCGGGCAATCGTATCGGAAATGCTGCTCAGGAACTTGAAATGCAGCAGCCCGCACTGCAGGTCCGGATTCGGGCGGACCGCCGGCCCTCTGATATGATGGAAACCTGGAGACACAGTCATGCCGGACTCGAATCGCACGACCGGCATTTTCAAGTAGAAGGTGGTGAAATGCAATACCCTGTCCCGGCATCCGAACTCCGACCGGTCGTAATACGGACAAATGACCAAAGGATGGTCCGTCAGCAGCGTTTCTTTCACCTTTCGGTCGGAATACATATCTATCAATCTGGCATACAAACAATTGTACCCCAAACGTTCTTGTTCGGCCAAAAAGGAGGATAGGGAATCCCTCTCGCAACCGGGAAAGATGAAGAACTCGTCGGTATCCGCGAAGATGCACCAGTGGCCGGCACCGTAAGTCGGCAACAAAGCCTCCACCCATGCCGCTCCGCACTTCTGTTCCCTGCAGTCGAACGGAACGGATTGGTTCCATACATGTACCCGTTCATACTTACCCAGCACCTCGACGGAATGGTCGGAAGAGTTGTTGTCGATGTAGAAAATCCTGTCCGCCCCGATGGAGAAATAATGTTCCACCAGGTAGGGAATGATGGCGGCGGCATCGATCCCGACGATAAAAACCCGTATTTCACCGGTATCCTGTGGAATCTCCTTGTCATCCAGTCTTTGCATACGATCACACGTGATAGTGGGAGGAAGCGCCCTTGTTGGCTGTTCGATTGTCCCGGGAGGCCGGCCTAGCCTGTCGGCAACGCCTTTCGCTGGCGGTACAGAATCCGTGCGTCGGTGCTCACACCGACATATTGTTGTCGGTAAAGATTCCAGAAGGGATCCAAGCCTTGGTCCGAGAGGTAATCCCGCAAGCGTTTTTCCTCCTGTCGGGTGCGGAGCCAGGATCGTCTGTCGCGCGCCCATACGCAGGGCATGAGTCGGTCCAGCAATCCGGCATGGACGGTACCGTCGGCCTGGTACAAATCCTGGTAGCGGGAGCGGTAGGACCGGACGCTGACTTCTCCCGCATGGTGGATGAATACGGACGGCAGTACGAACTTAGGGTACCGGAAGCGGGAGAAAAAATCCAGCTCGCTGTAATAAAAGGGGTACGCCGGGTTGAAGAACAAGGAGAAGCCTTCCTGTCGGCGGAGCACGTGTTTGCGCAACGCTTTGGCTGAAAGCAGGAAGCAACAGCCGTTCAGGAAATCGTCCTTAGG
>JBEAQU010000015.1:0-72525 GCA_041163745.1 Bacteroidota bacterium
AGCCAAATTCTCTAAAATTCGTAGTCCGGCGCTTTCCGCGAAGCGGGGAACAAGAACCACCCTGGCACACCCAATCCGCCATGCTATCATCCCTTCGGCCGCGATATCGCACGTCAACCCCTCCTCCATGCGGAACCGACAATTTGAATTGCACCCGCGGCAACAGCCGTTTTTTTCTGAAAAATGGTACTTTCGAAAAAAAAGCTTTCCGGAAATGGTGTAACAACGCCGTTTCGGTAGCCGGATGTTTTCATCATCAAATCAAAGATACCATGAAAAGAAGTCTACCGATGCTGATGGCCATGGTCCTGGTCTGTCCGATGCTTGCCCAGGATATGGCGCCCGTGCTTTCCGATGTGACCCTGTCATTGGACGGGTCGACCGTCCTGATCCAATACGACCTGTCGCATCCGCAAGGGACACCTGCGGAGGTGCGCCTGTTCGCGGGCCTGGCCGGGACGGGCCAGTTGGACCTGCCCACCGGGTCGGCGGCCGGTGCGGTCGGCTTGGGCGTCGAACCGGGAACAGGGAAGACCATCGTCTGGGAGATCGGGCCGTGGTTGGCCGACCCGACGGTGTCCGGCATCGAATTTCGCCTGGTGGCGGAGGATCCGAACCCGGTGGACATACAGGCCGTCGTGGACGGTGTGGACAGCAACCGGATTCGCAACGACCTGGCGCAGTTGGAAGGAATCCGGCACCGCAATGCCGATCCCGGCCACCTGGCGGCGGTACAGGCCCGCCTGGTGGACAGTCTGTCGGCTTGGGGCTGGTTGGTATCCGAGCATCTGTTCCCCTACGGTTCCTACACCGGACGCAACATATTGGCACAGCGTCCGGGCATCACCTCGCCGGATACGGCCTTTCTGGTCGGCGCCCATTACGACGGCGTGGCGGTGACACCGGGCGCGGACGACAACGCTTCCGGGGTGGCCGGTTGCCTGGAGGTGATGCGGGTGTTGGCGCCGTATCATTTCCGGAACACCCTGCGGATGGCGGCGTTCGACCTGGAGGAAGTCGGCTTGGTCGGCAGTGGCCGATACGTTCAGGAAATGATTCCCGACGAGGAGACCATCGCCGGGTTTCTCAACCTGGAGATGGTCGGGTACTACACGGAGGCGCCGAACTCCCAGACACTGCCGGCCGGTTTCCAGTTGCTGTACCCGGACTTGTACGACGAACTGGCGGCGGAAGGCTTCCGGGGGGATTTCCTAAACAATGTAGGGGAGGCGGTGCACTCCGTCGCCCTGATGAGCCAATTTGCGGCGGCTGCCGCGGAACATGTCCCGTCCCTTAAGGTGAAATCCCTGGCGGCGCCCACCGCCTGGCAAACCCTCACCCCGGACCTGGGCCGCAGTGACCATGCGCCTTTCTGGGTAGACGGGATACCGGCTTTGATGCTGACGGACGGCTCGGAATTCCGGAACCCGAATTACCACACTCCCAACGACACACTCGGGAGTCTGCATTTCACCTTTCTTTCGTCGGTTGTCAAGGCTACGGTGGCGACCTTGGCCACGCTGGCGGACATCCGCCTGGCGGACACCTGGGAAGGAACGCTGACCTGGCCGGTAGCGGTGCGGTCGGTGTCCGGCCTGTGCCGCCTGGTGGTCGTGCCCAATCCGGCCGCCACGACCTTGCAACTTCGTTGGCCGGACTGTCTGCGGACAGACGCTCAGGTGCTGACACTGAGCGATATGGATGGAAAGGTGGTGCATAGGCAATCGGTTGCACCCGATCGTACCGATCACTGCGTTCTGCAGGTTTCGGACCTTCCGAGAGGTTCGTATGTCCTCCGCCTGGGGTCTGCGCAAGCGGTGGTCCTGTTGCAGTAGGGCGGGCAGGGGAGGCCAACCTGTCCCGGTGCAGCCTGCATCCGCCAAATTGCGTACGTTTGCATCGAAAAAACAGCATTCAGGATGCAGTCAGCGCAAGCGAAAAGCCCAACGCCTACAGGTCAGCATACGATTGTCTTCGATATACGTCGGTATCTCACCGGTGGTTGGTATGTACCGATCGCCTTGGTGGCCCGTCAGGAGGAATCGGGTAAGCTCGGTTATACGGCCCAGTACGCCACCGCCGCCACCATCGGATCCTACGGATTTGAGATGACACCGCTGCTGACCAGGCTGTTCGACATCATCGGAAGCTTGTCTGAAGCCACGCTGCAGGCGCGGTTCAGCCCGCCCAAGCGAAGCCCCAGACCCTTGGCAGAGCTGTTGCAGCAAGCGGACATCAAGCCGGTGGTGGAGAAATATGTGCATCGGCAGATGGACCAGTTCCTGCGATTGGTGCAGGTGAACGGCTTCCCGATGACTTTTCTGTCGGAAAAGAAAAGTCCGCTGGAGGACATGCGGATCCGGTTCGCGGAATCGGAAATCCGGCCGCACCTTATTTTCCGACGGACACCGACCGGTGTCCGGTACCGGCTGAATTTCACGACTGGAACCGAGCGTTGGCTGGTCCGTTGGAAGCGGGTGATTCCGTTGACCAACCATCCCGGTTGGTTGTTGGTGGCGGACACGCTGTATCCCTTGCCGGAGTTGAACGGCTATCTGGTGAAGCCCTTCCTGCAGCAGGACGAGGTCATGGTGCCCAACCACCTGTTGCGCAGTTATTTTCAGAAGTTCGTGATGCGGGCGGTGGAAAAAACCGAAATCGAGGCCGAAGGCTTCGACATTTCGACCACCCGCCGGATGGAGGGCTGCGAACTGTCCCTGGTCCGGCACCTGTTCGACAACCGTTGGTTGCTGGGGGTCCGGTTCCACTATGCCGGCGCATCCTTTCCGCAATACGACAGCCGGCAGTTTCGTACAGCCCTTCATTTCGGAGAAGGGGAGGAGATCCGGATCGCGCAGGTGAAGCGGGATCCGGAAAAGGAGGAACGCTACCTTTCTGCCCTACGGCAGGCCGGTCTGCGCCAAACGGAGGGGCACCTGTGGGAATGGTCCGGCGAGGAGACCGGGACATCGGTGCCCGTCGGGGAGGATGCCGCCTTGTTCGACGCCATCGGTTGGCTCTCGGACCACCGGGCCCTGCTGGAGGAGGCTGGTTTTCGGGTGGCGGACTTACAGCTGGGCGACCGGGTGTACTGCCTGCAGCCGGCTACCTTGGAGCAATCCCTGCAGCAGGGGAACGACTGGTTCGACCTGCAGATCACCCTGCGGGTCGGGGAGCATGTCCTGCCCTTCGCCGTCCTGGTTCCCAACATCCGGGAAGGGAACCGCCTGTATCAGCTGCCCGACGGGATGGTCTTTGTCATCCCCTCGGAATGGATGACCCGCTTCCACGAGGTGGCCCACCTAGGGAAAGTGGAGGGAGATGTCATTCGGCTCGCCAAGAGCCAGCGGCCGCTGCTGCCAACCCTCGGTTGGGAAGCCCCGGCGGCGGAGCAGACGGAAGCGCCGCCCTTCCTGGTGCCGTCGCTGCTCCGGGCAACCTTGCGACCGTACCAATTGGAAGGCGTGAAGTGGTTGGTCCGGCATTACCAGGAAAACCTCGGTGCCTGCCTGGCGGATGACATGGGTCTTGGCAAAACCCTGCAGACCCTCGCAGTCCTGCTCCACGCCCGGGAGCGACTGTTGGCCGCTGCCAGGCCCGGGAGGAAAACGCCCGCCGGTCAGCAGGAACTCTTCGACCAGGAGGATTGCTTCCCCTTGCGGACACTCATCCTGCTGCCCGCCTCCCTTGTGTTCAACTGGGACCTGGAAATCCGCAAATTCGCACCCGGACTCACCATCTGCCGCCATACCGGCTCCCAACGGACGCGGGATGCGCGCATCCTGTCGCGATATGACATCATCCTGTCCACCTACCAGACCGCCCGCCAGGACATGGCCCTGCTGCGGACCATCCATTGGGAATACATCATCCTGGACGAAAGCCAGTATATCAAGAACCCGCAAAGCGCCGTCTTCAAAGCCTTGGGCAGCCTTGCCGCCCACCACCGGATCAGCCTGAGCGGTACGCCCATCGAGAACTCCTTGTCCGACCTCTGGGCGCAGATGCAATTCCTCAATCCCGGCATGTTGGGCTCTTTCCCCTACTTCCGGAAACATTTCATCCTGCCTATCGAAAAAAAAGGGGACGAACAGAAAAAGGCAGCCCTGCGGACCCTCGTGGAGCCTTACCTGCTCCGCCGAACCAAGGAGGAAGTCGCCCCGGACCTCCCGGCCCTGAGCCAACAGGTTTTTTACGTCGAAATGAGTCCCGCACAGGCCAGCCGCTACGAACGGGAGAAATCCGCTGTCCGTAACCAACTGCTGCGCCTCGGCGACCCTTCCCTGCCGGGTAACCGCCTGGCCGTACTGGCCGCCCTCACCCGACTCCGGCAACTGTGCAACCACCCCGCCTTGGTCGACCTGCCGGGCAGCGAACACACCCTCCTTCCGCCTGCCGATCCTTCCGAGGAAAACGGGGAGAGCGGCAAGTTTACGGATGTGCTGGAATACTGGGACAAAATCCGAAAATCAGGACACAAAGTACTGATATTCAGTTTTTTTGAAAAATTTCTCCAACTCTTCCGGGCTCATTTCGACAAAGAAAGGCTGCCTTACGCCTGGCTGACAGGCGCCGTCAGCCAGGCCGACCGCGAACGGGCGGTGACATCCTTTTCCGAAGACCCCCGCATCCAGGCCTTCTTCATCACCACCAAGGCCGGCGGTACCGGTCTCAACCTCACGGCCGCGGACTATGTCTTCCTCCTGGATCCCTGGTGGAACCCTTTTGTGGAAAACCAGGCCATCGCCCGTGCGCACCGCCTGGGACAAACGGAAAAGGTCGTCGCCGTGCGGTTCATCGCCCGGGATACCATCGAAGAGAAAATCCTACGCCTCCAGGAAAGGAAATCCCAGCTCGCAGCGGAATTCCTTTCTTCTCCGGAGGATATCTTCCTTTCCCGTGACAACCTGGAGGAACTCCTGCGCTGATCCGGCGCCGCTTCCCGCCTCCTTCGCCAGTCCGGGAAACTGGCACGAATTTTAGTATTACAAAAAATAACAATTTAAGATATTTTTTATTCTATCGTGGTGGCGACCGGCCGAACTTCGTGTTCGGACCGGTATGCGCTCGCTATGGCTTTTCGAACCGACACCCATTTCAGATGACAAAAACTGTCTATTCCCCGATACCTCTTGCACGGATTTCCGGGCTGTTTCTCTGGTTGTTCTTCTTCCTTCCGACGACCCTGCGGGCGGAAGGGTCCAGGGATTTTATGGACCGCCCGGGCTACCGTTTGTTTCTGGACGCCCGCGATCCGCAGCAGTTCAAGGTATTTGCCGCCGAAGGGGAATTCATCCAGGTCGGTGCAAGCCATGTGGGGTTGGCCGGTGGCTTCATCCATGTGTATCGGCCGGACGGAAGCCTGGCCGCTACCTACGATGATGCCGACGGCGGCGTCGGGGTCATTTACAACCAGGTCATGGAAACAGCCGGCCCGACCGGCGGCGGCAGCCTGAACGGAAACGGTTATTTGCCCGGTACGGTGCCGGTTTCATCCGGTGAGACCGGCATCTGGACGGTCCGCTTCGGTTACCCGGTTTTCCAGTCCGCCAATTTCGGCAATCTGCCCAACAACGCCCCTTGGAACCGCACGGCAGACCAACCGACGACCGCCACCGCCATCTTGGCCTGGGACGTGACGGTCTCCACCGGCAGCCCAGCCAACCAGGGCGGTATTGTCCGGGAAGGCCGCCTGTATACGAATGAATACCTGGCCATCATCAGCCAAAACGGCTATTCCACTTCCCCTGCCTTCTACCTGCTGGCCGCCGGGGGGTACCTCTACCGTGCGGAGATCTTGCATGCGGACCCCTATCGCTTTCCACTGAGCGCATCGGCCAAAGGACTGATGACGGCCGATGCCGCCACCACCTACCGATCCATGAACCGCACCGATGTCGTTCGATCGGCCGACCCCGCCGGCTGGCAGCCCGGCACCTATTATCAGTACGAGCCACAGGCTGCGGACCTACCCGCCTTGGGTGTCCATAACAACAAGCTGTTTTTCAACGCTCCCGATACATTGATGCCGGAAACCGCCCTGACAACGGACATCTTCCGGAACCACACCCACGAAACCTGGCTGTTCACCCTGCCTTCCCCCTTGGAACCGGTCCTCGACAGTTTCGCCGTCACCGGAAACCAACCCGACGGTACCCCCTGCGTTCCGGGCGCCCTTTCTTACGGCTCCGGAGCCACCATCCACCTGTCATCCTCGGTAGCCGGTACGCTTACCCTCTCCCTCGACCTGGATGGCAACGGCAGTTTCGCCGACTCGGTGGACCGAGTGCTCGAACATTGGGTGGACGCCGGTGCCAACCAGCTGGAATGGGATGCGCTCGACGGTCAGGGAAATGCCCTGCCACCCGGTGAATACCAGCAACTGCTATTCAAGGCCGACCTGCGCAACGGGGAGACCCACCTGCTGCTATCGGATGTGGAGAACAACGGAGGCGGTGTCCTGCTCAAGCTGGAAAGCGATGTGAAATCCGCCTGGTTCGACCAGTTCTTCTACGACCACACGGCCGTCGCCGGACCGGCCAGCGGAAACGGTTCCGCCGGCGCAGCCCTCCCCACCAACCAACCTTATCTGTACGAGAACAACTTCGGAAACAACAAGGTCCTCGATTATTGGTCTTTTGCTTATTATCCCGGGGTGGCCTTCGGCTTTCTTGACTTTGTCATCCTGATCGATTGTTCGACCTTGCTGACTGCGGATACGGACAACGACGGCATCCGGGACCACCTGGATATCGATGACGACAACGACGGCATCACCGACCGATGGGAGTCCTGTCAGCCTGCCGGCTTCGATTGCCTGCCCGGCGGCATGGATCCCGGCGCGGATGCGGATACGGACGGCATTCCCAACTATCTCGATGCCGACGACCCGGCCCTGGACAACAATTGTGCGGATCAGGATGACGACGGGCGCTGCGACCAGATTCCGGCGGCATACGACCTGGACGGAGACCAAATCCCCAACTTCCTGGATCCCGACAGTGACGGCGACGGCCTGTCCGACCTCCTCGAAAGCGGCCACCAGCAGGCGGATGCCGACCTGGACGGCATGCTGGACGGCTCAGCGGCCGATTTCGGCGCGAACGGTTTGTTCCTGGCATTATCCACCGACCCGGTCGATCCCGAGGCGGACATCAATTATACCTTGCGCGACGGAGATGCCGACCTCCTGCCGGATTTTCTGGACATCGACCGCGACAACGACGGTATCCCGGATGCCTCGGAATGCGAAACGCCTCCGCTCTGCACCGATACCGACCTGGACGGCACCCCGGATGTCGACGACCTGGACAGTGATGCGGACGGACTGACCGATGCCGTGGAATGCCCGGCAGGCATTGCCTGCCCGGATGCGGACGGCGATGGCATCCCCGATTGGCGAGACTATACCTGTCATGCCGGCACGCCGGTCGCCCAGCTCGTGCCGGAGACCACCGACACGCTCCTGTGCGCCGGCCTTCCGCTGACCTTGTCCGCTTCAGGCAGCCTGTCCCTGCCGGATTCGGTCACCTTCGCCTGGACCGGTCCGGGCGGGTTTTCCCAATCCGGTCAGGCACTTGCCACCGGTCCTTTCCCGATGGACATCGCAGCGCTTGCTTCCGCCGGTGCCGGTACCTACACATTGGCTGTCCAGACCCGTTACGGTTGCCCTTCTGTCCCGCTTGCCGTGGAGGTGCAGGTGTCGGAAGCCTTGCCCTTGCCGGTGCTGACAGCCAACGACAGCATGCCTTGCCCGGGCAGCCAGGTGTTGCTGGAAGCGACGTCGGCGGGTGACCAGGATGTCCAGTTCCTATGGTTTTTCAACGGACAATTGATTTATCCGACGGATACTTCCCTGCTGGTCCTTTCCAGTCCCAGCCCGGCACAATCCGGCACTTATACGGTGCAGACGACCGACGGGGTCTGTTATTCCGAAATGTCGGCCGGGTTGGATCTGCAAGTGACGGATATCGGCAGCCAGGCGCCTCAGCTGGCCCTGTCCGACGATGCGCTTTGCGAAGGGGAGACCTTGGTCCTTTCATCCGCCCCGGTGTCGGGCGGTGAGGTCACCTATGAATGGTACCACCTGTCAGGCGGAAGCCCCCAATGGCTCGGCGCTACCGACCAACCTACTTTTTCAATCCCGCAAGTCACGGTGGCGCAGACCGGTGGATATGCCGTGGCTGTGACGGTGGACGGCTGTGCTTCCCCGATATCGGTACCGGAAGCGGTGCTCATCGGCGCCACCCTCCCGGTACCGCCGGTGCTCCAGGTCAACGACCCCATGCCCTGCACCGGTGCCTCCCTGGTATTCCAGGCTACGGAATATCCGGGCATTACGGTCAGCTACACCTGGATGGGCAACGGGCCTGCCGGACCGTTCTCCTTGGGTACGACGCAGCTGCCGCAGCTGACGATAGACAGCGCCACCGCGGCCAATACCGGCCAGTATTTGGTGACGGTATCCACACCAGGCTGCAGCGCCGTGATGCCGTCCGCCATCGTTTCCGTTGCGGTGAACAGCCAGTCACCTCCGCTGCCGCAGCTGGTCGCCGCCGCCACCGCATTGTGCGAAACGGACGACCTGGTGTTGAGCGCCACCGGACCCGCCCTGCCGGGTATCCTCTATGAATGGTTCTTCGATGAAGGAGCCGGTCCGGTGTCGTTGGGCATCACGAACGAGCCCACCTTCGTTCTGGGTCCGCTGGCTCCGGCGAACAGCGGCAGCTACCTGGTGCAGTCTTCTGTCAACGGCTGCACGGCCGGTTTGTCCGAACCCGTGACGGTACAGGTCGGCAGTTACCTGACCACCGCCCCGACCCTGTCGGCATCTGCCGCTGTCCATTGCCAGGGCGAGACCCTGGTGCTGAACAGCTCCGTGCTGAGCGGAATCGGCGTCAGTTACCAATGGTATGTCGACCAGGGGAACGGCCCGGTCCTCCTGGCGGAAACAGCGGTGCCGACCTATATCATTCCCAACCTGACACCGGCCGCTTCCGGGCAGTACCTGGTGGTGGCGGCCAGTGGTGCCTGTGCGTCCCAGCCTTCCAACATCCAATTGGTGGAAGTGACGGACATGACCGGTCCGGCCATGAGCCTGTCGGTTTCGGCGGAGACCTTGTGCGCCGGGGAAACCCTGGTGCTGAACAGCGGAATATTTCCCGGGGTGGACATCACCTACGTCTGGCAGTTCGATGCCGGTGACGGCTGGGTAGTCCTTGACAGCACCGAGGCACCGACGCTCCTCCTGGAGAATCTGACAGCCGACCAGGCCGGTCTCTACGCCGTGGTGGCGTACGACGGAGCCTGTGCGACCCAACCTTCCAACCTTCAACCCGTCCAGGTGACGGTTCCGCCGGACCTCACGGCCACCAATTCCACCGAACCGGACGCGCCGGGATGTCTCGGCACACCGGTCCAGCTGGAGACCGCCATCCTTCCCGGGGCCGTCTACGCATGGTCCGGACCGATGGGTTTCACTTCCGCGGTTCCCAATCCGGTCTTGATGCCGGACGACCCGGCCATGGCCGGCAGCTATTCCGTAATCGTTTCATTTCAGGGATGTACGATGTCCGCCGGTCCCACCACTGTCCGGCTGTACGATATGCCGCAAGCGGAGGATGATGCCTTCGACATCGCCGCGTCCGCCTCCCGCATCGTCCTGCCGGTGCTGGACAATGACCTTTCGGAGGGAGGCGCGGACCTGACCTTGCAACTGACGGCCGATCCACGCCACGGCACGGCCGACTGGGAGGGGTATGACCTCCTGTACACCCCGGCCCTCCATTACGAAGGTCCGGACGTACTGACCTATGAAGTGTGCCTGGCCGATTGTCCGGACCAATGTGACGAAGCGACGGTCCGTCTTCAAATCATCGGCCAAAAAGGCTGTTTTGTTCCCAATGTGTTCACCCCGAACGGTGACGGCGCCAACGACCGGTTCCGAGTCCCCTGCCTGGAAAGCCGTTACCCGGACAACCATGTCAAGGTGTTCAACCGATGGGGGGATCTGGTCTTCGAAGCATCGGAATACCAAAACGACTGGGACGGCCGCTACAAAGGAACGCCCTTGCCGCCCGGCACCTACTTCTACATTATCCAACTGGAGGAAGGCAGGCCGGACAACTGTCTGCAAGGTTATGTGACCATCGCCCGGTAGCAAGGGTGGCCGCCTCCCTGTATTTCATATCAGATCCGAAAGAAAAAGCATACGATGAGAAAACAAATCCTAGTATTGATGATCTGCCTGGGCAACCTCGGATTGGTTGCCCAGCGCGATCTTCAATTTTCCCACTTCACCTTCAACAAATTCGCATACAACCCCGCATATGCCGGCGCCAGGGGCTCCCTGGACGCCCTGGCCTTGTACCGGCAGCAATGGTCGGGCTTTGAAGGTGCGCCTACCACGATGTACCTCAACGCCCATACGCCGTTCGCCGGCCAACGGGGCGCACTCGGATTGGCGGTGGCCGCCGACCGGATCGGACAAGCCAGCACCCAGGCGGTCACCGGGGCCTATGCCTACCATATTCCCTTGAAAGGAGGTCGGACGCTCAGCCTCGGATTGTCAGGCAGCCTGGAACAATACAGGTTCCGATGGTCCGCTTCGGAGGCCCTCGACACCGATGATGCCGTCCTGCTGACCGGCGACGACGCCAGCCTCAATCCTAATTTCGGCGCCGGCGCCTTTCTGCGGGGCCAACGCTTTTACGCAGGCTTCTCCGTTCCCCGCCTGATGAAAGGCGGGGAATACCTGGACCGCAGCCGGCAAAACCGGAGTTCCCGGACGTCCTATCTCATGGCGGGCTACATGGCCCGGCTGAACAGCCAGTTGCAGCTCCTGCCTGCGCTCCTCCTGTCCTACAATCCCGCCGCTCCTCCCGACCTGGACCTCAACCTGACGGCCCTGTTCATGGACGCATTCTGGCTCGGATCCAGCTTTAGGCTCGGTGACTCCGTGGATGCCATGGCCGGTATGGCCCTGTCGAACGGTATACGGCTCGGGGTTTGTGTGGATTTCACTACCTCAGACCTGCAGAAGTTCACCAACGGCAGTTGGGAGGTGCTGATGACCTACACCTTCCGGTGCCGGAATTGCGAGGTCAGCCATATACGGTTCTTCTGAGACCGGTATTTCCCGACAGACATACGCTTATTCCCAGCAAATGAAATCACCACTCCTCACCGTTTTCCTGTTCGTCGCCCTGCTGTCGACACCGAATGCCCAGTCTTCCTTCCCCCTGTCTGTCCGGGTACCCGCTCCGGATGGTTATCTGTTGGAGAATGCGACGGACCTCAACAGCCCCTACCTGGATTTTTGCGCGGTTCCTTATCGGAACAGCGTGGTGTTCACCTCCTCCCGGGGTGACGGACGGCTGCTGTTGTGTGAAAACGACCTGACGGCCGGCCGGTATACCGACCTGTATGTCGCCAAAATCATCGGACCCGGCCGTTTCGGCAGACCCGAACCGGTATACGGAGCACTGCACGGGAAATACCACGACGGCACCGCCACGTTCTCCAGGGACGGCGAGATCGTCTGCTTCTCCAGAAATCATGCTTCCCGTGGAAACCAGGCGGACCTGGACCTTCGGATCTACCGCGCCAGCCGCAGCAAAGGGGACTGGGTCGAACCGGAGGAACTCCCCATCAACATCGAAGGGTACATCACCAGTCATCCCGCATTGTCCGCCGACGGACAATCCATGGTGTTCGCTTCGAACCGACCGGGCGGCTATGGTGGGATGGACCTGTACATGGTAAAGAAAAACGGAGCGGAATGGGGGCTGCCGGTCAATATGGGGCCGAACATCAATACCACCGGGCAGGAAGTCTTTCCTTTCCTCGCCGAGGACGGGATGTTGTACTTCTCATCCGATGGCTACAGCGGTTTGGGCGGTCTGGATGTGTTTGCCGTCCGGATGCGGGAGTCCAGGCTGTTCCAATTTCTGCACCTTCCTCCGCCTGTCAATACGCCCCACGACGATTTCGGATTCATGGCCGAACCGGGTGGCAAAGAAGGCTACCTGAGTTCCGACCGGCCGGGCGGACTCGGGCAGGACGACATCTACCGTTGGCGCTATGTCGGCATCCTGCCGACAGCCGCTTCCATCAGTGTGGTGGACGGCGATACCGGCGAACGTATGAAGGACGCGAACCTGACGGTCACCGCAGCCGATGGCGGCCCTGACACCTGGACCGCACCAGGCAGCTGGGGCGGGGGCGTCCCGGTCAGCACGTTCGGCCGTTCACCCCGTGCCGCTTCCGCAGCAGACCTCCCTTTTCCGTGGAGCACGGACATGCAGCTACTGGTCCTGCCCGGCCATTATTATCGGGTCAAGGTGGAAAAACCAGGTTACCAGACCGTGGAGCGATTCCTGTCGGGTGCGGAGCTGACGGCGGAACCGGAATACCTGATTCCGCTGCACAAGGGTATCCTGCGGACCGTCCGCCACCAGGTTTTTCGGCAGGACACCGAAAGAGGCCTCTCCGATTGTACGGTGACCATCCGTAACGAATGCACGGGTTATGTCAGCACCCTGAAGACCGGGGATGACGGCAGCTTCGATTTTCCGTTTGATTGCCGTTGCGCCTACGACATCCTGGTCACCCGGGAAGGATTCACTGCCAAGGAAAAACGCTGGGCTGCCGACGGGCCGGATTGCCAGACGGACGTAACAGCTCCCTCCCGGGTCTATCTCAGCCGGGAATCGGTCGACCGCATCCTGGAGGCGGGGGATGTGGTCAACCTGCACTTCCTGTACTACGATTACGACCAGGTGAAGGTCCGGCCGGAGGACGTGCCCGCACTGGACCGGCTGGTGCGCATCATGGAACAGGATCCCTCCATGGAAATAGAAATCCGTTCCTACACCGATTCGCGCGGAACGGTGGGCTACAACCTGGGATTGTCCCAGAAGAGAGCGGAGGCGGTCCGTCATTATCTGGTCGGGAAAGGGATTGCCCGGGACCGTATCGAAGCGTACGGATTCGGAGAAAGCAAGCTGTTGAACGATTGCAGGGACCATGTGCCCTGTCCGGAAGCTATGCACCAGATCAACCGGCGCACGGAATTCAAAGTGCTGCGCCTGACTGAACCCAATGTTCGTTTCTAACCAGGGCCTACGCATGCGGCGACAGCTCCAGGGTGGCGGAATCGCATAACCTTTAACAATTCGGTTCCCGAATCCTGCCTAACTTAGCTGTCAAAACCGATTATATTATGAGAATAGCTGTCACGCGTGCGGTGAGCCCCCGGATGGAAGACTGTGAACTGACCCACCAAGCCCGGCGACCCATCGACCTCTCCCTGGCAGAAAAACAGCATGCCGGATATGCGGATGCGCTGCGGCAACTGGGTTGCGAACTGGTCTGCGCACCGGAATTGCCTTATCACCCGGACAGCGTTTTCGTCGAGGATTGTGCCATTGTGCTGGACGAGCTGGCGGTCATCACCCGCCCAGGTGCCGCCTCCCGTCGGGAAGAGGTGTTCTCCATCGCCGAAACCCTCGAAGCCTACCGCAGGAAGCTGTTCTACATAGAAGGACCCGCCACCCTGGACGGCGGTGATGTCCTCTGTATCGGTCAGCAGGTATGGGTAGGATTGAGCCAACGTACCAACCCGATGGCTTTGCTGCAGTTGCAGGATATCCTCGGCCCGGTAGGCTACAAGGTGCAGGGCGTCCCCCTGGAGCAATGTCTCCATCTCAAGTCCGCCGTCACCCAGGTCGGACCGGACACTGTCCTGCTCAATCCCGACTGGATCGACGCATCCTTTTTTTCCGGCTACGACATGATTCTGGTACACCCTGAGGAACCTACCGCCGCCAATGCCTTGCTGGTTGGGGAGGACGTCCTGTATCCGGTGGATTTTCCGCACACGGCGCTCCGCCTGGCGGAGGCAGGCCTGGAGCTCCTGCTGGTCGACACGTCCGAATTCATCAAGGCGGAAGGCGGGGTGACCTGCTGCAGTATCGTATTCAATGATTGACGGGGTTGGCCTTACTTTGAGCCATCCTGCCGGCCTGTATCTTCTTTACCGCTTGTTCCGCGGCCATGTGCCGTATGGTGCATCAACCAAGCGCTCCTTTTCTCCTAAAAAAATAAACGCCGGCGTCGCGGTATTTCGTGCAAATATCCGTTAATTAGCCCACGGGAGTAGCGGAAGGGATGTTGACAGCGTTGGTAAGGCTGTCCGCTCATGCCGGTCATCGCCGGGGAGCCACAGGTTGACCGGAGGCTTCCCTCCCGACCCACTTGTTTTCACCATAAAATTTCCACCATGCCAAATCTCAATACGAAGGCACAACAAGCCAACACCTACGACGCCATCGTCGTGGGGAGCGGTATCTCCGGCGGCTGGGCCGCCAAGGAGCTTACGGAAAAGGGCCTCAACGTGCTGTTGCTGGAGCGGGGCAAGAACATCGAACACGTGAAAGGGTACAGCGGAATGAACAACAATCCCTGGGACCTCAAGTTCCGGGGCCGTATCCCGGAGTCCCTGCGGGAAAAACACCGGATCCAGAGCCGTTGCTATGCCTTCAATACCGATAATGCGGATTTCTGGGTGAACGACCAGGAAAATCCCTACGAAGAGAAGAAACCTTTCAACTGGTTGCGGGGCTATCACCTGGGCGGGCGCTCGCTGATGTGGGGCCGCCAGAGTTACCGCTGGAGCAAGATGGATTTCGAAAGCAACGCCCGGGACGGCCACGGGGTCGACTGGCCGATCCGTTACGAAGACCTGGCTCCCTGGTATGATTACGTGGAAACTTTCGCCGGCATCAGCGGCAACAGGGACGGCCTGGAGCAGCTGCCGGACGGGCAGTTCCTCCCGCCGATGGAATTGAACTGCGTGGAGCAGCACATGTCCGAAAAAATCCGGGACAACTGGGAGGACCGCCGCCTGATCATCGGCCGGGCCGCCCACCTGACGGCGCCCCAGGAACAACATACGCGCCTCGGCCGCGGCAAATGCCAGTACCGCAACCGCTGCCATTGGGGCTGTCCCTACGGGGCCTATTTCAGTTCCAATTCGGCGACCCTCCCGGCCGCTTTCCAAACCGGCCGGCTGACCCTGCGGACCGATGCGATCGTAAGCGAGGTCATGTATGACAAGGACAAGCAGCGGGCTTCCGGTGTGCGGATCATCGACCAACACACCAAGCAGACGGAAGAGTACTTCGCCCGCATCGTCTTCCTCAACGCCAGTACCCTAGGCTCTACCTACATCCTGCTGAATTCCATCAGCGACCGGTTCCCAAACGGCTTCGGCAACGACAGCGGCGTCATCGGCCATTACCTGATGGACCACCACTTCGAAGTCGGCGCCACCGCCGCCATGGATGGTTTCGACGACAAATATTATATCGGCCGTCGGGCCAACGGCATTTACATCCCCCGCTTCCGGAACCTGCCCGGCAAGGAACAACAGCAGGACTTCGTCCGGGGCTACGGCTTCCAGGGCGGTGCCAGCCGCGGTGGCTGGGGCGGCCCCGCCGGCCGGCCCGGCTTCGGGGAACAGCTGAAATCCGATATGGCCACGCCCGGCGATTGGGGCATCTGGATCGGTGGCTGGGGCGAATGCCTCCCGCATTTCGATAACAAGGTATCGCTTGACACCAGCAGGACCGACCCCTGGGGCTTGCCGGTCCTGTCCATCGATTGCGAATTCCGCGAAAACGAAATAGCCATGCGGGAAGACATCATGCTGACCGCCCAGGAGATGCTCGAGGCGTCCGGCGCCCGGGATATCCGTCCCTTCAATGATATCGCCGCCGCTCCGCCCGGCCATTGCATCCATGAAATGGGGACCTGCCGCATGGGCAGGGATCCGAAGACGTCCGCCCTCAATGGCAACAACCAAATGTGGGCCGCCCCCAATGTCTTTGTCACGGACGGCGCCTGCATGGCTTCCTCGGCCTGCCAGAACCCGTCCCTGACCTACATGGCGCTGACCGCCCGGGCGGCGGATTTCGCCGTGGCGGCCTTGAAACGGGGAGATCTCTAAGGGTTTCCCCTCCGGCTGATCGAACAGGCCTGGTCGTTCCAACGAACCAGGCCTGTTTCCCAGCCGCCTGCCAAGTGAATCATGGAATCGGTCCTTGGGCTTGCACCCGGCTGGACCAGCCGGGTTTCCCCGGCCCGGCCATGCGGATAGGGGACGGAAACCGTCGCATGCATCGGCGCTATGGTATTGGAAAAAAAAGAACATCCCCCTCACCATAAAACTGTGCACCCAACGCCGCGCCCCCTCCTCGCGAAGCGGGGAGCAAAATCCCTGTCATGAAAAAGCGCAGCACTTTCCAGTATCTTCCCAATCAATAAATTACGAAAGAAAAAAATCCCTGTAATTAGCCTAATCCTAAAAATTCGCGTACCAGCATCCCCGCGAAGCGGGGAGAAAAAGCGTCCTCCTCGCCGGGAAGCAAAGCACCCTGTGCCGCGCCCCCTCCTCGCGAAGCGGGGAGCAAAATCCCTGTCATGAAAAAGCGCAGCACTTTCCAGCATCTTCCCAATCAATAAATTACGAAAGAAAAAATCCCTGTAATTAGCCTAATCCTAAAAATTCGCGTACCAGCATCCCCGCGAAGCGGGGAGAAAAAGCGTCCTCCTCGCTGGGAAGCAAAGCACCCGACGCCGCGTCCCTTCCTCGCGAAGCGGGGAGCAAAATCCCTGTCATAAAAAAGCGCAGCACTTTCCAGTATCTTTCCAATCAATAAATTACGAAAGAAAAAATCCCTTTAATTAGCCAAATTCTCTAAAATTAGCAGACCAGCACTCCCCGCGAAACGGGGAGCAAGAACCTCCCTTGAACATTAAATCCGCCATATCATCACCACATCGGCCGCGACAATGCCAATCAACAAAAAGCATAAAAACATCCCCCTATCGGACAGGCAGGAACCGGTTTCAGCCATGTACAGCCCTTATCGGTCCGCCTTGACGAATCTTCCCACAAAGGTCCCGTCCGGCCCCGTCATTTCGAGGATATAGATTCCGCTCGGCAGCGTCGAGACAACCAGATCGAGTTTCCAGGGGCTGTCCGCCGGAAGGACGGCAGAGTGCGTCAGGCTAAGCACCCCGCTCAGGTGGCGGATCCGGACCGAGGTCTTGCCGCCGTGCCGGCTTGTTCCCATGACACGGAGGAAATCCGTCGCCGGGTTAGGCAGCATCCGGCAGGACAGTTCTCCGGTGGTAACGGTGGCATCGGAGAAGACACCGTCCTCCCCAACCTGGAAATCGTTGTCATCGGAGACCGGGAGGTCTGGGCCGATGGTCACCCATCTTTCCGCCGGATTCTTTCCGATGATATCCACATCCAGGCGGTAGGTGCCGTAGGGTAGATCCGGGAAGGAATACCGGCCGTCGGCGTTTGTCCGGGTATGGCGTGCCGGTGTTTCGGTGGCATCGTACAGGACGATGTCAACGTCTTCCAAGGCATTGCCGCGGGGACCGCCGCCACCGTGGAACCCTTCCTCGCTCACGGAACCGCCGATGGTGCCGGGGCCGCTGAGCGACTGGGCGGGAACCAGCTGGATGTCGAAGCCGGTGCCATCGGACGGCAGGACCGTGCCGGCGGCCGTCCAATGGGTGACCGTACCGAAATAAGTGGGCAGGTAATCCGCTGCGTAGGGCGAGCCGTCCGACAAGGAAACCCTGAGCAGGTAGTTGCCGGGTGGCACTGCGTCGAACTGGTAGCGGGACAGCAGGCTGACCGGGTCATTGGACAGGGGGGCGGTGGCGAACGGAGTCCACGGTCCGTCGGATCCGTCGGACTGCCATAATTCCGCCGTTCCTTCCAGCGCTGCCGTCTCCAGCGGGTCCGTCAGCAGCACATATCCTTCGACGGGATAGCCGGTGAAGGCGGTATAATCATAACAATCCGATGCCGTGCAGCCGTTCGGTCCGGTCACCGTGACGCAATAGGTTCCGGATTGGGTGGGCGTGATCATCGGTCCGGTTTCTCCGGTGTTCCACAGATAAGTCAGGGCGAAAGGATTGGGGATGGCAAGAAGGACGTTCCAACCGAACGAATCCTCCTCCAGGATATGGACGCTGCAATTGTTGTTGGGTGCATACAGGGTGACACATTCCGAGGCGGTGCAGCCGCCGGCGTCCGTGATGGTGATGCAATAGGTGGCCGGGGCGTTGACCGGTGCCGGCACCATGACATGTGGGGTCATCAGGTTTTGGGTGTTCCAGAGGTAGCTGAAAGGTGCCGTGCCGCTCGCGGATGCCACGAGGGTGAAGGTGCCGTCGGCGTTGTCGGTGACCGTCACCAGGACGCCGCATGATCCGGGGTTGCCGAGGACCAGGCAGTCGGTGGCGGTGCAGCCCGTCTGGTCGGTGATGGTCACGCAATAGTCGGAGATGTTGGGGTCGGGGAGGATGGTCTGGCTGGTCGCCCCGGTGCTCCAGGCATAACTGAAGGGAGCGGCGCCGGTACCGTGTGCGACGAGCAGCAGCCCGTTGGCGGTGCTGTCGAGATGGATGTCCGCCGAACAACCGTTGTTGGTTTGCACACTGATACAGGCATCGGAAACACAGCCTGCCGCATCTGTGACTGTCACGCAATAAGTGCCGGAGCTGCCGACCGGCAGGGTGGAACCGGTTGCGCCGGAACTCCAAAGAAAGGAGAAAGGGGCGGTGCCGGTGGCGAGGGCGTTGATCTCCAGTCCGCCCGTATTCGAAGAGTCCATTTCCAGCGACACATTGCACGAGGGGGGCAGGTTGAAGTCGAAGCAATCGCTTGATGCGCAGCCGTCGGTATCCGTCAGGGTGACGCAATAGGTGCCGGGCGCATTCGGCTGCAGGATGTTGCCGACGGTACCGGTGCTCCATTGGTAGGCATAGGGTGCCGTTCCGCCGGCGCCGACGGCCTGCAGGACGCCGTTGCCGACCTGATGGATGTCGACCTGGCAAGGGCTGGTGGAGAAAAGGCAGGTCGTGGCGGTGCAGCCGGTGGTATCCGCGACGAACACACAAAGATTGGTTCCCCACTGGTTGTAAAGGGTGGTTTCGGTGCTGTCGCCGTTGGTCCATAGGTAGGTGAATGGACCTGCCCCGTTCGGGACGGCCGTGACCAGCAGGGCGCCGTTGGGGTTGGAGACGGAGTCGATTTCCAGGAAGACACTGCAGGGCTGGGCAAAAATCGGAACGGCCGGTAGCAGGGCGAAAGCGGCCAGAAGGAGTAGGTAAAGGTAATTCTTCATGAATGTCTGATATTAAAGTTGGATGAAAAAATTTGCCAGGCCAGGATCCGCGTTGCCATGCCGGGGCAAGGTATGGCCCGGAGGCTGTCCTATGGGGGCAAAGATATGGTTTGTCCGGGCTGCGGGGGGGAATCGAGCCTTAAATATCGGCTGGCCGTCAAGTTTCATGCGGAAGTTCCCGCCTGTCCTCAGTTGGTGTCGGCGATTTTGGGGAGGATACCGGTGCCCAGGATGGTGCCGTCGGACAGGCGTCGGACGACCACCGCATAAGGACCGGCGGGAAGGCCGTCTGCCAAGGGCAGGGCGGACCGGCCGGTCGGGACGGTGGTCCGGAGCACGAGCTGGCCGCCGGGGTGATACAGGCTGACGGAATAGGATTCGTTTTGACCGGAATCGCGGATATCCACCTGCAGCTCGTTTCGGAAGGGGAGCGGGTGGAAAGCATACGTCGGGGCGGTACGGGCCGTGGCTGTTGTTCCCACCGGCGAGCAGGTTCCGGGACTGGGCAACAGGAGGGGGTACGAAAAACCAGGGAAGACCAAGTCGGAAACAAGGATGTCCAGGTCTCCGGCGTCAGCCGATCCGGGCGGTAGGGAAAAGGTCAGGGGGAATCCGTAGGCACCGGTGGCGGTGAGGGCCGGCCAGGTCGGGATGTGGACGAGGAAGGAATCTCCCAGGAAGAACTGGGTGGCGGTCAGGACGACGGAGAGGAAATCGTCCGAGGGGTCGGCGGGCGTCCCGTTGTCCTGGCAGCTGACGCTGTCCAGGACGGCGGAGAGGCTGGGCATCTCGTTCGAGCAGGTTCCGGGGTTGGGAAAATGAAGGCTGAGGGTGGCGGAATCCACCGTCAGGCTGGAGAAAAACAGTTCGAAGGCGTCGCCGTTCCAATCCGCCAGGGGCAGGGTGAGTTCCCAGGCTTGTCCGAGGGGCAAGGTGTCGGTATTGCCGGCGAAGGAGAGCAGGGCACTGTCCCCCAGATTCCAGAACGAACCGGCCTGTATGGTGAAAGAGAGGAGGGCCAGGTCGTCGGTCGGGTCGGTCGGGGTGCCGTTGTCGAGGCAGACGATGCCGGTGTCCAGGGCGGTCAGAAAAGGGGGGAAGGGGAACAGGTTGCGGAAGATGTTCACTTCGTCCTTGGAAATGACGACCAGGTCCTGTTTGCCGTCCCCGTCCATGTCGGCGCAGGCCACTTCGTCGGCCATGGGCAGGTCATCGGCCAGCAGGTGCCATTGGGTGGATTGCAGGGAGCCGTCTAGGTTTTCTGCCCAGCCGAGATACTGTCCGGTTTCGGAGGTGGCGGCGAGGTCGGTGTCTCCGTCCATGTCCAGGTCGGCGGGGAGGATGTTCCAGGGAAAGGAGGGGGCGCCGAGGTCGCGTTCCGTCAGTTCGAACTGGCCGGTTCCGTCATTGGTCAGCTGGACGAGGGAGGTGCCGATGCCGGCGAACCAGATGTCCGGATCGCCGTCCAGGTCATGGTCGAAGACCTCGGTGTCGCGCACCTGGCCACTGCCGCTGTGGAGGAGATGGTCGGTGAAATTGTTGGCGCCGTCGTTCTCATACCAGTAGATCCGGATGTTGGCGACAGGGGCACCGCTGGCATAGACGACGAAGAGGTCGTCGTCACCGTCGCCGTCCACATCGGCAATCGACAGGAAGCGGGGGGTGAAGTTTCCGTTGACAAGGAAAGACCCTCCGAAGCTGAGCGATCCGTCGCCGTTGTTCTTCATCCAATAGATGTCTTTGGCGGCGTACCAGTGGGTGTACATGACATCCGGGAGGGAATCCTTGTTCCAGTCGTAAGGAAGGATATGATTGGCGTAGCCTTGGGAACCGCTGACGGAGTTGGCGACGGGGAAATGGCCGGTGCCGTCGTTGAGGAACACCTTGGGGTAGACATAGAGGATGTCGAGATAGGGGTCTGTGGCCTTGAGCAGGTCGGGGAAGCCGTCGGCGTTGAGGTCGGCCAGGACCCCCTGGGAGGTGGTGGAGGGGTGGAGGAGGTCGCCCATTCGGAAGGTGCCGTCGCCTTGGTTGAAGTAGCTGGCGGTGAAGGAACCGCCGTTGGAACCGAGGATGAGGTCCTGGTCGCCGTCGCCGTCGATGTCGCCGGAGATGAGCTCGTCGGGTTCGTGGACATGCCCCAGGTCCTTGAACTGGTAGAAGGACCCGAAGGAATTGAAATATCGGAGGAGGCGTTGTTCGTATTCGGTGACGACGAGCAGGTCCTGGATGCCGTCTCCGTTAAGGTCGTCGACATGCAGGCGGGCGGTGGGCATGTCGTCGGTAGGGACGGAGTAGACGGAGAAATTGCCGTTGCCGTCGTTCAGGAGTTTGAGGAGTTTCGGGTTGGCGGTGGTCACCCTGGCCACGAGGATGTCCTGGTCGCCGTCCTGGTCGACGTCCGTCAGTCGGAAATCCTGGAGGACGGAGCCGTCGTAGAGGATGGAGGACGGCTGGAAGGTGCCGTCGCCGTTGCTGCGGTAGCAGAGGATCTTGGTGGGGTTGAAATAGACGAGGTCTTCGAAGGTATCGCCGTTGATGTCGGCGGGAATGATGTGGTGGGTGGAGCTGTTGCCGATGTCGACGGGGGCGGAGAACTGTTGGCTGCCGAGGTTGCGAAACCAGACCATTTTGGAGAAGGGGGAGAGGCGGGAGGCGGCCAGGTCCGGGAGTCCGTCACCGTCCACATCGGTCGAGCAGAGGGAGGCGTAGTAATAGTTGCCGATGAAGGGGGTGAGGGTCAGTTTGGAGCTGAAGGTGCCGTCCTGCAGATTGAAATAGACGTAGACGCCCCGGTTGGCGGAAGCGCCGTCGCTGGCGGAGATCGCGATATCGGGAAAGCCGTCTATGTCGAAATCCCGGATGACGATTTCGCTGATGCCGGACATATCGGCATCGAGGTAAACCGGGTCGCCGAAGGTGCCGTCGCCGGGATTGGACCACCAGACCAGGTGTTCGTCCGCATCGGCGGCCACGACGTCGACGTCGCCGTCCTGGTCGAGGTCGTCCACGGCGAACTCCAGGTGGAGGCCGGTGCCGAGGGAGAAAGGCACTTCGTACCGGCTGTCGTCACCTGGCAGTTTGGAGAGGATGGAGAGCCGTTTCTGGTCGCTGATGAGCAGGTCCTTCAGTCCGTCCCCGTTGAAATCGGCGGTTTGGAGAAGGCGGACATCGTTGTTGGATCCGTAGAAGGCGGTCTGTCGGGCGGCGAATTGTGCCGAAGCCAGCTGGCTGAGACAGAGGAGCGGCAAAAGAAGGCGGAGCATGGTCATCATTGTGCGGATTAAGTGAGCGGCCGGGGTACCGGCAGCAGGACAAAGGCCGATGCTGCGGACGCCGCGCAGGAAGGGAGGCGAGATGGTGGTCAGGGGATTCTTCCGATGGGTCTTCGCCCGGAGCCTTCCCGCTTTTGCAGGTCATCCCCGAGGTCGTTGCGGACCGATTCGGCGTAGGTTTCCAATTCGCGGACGACATCCGGGTACAGGAGCTGGACGTCATATCGTTCGGCGGGATCGCGCCGGAGGTCGTACAGCGCCTGGTGGGTGATGTGCTCTTCGGTGGTGGGGCCGGGGAAGCCGTCGTTGCCGGGGAGGAAGCCTTCGTAGGTGCGGCCCGGATGGGGGAAGACGAGTTTCCAGTGGTCTTTGCGGACGGCCTCCAGCGAGTTGCGGCGGTAGAAGTAGGCGAAGAACGGGCGGGCGGCGGTGGACTTTGCGTCGGTCAGGGCATCGGCGAAGCTGATGCCGTCGATGGGCAGGGTAGGAAGGGCTGCGCCGGACAGTTCGGCGAGGGTCGGGAGGATGTCGATGGTGGTCCAGAGTTGGTTGCGGACCGTGCCGGCGGGAATCGTCCCGGGCCAGCGGAAGATGGCGGGTACCCGGTGACCGCCTTCGAAAGAGGTGCCTTTACCTTCCCGGAAGCCGCCGGCGCTGCCGGCATGGTTGCCGAAATTGAGCCAGGGGCCGTTGTCGGAGGTGAAGATGACGAGGGTGTTATCATCGAGGCCTTCCTGCCGGAGGCTTTCGAGGATCCGGCCGATGCTGTCGTCGATTTCCAGCATGAGGTCGGCCCACAAGCCTTTGCCGCTTTTGCCGGCATAGGGAGGGGAGACGGCGATGGGGACGTGGGGCATGGAGTGGGGGAGGTAAAGGAAAAAAGGATTCCTTTTATTGCGACGGATAAAATCGACCGCTTTTTCGGTGTACAGGCCGGTGAGGGTGCCTTGTTGTTCCAGGGTGTGTACATAGGTGCTGGTGTCGTTGCCGGACAGCAGCGGCAGCGGCGGGAAATGGGATTTGGGGCTGCGGTTTCCGGCGGGTGTGCCGTCATACCAGACCGGCCACATGTCGTTGGAGAAGGGCAGGCCCGTATATTCGTCGAATCCGTGCTGGAGGGGGAGGAATCGGGTTTCGGAGCCGAGGTGCCATTTGCCGAAGGCGGCGGTGGCATAGCCAAGGGGCTTCAGCATTTCCGCGAGGGTGGTCTCCTCCTCGGCGATGCCCATGCGGGCGTTGGGCCAAAGGGCGCCGGAGAAACCGATGCGGTTGGGATAGCAACCGGTGAGCAGGGCCGCCCGGGAGGCGGAGCAGACGGCCTGGGCGGTGAGGAAGTTGGTGAAGCGCATGCCTTCGCGGGCCATGCGGTCCAGGTTCGGGGTCGTGTAGCCGGTGGCGCCGTAGCAGCTCAGGTCGCCATAGCCGAGGTCGTCCATGAAGACCAGGACGATGTTCGGCGGCGGGGCCGCCGGCTGCTGTCGAAAAGCGGAAACGAGCGGCAGGGCGGCGGCGAGGAGGGCGGGGAGGAACCAGATCCGTTTCATCATGGGTCGTAGGAGCGGCTGTGTCCGGCAGGCCGGGGTGGACAGGCCGGACGGAGATGAACGATAGCGGGCGGTAAGATAGGCAATGCGGGGGATAAAAAAAACAAACCTGCCGTTCAGGCAGGTTTGTTCGGTTTTCGGACGGGCATGGGGGTCGGCGGCGGGTCTTACACTGTCGCGACCTCGTCCACCCGCGGTTTGCGGAAGACCATTCGGCCGTCGAAGACATCCAGGATGATGCGGGATTTCGGAACCACCTTTCCGAGCAGCAGTTGTCGGGATAGCTCGTTGAGCACCTTCTTCTGGATGACCCTTTTGACCGGCCGGGCGCCGAACTCCGGATGGAAACCTTCGTCGGCGATGTACTCCGCCGCTTCCGGGGCGATGCGCAGGTCGATCTCCTGGTCTTTCAGCCGGTCGACCACCTGCCGGAGCTGCAGGTCCACGATGGAGCGGATGTTGCGGGCCGTGAGCGGTTGGAACATGATGACCTCGTCGATGCGGTTGAGGAACTCCGGCCGGACGGTCTGCTTGAGCAATTGGAAGAGCAGGGTCCGGGTGGATTCGACCACTTCTTCGCGGTTCCCGGGCGTGATGGATTCGAAATTGGTCCGGATCAGGTCGCTGCCGATGTTGCTGGTCATGATGACGATGGTATTCTTGAAATTGGCGACCCGGCCTTTGTTGTCGGTCAGTCGGCCGTCTTCCAGCACCTGGAGCAGGATGTTGAACACATCCGGGTGAGCCTTTTCGATTTCATCGAGGAGGACCACCGAGTAAGGTTTGCGACGGACGGCCTCGGTGAGCTGTCCACCTTCCTCGTAGCCGACATAGCCGGGAGGTGCGCCGACGAGGCGGCTGACCGCATGGCGTTCCTGGTATTCGCTCATGTCGATGCGGGTCATGAGATTTTCGTCGTCGAAGAGGTATTCCGCGAGCGCCTTGGCCAGTTCCGTCTTGCCGACGCCGGTGGTGCCGAGGAAGAGGAAGGAGCCGATGGGTCTGTTCTCGTTGCCCAGGCCGGTTCGGCTGCGGCGGATGGCATCGCTGACCGCCTCGACGGCTTCGTCTTGCCCGACGACGCGGCGGTGAAGTTCGTCCTCGAGGAGGAGGAGTTTTTCCCGTTCGCTTTGCAGCATACGGGTGACCGGGATGCCTGTCCAGCGGGCGACGATCTCCGCGATGTCTTCCGCGTCCACTTCCTCCTTGACCAGCAGTTTGTTGCCGGCCTGCATGGCTTTGAGTTGCTCGTTGAAGGTGTCGAGGCCTTTCTGGGCTTCGGGAATGCGGCCGTAGCGTATTTCGGCCACCTCGCTGAATTTGCCCTCCCGTTCGAGGCGGGCGGCCTCGAGTTTGAGCTGTTCGATGTCCTCTTTGGCCTGTTGGATGCCATTGATGACGGCGCGTTCACTTTCCCACTTGGCTTTCAGTCCGTTGCGTTGTTCTTCCAGGTTGGCGAGCTCTTCCTGAATCCGTTGGATCTTGGTGTCGTCGTTCTCGCGTTTCATGGCTTCGCGTTCGATTTCCAGCTGGCGGATCCGGCGTTCGACCTCGTCCAGTTCTTCCGGCATGGAGTTCATTTCCAGCCGGAGGCGGGCGGCGGCTTCATCGATGAGGTCGATGGCCTTGTCGGGCAGGAAGCGGTCGGTGATGTAGCGGGTGCTCAGTTGCACGGCGGCGACGACCGCTTCGTCGCGGATGTTGATGCGGTGGTGGGTCTCGTATCGCTCCTTGAGGCCGCGGAGGATGGAGATGGCGTCCGTTTCGCTCGGTTCGTTGACCATGACCATCTGGAAGCGGCGTTCCAGGGCCTTGTCGGTTTCGAAATATTTCTGGTATTCGTTGAGGGTGGTGGCCCCGATGGTGCGCAGGTCGCCACGGGCGAGCGCCGGTTTGAGGATGTTGGCGGCGTCCATGGCCCCCTGACCTTTTCCGGCACCGACGAGGGTATGGATTTCGTCGATGAAGAGGAAGATGCGGCCTTCGGCGGAGACGACCTCCTTGACGACCGATTTGAGGCGTTCCTCAAACTCCCCCTGGTATTTGGCGCCGGCGATCAGGGCGCCCATGTCCAGGGCGTAGATTTCCTTTTCGCGCAGGTCTTCCGGGACGTCTCCGCTGACGATGCGGTGGGCCAGCCCTTCCGCGATGGCGGTTTTTCCGACCCCCGGTTCCCCGACCAGGATGGGGTTGTTCTTGGTCCGGCGGGCCAGGATGTGCAGGACGCGGCGGATTTCCTCATCACGTCCGATGACGGGATCGAGTTTGCCGTTGCGGGCTCGCTCGTTCAGGTTGACGGCGTATTTCCCCAGGGCCTGGTAGCTTTCCTCGGCGCTGGCGGTCGTCACCTTGCTGCCTTTGCGCAGGTCATGAATGGCGTTCTTCAGCCCCTTCTCCGTGAGGCCGCTGTCCTTGAGCATCTGGGCCACCTGGTCACGCACCGCCAGCAGGGCCAGCAGCAGGTGCTCCAGGGCCACATATTCATCGCCGAACTCCCGAAGGTAGGTGTTGGCACGCTGCACCACCTCGGCGGCGGTGCGGGAAAAGTATTGCCCCGCTTCCGTCCCGTTGCCGGCTTTGGGATATCCGGCGACGATGCGCTCCGCCGCTTTCTTCAGGTTATCGTAATGTACCCCCATCTTCTTGATGACGAAGGGAGTGACGTTCTCGTCCGTCTCCAGTATGCCGAGGAGCAGGTGGCCCGCTTCAATCTGGGGGTTGTTGTGCGCCAAGGCCAGCTGCTGGGCGCGCTGTGCGGCTTCCTGCGACTTGATGGTCAGATTGTTAAGGTTCATATGAAATCGTTTTTTCGGTGGATGGTCCAAACCTTCTCTCCTTCATCAAGGGTTGTGCCATCGGCCCGGAAGGATGTTTTTGGCAGTTGAGACCGCCATGCGGCTGACAATTTGCCAGTAAAAAAACAAAATATACTGTCAAAATGGCAAGACGAAATGAATGCCGCGTCGGTGTGCTGGTCAAAGATACAGTGGTGGTCGGGTCCGATGGCCGGAAAAAATTACTGCAGGACCGGGACAAAGTTCATTCTTCTGATCAATACCGGCCGGCGGCGCAGGTTTTGGCCAGTGTGCCGGACAAGGCTTGCGCGGAGCGGGTCCTGACGACCCAGGTGTACAGGCCGGCGGGCAGGCTGCCCAGGTCGACGGTCATACCGTCGGCCGGGAGTGGTTCGGAGCGGAGCAGGCGGCCGGTGGCATCGAAGAGCAGGAAGTCGAGGGCGTGCGGAACGGCGGCGACGTACACCGGGCCGCAGGCCGGATTGGGATGGACGGCAGTGGAAAATGCCTTGCCAGGTGGTTCGGGAGAGGCGGTGGTCTGGCAGAAGGCGGCGGGTGGCGGCAGGTAGTGGATCGCCAGGAAATCCGACAGGCCTGCCGCAAGGTCTTCGGCGAAAGCTTCGCGGGCGAGGGGATCGAAGCGGACGGATTGGTGGCATTCGATCTGGACGCCGTCCACCATCCCGCCGTCGACGGAACTGTGGCGGGCCGTGTTGTATCCGCCTTCGAAGTAGGGTTCGCCCGGTAGCGGGAAGGGGTCCTGCGGGGAGGGAACGGCCGGATGGCCGGTTTCACCGAGCAGGTGTCCGAGGCTGACCGCTCCCCGCAGGAGGGCGGCATGCGGATGATTGCCCGGGTTGTCACCGGTGAGGTGCCGCAGGCTGCTGTAGGCGATGTAGGTGGGGGAGTTGAGGACGGCATCGCCGAGCTGCAGCTCGTCCTCGTACAGGAGGTAACCCAGTTCCAGCCGTTGGATGGCATGGCCGTGGCCATGGAGGTCGACATACAGTCCTTTGCCGAAATCCACGGACACCCGGCTGCGGGCGGTGCTGATGAACTGGTGGAAATAACCCCAGGCCTGGGCTGCGTCCAGGTTGCCGTCGGCCGCCTCCGCGACTGCGCGGTTCGCATCCAGCTTCCTGCGGTGGAGGTGGTTGATGATGAGATGCGGATAACAGCCCGTCCGGTCGTGTATGCCGGAAAAGACGGCGCGGGAGAGTTCCTCGGTGAAGGCGTCGTTGGTATAGACGCAGCCGCCGCAGTTCCGGTCCGGGATGGACGCCGGCTGCAAGGCGCCGCCGTGCGGGGCGGAAATGACCAGGGGCATGTTTCCGGCGATGTATTCGATGTATCCGTTGGGACTGTAGTACGATTCGCCGGGGGTATAGGCCACCTGTGCGGCGGCGCCGACGGAAACGGTCAGCAGGAAGCCGAGGAGGCCCGGATGGCGCATGTCAGTTTGTTTTGACGATTTTCAGCAGGACGGAGCCACGGCCCTCCGCCAGCCGGACCCAATACGTCCCGGCGGGAAAGTCCGCACAATCCAGGGTGACGGTGGAACGGCCGGGCGGTAGGTCCAGCACTTGGTCGCGTACAACCTGGCCGAGGTTGTTGTGGACGGACAGGCGTACCTGACCTTCCGAAGCCCCTTCGAAAGCCAGGGTCAGCAGGTCCCGGAACGGATTGGGGTAGGCGGCCAGGGCCCGGCCGTTGAGCCGGTCGCCGGCGAAGGGCAGGTCGGGGAACAATTGGGACGCCGGGATGATGGAGCGGGCCAGGTCCTCGCCGCTCCAGTACAGTTCGCAGACGGCGCCGCCAGCCTCCTCGAAGTATTCCAGTTGGATGGGGTACTGCCGGCCTCCTTCGAGGAAGAGGGTGCCGGTCCATTCGGTCGGTGGTTGGGGGATCCAGGCATCGATGACCGTTTGGTTGTCGACCTGCAGGCGGATGCCGTCGTCCGCCACGACATGAAAGGTGTATTGGCCGTCGAACAAGGGTTCCACATACCCCTTCCAGCGGACCAGGAAGTAGTCGTTGCCCAGCCGGTCGGGATCGGGAGATCCGCCGCCCCAGTCGAAGTCCACGGTCGGGTCCAGCCGGCTGAAGACCGCCGACGGGCCGAATGCGGGTTCCTGGTTGCCGGGGCCGTTGAAATAGTAGCCGCGCAGCCCTGTCCCGCTGCCGACCGGCAGCGATTCGTAGCGGGCGGTGAGGGTGAGCGGCGCATCGGGTGTTTCCAGGATCCGGTCTGCGGCCGGGTAGCCGTCCGACCAGCCGAGGAACCGATAGAACCGGCCGTCGTCGACCAGGGAGGCAGGTGCCGAGAGGTGTCGGTGCAGGCCGACGACGCTGTTGACCGACACCGGGGTATAGCGGAAGTTGCCGTCGAGATAGGTGGGAAGGCCCGGCGGGTCGGTGAGCAGTCGGAGCTCGGCTTTTTCCGGGAGGACATCCCGGTACACGGACCTGGAAAGGCCGGCGGCGTCCGTCGCGGTGAGGTGGATGCGGAACCAGACATTGTCGGAGACCTCCCCGGTTTGCGGGATGGGGAGGTTGCCCTGCTCCACTCCGGAGATGGGGCCCAGGCCGGGATGGGTATGGGTGTCATGGTGGAAGTCCAGCCTCCACCGCAACCGGTCCGCGGGCAAGGGGCCTTCCTCCGGATCCAGGGCGGCGCCAAGAAAAAACAGGGTGTCGCCGGCGCGATAGGTGCCGCCGGCGGCGGGACTCAGGATCAGGGGTTCCGGTCGTAAGCTGTTGGTCACTTGCAGGAGGGCGGTGTGCGAGGTGTCTGCGCCGTGCGGATTGGAGGCGATGGCACGGAAAAGGGCGCCGCTGTCGGCCGGGACGGTGGCAGCAAGCGTGTAGGCAGGGCTGTCGGCGCCGGGGATGTCGATGCCGTTGCGTTGCCATTGCCAGGTGATGGGTTCCACGCCGGAGGCGGCGGCTTGGAAGACGACGCCTTCCCCGGCGGAAACCAGGGCGGGCTGGGGCTGTACGGAGAGGAAAGGCGCACCGCTGCCGGTATGGAAGATGCGCCAGAGGGTTCCGTTCCAGGAGGCGGTGTTGTCCACCATCGAGCCACCGCCCATACCAGCCCTGGCCAGATAGTAGAATGTGCCGTCGGCGGCGGCCAGGAAGTTCAGCGGTCGGTCGATGTCGGTGGCGAAAGTGCCGGCGACCTGTCCGTCGAGGGGGTCGAGGTATTTGATGTATCCCTGGCAATAGTCGGCGAAGAAGAACATGCCCTGGTATTCGGGGGGGAAGGCCGGGTTGTCGGGTTCGTAGAAAGCGGCGCCGACGATGCAGCAACCTTGTCCGTGGTCATAGGCGTAGAGGGGGTCCTGGTATTGGGCGGGCGGGATTTGGCCGTTGAGGTATCCTTCCACGAGGGGCCAGCCGTAGTTCCTCCCCGGCAGGATGTCATTGACCTCCTCATAGAGATAGCTGCCGACTTCCGTACAGAAAATGCGGCCGGTGCCGGGTTGCAGTGTCATGGAGAAGGGGTTGCGGTGGCCGAGGGTATAGATGGTGCGGTACTTTCCGGTGGTCTGTTGGTAGAAAGGATTGTCCGGGGGGATGGTGCCGTCGGGTCGTAGGCGCAGGATTTTTCCGAGCAGGCTTTGCAGGCTTTGGGCGGCGGCATCCTGGGCGCCGTCGCCGGTGGCGACGTAGAGGTTGCCGTCGGGTCCGAAGAGCATGGCGCCGCCGTTGTGGATGGTGCCGGGCATGGGGTCTAGTTCGAGCAGGACGGTTTCGCTGCCGGTGACGGCGTGGTTGCCGGCGGCGGTGACGCGGCTGATGCGGTTGTGTTGTCCATCCTTGACCGTGTAGAAGAGATAGACGAAGGGTTGGTTGTCGAAATCCGGATGGATGGCGATGCCGCTGAGGCCGCGTTCGTTGAAATTGTCCACTTCCCCTTCCCAGAAGGGCTCGGGCAGGAGGATGCCGTTTTCAATGACGGACACCTTCCCGTATTTTTCAGCGAGGAAGATACGGCCGTCCGGGGCGGCGGCCATGGCGACGGGGTCCAGGTTGGCGGCGACGAGGACTTCGGCGAAGCCTGGCGGCAGGTTTCCGCCGGAGAGGGTGGGGAGGAAGGCCAGGAGAAAGAGGATAGTTTTCCAGTGGTTCGGGAAAGGTGTCATGCGCAGGATGATTTGGACAAAGATAGGGGTTTCCGGATTTGGCAGGGGGGTGGATGCGGTTTCGGAAGGGATCCGCAGGGTCGGAATGCCGGAAAACGGAAGGAATGTCGGCGGGATGATAAGGAAAGGATCGTGGGGTCGGAGGCGGCTGAAAAAAATGAATGCCCGTTTCCGGGCGGAAACAGGCATTCAAGGGGGCAAGGCTGCGGGAGCCTATCAGAAGATGTAGCGGACGCCCAGCTGGGCCTGCCATACACTGTTGAGGGAGATGTCCTTGGCGAGGGCTTCCGTCGGGAACACACCGCTGGAGCTCGGGGCGAAGGTATAGACCGGTTGGTTGGTCGTTTCGTCGCGGCCGGAGAAGCGGAGCGGGAAGTTGTTGACCGGGAAGTCGCCGACGCCCCAGGAATTGTTGATCAGGTTGCCGAAGTTATAGAAGTCGGCACGCAGCTGCAGGGTATGGCGGCGGTCTTTGACCGTCACGAAGAATTCCTGCTGGACGGAGAGGTCGAAGGTGGTGAGCCAGGGCATCAGGGCGCCGTTGCGTTCGGCATAGCCGCCCTTGTTGGCGCTGAGGTAGTCGTTGTTATCGACGAAGGCCATGAAGGCGTCGCGCTGCTGCTGGGCGGTGTAGGTGACGTTGCTGACCGTGACATCGGCGAACTGGAGTTCGTTGCCGTTGGCGGGGATGTACAGCAGGTCGTTGGACGTCAGCTGGTCGCCGTTCATGTCGCCGTTGACGGCGAAGGTGTAGCGGCCCTGGTTGCTGCTCTGGAAGAACAGCGAGAAGGTGGTGGCGGCGAGGTTGGCGTATTCCTTCCGGTAGGAGACGGCACCGATGATCCGGTGGCGCTGGTCGAAATCGGAGAAAGCCAGGTCCGGGCGGTTGTTGCCGTTGACGGAGCGGTTGTCACGCCAGGAGGAGAAGGCGATGGAACCGGCGGTGATCAGGTCGGTGGATTCGCTGAAGTTGTAGGCGGCCATGGCATAGAAGCCTTTCTTGAACTGGCGTTCCAGCTTGGCGGTGAGGCTGTAGGTGGAACCTTTGTTGGTGTTGGCCAGCAGGATGGCGTCCGTCAGGCGGTCGTTGAGGCGCAGGGCGTTGTTGGCGGTGCTGCCGCTGAGGCCGAGGGCCGGATAAATCGGACGGTTGTCGGCGCCGCTGTAGCTGGCCGTGGCCGGTTCCTGGTTGGCGTTGATGTAGTTGACGTTGTTGAGGTTCTTGTTGAAGATCCCCTCCACGGTAGCGACGAAGTCAAAGGGCAGGGCGAAGTCTGCCGCCAGGTTGGTACGCCACAACTGCGGAAAGCGGAAGTCCTTGTCCGTCACGGCGATGTTGAAGGACGAGGGGGTGGTGGCGTTGTCGGGAATGTAAGCGGTGACATCCGGGCTGAAGGGATAGTCGAGGGTGTTGTCGATCCGCTGGGAGCCGGTGAGGATCCCGTTGTTGCCCACCTGGTTGGAGATCCAGACGAAGGCGGGGCGGCCGGCGAAGAAGCCGGTACCCCCGCGGAGTTGGAAGGAGCGGTCGCCGTTGACATCGTAGTTGAAGCCGATGCGGGGGGAGACCAGCGGGTTGGCGGCGGGTAGGGCGTCCGTGCTGTAGCTGCTGGGTTCGAAATCGGCGTTGAGGAAGCGCATGGTATCCACCACGGGGTTCTTCAGGGCGGTGTTGCCATAGATCGGGACATCGACGCGGACGCCGAAGGTGAGCTTGAGTTTGTTGTCCATCAGGGACACTTCGTCCTGAACATACAGGCCCGGCTGGGCGACCTTGGTGGTGGCGGTCGGCAGGGCGCCGCCGGGGAGGGCGGAGTAGGTCAGCTGGTAGCGGCGGAGTTCGACGGACTGTCCGTTGGCGGCGTCGTAGAAATCCTGGAGGGAGTTGTAGACGAACTGGCCGTAATAGGTCGGTGTGAAGGTGTTGTCGAACTTGAAGTATTCGAAGTTGATGCCGGCGGTGATGGTGTGGGCGCCGGAGTAGAGGGTCAGGTTGTCCTGGAACTGCCAGGTATCCGTGTTGAGGACGTTGTTGGGGGTGAAGGGTTCGTAGCCGAAGGTGGTGTAGTTGCGGCCGTCCTCGAGGATGTCGACGAGGGGGAAGATGCCGCCGCGGCTGCTGCGGTAGTCGCGGTTGGCGGTGAAGCCGAACTGGAGGTTGTTGGACATCTTGGTACCGAACATGGAGTTCAGCTCGACGATACCGGAGTAGATGTCGTTGTTGATGACGTAGTTCGAGTTGGAGAAGTTCATCGCGAAGTTGTTGCCACGGCGGCTCTGGAAGGAGCCGGAGTTGCTGGCGAGGACGTCGCGGGAGGACTTCAGGTAGTTGAAGCGGACGCTCAGGCGGTTGTTCTGGTTGATGTTGTAATCCAGTTTGGCGAGCGCCTTGTCGCTTTTGGTGTTCAGCAGGTAGTTCTCATAATTGCCCGGGTTGTAGTCGTAGCGGTCGATGAGGAACTGCTTGAGCTGGTCGAGGTCGGAGGCTTCGACGCGGGTGACGTTGTCGCCGCTGAGGCCGGGGCGGGCGGCCAGGAAGGGGGTGGCCGGGTCGTCACGGCGTTCGATCTCGCCGTTGACGAAGAAGAAGAGTTTGTTCTTGATGAGCGGGCCACCGAAGCGGAAACCGGTTTGGGAGATGGAGAAATCAGACTTGCTCACTTCGGAGTCATTGGCTTTGGAGCCGGTCAGGGATTCGCTGCGGGTGTTGCGGAAGACGGAGCCTTCGAAATTGTTCGTACCGGAGCGGGTGACGGCATTTATGCCGGCGCCGGTGAAGCCGCCCTGCCGCACATCGTAGGGTGCCAGGTTGACCTGGATCTCATCGATGGCATCGAGGGAGATCGGGGAGGAGTTGGTCTGGCCGGCGGGTGCGGAGGCGAGGCCGAAGCTGTTGTTGAAGATGGAGCCGTCCAGCGTCAGGTTGTTGAAGCGGCTGTCCTGGCCTGCGAAGGAAGTCCCGCTGCCGGTGGTGGCGGCCACGTTGGAGGAGCGGCTCTGCGGTGTCAGGCGCACGAAATCGTTGAGGCTTCTGCTCAGGGTGGGCAGGGCGTTGATGGCTTCCTTCTTGATGTTGGTGGCGGCGCCGGTGCGTTCGGAGTTGAGGATTTCGTTGGCCACGGCGACCACCTCGATTTCCGTCAGGGTACCGGTTGCTTCGCGGAGCGTCACGTCGAGCCGGAAGTTCTGACCCAGGCTGAGGTTGACGTCATTCAGTTCGTAGGTCTCGAAGCCGGTGTAGCTGACCTCGATGCGGTACGGACCGCCGATGCGCACGGCGGGCAGGTTGAAGCGGCCGTCTTCCCGGGTGGAAGTCCCGTAGAACGTACCGGAAGGCTGGTGGGTGGCCACGACGTTGGCACCGACGAGGGGTTCGCCGTTGACATCGGACACCTGGCCCAGGAAACTGGCGCTTTGTGCCATGGCGGCAGTGGACAGCGCTGTCAGCACCAGGATGGCGGAGAAGCGCATCCAGGAAGGCAACCAAGTAAATGCTTTGTTCATACAATGAAGTTTTGAAATTATGAAAGTGTTTTGTTGTCAGCAATGGACCTTGTTGCGGATAAAGTCTGTCGTCGTACCAGTCAGCTGTTCCGGGGATGTGGGAACGATGGGAGCGCAGTCATGGAATATTTCAGTCGCGGGGAGGGAAGAGAAAGGGGCCGCGTACGGCAGGAGGTGACGTAGGATATGGGAACGGAAGGAGATCTGCTTGTGTCGGTCTGTGTTTGTTCCATATCGTGTAGTTTTCCCTAGGATCGGATGCCGGCGGGTTGACCGCTGTCGGTAATGTATCCGAATTTCGCCGCAAAGTTAGCAAGCGTAAGCGGCTTCAACAACATCAAATGTTAAGCTAAGTTTAATAATTGTCCGGAATTTTGTCATCAAGAGCGCCGACCTGTGTAGGGGTGCTCGGGAAGCGGGCCGGATTTCGGGTTCCGGTGGTGTCCGCAGCCTTGATATGGTAAAATCCGCTTACATTTGTCAGTCGGCATAAGTCTTTCGGTAACATTCCGTGAGCGCGCTATGCCGGACAGGTTCCGGGAAAGCCGGCCCGGTCCGTTCCCGGCCGAGGCATCCGGGCCGAAGGTCGGTCGTCCGTCCGATACCGCCACGGCACATGAAAAAACGACTGTCATATTCCCTGCTGGCCATGGCCTGCTGCTTCGGGTTGGGGTTCCTGCTGGACATCAACAACACCCGGGAGGACAATCTGGCGACCTGTGCCGACCGGATAGAGCGTAGTCTCCATCGGAAGGAAATGGAAATCCAGGTATGGTTGTCCGACACGGCTTTCATCCGGCGGCAGCTGGAGGGCATCGGGCACCAGTCCTCGCCGGACCAGCAGGCGGACCTTTCGCGGTTGAAGGAATGGACGCGGAAGGATTATAACATCCTGTTCTATCGGAAGGATTCCCTGCTGTATTGGCTGAACAACCTGGTCAGCCTGCCGCCGGCGGATGTCTCCGCCATATTGGCAGAACAACCGGCAGCCATGCTGTACAAGGCGGGCAACGGTTACTACGAGGTGATGACCGTCTCCTTGCCCGAACGGGTCACGGCCCTGGCGCTCATTCCGCTGAAGCGGGCATACGGGACGGGAAGTCCCTTGCTGCGGAACGACTTTGTTACCGACGGATGGACCATTCCGTCGGAGGTGGTCCTGCGCGAATCGGATACAGGATTTCCGGTCCGAAACAGAAGCGGTCATCCCCTGGCCTGGCTGGATGCCGAAGGCGCCGCCAAGGACGACCTGTTCCTGTCCGGTGTGCTCCTGTTGTACGTCCTGGGTTTCGTGGCCGCCGGCATGCTGGTGAACGACCTGGCGGTCGGGTTGGTCCGCCGATACCAGCCTTGGGTGGGAGCCGCTTTCGTGCTCGGCATGGTCGTGGCGGCCCGGTGGATGTTCCTCACCTTTGGTTTCGCAGCGCATTTCGCCAGCTTCCAGACTTTCTCCGACATCTTCACGGACCCGATCCTGGAGGGCGTGAACTCCCTGGGGGAACTGCTGATCAACATCTTCCTGTTGGTCTGGCTCATGGTGTTCTTCAACCGGGAGTTTCAGGTGAAGGAGTTCAACCATGCTGCCTCCCTGGTACGTTTCAGTCTGACCGCCCTCAACTTCTTCGCCATCAACCTCGGGATTTTGATGGTATGCTACATCCTCAAGTCGATCGTGTTGGATTCCTCCATCGTCTTTGACTTCGAGAACGTGTTCAACCTGAATTCCCAGAGTGTGTTGGCCATGATCGGGGTGGTTCTCCTGCTGCTGGCCCTTTTCCTATTCAGCCACCGCATGATGCTGGCGATCCACAAGATCTCCCTTGGCAAGAACTGGCGACTGCTGGCATTGGGCATTTCCATCGTGCTGGCTGTGCCCATCATGCAAAAAGGGAACCTGAACCTTCCCCTTCCTTACTACTTGGTGGCGACCACCATCTACCTGATTGTGTTCGAGTTCTTCATCGAGGTCCGTACCATGACCCTGGAATGGCTGGTCATCTGCCTGATGCTCTATGCCGGCCTCACTTCCATGCTCTTGTACAAGTACAACAGCGACAAGGACTACATCCGGCGTCAGCAGTATGCGCTGGCGCTGGCGGACTACCAGGACAGCTCGGCGGAACAATCCCTGATCCGGCTTGCCGCCGGTATCGATTCCCTGGCCGGGCGCTGGGTCGCCTGGATGGACTCCCTGGAAGGACCCGCCCTCTTTCCCCGGCGGGGGGAGGATTTCGCATCCCTCGCCAATACCTTGCTGGAGAAGGACAAATACCTGTTGCACAACTACCGGTCTCAGGTATGGTGGGCAAGCCTCCAGGATTCGGTTTCCTCTGCGGCAAGCCATCCATGGGAGGAAAGGTTCGCCAACGGTCGGACGACCGGTTCCGCCCTGCTGCGACGCGTGTTGCGAAGCGACACCGAACCGGGATACCTTTTGCGGATTCCGTTGCGGGCGGCGCCGGATTTTCGGCTCTACGTCTGGACGCAACGGTCCTTCTCCCAACCTTCCAGGGTATATGCGGAACTGCTTTCCGGTCAACGATACAAAGGACTGTCCGAACTGGCCCAATATGATTACGGCATCTATCAACAAGGCGCGCTGATCGAGGAGTACAACAAACCCTATGCCCGGCAGCTTACCGATTCCCTCCCGCCGGTACATGCCTTCCGGGTTGTAAAGCACACCAGTACCCGGTCGGAACTTCTTTACCACGCAGACCACGGCCTCGTCATCAAGATCGGCCGCGAGACGGGGGGCTACATCAAACCGCTGTCCCTGTTCTCCTACGTCTTCACCATGCTGACGACGGCCGTCCTGATCCTGGCCGGTATCAACTATTTCACGGATGCCCTGCCCGGCACCTTGAACTTCCTACGGACAACCAAGCCGTCCCTGCGCAAACAATTCCAGTTCTGGGTCATCAGCATGATTCTTATCTCCTTCCTGGGCATCGGGGTGGTCACGGTCTGGTATTTCCAGCAATCCTCCAACAATTACAACAAAGGCCGTTTGGACCGGAAGGTGATGGCCGCCTTCTCCAGCGTGAATTATGAAATTAAGCACCACCGGAAAAGGCAGGCCTGGCTGGATGCGTTGGGGAACAACGCTTCCCCGCCGCCGGAAAAGCCCGACTGGGAGCAGGTGCCGCCTTATGTCGCGGCCGGCTTTCCGCCGCTGGAAGGCACCTTCTCCATCACCTCGCTCATCCCCCTGGTATCGGAAGTCCACCTCCTGGACGCCAACCTGTACGACCTGCAAGGGAAGCTCCTGCTGTCTTCTGAACAGGACCTGTTCGACGCCGGCATCGTGTCTCCCAACATGGGCGCCTATGCTTTCCAGGTGCTGAACCGACTCGGGTTGGAGCGCTGCGACCAGGAGGAACGTATTGGCGACCTGGAGTATACCACCGCCTACCTGCCGGTACAGGCGGGCCCCGGCAGGCCGGCTGCGTTCATTGGCATCCCTTACTATGCCAAACATCGCGAACTCCGCAACGACGTGGCGGATTTCATGAGCACCCTATTGAACGTCTACGTCTTCCTGCTGTTGATCGCCGGCGGCCTGGCGATTTTCGTCGCGAACTCCGTGACCAAGGCCCTGTCGGACCTGAGCGAGAACATCCAGCATCTGCGCCTCGGCGGCAACCAGCCCATCTCCTGGAAACGAAAGGATGAAATCGGCGACCTCGTGGATGCCTACAACCGGGCGGTCCAGAAAATCGAGGAAAGCTCCCGCCTGCTGGCACAGTCGGAAAGGGAAAACGCCTGGCGGGAAATGGCCCAGCAGGTGGCCCATGAGATCAAGAATCCGCTGACGCCCATGAAACTGAGCATCCAACACCTGCTGCGTGCCTACCAATCCAACAAGGACGCCGACAATATGGAGGCCCGCTTCAAGAGTGTTACGGACACCCTGGTCGAACAGATCGATGCCCTGTCCCAGATCGCTACGGAGTTCTCCAACTTCGCCCGCATGCCGGACCTCTCCTATTCCGCCTTTTCCCTCAACCAGCTGACGGCATCCGCCCACCAGCTGTTCCGAAACGAACGGCCGGATCTGCACATCAGCATCTGGCTGCCAAGGGAGGAATACAAGGTCTTCGCCGACAAGAACCAGATCGTCCGTGTCCTCAACAACCTGCTCAAGAACGCCATCCAGGCCATCCCCGACGGTCGGAAGGGCCATATCCAACTCAGCCTCTTCCAACAGGATGGCAATGCCGTGGTTCAGGTCCGGGACAATGGGACAGGTATCGCCCCGGAGGTCCGGGAAAAGGTGTTCAAACCGAATTTCTCGACCAAATCCTCCGGTACCGGGCTCGGTCTGGCCATCTGTAAGAATATCGTAGAAGGTTGCAGCGGCAGGATCTATTTCGAGACCGAATGGGGAAAAGGCACCAGTTTTTACCTCGAATTACCCCTACGGGAGGTCAATTTGTCCCCCGCTGACGCTTGATACCGGTAACTGCCGCGATTGTCCGCCTCGCATCGGATATGGAACGGCGCTGAACAACCGACGAGACGAGCGTGGGTGCCGGTCCGGCCTTGCAGCCTCGCTGGTTTCGCCCTTTCGGCAGTGCGTCCCCTTTCATCATCAAAAACCTTTTCCCTATGCCGCGTTGGTTCATATATGCCTTGTTGACAACCTTGAGCTGGGGATTGTGGGGCGCCTTCATCGAAATACCCGAAAAGGCAGGGTTCCCCGCTACCTTGGGCTACGTCGTCTGGTCTTTCACAATGGTTCCCTTTCTACTGCTGGCCATGTACAACAACGGTTGGCGATTCGGGTATGCGAAGGCGACGGTGCGGGACGGCCTGCTCATCGGATTGACGGGGGCCGGGGGCAACCTGCTTCTCTTCGAGGCGCTCCGGACCGGTCCCGCCTACATCGTATTTCCCTTTGTCTCGCTGTATCCGGTACTGACGGTGTTCCTTTCCCTGCTTTTCCTCCGGGAAAAGGCGTCCCGCCGCCAGTGGACGGGTATCTTCCTGGCGCTGCTGGCCATTTTTTTCCTGACCTGGCAGGAACCCGGGGAGGGCACGGTCCGTTACGGCCCATGGCTTTGGTATTCCGTATTGGTGTTCGTGCTGTGGGGTGTGCAGAACGTCGTCTTCAAGCTGGCCAACCGCCATTCGGATGCGGAAAGTATTTTCGTCTACATGGCACTGGGAGGGCTCTTGCTGGCACCGGTGGCCTGGGTGATGACGGATCCCGAGGTCCGGCCGAATTGGGGTCTCGGCGGCTTCTGGCTCTTGTTGCTCCTGCACCTGGTCAACTCCGCCGGCGCACTGGCCATCGTATATGCCTACCGACATGGCAAGGCCCTGGTGGTCGCCCCGCTGACCGGCCTGGCACCCGTCATTACGGTGGTGCTGTCTTTGGTGCTGTACGGGGTGGTGCCCGGCATCATGCTCGGAACGGGAATCGTGTTGGCTACGCTGGCCATGTTCCTGCTGCCGGATCCCGCCGCTTCCGCCTGAGTGCCGGCTGCGGGTTTGGTCGGCTGTCTTGCGAATCCGCTTTTGTTCCGCGCCGGTGCCCGCGCAGGAACTGTTCCGCTCCGGCAGCTGCCATCGCCCGGCCGCCGACACCACTGACACCGGAATCCTGCAAGCCTTCTCTCCGCAAGCCCGAAAACGCCTTCTCCGATTGAGTCGGCAACAGCATTCTTTTTCTTTCGTCCGGTAAACACATGTCCTCTTGTTTCAAAAAGGGCGCAGTCTTTGTTTGGTCACCCTAAGGAACGATATAGCCAACTTTCGCCCGCTCCGGGTGAAATGTCCTATGCCGCATACCAAACGACGGGATCCGACACCAGAACAAAATGCCTTGCATCGTTCACGCTTCGGTTTCAGTCGACTTCCGAGTCCCACGGATTTCCGAAGGCGTCCTGACGCAAGATGGAATCCGGCAACCACCCTTCCCGGGCGGAACAATTACCCAACGACCAAGGAAAAACATCCGGAAGAGGTGGGTTTCGAATGGCAAACCAATCGTCCGCCGGCAATCAAACAATCTTCAGGGCCCATGAAACGGACAAACAGCCTCCGAGGGGGAGTCCTCCCGACCGTATTGGCAGGGTTGTTCGGACTGCTGCCGCTATCGGAGCGACTCGCAGCCCAGTGTGCCTTGCCTTGTATCAACCTGCAGGTATCCCTGGACGAGCAATGTACCTCGCTGGTCACCGCACCTATGTTGACCAACAACGCCATCCCGGCCGGTTGCAACGGCCCATTCCTCGTCGAGCTCTGGGATACGGCGGGAAATCCCATCCCCGGAAGCCCGGTCGTCACCGGGGCGTATGTCAACCAACAGGTCACCGCCACCGTTACGGACCTGACTTCCGGCAACACCTGCACCAGCGTCCTGACCATCGAGGACAAATTGAAGCCGGTGGTGCAATGCCAGCCGGCCCAAACATCCTGTTTCGAAAACACCTCCCCGGCATACACCGGCGTACCTGTCGTCACAGACAATTGCACCGCCGACATTCTCCCGACCTATGCCGACCAATCCACCCAGTACTCCTGTCTGCAGACGGACACAATCGAAATCATCGACCGGATGTGGTCGGCTGTGGACGCAAGCGGCAACCTGGGCCAATGCCTGCAGCAGATCTGCGTGGTCCGCCCCGAGCTCTCGGCCGTGACCATCCCGCCCGACCGGGACGGCGCCGCCGCACCGGCATTGTATTGCCCGGTGACGGAGACCGGCCCCGCCGTGACCGGAATGCCCACCTACCAGGGACAATCCGTGAACGGGATCTGTTCCTTCCTGACCACCTATGTGGATGTCACGGTACCTGTCTGCAACGGCAGCTATTCGATATTCCGGGAGTGGGTCATCTACGATGGCTGCGCCGGGGTCGCCACCTCCGGCGTGCAGGTCATACAGGTCGTCGATTCCATGCCTCCGCAACTGGTCTGCCCGGCCAACCTGAACGTCGGCACCAGCAACCTGGATTGCGCGGCCACCGTCCTGCTACCCCCCATCCAGGCCTCCGACCTCTGCGACAGCTCCGTCACGGTGACAGTGGAAGGCGCCTTCGGCTTGGTCGGCGGCAACACGATCTACCAATTGGGAACAGGTACCCATCCGGCCTTGTGCCGGGCGGTCGATGCATGTGGCAATGAATCCACCTGTACCTTTACCATCACCGTCGAGGACGACGTGCCGCCGGTGGCGGTGGGCAATGCCAATGCCATCGTCACCTTGCTGCCTTCCGAGCCGACCTACGTGACGGCGGAGACATTCGACGGCGGCAGCTGGGACAATTGCGGAAGCCTGGTCCGACAGGTACGCCGGCTGGACATGCCCTTCTGCAGCGGGGACGAATCCACGCCCTTCGATACCGTCTGCCCTTTTTACTGCTGCGACGCAGGCAAACTGGTGCAGGTGGAATTGCGGGTGACGGATCTCGGCGGCAACGCCAGTACCGTCCTGACCAGTGTCCAGGTGTTCGACAACCTGAGCCCCGGCATCATTTGTCCGCCGGCCGTCACCCTGCCTTGTGGTTCCGATCATGAGAATTTCGCCCTCACCGGGCTACCGACCGCCTCCGACAACTGCGGCGGCTATGTGGTCACGCATTCCGACTCCGTCCAACTGAACAACTGTGGGGTGGGGCAGGTGAAACGGATCTGGCAGGTGGAGGATGCCACCGGCAGGATCTCCCGCTGCATCCAATACATCACCCTGGAGAACAACGACCCGTTTTACATCCATCCGACGGATCCGCAGGATCCGAACGACGACATCGTCTGGCCGGCCAATTACCTGGACAGCACCTGCGGTGCCGGCCTGTCGCCTTCCCAGCTGCCGGCGGGACACGGTTTTCCCGTCATCATGGCGGATACCAATTGTGCGACCATTTCCGTTTCCTACAACGATACCTACATCACCAATCCCAGCAATGCCTGCATAGAGGTGCTGCGGAACTGGCTGGTCATCGACTGGTGCCAGTTCAATCCGACGACTTATGCCGGCGCCTGGGAGTACGGCCAGGTCATCCGGGTGCAGGATACCGTCACACCCACCGTGGTGGCGGGCTGTACGGACCGGGTGGTGTGCAGTACGGATCCGGCCTGTTCGACCGGAACCGCCACCTGGTCGGTGACGGCTGCCGATGATTGTGCCACCGCAGCGCAGTTGTCCTATGCCTTCACGGTGGATCTGCATGCGGACGGCAGCATCGACCAGACCGGACAGGGGGCGGCTTTCACGGGTGTCCTGCCGTTCGGTGTCCACGGGATTGAATACAGCATACAGGACGCTTGTGGCAATACCACCGTTTGTTCGTTCGACTGTACGGTCCAGGATTGTTCGGCGCCCGAGCCGTATTGCCACGCAATGACCCTGTCCTTGCAGGCTGGTACCGGCGGGCCTGCCGTCCAACTGGCGGCCCGTTTGTTGGATGACGGCAGCGAAGACAACTGCACGGGGTCGGAAGCCTTGTCCTTCTCGTTTTCCGAAGATGTGGCGGATTCGCTGCGGACCTTCCAATGTGCCGACCTGGGCAGCCAGGTCGTCACGTTGTGGGTGACGGACGAAGCGGGGAACCAGGCCGCCTGTCCGACGAGCGTGCAGGTGGTGCAGAACGGACAACCCTGCGGGAATGCCGTGTCGGTGTCCGGCGGGTTGTGGACATTGGATTCCGCCGGGGTCGCCCAGGCGCAGGTCTTCCTGCTGGACGGTGCGGATACCCTGGCGGAACAGGTGACGATGGCAGGCGGCACCTTTCAGTTCGACAACCTCCTGCCCGGTGCGGGATATGGGCTCTATCCCTACAAGAACACCCAGGCGGCGAACGGGGTGACCACTTTCGACATGGTCCTGATCAGCAAGCATATCCTGGGCAACATGCCGTTGGATTCCCCATACAAGATCATCGCGGCGGATGTGAACCGCTCCGGTTCGGTAACGACCTTCGACCTGGTAACCTTGCGCAAGGTCATCCTGCAGATGGAGTCACATTTTCCCAACAATACAAGCTGGCGGTTCATTCCTGCCGATTTCGAATTCGAGAATCCCGCCCAGCCCTTGTCCGAACCGTTTCCGGAAAGCGTGGAATGGCCGTCCCTGCTGGTGTCGGAGACGGTGCGTTTCATTGCGGTGAAGGTGGGCGACGTGAACTTGTCGGCCGATCCCTCCCTTTGAAGCCTTCCGCTGGTGCCGTCTTTCCTTCTTCGGATTCCTTCTGGTTGCCGCTGCCTGCGGCGATGGAGCCGGTCAGGGCAACAGCGCGTCGTGAAGTATTTCCACCGGGTGCTGCGCCTTCCGGCCGGTGCCGTCCGCGATCTGATGTCGGCAGCTGGTGCCGGTGGCTGCGATCAGGGTGTCCGGTGCGGCCTGCCGGACGGCCGGCAGCAGGACCAGTTCCCCGATTTTCATGCTCACCTCGTAATGTTCCGCTTCGTACCCGAAAGAACCGGCCATGCCACAGCATCCGCTGGGCACCACGGTGACGGAATAATTCCGGGGCAAGCCGGCCACCCAGGCGGAGTGCTCCAGGGAGGAAAGCGCTTTCTGGTGGCAATGTCCGTGCAACAGGACGTGCCGGGGTTCTTCCGAGAAACGGTCCGGACGGATGTTGCCGGCTTGTATTTCTTGGGAGAGGAATTCATCCACCAGGAGGGCGTGACGGGCCAGGGACTTGGCGGCTTCGGTTTCCGCCGGCAGGACCAGGCGGGGATATTCGTCCCGGAAGGACAGGATGGCGGAAGGCTCCAACCCGACCAGGGGGGTGACCGCCGTGACGAGCTCCGACAGGCACCGGACATTCCGTCGGGCCAGTTCCCGGGCCTCCGGCAGCAGCCCTTTGGAGATCTGGGCCCGCCCGCTCTGCACATGGGGTGGTATGTCCACCGCGTAGCCGAGGGTCTGCAGCAGGCGGATGGTCTTGATGCCGGCATCCACATCATAGTAGTTGGTGAATTCGTCGCAAAAGAACCAGACTTTCCGCTTGGCGGAGGGCTGCCCGTTTCCTTCTTGCTGCCGGCGGAACCATTGCCGCAGGGTGAAAGGGTGGAGGGGTGGCAGGTTGCGTTGTGATGCCACGCCGGTGATACGTTTGAGCAGGGGCGCTGTCCAGTCGTTTCCGGTCAGGAAATTGGCTACGTGCGGCAGCCGGGAGAGGACGGCGTTCATTCGGCCGATGTGCCCGAAGAAGCGGGCTCGGAGCGGGACGCCGTGAACTTGGTAATACTGGTGCAGGAATTCCGATTTGAGGGTGGACATATCCACGTTGCTGGGACACTCGGAGGTGCAGCCTTTGCAGGAAAGGCAGAGGTCCATGACCTCGGCCAGTTCGGACATGCCGAAGGGGGACCGGCCTTTGGGCGGATCTGTCAGGAATTCGCGCAGGGCGTTGGCACGGGCGCGGGTGGAATCCTTTTCCGCGCGGGTGGCGCGGTAGCTGGGACACATGGTGCCGCCGCTGAAATCGAGCCGGCGGCAGTCCCCGGAACCGTTGCACTTTTCCGCTGCCCGCAGGATGCCTCCTTCCGCGGAGAAATCGAAGACGGTAGGGTAGTGGGTATCGGCCTGCCCCGGGCTGTACCGGAGGGATTCCGTCATGGGGGGCGCATCGGTGATTTTGCCGGGGTTGAGCAGCCGGTCGGGGTCCCAGGCGGCTTTCAGTTCCCGCAGGAGGCCGTAGATGGTGTCGCCGAGCATCAGCGGGATGAAAGCTGCCCGGACGCGACCGTCCCCGTGTTCTCCGCTGAGAGACCCTCCGTAGCGTTTCACCAGGCGGGCGGAGGCCAGGGCGATGTCATGGAACTGCTGCACTCCGGCGGGATCCTTGAGGTTGAGGACGGGACGCAGGTGGATTTCGCCCGCACCGGCGTGGGCGTAATAAACGGCTTGCTGGCCGAAGTCCTGCATGATGGCCTCGAAATCCCGGATATAGGCGGGCAGGTCCTCCAGTGCCACGGCGGTATCCTCGATGACAGCCACAGGTTTGGCGTCACCCGGGATATTGGACAGGACGCCGAGGCCGGCGCTGCGCAGTTCCCACACCTTGGCGGTCTGTTCGCCGGTGATCGTCGGGAAGGCATACCCCATGCCGGCGGATTGGAGGTGATGGATCATGGCCTCCGAACGCTCGTGGGCGGCCTGCGGGCTGTCCTCCCGGAACTCGACCATCAGGACGGCGGCGGGGTCGCCCTGCACGAAAAAACGGTTCTGCAGCTGCCGGATGTTGCCTTTGGTGCAATCCAGCACCGTCTTGTCCATGAGTTCGCACTGGTTGGGTCGGTGCTGCATGGCGAGTACCGTTGCTTCCATGCAGGCGTTCAAGGTGTTGAAATGGGCCGCCACCACGATGGGGTGGGGTTTCGGCAGGGGCACCAGGTTCAGCTTGACGGCCGTGGTGACGGCCAGGGTGCCTTCGGAACCCGCGAGCAACTTCGCGAAGTTGAACGCCGGTCCGCCTTCGGTGAACGGTTCGCAACCCAGGAGCAGATCCAGGGCGTAACCGGTGTTGCGCCGTCGGATGGAGGGTTTGGGGTACTGCCTCCGTATTTCTTCCGCGACCGACGGACGGGACAGCATGGTTTCGATATGCCGGTAGAGGCGGCCTTCCAGGTCGGATTGCGCGGTCTTGCGGCGGAACGCCTCCCGGGAGAGATCTTCGAATGTGACTTCCGAGCCGTCGCTCAGGATGACGGATATCGCCAGCAGGTGGTCTCGCGTGCTGCCGTATTCGATGGATGTGGATCCGCAGGAGTTGTTTCCCACCATGCCGCCGACCATGCAGCGGTTGGCGGTGGAGGTGTTGGGACCGAAGAAAAGCCCCATCGGTTTCAGGTAGGCATTCAATTCGTCGCGGATGACGCCTGGCTGCACCCAGGCATACCGACCGGCTATGTCTACCTCCAATATGTCGTTCCAATGTCTGGAGGTGTCGACGACGATACCGGAGCCGACGCATTGGCCTGCCAGGGAAGTCCCGGCCGTGCGCGGAATCAGGGAGGTGCGGTGCCGGCGGGCGAAGGCCAGCAGCCGACGGATGTCGTCGGTGCTTTTCGGATAGGCGACCGCCAAGGGCAATTCGCGGTACACGGAGGCATCCGTGGCGTAAAGGGTACGGAGAAGTCTGTCATCATGCAGTTCTCCGTCCAGGTTGTCCCGGAGGGCCGCCAATGATTGTGCAGTTGTCATGGCATTGAGTTCGGATGTAGGCGCCGTGCCGGACGGGAGGCTCTCGTACTGTCCCGACATCCGACGGCACGACCGAGGATTCGGGCCGGCACCCCCGGTTCGGACCCGTAGGCTGGCGACCAAAGGTAATGCAATTACGGATTGTGGGAAAGTTCGGAAAATAATCCGCCAAGGAAACTTTTCTTCCGGAAAACGTACAACTGTTTTGGGCCGGGTCTGCCCCCGGAAACCAACCGCTGACCTTCCCCGGCCGACTTGTGGCATAATAAATGCCCAGATTCACTTGCTGCGTACAGTGTGCCCGGCGTCATTTTGTCAGATGGCACGGTGTGACGGGTGCGCAGGGATGGCATTGGCAAAATTATCGTTGTTCCATGACCGAATACAGTTCATCCCGACTCCGTGGCGGGACGGCGCTTGCGACCGTATGCCTCGGCTTCCTCTTCTTCCTCTCCTTCTCCGGTTGCTTGAAGGAGGACTTCAGCGATATATCCGTCAATTACACCGGTACCCTCGCCATCCCTATCGGTACCATCGGATTCACCTTGGCGGAGGCCCTGGACGGTACCGATGTGCTCACGTTGGATCCGGACAACAGCATTCGGCTGTCTGTCCGGGAGGACAGCATTTTCCACATCCGTGCCGCCGACCTGCTGGACGAGCTAACCGGAGATATCGACGCCTCCTTTTCCCAGACCACCGCGATCGGTAAGGTCCGGATCCCAGACATCACCCAACAGTTCTCCGTTCCGTTTTCCACGGTGGTGAACGATTTTCCGGATATGTCCCTCCGACAGCTGCTGCTGGCCAATGACGGAGGAAGCGCCCCCCTGCCGTCCTTCCAGCAGAACCTGAGCAGCGACCTGGCGGTGCTTGCCTTCGATGATTTCACCTGGGTTGACATCGACAGCGGCATCCTGGAACTGTCCGTCCACAACGGCCTTTTCCTCGACCTGGAGAATGTCGGCGCCATCGTCCGGGACGCCGCCAGCGGGACGGTCATCGCCGACATCCAGTTCCCGGCCATTCCGGTGAACACCACCCAGTCCCAGGTCATCCAACTGACAGATCTTACGATCGGCAACAGCTTCCAGGTATCGCTCCAGTCCATCGGTTCTCCTGGTACCGGCGGCGCCTTCGTACCCATCGACCTGAGCAAGGAGCTGGATTTCACCATGGTGCTGCAAGAGGTTTCGGTGACCGGCGGTCAGGCGAAACTCGCGTCCGGTACCCTGGCCGTCGATACCTTCTCCTTCGATCTCACCCTCGACAACGGCGAACGGCTCTACCAGGCACTGGTGGAGGATGTCGGCGTGGACCTGACCCTGTCTTCCTCTGTGCAGACAGGTATCAAACTGCGCCTGAATTTCCCGACCGTACGGAAGAACAACCTTCCTGTCACGGAGGAAATCCTGCTGCCGACCACCCTGCCGGGACCGGCCTTGACGGTATCGCCTGATTTTTCCGCCACCACATGGTCGTTCGACCAGGACCCCGCCCAACCTTACAACCGGCTCCCCATTTCCTATGAGGTGATCCTGGAAAATCCCACCGGCGGGCAAGTGGTCTTCTCCGCCCAGGACAAAGTGGAGGTCGGAATCCAGGTGACGGGTTTCCAAGTCGAGCAAGTCAGCGGGTATTTCGGCAAAAGGGAGGAAATCATCGATGCCGGCACGATTGACCTTGGCTTCGACTTCACGGTGTTCGACCCCGCCAGCAGCCCCCTGTTCTTCGAAGATCCGGTGATGCGGTTGGAACTCGACAACTCCTTCGGCATTCCTTTCTCCGCGGATTTCGATATAGAGGCAACCGGTGCCTTCGGTGCACAGGCCGCCCTCCAACCACCGCTTTTCGTACTGGATTATCCGGCCCTCAGTGAAATCGGTCAATCCGTCCGTACCGATTATGTGCTGGACAAAAGCAACTCCAACCTCGTCAACCTCCTGTCGGTCTATCCGACGCTCCTGGCCTACGGCGGCACCGTGTCCGTCAATCCGGACGATGACCTCTCCGTCGTCAACTTCTTGCGAAAGGACAGCCGGCTGGTTGCCTCCGCCGCTTTCGACCTTCCATTCCGTTTCAAGGTGGACCAGCTCGTCTACCGGGATACCGGCGAAACCGTGTCCCTGAGCCTGGACGAAGGACTTACGGTGGATGATATCCGAGAAGCCCGACTGAAGATTCTATACCGTAACGGCCTGCCATTGCGCCTGGAGGTCAGGCTGGTCGCCCTCTCCTCCGACGGTACGGAAACCTTGGTGACCGACGACATCCGCCTCGATGCCGCCGCCGTCGATGCCGAGGGGAAAGTGACCCCTGACGGTGCGGCCGACGACATCGTCGAAGTGTCCCTGCAAACAGACCAGCTCCGCTTGCTGGATGGCGCGGACAAACTCGTGTACGAAATAAAATCAGGCACCGGAGCAGACGGAACCCTTCCTGCCTGGATGTTCACGGATTACGAAGTGGAAATCAAAGCCGGCTTGTCCGTCACCTTTGACCGGCGATGATACTGCTCTTTTCTTCAACGGACTGTTTCAGCGATAGTCCCACAACCAGATTCCGATGACGCGGCTTTTCAACAACTGCCTGCTTTTCTTCCTGCTCTCCCTGCCCCTGGCAGCACAGCAGGAATACGGCTTGACTTTCCTGACACACCTGCCCCAGGCACCGCTGCAGGCAAATCCGGCCACTTTTTCCGATTACCGGCTGAACCTGGTATTGCCTAATCTTGCCCTGGGATACCAAAATTCCGTCTTCTCCGTCGGCGACCTTTTCCAGCCGGCGTCGGAGGGTGGACAGGTCTTCGACCTGGACCAGTCCATCGCCCGGATGCGGCCGGACCAGAATGCCATCCACACCTCTCTGTCCGTGAATGCGGCTGCGCTGAGCTTCCAGTTGAAACAGAAACTGCAGGTCTCCTTTTTCCATAACACACAGCTGGAGATGCAGCTGCTTTATCCCAAGGGTTTTCCCTCCCTGCTCTGGAAAGGCAACGGGGCGTTCCTCGGGGAAACGCTCGAGATCGCACCGGCCATCAATTTCCTCGCGTACAACGAGTATGGCATGGGACTGGCTGCCAGGCTGCATGAGAAATTCACCGCTGCGGTCAATGTAAAATACCTAAACGGCCTGGTCGGTATCCGTACCATACAGTCGCAGGCCAGCCTATATACCAGCCCGGAATATTACCAGCTGGAGCTGGAGTCGGACATGGTCATCCGGACCGGCGGCATGAACGACATTCTTTCCGGTGAGGCGGACGACCCCCTCGCGGACCAAAGCACCAGCTACCTGCTCAACAGTGGCAACAACGGGATCGGATTCGACGTCGGCATGCATATCCGGGTCGCCGACCGGTGGGCCTTCAACCTGGCGATGCAGGATATCGGAAAAATCTACTGGACTCGATATGCCTTGGAAAATACAAGCCAGGGAACTTACACCTACGAAGGCCAGCAGATCCGTCCCTTTGCGGATGGTCAGGAATCGGTCGATTTCGGTGCGACAGCCGACTCCGTCGGTGCTTTGTTCGATTTCCGTTCCTCCGCCAAACCCTTTTACACACCCTTGCCCCAGCGCTTCTCCCTGCTGGTTCGTTTCGATCCGTTCCGCCGGTTCAGTGTCGGGGGCGGCTTCCATTACGCTTCCTGGAACGGGGTCAACCAAATCGCCGCGACCGCGCATGCTCAAAAGCAGATCGGTCGCATACTGTATTTCGGCACCGTGGCGGGCTATCACCAACAGACGGCATTTTTCCTCGGCGCCAACGCCACCCTGCAACTGGGTCCCTTGCAGTTCTTCGCCATCAGCGACAACATCCTGGCCTTGATAGACCCGCTCAACGGGCAATTCGCAAACCTTCGGGCCGGTTTGAACCTGGCGTTTCTCCCGAAAAAGGAATCCGCTTCAGTAGTCGAACCCGTTTATCCAAACGAACGCTATTATTTCAAAGGGGAGGACTGATCGGATTTGTTTATGTCCGAGGGGGTGCGCATGGCCATCGGCTAAGTTCTTTGGCTGGAAAAGCTGCTCATCCTGACAGGTAATGTAGCCGGTTCTTGGCATCGCATTGTACATCCTGGATTGTAAAACCAGTGTCCGGGTTCCGTTCAGCTTGCGTACAATCCTTTCCAAGGAGTAGTCGCTTTTCGCCCTGCATTCCCCTCGTTCCGTTCGGTATCCTTACCACCGGAATTCTACATTTCCTTCCGCCTCCCCCTCAATTTCCGGCAACAGGCTTGCCAACCCTCGGTCGGGAAAGCGACGAATGTTCCGACAGCCACACAACTGCCGTATGCCAAGGACTTTTCGAATTTTCTATTTCCGACCAATTGCTTTCTCCTTACCACAAAATCGCTAAAAAGTCGGGGCCGGCGGCTTGTGTTTTGCTGCTTATCGCGAATGTAAGGTCTTTCGCACCAACTTTCTGATTGTAAACGGAATGATCTGCCGGGGTCGCGACAGGTGGTCTCAGCTCCTTCCAGCCGACCCGCGCCATGGATGCCGAATGAATAAATCGGATGCTGCGGATATCGTAAAGGGGCACCAAACCACGGTGGGACGGATCGTCTGATGCAGCTGTTTCGTGTCTTATGGTCTTTTGATTCCGACCAAGACATACCCGCGACCCCTGCCAGGACGGCCTTCGGTCGACATATTTACTTCCCGCCTTGCCATGATGTCCGCCGGGGGCAGGGAGACCGACCTTGTCTGTGATCCCTGCGTCGATGTCCCCTCGGGATCGGGTCGGTGTTATCAAACGGCGAAACTGCCGTTCATACTCATTGACCCGTTTTGCGGAGCGCCCCCTGCTGTCTTGGGATAACAGGAACCGAACCAAGGGCCAGCCGGCCATACTTGGGTTAGAAGCGGGTTGGCCACTCACCGGTCATCCCGGTGAATATTGTCTTGGTTTGTTTACCCGTCCGCCATAATAGATGCCATTATTCCGGCTGGCACCCTTCCAGCTGAATTTCAAAAAGTCCCCCCGCTTCCACCTCGAATCCTGGTAGGAGGGTCACGGAAGCGTTGGCCCTGAAGGTGACGAAGGTTCCGACAGCAACCGACCCGACGGAGGTCAGGTCCACACCGGATTCATAAATGCCTGCTGGAATCGGTACATCATCCACCGCAAGCAGGGAAGGACAGCAATTGACCGGTTCCGACAAGGTGATCGGGTTTCCTTCATAGGAGGTGCTGCAAGTCGGGTCGTCGGCTGCGACAACGACAAGCTGATAATCCCCTGGCGCCAGGTTGCTGAAGGCAGGCGATGCCTGGAAGCTGGCCCCGCCGTTCACGCTGTATTCCAAGGTGCCGCCGCCGGATGCCTGGATTGTGATGGAACCTGTCGGCGTGGCGCAGGAGGGCTGGACGAGGGTCGGCGCGGAGACGGAGGGTGGGGAAGGCACCGGGTCGATGGTCACGGGATTGCCGGCATACGCGGCGGAGCAGGTCGGATCCGAGACCAGTCGGACGACGACATTGTAATTTCCGGGGCTGAGGCCGGCGAAGGAACTGCCTGCCTGGAAGCTGGTCCCGCCGTTCACGCTGTATTCCAAGGTGCCGCTGCCGGAGGCCTGTACCGTGATGGTCCCTGTCGGCGTGGCACAGGAAGGCTGGACGAGGGTGGGCGCGGAGACGCTGGGTGCTGCCGGTACCGGCGCGATGGTCACGGGATTGCCGGCATACGCGGCGGAGCAGGTCGGATCCGAGACCAGTCGGACGACGACATTGTAATTTCCGGGGCTGAGGCCGGCGAAGGCGCTGCCTGCCTGGAAGCTGGTCCCACCGTTCACGCTGTATTCCAAGGTGCCGCTGCCGGAGGCCTGTACCGTGATGGTCCCTGTCGGCGTGGCACAGGAGGGCTGGACGAGGGTGGGGGCGGAGACACTGGGTGCGGCCGGTACCGGCGCGATGGTCACCGGATTGCCGGCATAAGCGGCGGAACAGGTCGGATCCGAGACCAGTCGGACGACGACATTGTAATTTCCGGGGCTGAGGCCGGCGAAGGTGCTGCCTGCCTGGAAGCTGGTCCCACCGTTCACGCTGTATTCCAAGGTGCCGCTGCCGGAGGCCTGTACCGTGATGGTCCCTGTCGGCGTGGCACAGGAAGGCTGGACGAGGGTGGGCGCGGAGACGGAGGGAGAGACACAATCATTGAAAAGGATGTTGTAATCCTCCGTTTCCCCATATTGCAGTTGCGTACCGCATCCATCTGCGGCTGTAAGCAAGCCGTTACCGCTCCATCGGCAGCGAAGCCGGAGCGTGGAAGACCCCGGGGGAGTACCTGCAGGAATGACGATGGTGGTGGTGCTGCTACCATTGGCATTTACTGTTCCCAAGTTGAAGAACTCCTGGCTGTCCAGGTAGTCGCCGTCACCGTTGAGGTCGATATACAGGCCTACGGCCTGATCAAAGGCGCCTACGGACACCGTTACTTGGGCGGACATACCCGGTACAGCTGTCGGTCCCAACGGTTGGTAATTGGAAAGGTTGGTCGAGCTGGGGTTGGCACAGCCGGTATTCAGGTTTTGAAAAGCACCGAATGTAAAACCGTTGATAAAATCACCGGTGCTACATGTGTTCAGGTAAGTGGGAACAGGGCAGCAACCGGTTGCGGCCGTCAGGACGACCGGATTCGAAGCATAGGCGGTGGAGCAACTGGTTTCCGAGGCATATCGGACCCAAATATCGTAGCTGCCGGGCGGCAGGTTCGGGAAGGAACTGTCAGACTGCCAGGAAGCGCCGTTGTCCACGCTGAATTCCATGGCACCTAAGCCGGAGGCCAGGACCTGGATGGTACCGGTGGACACCGAGCAGGTCGGTTGGGTTACTGTCGGGGTGTTGACCACCGGGGGGGAGCAGCAGCCGGGCGGATTGTTGATGACCACCGGGTTGCCGGTGTAGGAAGCCACACAGGAGGGGTCCGAGGCCAGGCGGACACTGACTTGATATATACCGGCGTTCAGGCTGCCGAACAAATTCGACGCCTGCCAGGACACACCGTTGTCAACACTGTATTCCAGGCTGCCCGAACCGCTGGCCAGGACCTCGATGGAGCCGGTGGGGTTGGCGCAATTCGGCGGGTGGGTCACCGTAACGGAGGAGATGGTCGGCAGAACGCAGGGCGGGGGGGTTATGGTCAGGGGACGGAAATTGGTGCTGAACAGAACACAAGCCCCCGCCTGCAGGATTTGTTCGGCGGATTGGCCCACCCAGGTGGCGGGGTTGACATTGGTTGGGCTGGGGCCGCTTCCGCTGTAGTAGGAGACACCGAATACCGTGTAGGTGCCGGCCGTCAGCGACTGAAAATTGGCCGTGCCGCTTACGGCCGCCACCGATCCGGTGGCGGCATTGACGGCGGCATAGGTGTAGCTGTATCCTGTACCCGGTCCGGAGAGGCTCTCCAGCAGGTTGCCTGGTCCGCTGACAGACATATTCACTGTAAACGGGGGAGAAGCCAGCAGAGATGTCGCCAACAGTACATATTCCGTGCAGGCATCGAGGTTGGCCGTGACGGAGCTATAGATGGTGGTCGATCCGGAGGAGTTTCCCCGGTAGCTGGATGCTACGAAGCCGTTGCAGCCGCCGCCGGAATAACCGGATGCCTCGTACAGGACAAGGCCGGGATAGGAGGAGGAACCGCTGATGGAGAAAGAGTAGCTGCCGGAGACATCCACGGTGAAGGACAGGGTGGAGAACTCTTCGTTCCAGCCTTGTGTCACGCAACCCGTGCCGTCCAGGTTGAGACTGGGTATGGCCGTGGTGGGGCCTCCGGTGATTTGGAAAGCCCGCGAGCTGATGGAGTTTCCGAAGAAAAGTTGTTGTGACAATTGCAGGGAAGGGCTCAGGGATGCAGCCGTCAGCGGGGAGATCGGGCAGATGTTGCTGGGTAGGTTTTCGCAAGGAGAAGAAACCTGGAAGTCTGCGTTGGAGATATCGAAGAACACCACACAGTCGTTGTCCGCACATTCCACCATGATGCGGGCGTTCGAGGTGTTCGGGATGCCGGCGGGCAGTGAGACGGACTGGGAGCCGTCATTGGCGGTGGCGGCAGCCAGCAGGAAGGGATAATCATATCCGCCGTTTACGGACAAGCGGATGTTGACGGCCGAGCAGATGGCGTCGGTACCGTTGACATCCCAGGTCACGGTGGTGCTGGCGCCCGCGGTCAGGGATTCCCCGCCGTTAGGGGTGAAGACGGAAAAGGGTCCGCTGGCATGGACCGTCACGGCGAGTTCGTCGGAAGCCACTCCTCCGCCGCCGGTTTTCCTGTCCCTTCCGGTAAGCTGGAAATTCAGGGTTCGGGAGACGCTGGGCAGCGGTTCGAAGGAGGACGCATAGTCGGTGGCGACCACAAGGTCCATGTTAGGGAAGGTCCGTTCCGGAGAAGTGCTGGGGGGATAGCTGCGGAAGAGCGGCGCGATGGGACTGGCCGCCGCTGTGCCGCCGATGAAGCCAGCCGTGGGGGAGACGCCGGCGCCGTCCTCGTCATATTGTTCCCAGCTGTAATGGATGGCATCCCCGTCAGGGTCTGTCCCGCTGCCGCGCAACCGGAAGGGCGTGCCCACCGGTATGGAGTGGGCGCTTCCGCAGGGGTTGGCTTCGATGGTGGGCACATTGTTGGCAGCGGCGGTGCCGATATGGCAGACCTGGGCGTTCATATGGGCGATGGCCTGGCTCAGGCTGTTGACATGGAAATACATGTCGTCGCTGCCGAGCGAAGGAATGTTCTGGGAGCTGCTGCAGAGACCATTGTAAGACATGATCGTTGTGCCGCTACCTATTTCGTAGGAACTGCTTATGCTGATGTTGCTGCTGGTGCAGCTGCCGCCGGAGCCGTTCCAGGTATGCGGCATATTGAACATATGGCCCATTTCGTGGGCGAAGAGATCCAGCCAGCTAATGCTTGTGTTGTCTGAGCTGCCGCTCCAGCCGCCGCCTTTCAACACCCCGCCGCCGCTGAGCGGGTAGTTGACGCAGACCGCCCCCAGGTAGGCGACACCGCCGCCTGGCAGCTCTGCCGGTGCCTGGTCCGAGTCGTGCAGGACATGCCCCACGTCGTAGTCGCCGGCATCGAAGTTGGCTGCGATGGCGGCGGCTGCCGCGGCGGGACGGTTCAGTCCCGGCTCGAAAGGATCGGTGGAATAAAACGGGTAGATGTGCGGTATCAGCAAGGAGAAATTGACGGAGAGTTCGCGTTCGTAAATGGCCTCGATCCCGTTCACAGAAGAGAGCACCCGGGCTGTGGCGGCGCCGACAGTTCCGCCGTTGGCATTGTGGAATTCCCCGGTGGTGACGATGGCGAGGATATAGTTCCGGATGGTTCCCCCATTGGAAAAAGTGATTTTCGACGGTGGAGGGGTTTCCTTGTCGGCCACCAGGGAAGGGTCCCAGTCACAATCCGCCGGCTGGTAGTCCTCTTCGAAGGAAACCGTATGCCAGAGTGGGTTGTTCAGGTCGAGTGACTGGATGCGCATGGCCTGGCCCGGGAAGAGGACGAACGCTTCCAGCCCGTGCGGAGTCAGCGTCACCCTGCCGGTGACGGAGGGATCGACGGCGGACCGTACGGCGTAGGTCTTGAAATCAGGGAAGGCCGCGGCGAATGCCGGCGCCATCAGGTCGGTCGTGGTGAAGCGGAAGGGGTGGCTTCCACCGCCGGGCATCGGCAGTTCGTAGACGAGGGGGCTTTCATCCTGTCCGGAGAGGTCTTCCGCCGGGGCCGCCGAGAGGGCCGCCATAGCCTTTCCGATGTCGATGATAACGGAATCGGGTTGTCCGACGGCCGGCTGGGCAAGTTGTGCCACAGACGGTAAGGAGAGAGCCAGGAGGGCCATCAGCGGCAGGCTTCGGGCGGTCAGGCGGGTCGGAATTAAGCGACTGGAAAGAACGCTGTCAAAGAATGTGCGCATAGTTTGATGTTTGGTGGTTCAGGATGATGCAAAACCAGATTCTCAGGGGCGTACGAAGCGGAAAGCGTCCATGGGCTGTTTCGCGTCGGTTGACTGGTACCCAGTCCGCGAAAGTCGGCGACGGCATGGCCTGAATCTATGGGAGCGTGGCGCTGGAGTGGCGAATTCGATTTTGTTGGTACTGAAGTCAGGCAGCTTCGATTCCGGCTTTGCAAGAAACGTGTTGCACAGCTTTCAAATGTAATGAGAAACTGTCAAACCTGTCGTATCTCTCCTAAAAAAAAAAACGAGCGGCAGCTTCGGGCTGTCTTGGTTCCAATCGTGCGCCCGGCACCATGATGGCAGTTTGATGCTTGCGGGAAACGGGTTACCGGAGCAACAGGGAGGCATCTCCGTAACTCAGGAAGCGGTAACCGGTGTCCAGTGCCTCCCGGTAGATGTCGCGCCAGGCCTCCCCGCCGGTGAAGGCGGATACCAGGAGCAGCAGGGTGCTGCAGGGCTGGTGGAAATTGGTGACCAGTCCGTGGCAGATGCGGAACGTATACCCGGGTACGATGTAGATGCCGGTGACACCGTGCAGCACGTCCGTGCGGTGGCGATCCATGTAGGCCAGCACCCGGCCGACGGCAGTCCGGCGGTCCGGCAGGACGGACAGGTCGTGGTGGTACGGCTCGAAGGGAGACACGGCGAATGGGCTGTCGGGATCCGTGCCCAGCCGCACGCCGAACCAGTACACACTTTCCAGGGTTCGCATGGACGTGGTGCCGGTGGCAATGACCTTCCTGGCTGACAACAGGGCCTCCAGGTTGCTGCGCTGCAGCATCACTTGTTCGTGGTGCATGTCGTGTGCCAGCGCATCCTCCGTTTCCACCGGCCGGAAAGTCCCGGCGGAGACGTGCAGGGTGAGCTCTTCCCGACGGATTCCTTTTTGCCGAAGCCGGTCGAGCACAGCGGGTGTGAAGTGCAGTCCGGCCGTCGGAGCGGCGACCGCGCCGGCCCGGCTGCCGTAAACCGTCTGGTAGGCATCTGCATCCGAGGCTTCCGCCTCCCGTTTGAAATAAGGAGGGATGGGAATCTTCCCGACTGCCGCGACGATCTGTTCGAAAGGAATCTCGGTCGCATCCCATTCGAACCGTACCCGTTTTTCCGCGCGGTGGAGGAGGTCGGCGCTCAGTGTAACCGGCTGACCGCCGACGGACAGCCGGGTGCGGAGACGCTGTCCGGTCCGCCACCGCCGCAGGTTGCCGACGGCACATTCCCATTCCACGACCCCATTTGCCTGCATGGCCGCCTCGACCAACGCCGGCTGCCGGGGGCTCAGCAGGAACGTCTCGATGACGGCACCGCTTTCCTTGCGGAAATGCAGCCGGGCCGGGATGACCCGGGTGTTGTTGAAAAAAAAGATTTCGTCCCCCTCGAGCAGTTCGGGCAGCTCCCGGAAAACGGTATGGCGGATTGCTCCCGCCCGCCAGACCAGGAGCCGGGAGGCGTCGCGCTCCGGCAAGGGATACCGGGCGATCCGGTCTTCCGGCAAGGGATAGTCGTATGCTTGGATTCGAATCGGTGACAATGGCGGCGGCATATCCTGGTACGGTTTGTTCCTTTCGCGAAACTCCGAAGCATTTTCCGAACATGGAAGCCGACAGAATGGAAAAATGCCGGACCATCGGGCATGAACCAAACAGTCGGATCACAAATCCGTAGCAGCCCAGCCCAGGAAGCGGGAAGCAAGACCATCCTGTCAACAACGAATCTGCCCAATGCAGCTAACCTTCCCTGTTGCGTGGGGAGCAGAATGCTCGTCAATAAATGGCGAGCAGATTTACAACATACAGACAATCAAATTATATTAAATAAAAAAAATCCCCGTGACCAGCCAGGTTCTCTAAAATTCGCAGACCAGCTCTCCCGGCGAATCGGGGAGCAAGGACCTCCCGTGAACGACGAACCTACCATCCCGTCACCACTTCGGCCACCACATGGCGCATCAACTCGGATCCAAGCGGAACCGACAATTGCATTTGCACCCGGCCCATCGCCCTTGTTCTGATGTGGAGCGATTTCCATTGTCGTGGCAAAAGGATATATTTGCTACCACCTTGCTTGCTGACCCTGCCGAACCGTGAAGGACACAACAACTTGACCATGCAAACGCCACTTGCTCGCTGCCTGCTTAGTTTCCTGTTGACCTTGGTCTTTGTGCAGCCCATACGGTCGCAACAACCTTCCATTGCCCGACATTGGAACGAATTGCTGCTTTATGCCATCGAGACGGATTTCGCCCGTCCGCCGGTGCATGCGCGCAACCTGTTCCATATCTCGGCCGCCATGTACGATGCCTGGGCGGCTTATGATACGGTGGCCCGACCCTACCTGCTGGGCAATACGGTCGGTGGCTATGCCTGCCCCTTCGATGGCCTGCCCTTGCCGGCCGATGTGGCGGCAGCCCGCCGCCAGGCCATCAGCTATGCCGCCTTCCGGCTGCTGCAGCACCGCTTTCAGTTCTCTCCCGGTGCGGTGGGACTGTTTCCCCTCCTTACGTCCGACATGGAACAACTCGGGTACGACCCCGCTTTCCAGGGAACGGATTACAGTGCCGGAGACCCGGCCGCCCTGGGCAATTACATAGCCCAGTGTTACATCCAATACGGCTTTCAGGACGGTGCCAACGAACTGTTCAATTTCGCCAACCTGTACTACCAGCCGGTCAATCCGCCCCTGGTCATAGAACTGTCCGGCAACCCCTACCTGCAGGATTTCAACCGTTGGCAGCCCATCACCCTCGATGTCTTCATCGACCAGAGCGGCAACGTCATCCCTTTCAACACGCCGCCCTTCCAAAGCCCGGAGTGGGGCAACGTACAACCCTTCTCCTTGCGACCGGAACAGGTCACCACCTATCAGCGCGACGGCTTCGATTACCAGGTATACCTAGACCCGGGACCACCCCCACTGGTCGATACCGCCGATGCGGACGACCCCGGATCCGCCTTCTACAAGTGGGGCTTCGAACTCGTGTCCGTCTGGTCCAGCCACCTGGCCCCTTCCGATACCGCCATATGGGACATCTCTCCCGGTAACATCGGCAACCAAAACGGTTTCCCTGCCACAGCCGCGGAGTATCAGGATTTCTACAACCTGACCGAAGGTGGCGACAACAGCCCCGGCCATCCCCTCAATCCGAAAACCGGCCAACCGTACACACCGCAGTTCGTCCCCCGCGGCGATTATACCCGTGTGCTCGCCGAATTCTGGGCCGACGGCCCCAACTCGGAAACCCCGCCCGGCCATTGGTACACCATCCTCAACCAGGTCAACGACCACCCGGACTTTATCCGCCGCTTTCGCGGACAAGGCCCGGTCCTGGACCCGCTGGAGTGGGATGTCAAATGCTATTTCACCCTGGGCGGCGCCATGCACGACGCCGCTATCACCGTTTGGAGCATCAAGGGCTGGTACGATTACATCCGGCCCGTTTCGGCACTGCGTGGCATGGCGGAACTGGGGCAGTCCTCCGATCCCGCCCTGCCGAACTTCCATCCGGGCGGTCTCTCCCTGATACCCGGTTTCGTGGAACTGGTACAGGCGGGTGATTCCCTCGCCGGTCCCGCCGGCGAACATATCGGAAAGGTCAAGCTGCTCGCCTGGCGTGGCCCCGACTACATCCTGTCCCCCCAGACGGACGAAGCCGGCGTAGGCTGGATATTGGCAGAGAACTGGTGGCCCTACCAACGCCCGTCTTTCGTATCACCCCCCTTCGCCGGCTATGTCTCGGGTCATTCCACCTTTTCCAGAGCCGCCGCCGAAATCCTCACCTACCTCACGGGAGATCCTTTCTTCCCCGGGGGGATGGGGGAGTTCCATTGCGAAATGGACGAGTTCCTGGTGTTCGAAGACGGCCCGGGAATGGATGTCACGCTTCAGTGGGCGACGTACCGGGATGCGTCCGACCAGTGCAGCTTGTCGAGGATATGGGGTGGTATCCATCCTCCACAGGATGATATTCCTGGCAGGCTGCTGGGCATTGCCCTTGCGGACAACGCCTTTCCCTATGCGGAGAGCTTCTTCTACCGCGATGCGGACCAGGACGGCTATTACAACTACGTCGATTGTGATGACAACGAACCGACCATCTTTCCCGGCGCACCGGAATTGTGCGATGGCCTGGATAACGATTGCAACGGGATGGTCGACGATACGGACCTGTTCTTCCTGTACTTCGCGGATAACGATGCGGACGGCTTCGGCGATGCCGGCGTGACGCTGGACACCTGCTTACAAGACGCCCCCCCTGGTTTCGTTGGCAATAACCTCGATTGCGACGACAGCCTGCCCAGCGTCTACCCTGGTGCCGTCGAGCTGCCGGACAGCCTCGACAACGATTGCAACGGCCTCGTCGACGACGGTATCACCGCCACAAATCCCTACCACCCGCCGGTCCGATGGTCGGTTTATCCGAATCCGGCCACAGCGGAACTGTTCGTCCACTGTTCGGCTCCGGACCTGGGCACATTCCAATTGTTCAACAACCTGGGGCAACTCCTGGCCGTTCGTCGGGCCACCGCTGCCGGTGCGGGCACCTGGCGTCTTGCCTTGGACGGGCTTCCCGCCGGAACCTATTGGCTGCTTGCAAGTTACGAGGATGGGACGAGCTGCTTCCGGACTGCCTTCCTGCGCCTACCGTCCTCCTGATTCCTTCATCATGCTGCACTACCAAACCCATATCCTCCGGGATGACAGTCCCTGGATCGTCTTCATACACGGTGCCGGCGGCGCCATCGCTTCCTGGCGGTACCAAACGGACGCCTTCCGTCCCTTTTTCAACCTGCTGCTGCTGGATCTGCGTGACCACGGCCTCTCGAAAAACCTGCAGCCGGCCTTCGCCGCCTATGATTTTGACATCGTCTGCGACGATATCCTGGCCGTGATCGACCACTTGGGCATCGAGAAAGCTCATTTCATCTCTCTTTCGCTCGGCAGCGCCATCCTGCAGCGCCTGGATGAGCGACGGCCCCCGCTCATCGACAAAATGGTCATGGCCGGTGGCATCTTCCGGGCCACGCTCCGCATGCGGTTCCTGGTTTACATCTCCCGGCTGCTGAATTACCTGCTGCCGTACCGCATGATCTATGCCCTGTTCTCTCTCATCATCCTGCCTCGAGCCAACCATCGGACCTCCCGTCGTATCTATCGGCTGCATGCCCGCCGGCTGACGCAGGCGGAGTATATGAAATGGGTGGGATTGTACCGGGAATTTTTCCGGATGCTGGACCGTCACTTCCACCGCAACCTGGAAAAGGTGAGCCTCGTGGTCATGGGAGCGGAAGACCATGTGTTCTTCAAGGCGGCCATGCGGTTCGTCTCCCGACAGGAACAGGCTTCCCTCGTGGTGTTCGAACGGTGCGGGCATATCTGCAACATCGAGCAATGGCAACGCTTCAATGAGGAGGCGCTGCGTTTCCTCCTGGGGGAAGTGCCGGTGTCAACCTCCCCGCCGTCGCTGACGGCCTGAGGACCGGCACCGCATAAGAACCGGTCCGTGCAGGTCGTCGGTTTGTTCAAAGTAAGAATTGTAGGTACGGTGCAAACCGTATGTCATGCAGGGGCGACACACATTTGCATCAGGGATCCGACATTTGGGTTCATGCCCAGAACCCGCATCGGTATCAGGGAGGGGTGTCTGTCGGAACATCGTTCCGTTGCGCTACGCCGGCTGATTCGGGTCCTACCGTGGCGTGCCACCCCTCCGGTCCGATCCGGCGGCCGGCGATCAGCCCGTCCGCATCCGTCGGCAATCGGAACCGCAAGGCGACTCCTCCCAGCAGCAGGGTGATTTCCTGTCCCGTCTGCTCCGGCCGGACGCCGATCACCTGCGCATCAAGCCGCACCTCCTGTCCGTCCCGCTCCAGCCAATCGGCAATAAACTCCGCCTTGCCCGTCAGCTTTGTCAGTTTGCCTGCTTCGAGTACGGCCACCCGGTCCGCCAATTTCATAATTTCCGCCACATCATGGCTCACGATGACGGCTGTGAAACCCAGCCGCTGCTGCAAGTCCAGCAGATAATCCTGCAGGCGGAACCGCATGCCGGGATCCAGGGCGGACAAGGGCTCGTCCAACAGCAGCAGATCCGGTTGCCGGACGAGCGCCCGGGCCAATGCCACCCGTTGCTGCTGCCCACCGGAAAGCGTCTCCGGACGTCGGTCCGCCCAGCGCCGCAGGTCGGTCAGCTCCATCAACTCGACCAGTATGCGGTCGTCGGCACCCCGCGGAAGCGCGAAGGCGAGGTTTTGGCGGACCGTCATGTTGGGGAAGAGTGCATAATCCTGGAAAACGAAGCCCACGGAACGCCGCTGCGGCGGAAGATCGATGCCGAGGGCCTTGTCGTACCAGGTCTCTCCGTTCACGACGATACGGCCGGCATCCGGGGTAAGCAAGCCGGCCAGCATCCGCAGCAGGGAGGTTTTTCCTGCCCCCGAGGCCCCGTACAAGGCCAGAAAACCGCCCTTCGGCAGCGCCAGTGAAACGGACAGATGCACACCGCCATGTTCCGCGAACCGACGGTGCTCCAGGGAGCATGTTATCATGACCATACTTTTTTCAGCAACCTGCCGTTGACGATGTAGACCAGAAGCAACGTCGCGAAGGCAATGCCGACCAAGACCAGCGAATACAAATGCGCCTGCCGGTAGTGCATGCCTTCCACCGCATCGTATATCGCGATGGAAGCGACCCGGGTATGGCCGGGAATATTTCCGCCTATCATCAGCACCACGCCGAATTCGCCGACGGTGTGTGCAAAACTCAGCATGATGCCGGCCAGGATGGATGGTTTCATGTTAGGCAACAGAACCCGGAAAAGGGTGGTGGTCCGGGATTTACCCAAGACATAGGCTGCCTCCGCCAAGGATGGCGGCAGTTGGGAAAATCCCGATTGCAAGGGAAAGACCATGAAAGGAAGGCTGTACAGGACAGATCCGAGAACCAGTCCGCCGAACGAAAAAGCCAGCCTGAATCCGGCCAGCTCAATCAGCCAGCGGCCGGCCGGGGAACTCGGGCTCATCGCGATCAGCAGATAGAAGCCCAATACCGTGGGGGGCAGCACGAGTGGCATGCCGACCAGACTTTCCAACACCGGTCGCCACCGCGTACGGCTGTAACTCAGCCAGTACGCCAGTGGAACGGACCCTACCAGCAGGATGAGGGTCGTGATGAAAGCCAGTTTCAAGGTCAGGTATAACGGATGCCACTCGGTCATCAGGTCCAATTGTCGAACTTTTCTCAAATGACTTCCGGCGGCTGACGCCGCCGTGCGACCATGTACACCGGCCGGCTGTTCACCGGCCGGGCGGCAAGGTGCTGCGGGAACGGTCCTTTCCGGTCCGGTTCAGGTGCGCACGGACCGTATCGGAGAACAGGAACGCACGGAACCGGCGGGCGGCGGGCAGGATGGCCGCCGGACTGTCCAGCAGCACCACACCCTGCTCGATGGCAGGATAGGCCGTGGTGTCGACCAGCGCCCATTGTCCTTCTCCGGCGGTTTCGCCGAACACCACCACGGACAATGCGGTGATGCCGATGTCGGCTGCACCGGACCGGACGAACTGGTTGACTTGGGCGATGCTTTCTCCGTACACCAGTTTGGTCCGTACCTGCTCGTAGACGCCGGCATGTTGCAGCGCCGCCACCGCCGCCCTGCCGTAGGGTGCCGTTTTCGGATTGGCGATGGCGATGTGGCGGTATGCATTCCCTGCCAGATCCGCCAACCCGAAAGGCAGTTTTTTCTCCGGGCCGCTCGTCCAGCAGACCAATCTTCCGGTCGTGTAAACCGCCGGAGGCCCAAGGGTGCGACCTTCCGCGGCCAGGGCCGCCGGATAGTCCATGTCCGCCGAAACGAAAACATGGAACGGCGCCCCCTCCCGGATCTGGGCTGTCAATTTTCCGGACGAACCCACCACCATTTCCACGCCGATGCCGGTCGAATCGGTGAATGCCCGGACAATTTCCTGCATGGCGAACTGCATGTTGGCGGAGGTAGCCACCCGTAGCCGGACCGGTTCCGAAGGACGGCAGGCGGCGAAGGCAAGGAACGATCCGAGCGCTACGGAAAAGAAGGTTCGGTTGCGCATGGTTGCCAACTGGCTGGGATGAGGTCCCGGTTTCGGGGACGATTGACGGACGGGATGCTGTCTGCTGTCCGGGCGAACCGGTTCGGCAGGCCGGTGCCGTCAGGACAAATATAGGCATTTCCCGGATGGACTACCGGGGAGGAAACGAAAAAAGGAAACGACGGGATGCCGTTTCCTTGTCTGTATGTTTCATCTGATTCGGCCGCCGACGGTATTGATGCCGGAAAGGCGACCGGAGCCTGTCGGTTGACGGGCGCTTGGATATGGTTCGGTGGATGATCAGCTCTGCACCGAAATGAACTTGCGTTCCTTGATACGGGATTTGCTGCCGATGGCATGGCGCAGATAGAACAACCTGGACCGGCGTACTTTGCCGCGTTTGAGAACCTGTACTTCCGCAATGGCGGGGGAGGTATAGGGGAAAATCCGCTCCACGCCGATGCCGCTGGACACCTTGCGTACCGTGAAGGTCTTGGTCGCACCGGTCCCTTTGATTTGGATGACATTCCCTTTGAAGACCTGTATCCGCTCCTTGTTCCCTTCGATGATGCGGTAGCTTACCGCCACGGCATCTCCGGAACGGAACTTCGGAAATTCGGTCTTCTTCGCCAACTGCTCCTGAATGTATTTGATCGCTTCCATTTTCGACGGTTTGTATGATCACATTTTCAACGAGGCGCAAAGGTAAGCAATTAAGCGGAAAAGCAATGCCCTCATCGATATAATTGGTAAAAAATCCGGGGCGGTCCGGCTTGTTTGGCCTGGTATGGAGCAAGGTGGGCCCGTGCGGGCAGGAACCTTTTTCGCAGGGTGGCGGAATCAGCTGGATTTAGCTATCTTTCGGCCTTGAATCCGCGCTGTTACCGGGCAGCAAATCCCGGGGCGGGGGACGGAGAACATACGGAAGCGCACCTATGGCAATCAACGCAACATACAGGTGGATGGTCCCGCTGTCGGCGGGGTTGGTCCTGGGAGGACTGCTCCTGTCCGGTCGGTGGTGGGCAGTTGCCCCGGTCGGGTTCGAAGCGGAGGTCAAGCCCCTGCTCAACAAGCATTGCCTGAAGTGTCACGGCGGGGTCAAGGAAAGCGGGGGGCTCAACCTCATGACCCGGGAATCAGCCCTCCGGCCGGGGGACAGCGGAAAACCGGCCATCGTTCCCGGCAATCCGGCGGAGAGCGAGTTCGTCCGGCGGCTTCGCTCGCACGATCCGGACGAACGTATGCCCCTGGGAGCGCCGCCCCTCGATGAGACATCGGTCGACCTGTTGACGCGCTGGATAGCCGAAGGGGCCGCCTGGGAGCGGCATTGGGCCTACCGCCCCGTGCAGCCCGTCCCGGTGCCAGGATCCGACCGCTTGCGTTCCGGCGGTGCTTGGGAGCAGGGTATCCGGAACGACATCGACCGTTTCATCCGTGCCGCCTGGGCAGGGAAGGACCTGGCCCCTGCGCCGGCCGCTGCGCCGGGCATCCTGCTTCGTCGCGTCAGCCTCGACCTCACGGGGCTTCCGGCTCCCGAGCACCTGGCTAAAGCCTACCTTGCGGACCCTACCGAGGCCGCTTATCAACGGCTGGTGGATTCCTTGCTCGCTTCACCGGCGTATGGAGAACATTGGGCGGCCCTTTGGCTCGACCTCGCCCGCTATGCCGACAGCAAGGGCTACGAGGTGGACAGCCGCCGGCATGTCTGGCGCTACCGTGATTGGGTCATCCGCGCATGGAACCGGGACATGCCGTACGACGAGTTCCTGCGCTGGCAGATGGCCGGTGACTTGTTCGCTGCCGACCTGCGCCTACCACACAGCGAGGCGGAGGAGCGCTATCTGGCCACCACCTTTCACCGGCTGACTTCCACCAATGACGAGGGAGGCTCCGATAACGAGGAATTCCGGACGGCTGCCGTACTGGACCGGGTGTCGACCGTCTGGGAGGGGGTGCTGGGCACGACCCTTGCCTGTGCTCAATGCCATGGCCATCCCTACGACCCCTTCACCCATACGGACTATTACCGCGCCATGGCGTTTTTCAACAACACCCGGGATGAGGATACCCGCGAGGATTATCCGGTGCTCCGTCACCTGTCCGACAGTTCCCTGCTTCGCCTGGACAGTCTGCAGGCGTGGATGCGGGAAATCGTGTCCCCGGCTGCGGCCCAACAGCTCCGCACCTTCGTCCGGACATGGCAACCCAGCCTCAATTCCCTCCGCGCGGACCACATGGAAAAAGCTGACTTGTACGCACAAGGCTACCTCGGTTTGCGCCACGGCGGCTCCGCCCGGCTGGCCGCGGTAGACTTGAGCGGGCATACCGAACTGGTCTACCGCTTCGGGGCGGGAAAGTCCGGCGGGACCTGGCGGGTTCGTACCGACCGGCCGGACGGCCCCCTGTTGTTCGAGCAGCGGATTCCCGCCACCAGCTTCCGATGGGAAATCGGCACGGTTTCCTTCCCGCCTTCGGACGGGGTGCACGACCTCTATTTTTCCTTCGAGCACCCGGGGCTTGCGCCTGCGGACCTGGGGGTGCAGTTCGACTGGCTGCACTTTCGCGCCGCCTTTCCTGCCAAGGCCGACCCCCAGGGACAGTACTGGCAGGCGGTCTTCCGTTCCTTGGTGGCCGAACCGACGGAGGCGACCCCGGTCATGTTCGAGAATCCGCCGTCCATGTTCCGTCCGACGCACCTGTTCGACCGCGGCAACTGGATGTCACCGGCCGGGCAGGTGTCTCCCGGCCTGCCGGATTGGCTGCTGCCCCCCGGTATGGAGCCGGTGGAGGACCGGGCTGGTTTCGCCGCCTGGCTCACCCATCCGGAGAACCCCCTGACGGCCCGGACCATGGTCAACCGCCTGTGGGGGGCCTTGTTCGGGAAAGGATTGGTCTTCACCATGGAAGACCTGGGGTCGCAGGGTGTCGCACCCACCCATCCGGAACTGTTGGATTGGTTGTCCTGGCGTTTCATGCAGGACCACCGATGGCGGATCAAGCCCCTGCTTCGGGACATGGTGCTGTCGGCTACCTACCGGCAGGACGCCGCCGCCACACCAGAAGCCCTGGCCGTCGATCCTTATAACGACTATTACGCCCGTGCCTCCCGCATCCGGCTGTCGGCGGAACAGCTGCGGGACCAGGCCCTTGCCCTGGCCGGGCTGCTCAGCCCCCGCCCGTACGGCCCTCCCGTCATGCCACCCCAGCCGGACGGTATCTGGAAAACACCCTACAGCGGCGAACAATGGAAGGTCAGCCAGGGAGAAGACCGCTACCGCCGATCCGTCTACACCTTTTGGAAACGCTCCGCACCGTATCCTGCCGCCATGATCTTCGATGCCGCCGCCCGTGAGGTTTGCACAGCACGACGCATTCGGTCCAACACCCCCTTGCAGGCCCTGGTCACCTTGAACGACGACGTGTTCTTCGAAGCCGCATGCCACTTGGCCCGCTGGATGCAAGCGCAGGATACGGACCCCGTCCGACAGGTTTCCGCCGGTTATCGACGTGCGACCGGCCTGCCCCCCGAGCCGCAGGTCCTGCAACCGCTGCTGCAACTGCGGGAACAGGCGCTCGCCGGTTATGTCGGGGAATCCGCCGACCCCGGTGACCTCGTATTCCTGCCACCCGGTCAAAGGACCCCTGAAACCGCCGCCCTGGCACTGGTGGCGAACGCCCTGCTGAACCTCGATGCCGTCATGGTCCGTAACTGAGCGATCACCGCCGGTCACCGGCCAATCATATCGCCACCCTGCACTTTCGAAATGATCCGTGTATGAAAAACGACCCGTCCGCCCTCCTCCGCGAAGCCGCGCTGGAGACCGCCCGCTGGAACACCCGTCGATTGTTTTTCCGACAAATCGGTATCGGACTGGGTTCCATGGCCCTCGGCCAATTCCTGTCCGGCTGCCAGCCCTCCGCCCGAACATCCGCCCAGTCTCCTTTGCAACCGCAACCGCCCCACCACCGTGCCCGTGCCCGGTCGGTCATCTACCTGCACATGGCCGGCGCGCCCCCGCAATTGGAATTGTTCGATTACAAACCCGAGTTGGCGAAACTGGACGGCCAGGCTTGCCCGCCATCTCTCCTGGAAGGAAAACGCTTCGCTTTCATCCGCGGGACACCGCGTATGTTGGGGCCCCAAGCCCGCTTCGCACAGCACGGCCAATCCGGCGCCTGGATCTCCGACCTGCTGCCCGGACTGGCCGGCGTCGCCGATGAAATCTGTTTCCTGAAGGCCGTCCATACGGATCAGTTCAACCACGCCCCCGCCCAACTTTTCATGCATACCGGCAGCCCTCGGCTCGGCCGTCCCAGTCTTGGCAGCTGGGTCACCTATGGCCTGGGCACCGAAAACGAAAATATTCCTGGCTTCGTCGTACTCACGTCCGGTGGCAACAATCCGGACGGTGGCAAGGCCCTTTGGGGAAGCGGCTTCCTGCCGACCGTCTACCAGGGTGTACACTGCCGGTCAGAAGGCGAACCGGTCCTTTTTCTTCATGATCCGAAAGGGGTTGGCCGCGACTTGCGACAGGCTTCCATCGAAGCCATCAACCAGGTCAACGAACAGACCTTCCAGACCTTCCGGGATCCGGAGACCCTCACCCGCATGGCCCAATACGAAATGGCCTTCCGTATGCAGGTCGCCGTACCCGAGGTCATGTCCCTGGCGGATGAACCCGACTACATCCACCGGCTCTACGGAACCGAACCAGGCAAGACCAGCTTCGCCAACAATGTCCTTCTCGCCCGAAAACTGGTGGAGAAAGGTGTCCGCTTCGTTCAGCTGTATGACTGGGGTTGGGATATGCACGGCGTCTCCGACGACACCTCCCTCGCCAACGGCCTCTCCACGAAATGCCGCCAGATCGACCGGCCGGTCGCCGCCTTGCTGCAGGACCTCCGCCAACGGGGACTGCTCGAGGAAACCCTCGTGGTATGGGGCGGTGAATTCGGCCGCACTCCCATGCAGGAAAACCGGTTGGGACTGGACCAGGCCTTCACCGGCAGGGACCATCACCCCGACGCCTTCACCATCTGGATGGCCGGCGCCGGGGTGGCAGCTGGCACCACCTACGGGGAAACGGATGCAATCGGCTACACCCCCGTCAGCGGAAAAACCTCCGTCCATGACGTCCATGCCACCATCCTGCACCTGCTCGGCTTCGACCATGAACGGCTGACCTACCCGTTCCAGGGGCGCGATTTCAGGCTCACCGACGTTCAGGGGGAGCTGGTGCGGCCCGTCCTGGCCTGAACCGGAGAAGCGGTCCGTTGCCCTTGGTGCGCAATTTTCATGGGGGTTCACAATAGTGCCGTGTCCCGGTATGGATTTCAAAAGGCTTGCAGGATATTTGCAGCACTTTCTTCAACCTGTCACATATAAGCCATCATGAAACTGTCGACTTACATCCGCCCGGCGCTATTGTCGCTGCCATTCCTCTTCCACGCATCCATCCGCTCGGAAGCACAGGACACCTTCTCCATCGTCGCGGTGGACAGTGCCACGGGTGCCGTCGGCAGTGCCGGTGCTTCCTGCATCAGTGCGGACGATCTGCAGCTGTTCTTCCCCGGCATCGCCCCTGACTTCCTGGGCGACCTGCTGCCGGGTCGGGGCGCCATCAACTCCCAATCCTTTTACCTGGAGGTCAACCAACAAAATGCCCGGACCCGATTGGCAATGGGCGACACACCGCAGGAAGTGGTGGATTGGCTGGCCGCCAACGATGCCCAAGGCAATTCGTCCCAGCGCCAATACGGCGTGGCCGCTCTCGGCAACGGCAGTACCCAGGCCGCCGCCTTCACCGGTGCCAACTGCTTCGACTGGAAAGGCCATCGCGTCGGGCAGGATTACGCCATCCAGGGCAACATACTGTTGGGGGCGTCGATCCTCGACTCCATGGAGGCGAACTATCTCGCCACCAACGGTTGCCTGGCGGACAAACTCATGGCCGCCATGCGGGGTGCGAAGGTGCCGGGCGCGGACACACGCTGCCTCGTCAACGGAACCTCCGCCATGTTCGCCTTCCTGAAAGTCGCTTATCCGGATGACGATCCCACCCAGCCAGCCTTGCGCCTGTTCGTATCATACAATCCGACCGGTATCGAACCCATCGACTCCCTCCAAGCCCTGTTCGAGCTGGCGGCCCCTTGTGTCAACGCCTCCAATTCCCCCGCTCGCCATCTTCCTTTCTCTGTCACACCCAATCCGGCCTCCGGACAGGTCCGGTTGGTGTTCGATACCTCCGTTGGTCCGGTCCGGGCCGATCTGTTCGACTTGCAGGGCAGGCTGATGTCCACCCATCCCGACCGCCGACCGGCTGACACCATCCCCCTGCCGACCTACGACGGTATGCTGCTCCTGCGGCTGACCGACCAGTCAGGCCGGACCGGATCCATGCCCCTGTTGGTCAGATAGGTGCCTTTCCAACCTCACTTTTCTTATCTTTTCCGGTGAACCATGCGCATGATGAAAAAAGCCTTACACCTCCTTTCCTTTACATTCCTGATCAGCATCGGTTGCTCCGACCGGCCATTTCCGACCGCCTCCACCGAAGGCCACCTTGATTCCGGGGAACTGAGCAGTTATTTCCAACGGATACCCGTCGGGGATACCCTTCGCTTCGAAGTGGCCACCGATGTACTGACGGAAAAGGGATCCGCTATACCAAAGGAAGTTTTCTTTGCCCAATTGCCCCGCGATTTGCTCGCGGGTTTTGATTTTCTGGACAGTAGCGCCCAACCAATGATCATCGCCCGCTATTGTTTTCCACAGGATGCCGACTTGGAAGCCTGCCTGGTAGATATCCGCCAAGGTTGGTTCCAGCACCAATCCTTCCTGCTGCATGACCGTTCGGAATGGCGATTCACCGGCCGGCAGACCCTGGCAGAATTCCTGGGCGGAGACGGCAACCAGCGTCTCGTCGGATCCTGGTTTCTCGATTTCAACGGCGACGGCGTCAAGGATATCGTACAACAGGAAATCAACCACCGGATTCTGACGGACGGTCCGGAACCCATGGATACCGTACATGTGACCAGCCGGCTGCTGCTGTGGGAAAAGCGGGGGTTCCGGGAAAAAAGACCCCCGGCCGACCGCCACTTGGAAAAGGAATTTCCCGTCGTGTCCTTTTGGTGAATCAATTCCGGCCTGGGACCGGACGTTCCGCGACAGCCGGAAGCCCGTCCCGCCGTCCATACCACCGCACCGACTCCCTGCCAGGCACCGCCGGCACCAGGGTTCGGCGGAACAAACCGAGAAGCATCATGTCCATTGTCAAGGAATTCAACGATTATCGGTCCAGGATGAACGAAAAGATCCTGGCGCAGCAGAACAAGGCACTGAACAGGTTTTTCGCCCTGGACAAGACCACCTATGAGGCTGGCGCACTGGATGCCAGGACCAAGGAGCTGCTGGGCCTGGTAGCCTCCATGGTGTTGCGATGCGACGATTGCATCCGATACCACCTGGGGACCTGCCACCAGATGGGAGTGACCCAGGCGGAGATCTTCGAGGTGTTCTCCATCGCCAATCTGGTCGGAGGCTCCATCTGTATCCCGCATACCCGACGGGCGGCGGAGTTTTGGGAAGCGCTGGAGGCCGGCGCTTGAACACAGGTGTGCGACCGCCCGTCAGGAAAGGCGCATCGGGACTTCCATGAGCAGCAGCCGTGCACCGGCGGCAGGCTGGATTTCGATCTGGTCGACATCCCAGATGCCGAAGCCGTCCCTTTTTTCCAATACCTGGCCAGCGATGCGCACCTCGCCGTCCAATACGAAGGCATACACCCCGTTGCCGGTTTTTTTCAATTCATAGGACAGGCTCATGGCGCGGTCGAACGACCCCATGTGAAACCAGGCGTC
>JBEAQU010000016.1:0-87274 GCA_041163745.1 Bacteroidota bacterium
GAGAAGGCAGCTGACAGGTATGTTCGGGTTGGTCTTCCCGCCGCTTGGGGAACGAGGAATCGCAACCAGTTCCAAATCCGTGAACGTACCCCTTTCACCGAACATGGCATTGCTTGTCAGGGACTGTTGGCGCGAGGTCTGCCTCCCGTCAACACAGGAGGAAAGTCGACAGGCAGCGGGGTTTCGCCAGTCGGACGGGGTGGCCTTCGAATGTCAGCATCAAGGTCGTCATCTTGGGAAGCCAGCCGGAAGCCCGTCCATGACAGCGGCAGAACCAGGGGCATCCGGCAGCGTTCCAACAATCGGACCACATAAAAAAGGTGTCGGGCAGCATCGCATGCCAATAGAGCCGAGCGGACATTTAATTCAAAAATGGGCGTATCATACGATGAATAAATCCTTATATTGGCGGCTTCACAAAATTTTCCAACATGTCTACGCACCAGCAAAGAAGAAAATTCATAAAGAACGGCTCCCTCGCGGCGGCCGGATTCCTGATCGTACCCCGCCATGTCCTGGGCCGCGGATACACGGCACCGAGTGACAAACTGAACATCGCCGCCATCGGTGCCGGCGGCAAGGGCCAGTCCGACCTGATCAATTCCTGGAACAACGGCCAGAACAACGTGGTGGCCATGGCCGATGTGGATTGGGACCGTTGCAAGAAGGCATTCGAGAAATTTCCGAACGCGGGCCGGTACCGCGACTTCCGTGTCATGCTGGACGAGGTCGGGAAGGATATCGACGCCGTGACCATTTCCACGCCGGATCATTTCCATGCGTATGCCGCCGTGGCCTGTATGCAGTCCGGAAAGCACGTTTACGTCCAGAAGCCCTTGACGCACAACATCGCCGAAGCACGCCTCCTCACGGAAACAGCCCGGAAGTACCGGGTTGTCACCCAGATGGGCAACCAGGGTTCGTCCAATCCCGCACAAAAGATCGCCGTCGAATGGTTCGAGAAGGGCCTCATCGGCGATGTGCACAAGGTGGAGATCTGGACCAACCGGCCTGTCTGGCCGCAAGGGATACCCGTCCCGACGGACAAGCCGGAACGGCCGGCTTCCATGTCCGCCGCAGACTGGGACATCTGGATCGGTCCGGCCGGCTATGTGGACTACCACCCACTGTACCATCCGTTCAAGTGGCGCGGCTGGTGGAACTTCGGAACCGGTGCCCTCGGGGACATCGGATGCCACACCATCGACTCCCCTTTCCGCATCCTCGGCCTCGGTTATCCGACGGAGGTGGAGTGCAGTGTCGGACAAGTGTTCATGCGGGATTGGACGCCGGAGTACATTCCGGAGGGGTGCCCGCCTTCCTCGGTGGTCGAGATCAAATTCCCCGCAACGGAAAAGAACAAGGTGCCGATGAAGATGGTCTGGACGGATGGCGGCCTGCGTCCCTTCCACCCGGACCAACTGCCGGCCGAGCTGCCGCTCAGTACCGATGAGAACGGGGCCAACGGCGTCTTCCTGCACGGTAGCAAAGGACTGATGACCATCGATATGTACGGTAACAATCCCCGTATTTTCCTCAACAACGGCGACAGGATCTCCCCCATGAAGCCTGAATCCGAGACGGAACCCTCCTTGCCGGAATTCGGACACCAGGTGCATTGGACGGAGGCCTGCAAAGCCGGTTTCGACAGCCCGGCTCACAAGGCGCTGACCTCTTCCTTCGATTATGCCGGGCCGCTGACGGAGACCGTCCTGATGGGGAACCTGGCCATCCGCAGCTATATGCTGCGGCGTGAGGTGCCCCGCGACAATGGCCGCACCGCTTTCGAATTCTATGGCCGCAACAAATTGAAATGGGATGGTGTGTCCATGAAAATCACCAACCTGGACGATGCCAACCAGTTCGTATCCAGGAAGTACCGGACAGGTTGGGAGATTCGGGGCTGATGCCCGTCCCCTCGGAGGTCAACGACTGCGGGGCCACGCCTTGGATACCTAAGCCTTGGTGTGGTCCCGCTCCCGTCCCTACAGACACGCCTTGCCTTTCGGCAGGATTATCCGGCGGACTTCCCTCTGGCCGTCCAACCGCTGTATCATGCCGCTCCCTCAGTCGCCTTCCATCAGCATCGTGACGGTCGTCTTCAATGGCCGACAGGTGATTCCCGTGACCGTAGCCAGTGTTCTTTCACAAACTTGGTCCTCTTTGGAATATGTTGTAGTGGACGGAGGCTCTTCCGACGGAACGGTGGATTATCTCCGGGAGACCTTGTCTGACTATACCCGGTCCGGCGGACCGATATCCGTCCGCTTTGTTTCCGAACCGGATGAAGGCCTCTACCATGCCATGAACAAAGGGCTTCACATGGCCTCCGGAGAATGGATTCTGTTTCTGAATGCCGGCGACGCGTTCCGACAACCGGACACGCTGGAAAGGATGATGCGGTATCGAACGGAGGAAACGGATGTATTGTATGGGGAGACGATGCTGGTCGATTCCAAGCGTCAACCCCTCGGTACGCGTTCGGAAACAACCACCCAGCGGCTGCCGGAACAACTCGACTGGAAAAGCCTCCGCTTCGGGATGGTGGTGTGTCACCAGGCTTTCCTGGCCCGTCGCTCCCTCGCAACGGAATATATCCCAGACAATCTCGCCGCCGACATAGATTGGATCATTCAGCTCCTCAAGCGGTGCCGCCGGGCCGTGCATACCCACCTGGTTGTCGTCGACTATCTGATCGGGGGTGTTTCCCGTCAACGGCACCGGCAGTCGCTTTGGGACCGTTTTCTGGTACTCCAACGACACTTCGGGTTCTTCCCCAATCTGATGAACCATTTGCTGATCCTGCTTCGTGCCGCTTCACATGCCCGCCGTCTCCGTTAGCATGAACCGCACCGTGGCGCCCCCCCTGCTTTTCCTGTAAGTCGTTGCCAGATCGGTCCTTCCGACCAAAATTCCGACCGGCACAGCCTTGCGCGCAACCGGTCCGACGGCTGCATGCCAGCTGCAAATCGGTATACTCCTCCGTAAACAGCTCAACAAGTAATTTAAAAACAAGACACTGCCGAATCACCGAAAGGACATCGGTTCCGCCGCCGCGTTCCATGCTTGCTCATTGCAATATGTGCGACAAACCGCCGTACTTCCGGTAGGGTGGGGTACCTGTGCCCGCATGACATCCGCCAAAAGCAGCGCCCGGCGCATCATCCGGATGCGAAAACGCTGGTCTTGCGGATGGATTCTGTTCGGTTTTGAAAATAATAAATACTCCTCCGGAAAAATCACAGCAGGAAAAAATAATTGAAAAAATAGCAGGCCACAAAACGCCAGGAAGCGTCGATCGTTCGCTATATTTGAAAGGCGGAATTCGTCCGACCGCATGCTGAACCATCTTTCACCTGCTTCGGCAGCATCCTTCCATCATGCAGCACCTCACCTTTCTGGCCTTCCTTACGATACTAACGTCCCTTGCATCCGCCCAACCGGCGCCGGAATGTCTGGAACTCTACCCTTCCGGCGGAATACCCAACGCATTTCCTGCGGAGAATCTGGAGCGGACGGCCGTGAACGACTGGGGTGTGGCCTTCACCACCGGTACCTCCGTCCCAACCCTTACATACTATCCTCCGGATCGGCCTGCCGGACCAGCGGTGGTGATTTGTCCGGGCGGGGGGTATTCGGGAACGGCGACGGACCATGAGGGTGCACAGGTTGCGGCGGTGTTGCGGGAAGCCGGCATAGCCGCTTTCGTTTTGCGTTACCGCATTCCGGACGACCGATATTGCAGGGACCGGTCCGTGGCGCCTTGGCAGGATGCACAACAAGCCATCCGCCTGGTGCGCAGCCGGGCGGATGCCTGGGGCCTGGATGCCGGCCGAATCGGTATCATGGGTTTTTCGGCCGGTGGCCACCTGGCCGCCACCGCCGCCACCCATTTCCTTACGAAGGCGGATCCCCAAGCGACGGATACGATTTCCGCCCGTCCGGATTTCGTCGCCTTGATCTATCCGGTCATAAGCATGCGGGAGGGAGTGGGGCATATGGGTTCCCGGGAACGGTTGCTAGGTCCGCAACCCGATGCGGCCAAGATCGATTTCTTCTCCAACGAACTTCATGTGACAGCGGATTCTCCGCCGGCTTTCCTGCTGCATACCCAGGACGATTTCGTCAGTGTCCGCAACAGCCTGTTGTTCCATGCAGCCTGTCTGGAAAACCGGGTTCCTGCGGAAATGCACCTGTTTCCGAGCGGTGGCCATGGCTACGGCCTCCGGCACCCGGGAGGGGAAGGATCGTGGGCTTCCTTGTTATTGGATTGGTTGAGTCGGACATCCGCAGCTCCCGGCCGCTAGCGACAAGCTTGCATCCAGGTGCAATTTAAAATGTCATTCAGTCAGCCTCTTTGCATCCCAATTGCTGAACCTAACGGTCAAATCACCCATCCGTAGCAAACCAGCCGTGAAGCGGGACGCCTGGCCATAAAGAAGCTGCCCGGCGCCGCGATCCCTCCCCGAAAAGCGGGGAGTAAAATCTTGGTAATAAAGAAGGCAAAAAATTTACAGATCACTACCAATCAGAAAATTGCAAAAGAAAAATTTCCGTAATTAGCCAAATTATCTGAAATTCGTAACTCGGCGCTTTCCGCGAAGCGGGGAACAAGAACCTCCCTGGCACACCCAATCCGCCATACCATCATATCCCTTCGGCTGCGACATCGCGGGTCAACCCCTCTTCCATGCGGAACTGTCAAATTGATTTGCAGCCCTTGCATCAGTTGCCTCCCGCCCCGGCGGAAGGGTCTTGGAACGTCGTAACTCAGCCTGCCGCTCCACGAAGGCGGCTGACAAATTCCGCAGGCGGCACACCCATCTCCTGGGCCCGGATGAACGCACTGCCGACCACGGCTCCTTGCAGGCTTTCACATGCCGTTCGGAAGGACGCATGGTCTGCGATTCCGAAACCAGCCAAGATCGGCTTGCCCAGGCGCAAATCTGTCAACCGTTTGAAATAGGCAATCTGCGCAGGACCAAGTCCGGCTGTCCCACCGGTGGTCGTGGCCATGGAAACCGCATACAGGAAACCGCCGGTGGCAGCCGCCAGCGCTCTGACCCGTTCATCGGTCGTCTGCGGTGTCACCAGGAAGACCGGGTTGATTCGGTGACGTCGGAACATGCTTTGGTAACGGGACAGGAAAAAGGCGAGCGGCATATCCGGAAGAATGACGCCATCCACTCCGCATTCCTGGCACCGCCGACAGAAATTTTCCATTCCGAATCGCAGTACCGGATTGAGGTATCCCATCAGCACTAACGGAATCTGGGTCTGTGTCCGGATATCCGTCAGCTGGGTGAACAGCCGGGCCAGGGTCATGCCACCTTCTATGGCCGCCTTTGAGCTGGCCTGTATGGTAGGACCGTCGGCCAAAGGGTCGCTGAACGGGATGCCGATCTCAATCAGGTCCGCCCCTGCGGCATCCAGCCGGAGGATGGTGTCCCGGGTGATGTCAGGCCGGGGGTATCCGGCGGTGAAGTAAACGGCCAGTATGTCCCTTTCTTTCCGCTCGAACAGGGAAGCCAGTCGGTTGTCCGTCATATCGGGTGGTTTACAATTGGAAATGTTGCATGTAGGTGGAGAGGTCCTTGTCGCCTCTGCCGGACAGGCATACGACGACGATGTCTTCCGATCGGAAGGTTGTCTTTTCGAACAAGGCCAGGGCATGGGCTGTCTCCAATGCCGGGATGATACCTTCCAGCCTGGACAGCAGCAGGGCCGCCGCAAGGGCTTCCGAGTCGGTCACGGGCAGATAGCTGGCCCGGCCGCCGCTGCCGAGGGCGGCATGAAGGGGCCCCACACCGGGATAATCCAGCCCTGCGGAAATGGAGTACGGTTCCGTCACCTGGCCGTCGCCGTCCTGGATCAGCATGGAAAGGCTGCCATGTAGAATGCCTGGCGTGCCCAGGGCGATGGTGGCCGCTGTTTCCCCGGACTCGACGCCAAGTCCTGCGGCCTCCGCTCCCAGGAGCCGAACCTTCGGTTCTCCGATGAAGTGGTAGAACGCACCGGCGGCATTGCTGCCCCCACCGACACAGGCCAAAACGGCCGCCGGATTGGGGTTGCCTTCTTTTTCCTGGAGCTGGCTTCTGATTTCCTCGCTGATGACGGCCTGCAAGCGGGCCACCAGGTCGGGGTAGGGGTGGGGTCCCACGACCGACCCGATGATGTAGTGGGTATCCTCCGGATGGCAGATCCAGTCCCGGATGGCTTCGTTCGTGGCATCCTTGAGGGTCCGGTTGCCACTGCGGGCCGGCACGACGGACGCCCCCAGCATGCGCATCCGGGCGACATTGGGCGCCTGGCGTTCCATGTCCAGTTCTCCCATATACACTATGCACTCGAGGCCCATGAGCGCACTTACGGTGGCGGTGGCCACGCCGTGCTGTCCGGCACCGGTTTCCGCGATGATCCGCCTTTTGCCCAGCTCCTTTGCCAGCAGGATCTGACCAACGGTGTTGTTGATTTTGTGGGCGCCGGTATGGCATAGGTCCTCCCGCTTCAGATAGATCCTGCATCCGTAATGATCGGACAGGCGCTGCGCCAGGTAGAGGGGTGTCGCCCTTCCGACATATTCCTTCAGCAGGTGTCGGTATGTCTTCCGGAATTTTTCGCCGGCCAGAATGGAAAGATAGCGACTGCGCAGTTCCTCCACATTCGGAAACAACATTTCCGGCACGAAAGCACCGCCGAAGTCACCGTAGAAACCGGATTCGTCAGGAGAAGGGGTGATGGCGGCAGCACCGACCACCGCTGTGTCAGGTCCGATTGAGTTCATGTTGAAAATGTTTGATGGACAGGATTTGTTTCGTACCGGGTTTCGTCTCGAAGCGGCTGTTGATATCCACCCCGACACAGGCTTGCCGGAGGGGTTCCGGTGCCTGTCGGAGAAAGTTCCGAATGGCGGGGGCATCTGCAGGCCCGATGCCGCCACTCAGCAAGAAGGGGGTTCCGATGGCGTAGCGGAGCAACAGGTTCCAATCGAAGGCGGTCCCGTTACCGCCACGTCGGCGGCCGGCCGTATCGAACAGGAAGCGGTCGCAGCTGTCGGCATAGCTTGCCAGGCGTCCCATATCCAGTTCGCCGCCGACGGGGAAGACCTTCCAGACTTCCAGACCTGCTTGCCGGATCGCCCTGCAGCATGCCGGCGATTCGTCTCCATGCAGTTGGATGACGGAGAGACCGGCCGTGCCGGCAAGCCGCCGGATGTCAGACTCGCCGGCGTCCACGAAAACGCCCACCTTGCGGGCCGTTGCCGGCAACGAACGGATCCAGCCGTGCCGGTCCGGTGGTCCCGCCCACCGGGGTGAACTTTCGACGAATATGAACCCGACGTAATCCGGTTCGCAGGCCAGCACCGCCCGGGCGTTGACCTCCGTGTTCAATCCGCATACTTTGATTTGCAACATAGGTCAGTACAGGCTTGGCTTGTTTACTTCCCGTTTTCATGCGTTGCGAAGCGCCCGGATGAACCCGCTGCAGGCCTCCTCCGGATTTGCATGCCGCATGAAATGTTCGCCGATGAGGAATCCACGGAAACCGGCGGTCCGCAAGCTGGCCACCACGGCCGGATCCTGCAGGCCGGATTCCGCCACCCAGACCTTCTCCGTCGGCAACTGCCTGGCCAGGGCCAGCGACCGGCCGACGTCCACCGAAAAATCCGAAAGGTTTCGGTTGTTCACGCCGACGAGCTGGACCGGATCGCAGATATGTCCCGCCTCCGAGGGGTCATGCAGCTCCAGGAGGACTTCCATGCCAAGGGAAACGGCGAACTCGCCCAGGCGGCGCACTTCCGCCGGCCCCAGTACGGACGCGATCAGCAGGATGACATCCGCTCCAAGGCTTCGGGCTTCCATGACCTGGTATTCGCTGATGATGAAATCCTTGCGGAGGATGGGCACCATATTGATCTCCCGGGCTCTGGTCAGGTCCTCCACATGCCCTCCGAAAAACGGGGTGTCGGTCAGAATGGACAATGCGGCGGCACCTGCCCTGACATACCCCGTGCTCACCTGGTCGATGCTCACCTGGTCGTTGATCACCCCTTTCGAGGGAGACCGACGTTTGAATTCGGCGATGACACCGGAACTGTTTTCCGCTGTCAGCGCGGTGGTCAGGCGGATAGGAGGCCTGTTCCAATGGAAGCTCTTTTCCAGTTCGGCGTATGGGTACCGCCGCTGTCTGTCCGCCACTTCCTGCTGTTTTTGGGCGACGATTTTTTCTAAGACACTCATGCTTTGCTGGTGATTTATTGGCAGCGGAATCGGTATGCCTGCGGTTCCGGGGCTTTCATTGCATGTCGATCAATCGGTGCAGGACCGCTTCGGCACGGCCGCTTGCCAACGATTCTTCGGCTGCCGCCAGGCATTCCGCCGTCGATTTCTCCGGTGACAGGCACTGCAGGGCCATGGCGGCATTGGCCACCACCACCCGTTGCCTGGCTGGGGTTCCTTTCCCAGTCAGGATATCAGTGAAGATCCGGCGGTTCGCTTCCACCGTTTCGCCGCCGGCCAGGTCCGCTGGTTCGACTGCCCCTCCCAACTGTGCCGGGTAGACAGTGTCCTCTCCGTTCTCCCGGACGACCCTCGCCGGCGCCGTCATCGACAGCTCGTCGTATCCGTCGAAGGTATGGACGACCCGGAACCGTTGGCGGGTGCGCTGCAAGAGGTAACCGTAGAGCCGTTGGAGTTCGAAACTGAAGACACCGGTGAACTGACAGCTCGGGGACGCCGGATTGACCAAGGGCCCGAGCATGTTGAAAAACGTCTTGACGCCCAATGCTTTCCGGACGGGGCCCACGCTTTTCAGCGCCGGGTGAAACAAAGGCGCATGCAGAAAGCAGATGCCGGTTCGATCCAACTCCCGCCGCAGGCTGTCAACCTCGTTTTTGAAACGATACCCCAACGACTCCAGCACATTGGATGATCCGCAGACCGAAGATACGCCGTAGTTGCCATGTTTTACGACTTTACCCCCGGCTCCCGCCACCACGAATCCGGCCAGGGTGGAAATGTTGAAGGTGTTCTTGCCATCCCCGCCGGTCCCGCACAGGTCGATGGTCTCGGCATGTCCCAGCTCTACCCGGACACAAAGGTCCAGCAGGGCGGCCCGGAAACCTTCCAGTTCCTCCACGGAGATGGTGCGCATGAGGTACACCGTCATGAAGGCGGCTACCTGGGCTTCGTTCGCGCCGCCGCGTGTCATTTCCGTCAGGGTTTCGTAGGCTTCTGCCCTGCTCAGGTGTTCGTGTTCGAATAACTTGTTGAGTATTTTTTTCATAAGACAGACTTGAGACGGTGGGAGGCTGTGGATTGTGTCTCCCGTTGCGGCTGATCGGCGGAAAGCCAGTTCGCCAGGATGTCGCGGCCCTGTTTGGTGAGGATGGATTCCGGATGGAACTGCACACCCTGGACATCATAGGTCCGGTGGGTCAGCCCCATGATGTTTCCGGTTTCATCGACACAGGTGATGTCCAGGCAATCCGGCAAACCTGCGCTGTCCACAACCCAGGAATGGTATCGGCCGGCTTGGAAAACCCGCGGCAATCCACGGAAAAGGGGAGATTCCGGGCGTGTGACGCGAATGGTAGTCGCGACGCCGTGGTAGACCTGTTCGAGGTTGCGCAGACGGCCCCCGAAGACTTCCCCGATGGCCTGGAGGCCGAGGCACACGCCCAGGATCCGATGGGTGGGAGCCAGCTCACGGACCAACGTACAGAGGATGCCGCTGGTCCGCGGCAAACCGGGCCCCGGAGAGAGGAGGATGCTGTCAAAGGCCCGTGCTTCCTCCACCGTGATGGCGTCGTTGCGGCGAACGGCCGGCCGCTCGCCGGTGAGTTCCTGCAGATATTGCACGAGGTTGTATGTGAACGAATCGTAATTGTCGAGCACCAGGATCTTCATAAGGCTTGATGTTTACCGGTTTGTTCCTGTGATGGCCGGCGGAGCCTCGCCGCCGGCCGCCCATGCGATGGCCTTGCGCAGGGCGCCGACCTTGTGGTACACTTCCTGCAATTCCTTTTCCGGGTCGGAGGATTTCACGATGCCGGCACCGGCCTGGAAATAGAGCGTGTTTCCCTTGCTGAGGAAACTACGGATCAGGATGGCATGGTTGGCCCCGCCGTCCAGGCTGAAGAAACCGACGCAGCCGCCGTAGAATCCGCGCCGCACGCCTTCCGTCCGGTCGATGAGCTGCATGGCCCGGTGTTTGGGAGCCCCGCTCAGGGTGCCTGCCGGAAAGGTTTCCGCCAGCAAATCCGCCGCCGAGACATCCGCCGGCAATTGGCCGCTGACCTCCGAGACCAGGTGGATGACATGACTGTAGAACTGCACCTCCCGGTATGTTTCCACCTGTACCTGTCCGCACAACCGGTTGAGGTCGTTGCGCGCGAGGTCCACCAACATGACATGCTCCGCATTTTCCTTCGGATCCGCCGCCAAAGCCTCGGCCGACAACCGGTCCGCCACGTCGTCACCTGTCCTGGGAAAAGTGCCGGCGATAGGATGTATGATCGCTTTCCGCTGCGGCCTCCCGTCCGGTCCGACTTGCCGTGTCTGCTTCAGGCGGACTTGCGCCTCCGGACTGGAACCGAAGAGCCGGTAGCCTCCGTAATCGAAATAAAACAGATACGGGGATGGATTCACTGCCCGCAGGGCCCGGTACACATTGAAATCATCTCCTTCGAACACCTGGGCGAACTGTCTGGACAGGACGATTTGGAACACTTCTCCTTGTTGGCAGTATGCCCGTCCTTTCTCCACCATCCGCCGGAAATCCGCATCCGCCATGTTCGACTTGACTTCGCCGGCCAGGCTGAACGGGAAACTGGGCACCGCAGTGACCGACAACAGCCCGCGCAACAGGTCCATTTGGCTGTCCATGTCCGGCAAGAGGTTCTCCAATATGGTCATCCGATTGTTGAAATGGTTGATGGCCAGGATGAAGCGAGGCAATTGATATCGAATGGCAGGAATATGCCGTTCTTCGGTGTCTGCGGATGTGAGTTGGATGTCTTCGAAATAACGGACCGCATCGTAGGTAGCGTATCCGAAGAAACCGTTCAGCCCGTCGGCAAGCCCGTTTCCCTCCGCCGTTCGGAAGGAGCGTAGGAAAGCAGTCAGCCGTTCGCCCACCTCCCGCGGATTGTCCACCCTTACCATTTCCGAGGCGGTTCCGTCGATCTGCAGCTCGACCTGGTCACCGTCTGCCATGAAACCGGCGAGGGTGCCCAGGCAAAGGAAGGACACACTGTTTTCATTCCCGTGGTAATCCGAACTCTCGAGGAGCAAGGCGCCGGGATACCGGTCGCGGAGGCGTAGGTACAGGCTCACGGGCGTGACCGTATCGGCCAGCATGGATTCAACCTTGGTCCGGACAGTTGGCATGTGCGTCAGTTTGGTCATTCAACAGTTTGCAGCTGGTACGGAACTCCTTCCGGTTACCGCGGCGTTTTGTAAAGGTACCCATCAACAAAAAAGGCCTGCCGTGGGATTCGGCAGGCCTTTTTCATCTATGTCCAACATCAAGACAGGCGAGCGATTCCTCACGGGTATGGTTTCCGGAGGTGCCACCAGCAATTCGCAACCTGTACTGTGAAAGACATCATTTGATTCGAATGTTGATTCGCTGTGTGCAAAGAAAATGACTTTCGGATGAAAAAGTCAAGTAAGAATTCTGGTTTTTTTTAAATTCCGATTGTTCGTTTTTATAATACTTTTGGTTCGGTATAAAGCGGACGATTTCACGCCCGGCGGTGCCGCCGTGTTCGTCCGCTTCCATTCTTGACCATATGACATTCCTAAACGAAGCGGTGGCACCGGCGGATCTTCCCCAGCTCGCGTCGGTGCCCTTCCATCCCTTGTCGACCGCCTGGCGCAAGGTGGAGTTGTTGTCCACAACGGGCTGGTATGTCCTGATGCTACTGGGAGCAGGGGTATACCTGGGTGCAAACACATTGGGTTGGCGTTGGTGGATGCTGCTGCTCCTCACCTGGTCTGCCGCGCTTTCCGTTTCCTTGTGGCTTGCCTGGAAACGCTGGGAAAAAGCAGGTTATGCCTTGCGCACGCACGACATCCTGTATCAGGAAGGGGTGATTTTTACGAGCCGGACGGTGGTTCCTTACAACAGGGTACAGCATTGTGAGGTCAGCAGGGGGCCCTTGGAGCGGTGGACGGGGCTGGCCACGCTCCGTATCTATACCGCCGGCAGCACGGGCGGTGACCTTCAGGTGGGAGGGCTGCCGTATATGGATGCGCTGCGAATAAAGGAGTTTGTCACAGCCCAGGCCGGCACGATGCCAGTGGCATCCGATAGCAAAGGGTATTCCGGAACGGACGCTGAATCCCATGCTTGAACCGAATCCATTCCCGCTGCCGGTGCGACAGTCCCCCGTGGCAGTATGGCTGCTGATGGGTCATGCCATGAAGTTGCTGTTGCGCCAGTTGTGGGCGGTGCTCCTGCTGTTGTTCCTGCGACCTGCCGGAAGCAGGGACAGCTTCTGGGACGGTATGGTGCTGGTGTTTCTGCTGCTCAGCACCGCCAATGCATTCGTTCGCTATTTTTTCAAGCGGTTCCACATCCGGGACCGGGAACTCATCCTCGAAACGGGCTGGTTGCGGAAGCGGCGTACCCTGGTGCCGATGGAGCGAATCCAAACCGTCTCCCTTCGGCAATCGGTTTTCCATCGGCTCTTCGGTGTGATGGCTGTCGATATCGACACGGCCGGGTCGGTGGGACAGGAATTCAGGCTGGAAGCGCTGCCACCTGCACAGGCGTATGCGCTGCAACGGTATGTCGGCCGGTACCGGACAGATACGGATGCAGGGAGCACGGAGGAGGGATCTTACGCAGCGAATCACCCTGGCGACCATAAGGACCTGGTGTGCCGTTTGTCGCATGCCGACCTGGTAAAGGTCGGTCTGAGTCAGAATCACTTCCGTACGGCTGGCATATTGTTAGCCTTTCTGGCAGGTTTCGCCAACGACCTCATCGAAGCGCTCGGAAGACAAACGGTCGGACACTGGCAGCGCCGCTTGCCGGCAAGCATCTCGCAGGGAGACCTTTCGCTGCTGCTCACGATCGGATTGGTGTTGCTCGCATTCTCCATGCTTGTCACGTTACTGCGGACCTTCCTGGTGTATCATGGGCTGACGGTCCGGCTCAGCCGACGACATATAGCGGTGGAGGCCGGCTGGTTCGCCAAGGCAACCACTTTGGTCGAAGTTGATAAAATCCAATGGGTTGACATCCGGAGCACACCTTTGCTGCGGTACTTCGGGCTGGCATCCGTTCGCCTGCCGCAGGCGGCTTCGCCCCGGAATCTGCGGGGGCGTGGCACTGCCAGCGTGCCGGGCTGTGCGCCGGCCGGACAGCAGCGCCTGCTGGAGGCCTACTGGCCGGAATGGGATCCGGCAGCCGCCACTGCCCACGGGGTCGGTCGCAGGATCATACTCCGACAGTTCATCCGATGGGGACTGCTTCCCTTGCTGGCGATCGGCCTGCCGGCTTATGGAAACATTCCTGCCGCCTACCTTCCATTTGTCGTCGGCTGGCTGAGTTGGTCCGTTTGGCTGGCGATACGCTATCACCGGACCTGGGTTTGGGAAACCTGTCCGGACGGGCTTCGGGTGTCATGGGGGGTGCTCAACCGTCGCACGGTGATCCTGAAGGACCATAAGTTGCAGGTTGTCCGGCTGCATGGCAGCCGGTGGCTCCATCGTGCTGGATTCTCGCACCTTACCCTGGTAACCGCCGCCGGTTCGTTGACCCTGCCTTATCTGCCTTGCACAACGGCGCTCGCCCTGGCGGACCATCTGCTCTTCAAGGTGGCATCCGGCAGGCAATCACCCATGTAGGCGGAATGCGGTAGCGAGCGGGTTGTGCACGGTTACGGAAAATTGGTAAATTGCGGTCCGACCTGGTGTCGTTCATTCAACTCACAGCATAGCATGAAAAAGACAAACCATACGAAAACATCCGTCGTAACAGGCTTGGTGGAATACTTTCCCGGTATCGGCAGGATCCAGTTCGAAGGACCGGCTTCCGACAATCCGTTGGCTTTCAAATGGTATGAGGAAGACCGGGTCGTTCGCGGGAAAACGATGAAAGACCATCTCCGGTTCGCTGTCGCCTATTGGCACAGCTTCTGCAACACGGGCGGCGACCCTTTCGGACCGGGTACCAAACGGTTTCCCTGGCTGACAGCCACGGATCCTGTCGACCGTGCCAGAGACAAGACGGACGCGGCGTTCGAGTTCATCGGAAAAATCGGGATTCCGTTCTATTGTTTCCACGATTTCGACCTGGTGGACGAAGCGGACACCTTGGCAGAGAGCGAGCGCAGGTTGGATGTCGTTTCCGCCTATGCCTTGGAAAAACAGAAAGCCAGCGGCATCGAAGTCCTGTGGGGAACCGCCAACCTGTTCTCCCATCCGCGCTACATGAACGGAGCGGCCACCAACCCGGACTTCGGGGTGGTGGCCTACGCAGCCGCCCAGGTTCGGCACGCCATCGACATCACCATTCGGCTGGGTGGGCACAATTATGTTTTCTGGGGTGGAAGGGAAGGGTACATGTCTTTGTTGAACACCCACATGCAGCGGGAAATGGACCACCTGGCGATGTTCCTGCAGCTTGCCCGCGACTATGCCCGGAAGCAGGGTTTCAAGGGAACGTTCTTCATCGAGCCCAAGCCATGTGAGCCCATGAAACACCAGTACGACTACGATGCCGCCACCTGCCTCCATTTCCTGCGGACGTACGACCTGATGGACGATTTCAAACTCAACATAGAGGTCAACCATGCGACGTTGGCGCACCATACCTTCCAACACGAACTGCAGGTGGCCGCTGACGCCGGCGTGATGGGGTCCATCGATGCCAATCGCGGGGACTACCAGAACGGCTGGGACACAGATCAATTCCCCAACAATGTGACGGAGTTGACAGAGGCCATGCTGGTCATGCTGGAGGCAGGCGGGCTTCGGGGCGGCGGCATCAATTTCGATGCGAAGACCCGGCGGAACTCCACCGATCCCGCCGACCTGTTCATCGCCCATATCGGTGGGATGGACACCTTTGCCAAGGCCTTGCTGGCGGCGGACGCCATCCTGACGGAATCAGACTACCGGACGCTGCGGGAAGCGCGCTACGCTTCGTTCGACAGTGGGAAAGGGAAGGATTTCGAAAAGGGCAAACTCACGTTCAAAGACCTGGCCCGTTGGGCGGAGAAACAAGGGGAGCCCCTTCAGACGAGCGGACAGCAGGAGCTGTTCGAGTCCATCCTCAACCGGTTCGCCGGAAAATAACCGACTGTCGCTGTCATACCTTTGCCCATGTACCTGATGCTGTTGTTGTGTCTGGCTGTTGCATTCATCGTCCTATCGACGACCAAGCGGGGGCTGCATCCGTTTCTTGCCTTGGTTGCGGCGGCCATGGGTTTCGGTTTGGCAGCCGGAATGAATGGCGGGGACTTGGTGAAGGCTGTCAACGAGGGGTTCGGTGCGACGGTCGGTAATGTCGGGCTGGTCATTCTGCTGGGGGTGCTGATCGGCACTTTCCTGGACCGAACCGGGGCGGCCCGGGTCATGGCGAATGTGGTGCTGCGGCAGACCGGTGCCCGTCGGACCGGCTATGCCATGGGCTTGACGGGTTGGGTGGTCTCCATACCGGTGTTTGCAGACAGCGGGTTCCTGCTGCTGCATCCCCTGGGCAAGGCCTTGGCGGCCAGGTCGGGGCTCTCCGCCCGCGTGCTGACCATTGCGCTTGCCCTGGGCTTGATGGCATCCCATACAATGGTTCCGCCGACGCCGGGGCCGGTGGCGGCGGCAGGCATACTCGAAGCTGATCTGGGGAAGGTGCTGCTATTCGGAATTCCGGTCAGCCTGCTTGCTTGGATTCCGGCCTATTTGGTTACCCGCCGGCTGGCAATCGGAGCGGAAGCGGCATCCGCTCCCTTTCCGGAAGCACCGCCGCTGCCGGCATCTCCGTCCGTCGCAGCGCCAGCTGCGTTCGTCAGTTTCCTACCGGTGCTGCTTCCCATCCTGCTCATCCTGCTGAAATCCGCTTCGGAGACGGCAGGGGTTCCGAGCGACGGCTGGCTGTACGACGGCTTGCAATTCGTCGGCACGCCGTTGGTGGCGCTGTTGGCCGGGTTGGCTACTGCCTGTTGCATTCCTAAGCGGCTGACCCGGGAGATGTTATCTGCCGACGGATGGGCGGGGACGGCCTTTCGGGATGCCGCCCTGGTATTGTTGGTGACCGGTGCGGGGGGCGTTTTCGGGACGGTCCTGCAGCGCGCCGGTATGGCGGCGGTGTTGTCCGATTTGTTGGCGGACACCCGGTCACTCGGTATATGGGTGCCTTTCCTGGTCGCCGCGGCACTGAAGACAGCCCAGGGATCCTCCACCGTAGCGATCATCACCACTGCCTCTATGTTGGCGCCCGCACTGCCTGTCCTCGGGCTCGACTCCGAAGCCGGGCGTGCGCTCGGGGTACTCGCCATCGGGGCGGGCTCGCTGGTGGTCTCCCATGTCAACGACAGCTTTTTTTGGGTGGTCACCCAATTGAGCGGCATGAGTGTATCCCAGGGCTACCGGTTGGTAGCCCTGGGAACAGGCATCACCGGTGTCAGTGCCGCCTTGTTGTTGTCCTTGTTGGCGGCATGGACCGGCTGAGGTCCGCGACGGACGGGAAGGACCTCGCGCAGTCCTTCATGGTCGAATCAGAATCGTTTCAGTCGGAGGTTCCGCCAACGGACCTTTATGCCGCCGCCGTCGTGGATTTGCAAGGCGATCATGCCCGGACCGGCAGCGCCTATCTTCGCATCCTTCAGCTGTATCATCTGCACGCCGTTGAGCCAAGTGGTCACCTCGTCCCCGACGCAACGGATCCGCATTAGGTTCCAATCGTTCTCCTTCAGCGCCGATTCCTTCTCGGCTTCGGGCTGTATCAGCCATCCTCGGCCGTAACTCTCATAGATACCGCCTGTGTGGGAACCCTTCGGTGCCACCTCCGCCTGCCAGCCGGCGATCCGCACACCATCGATGGAAGACCGGATGAATACCCCGCTGTTGCCGTTCGCTTCCTGCCGAAACTCCAGGGTCAGCTCGAAATTCTCATAGGTGTCTGCGGTACCCAAGTAGCCGTATTCCTTGTACGGGCCGCTTTCGCAGACCAGCTCTCCGTTTTCCACATACCAAAGTTCCTTCCCATGATTGATCCAACCACGGAGGTCCTTTCCATTGAACAGCTCGATGACGGTCGTATCGGCAGCGGATGCCGGCGGGAAGCCGCTGACGCTTGACCAGGCGGCGCCGGCACAGCATAGCAGCAGAAAGGAAAAGACAACAGTTTTCATATGTTCCGATTTTGATGACAGGGGATGCGGCCCGGCTCTTCGTTCGGCCGTCAGCCCATGGGTAGGCAGAGGAAGGCGTCCGCGGCTGCCGTCAAAAGTAAAAAGCGGAGGGGAATCCGCCACCGTATCGTTCAAAAATTAGTAGCTTGCCGCAAAAAAGGGAATCATGCGGCGACGGCAATTCATCAGGGCTTCATCGTTGGCGGGCTTGTCCGCCGGAATTTCCGGGCCTTTGATACCGCGTCGTCATTTCCGATACAGCCTGGCGCTGATCGGCAGCGGATGGTGGGGTGTCAACATCCTCCGGGAAGCCATCCGGTCCGGAGAGGTGGATGTCGTGGCACTGTGTGATGTGGACGAGCGGCAGCTGGACCTGGCCGCTGCGGAGGTCGGCAGGTTATGCGCCGACCGTCCGCATCGATACCGTGACTTCCGGGAATGCCTGGAGCGGGAACGACCGGATATCGTCATCAATGCCACCCCCGACCACTGGCATGCCCTGGTAGCCATCGCCGCCCTCCGAAGCGGTGCGCATCTGTTCCTGGAAAAACCGATCGGTCATACCGTCAAGGAGGGCACAGCCATCCAACAAGCCGTCGAGGAGACGGGAAAGGTCTGTATCGTGGACTTTCACCGCCGGTATTCCCCACACAATGTCAGCGGCATGGAGTTCCTGCGGGCCGGAAAGGCCGGCGAGATCCGGGAGGTGAAAGCATTCGTCCATTACAACGGCAGCCGCCCGGAACCTTGGACGGAGGAACCGGTGCCGGCCGGTCTGGATTGGGACTTCTATTGCGGACCTTCGGAGCGTGTGCCTTACAGCGCCGCCATCCATCCCCGCCGCTGGCGTCAATACAGCCATTTCGCCAATGGTCAGCTGGGCGACTGGGCTCCCCATTGGTTCGACCAGATCCTTTGGTGGACGGAGGAAAAGGCACCCCGCAGCATCCATGGCACCGCCCGGTACCATCCGGCACCGGCCGCATCCGATATGCCGGTCAGCCAGGTGGTCACCTACACGTTCGAAAGTTTCACCTGCACCTGGGAACATTCCCTGCTCAACCGGCGCCCCCAACAGCCGGGGGAGAACGTGGGGGTACATTTCCATGGAACCCTGGGTACCTTTCACATGGGTTGGCAGCAAGGCTGGGCGTTCTATCCGCACGATGAAAAGCAGCCGGTCATGCGACAGGCGGCGGCGCTGGACGAACCGGATTCCCAGAACATTCGCTTGGTCTGGCAGGATTTCCTGAACGCCATCAAGACCGGCTCCGAGCCGTTCGCCGGCATCGAACAGGGACGCCAAGCCACGAACATGGCCTTGCTGGGCATGCTGTCCACCCGATTGGGCCGCAGCATCGACTGGGACCACCCGAACGACCGCATTCCGGGAGATGAGCCGGCCAACGCCATGTTGCGTCGGGATTACCGCCGCCCATGGGAATATCCGGACCTGCTTTGAGATCTGCGTACCGATTGCCGACCAAGAGAACCGTTGCGCTTTCCATACGGCCATGCGCCGAAGCCGAACACATAAGAAACAAACAACATGCGCCAACACACAATCGATCCAGCTGACCACCTGTCCCTCCGCGCTGCGGACAACATCCGCATCCTGTCCGCCGCCATGGTGGAGCGGGCTCGCTCCGGCCATCCCGGCGGACCCATGGGGGGGGCGGATTTCATGCATGTCCTCTATTCGGAATTCCTCCGTTTCGACCCGGATGACATGACCTGGCCCTTGCGCGACCGTTTCTTTCTGGATGCAGGCCATATGTCCGCCATGCTCTATGCACAGCAGACCCTGCTGGGGAATTACACAATGGACGATCTCCGGCAATTCCGGCAGTGGGGGAGCGTCACACCGGGGCATCCGGAACTGGATCCCGCCCGCGGCATCGAGAACACTTCCGGTCCGCTCGGTTTGGGACATGCCTTCGGCATCGGGGCGGCCATAGCGGAACGATTTCTGGCCGCACGTTTCGGTGAGGTCGTCGATCACCACACTTATGTCTACATATCTGACGGCGGTGTGCAGGAAGAAATTTCCCAGGCAGCGGGCCGGATCGCCGGCCATCTCGGATTGGGCAAGCTCATCATGTTCTATGATGCCAATGACATACAGCTTTCCACGGAGGTCGCGGATGTCACCAGCGAGGATACAGCCATGAAGTACCGCGCCTGGGATTGGCATGTGCAGACCATCCCTGGGAACGACCACCAGGCCATTCGGGAGGCCATCCGGGCCGCACAGGCAGCGACCGACCGGCCTTCCCTGATCATCGGAAAGACCCTGATGGGTAAGGGTGTCCGGAAAGCCGACGGCAGCCTATACGAAGGGGAGGTGGAATTGCATGGGCAACCCCTCTCCGGCGCGGGCGCATCCTTCGCGGAAACCGTCCGCGGCCTGGGCGGAGACCCTGAGAACCCGTTCCGAATATTCCCGGATGTCGCCGAGCATTACCATTCCGTCCTGGCAGGGAAGCGCAAGGATGCCGCCCGCCGGAAGAACGCCTTCCGGAAATGGGCACGTGAAAACAAGGAACTGGCGGACCGCTACCGCCGGTTCCTGCGGCGCGAAATTCCGGACATCGACTGGGACGCCATTCCTTTCAAGCCAAACGATGCCACCCGGAACGCCTCCGGTGCCGTCCTCTCGGCCTTAGCGGACCAGGTCGGCAACATGATCGTCGCTTCTGCCGACCTGGCCAACAGCGACAAGACGGAGAATTTCCTAAAGAAAACAAAAGCCTTCCGACGTCATGACTTCCGAGGTGCCTTCCTGCAGGCCGGTGTGTCGGAACTCACCATGGCGGCGTTGGCAACCGGTATGGCCCTGCATGGCGGTGTCATTCCTGCCTGCGCGACCTTCTTCGCCTTTTCAGATTACATGAAGCCGGCCCTGCGTGTCTGCGCCCTGATGCGGCAGCCGGTGATCTTCCTCTGGACCCATGATGCGTTCCGCGTGGGGGAGGACGGGCCGACCCACCAACCGGTCGAGCAGGAAGCCCAGCTCCGGTTGCTCGAACAACTTCGCAACCATCATGGCAAACCCTCCCTGGTAGCGCTTCGTCCGGCCGACGGCGCCGAGACAGTCGCCTGCTGGCGATTGGCGATGCAGCAGCGGGAGGCACCGACCGGACTGATCCTTTCCCGTCAGACCATCAAGGACCTGCCGGGAGAAGACCGCCGGAACTTGGCGGCACAGGCGGACAGAGGCGCCTACATCGTACTGGACAGCCCGCAGAAAGCGGACGTCATCCTGGTGGGAAACGGATCCGAAGTGGCCACACTGATCGCCGGGGCAGACTTGCTCACCTCGGAACACGGATTGCAGGTGCGTGTCGTGTCCGCCCCCTCGGAAGGTTTGTTCCGTCAACAATCCGCCAAATATCAGCGGTCCGTCCTGCCCGGCAACATTCCTGTCTTCGGCCTGACAGCCGGACTGCCCGTTACGCTGCAGGGGCTGGTCGGCCCCCGCGGAAAAGTGTGGGGACTCTCCCATTTCGGTTATTCCGCCCCGTACCAGGTGTTGGATGAAAAGTTCGGATTCACAGGCGAACAAGTCGCCCGGCAGGTACTCGCCATGTTGAGGCGATAGCACCACCCAGCCTGTCGCCCTTTCATCGTCCCGTGCGGAGGAATCCGGGCAAAATGACACTGCGCTTCAGCGGCAGCATCCCGCCGGTGGCTGCTACCTTGCCTCGCCACAGCGAAGGGGACGGTTGCAGCGGGAGTCGCTGGACGGGGATCACCAGGGCTGAAAGGGCAGGTCCGTTGCGAAAGGGATGGCATGTTCCAGATCCAGGGAGGCGGAATAAATATTGTCCTCCTCGGGTGTAAGCTCGAATCCCCGGCTCCGGAACATGGTGATCATATGGGCATTGGACCGAAGGACGGACGCGACGATCTTCCGGATGCCCTTGTCGCGTGCGATTTCCAGCATATAATCGAACATGCTGCTTCCCAGCCCCATATGTTGCCATGGATCCGCCACGAGAATGGCGAATTCCGCAGTTTCCCCCCAGGCGTCCGCGATGATGCGGGTGACACCGACCATCTGTTTCCCCCCTTGTTCCTCCAGCTCCGCCACCAGCGCCATTTCCCGGTCATAATCGATGTGTGTCATCCGGGTAAGAAAATCGTGGGTGAGCTTCGGCACATAACCGAAGAATCGGAAATAGAGGGATTGGTCCGACAAGGTCTTCAGCATGTCGGCCTCCATGGGCTCGTCCTCCGGACGGATGGGCCGCAGGAGAACTTCCCGCCCGTCTTTCATCGGCAGGCGGCGGGTGTATTTTTCCGGATAAGGGGAGATGACCAGGTGATGGAAGGGTCGTTCCTTTCGCCGGGGGCGGAATTCGTCGAGAATGATCCGGGCATCCAGCACGATGGCCCCGTGCTCATCCATGAGCAAGGGGTTGACATCCATTTCCGCCACTTCCGGGAAGTCCATGAGAACATAGGCGAACTTGACCAGGTGGAACGCAAGTTCCTCCAGGTCGACCGGCGGAATCCCGCGGAATCCCTCGAGTTGCTCGTGGATGCTTGTTCCGCTGACCAGATGTCTGGCCAGGGCCATGTTCAACGGGGGCAGGGCGAAGTTGGTATCCCGGATCACCTCCACAGCCACGCCGCCCTGGCCGAAGACCAGCAGCGGTCCGAAGATAGGGTCGCGTTTCGCGCCGACCAGGAGCTCATAGCGTTTCCTGTGCATGCGTTCGACCAGGATGCCCACAATGTTGGCATCGGGGCGGTGGGACCGGACCCGGCTGATGACATCATCGTAGCCTGATTCCACACCTTGCCGGTCGTTCAGGTCGAGCAGGACTCCCCCGACGTCGGTCTTGTGGAGCGCATCCGGGGAGACGACCTTCAGAACCACCGGATATCCCAGCCGGTCGGCCAGTTCGCCGGCTTCCCGGGCGGAGCGGGCCAGGCCGTTCCGGCCGACGGGCAGATCGTAGCAGGCCAGGAGCTCCTTTGGCTTCATGTTCCAACAGATAGCGTCGGTTTTCCGTCAATGCCGTCCGGATGATATGCCAGGCTTCGTCGCGCCGGGGTACGAAGCGTTTGGGTGCTTCGGGCGGCGTTTCATACAGGAGTTCCAGGTTGCGGGAATATTGCCACATCTGCAGGAACACGTCGACGGCGCTTTCAGGATACCGGTAGTTGGGCACCTTTCCTGTCTCCAGTATTTCGCGGGCCTCCCATACATCGCGTTCGCCCATCCAGGCGGCGAGCAGGGGTTTTCCACTTTTGCTGGCCAGGGAGGCCAGGACTTCCGCCGTGCCGGTGGGATCTGTCACGGTTTGAGTGGTCAGGATGGTGAGTATGCCGTCGACTCCGTCGTCGGCCAGGCAGACTTCCAATGCCTGCCGGTAGGCTTCGGCGGAGGCGTCACCCAGGACATCGACCGGGTTGCCATGGCTCCAGGCGGCCGGAAGAGCCTTGTTGAGCGCTACCAGGCTTTTGTCCGACAAGGTGGCCAGCTGACCGCCGCGGGTGGACAGGTAATCGGTGGCCAGGACGCCCGGCCCTCCGGCATTGGTGATGATGGCCAGGCGGTTGCCCCGGGGGCGGGGTTGCATGGCCAACGCCTGGGCGCAGCCGAAGAGCTGGGAGATGGTCTCGACCCGGATGCAGCCTGCCCGTTGGAAGGCGGCGTCGAAAGCGGCGTCATTGCCTGCCAGGGAACCGGTATGGGACAGGGCCGCCTTGCCACCGTCCCTGCTTTTGCCGGCTTTGAGGATGATGATGGGCTTCGAGCGGGCGAAAGCCCGGGCGGCACTCATGAATTTGCGTGCCTCGGTCAGGGATTCCATATAAATCAGGATGGAATCCGTATCCGGATCCATCCCGAAGTAATCGATGAGCTCGGCGAATCCGATGTCCACCATGGAACCGATGGAGACGAAATGACTGAATCCCACTTGCTGTTCGCAGGCCCAGTCCAGGATGGAGGAGCAAAGCGCCCCGCTTTGGGAAATGAAGGCGATGTTCCCCGGCAGCGCCATGCGGTTGGCGAAGGTGGCGTTCATCCTCAGGCTGGGGTTGATGATGCCCAGGCAGTTGGGTCCGATGATCCGCATGCCGTAGCGGCGGCCGGTCTCCAGTATCCGGGACACCATGGCCTCCCCCTCCTTGCCCGCTTCCATGAAGCCGGCGGAGATGATGACCAATCCTCCTACGCCGGCTCTTCCGCAGGCCTCCACGACATCCGGTACCACCGGTGCGGGCAGCACCACCACCGCAAGGTCGACACGTTCCGGGACGTCCCCGATGGCATGGTAGGCTTGCAGGCCCAGCAGTTCGGTCGCCCTGGGATGGATCGGGTACAGGTTGCCGGTGTAGCCGGCGGAGAGAAGGTTGCGGAAAATGGAATGTCCTACGGACTGTTCCTTGGTGGAGGCTCCGATGACGGCGATGCTGGCCGGCTGGAAGATCTTGTTGAGCTGGTGTACCATGGGTTGTGTTTGGCGGTGTCTTGACAGTCGGCAAAGCTATGCTGGGCAAAGGCGGACAAAGATGATATTTGTCAAAGATTGGAAAGGAGAAAAGTCAGGTCGCCTGGGTGGTTTCAGCCTGGCAGTGCGATCGGCGGATGGGCTTTGACGAATTGGGCGGCGGTACGGCGGGAGGTGTGCAAAAAAAAAAAAGGAATGTCGGCAGCAGCACCGACATTCCTTTTCACATCCGGGCGGGAGCGTCACAGGGCCCCGCTGTCTTCTATGACGACCCTTTGTGCGGTGGCGCCGCTGCGGCTGCCGACGGCTTCCATTTTCTGTATGACGTCATATCCTTCCAGGACTTGGCCGAAGACGACGTGTTTGCCGTTCAGCCAAGGGGTTTGGACGGTGCAGATGAAGAATTGGGAGCCGTTGGTGTTCGGGCCGGCGTTGGCCATGGAAAGAATGCCCGGGCCGGCATGGATAGCCGCTTTGCCGGCGAAGGATTCGTCGTTGAAGCGGGCGCCGTAGATCGACTCCCCGCCGGTTCCGTTGCCGTTGGTGAAGTCACCCCCCTGGCACATGAACTGCGGGATGATGCGGTGGAAGGCGCTGCCTTTGAAGTGAAGCGGCTTGCCGGATTTTCCGACGCCCTTTTCACCGGTGCAGAGGGCCCGGAAATTCTCTGCCGTCTGCGGAACGGCATCCTGAAACAGCTCGAAGACAATCCTGCCGGCGGCCTGTCCGCCTATGCTGATGTCGAAAAAGACTTTCGGGTTGGCCGGATTGGGCGGGATGGGTGGTGTGTACGTATCCATGGTCTGTGCTTTAAGTGAAGATGCCCCGAGTGCAAGCCAACAGAGGAAGCCTGCGACCAGGGAAATACTTACTTTTTTCATGAAAAAAATGTTTTGGTTTGACAATGAATGTTTTGGTGGATGCGCTACGTCGGAAGTCCGGATTGAGCGCCGGGCGGCCGACTTCTTTGGCCGCCAATCGGCTGCAATGTTAACGTATTTTTCGTAAAACGATTGCCCGGAACCCCGACGATCCTTGTGAATCGGTTGGCGCGTCATTCGTTGTGCTGCCGGAATATGCGACCCCAAAGCCCGGTGGCAAGGGCGTTGATGTCCGGAGAAATCTTGAATCCGAGTACGCCGAGGGCGAAGAGCGAAGCGAAGCCACCGGACAGGAGGAGCAGGTCAAGTAGCGGAAAACCGGTGGTTGGGATCCGAGACGCTGCAGCATAGGCGGCTGTGGCCAGTATCAGGGTGTACAAGGACGCCCGGCTGAAGGGTTGCATGCCGAATTTGCGGTGGATCAGCAGCAATTTGGACAGGTTGAAGAAGGACAGGGACAGGATCGTTGCCACGCCGACCCCGGTAATGCCCAGAGAAGGCACCAGCCAGAGATTCGCTCCTATATGAATCAAAGAGGTCATGCCGATGAAATAGAGATTGTACCGGTAATGTCTGGAGTAACTGATGATTTCGCTGTTGACCCCGGTCGCCATGTCAATGAGGCGGGCGATACCCAGCAGGCCGACGACCTCCCTGCCCACCAGGAAGGTCTCCCCGTTTGGCATGAGGGCATACAACTGCTCGATGCCGATCCAGATGGAGAGGAACATACCGGTGCCGACGATGAGTTGGTTCAGGCTCGATTTCCGATAGATGGTCGCGATTTCCGCCAGGTCGCCTTGTTTCCATTTGTCCGCGAGCAAGGGTGCGGTGATCCTGGCGATGGCTTTGCGGGGAATATCGACGACGTTGCTGATGAAGTATGCAATGACGAACACCCCGGTACTCCGCAGGGTGGTCATTGTGCCGACCATCACGATGTTGATGAACTCGGAGGACAGTCTGCTCCCCATGCCGCCCAGGAATCCGAACAGCATGTACCGGCCCATTTCCTTGAGCATGTCACCAGATAACAACCGCCTGTCCGGCCGGAAGTGCAGTTGTCCGATCGAACGTAGGTAGGCGGCCTGCGACAGGGTGATGAGGAGATACACCAGCAGGATTCCCCGGAACACCCCGTCCAGGTCCAGCAGGCGGAACTGGTAGGCGATTACCATCAGAGGAATGCCGATCTTCGGCAGGAACTCGTTGATGGCGGACGGGACGACGATGCGGTGGAAGTTGGAAGCGTACAATGCGAACAGGCTGCTGAAGGAAGCGAGGAAGGTCAGCACCGGTATCATCCAAAGGTAGGCGAGGTAAAGGTCCGGATTATCCTTCGCACCGAAGTAAGCGTGCAATGGTGCCCGACCCAAGTGGTAGCCAGCCAGCAAAACCAGGTTGCCCGACAGCAGGATGCAGGCAAGCAGGAAAAGAAAGCCGTGGTGACCCTCCCGTTCGTTCCGGAAATAAGGAAAAAAACGGATGATCAGCTCCGAGCTTCCCAGGAAAGTCAGTAAAGTCAGCAGGCCGGCACTTTCCCTGACATAATTGATGATGCCGATCTCCTCCTTTGTCAGGAAGGCCGGATAGATCCACAGCGTGTTGACCGCCCCGATGGCGACACCGAGATAGGTCACGATGCTCTGCAGGATTCCTTGCCGCTTGACAACGCCCATATGCTGTGGTTGGTGTTTGGTGCCGATCAGGCGGGAGGTCCCGCAGAGGCCCGCCTATCCCGATCCCGCAGGAATTCGGACCGCCAAATTAGCACATTGCGCACCAAATTGGCAATTCTGGTACCTTTATGCGCAGCCTGAGGCATTGCTGATTCGCATGACTTGGAAAATACATGCGTGATTGCTGAAGTTTAATGCAGCCGGAATTTACTTTTGCACCTGCGGAACACAACAACGCATCTGAACTATGCCGAAGCTGATCGACATCTCTGTGCCCATCCAACCGGGCATGCCTCTTTGGCCGGATAGTGAGCCGCTGGAAATCCGGCAGCTCGCCCGACTGGCAGACGGTGACATCGCCAACATCACTGGTCTGTACACGGGCAGTCACACCGGTACCCACATCGACGCGCCCCTTCATTTCATAGATGGGGGGAAAACCACGGAGGATATTCCCCTCGAAACCCTCGTAGGCACCTGTCAGGTCCTGGACATGCGGGGGAAACAGGAAATCACCGCCGAAGACCTGGTGGAGGGCGGTGTTTTTCCCAACGTCGACAAATTGTTGTTCAAAACGGACAATTCCCGATTGTGGACCCAGCCGACGCATTCGTTCCACCGGAATTTCTGCGCATTGACGCTGGATGCCGCCCATTGGATCGTCGAACAGGGTATCCGACTTGTCGGCATCGACTACCTGTCCATCCAGCGCTTCGACGACCCGTTTGACACCCATGTCGTCCTGCTTCGTTCGGAAGTGGTCATTCTGGAGGGGCTCGACCTCCGGTTCGTCGAACCGAATATCTACAAACTCATCTGCCTCCCGCTCAAGGTGCGTTCCGTGGAAGGCATGATGGCCCGAGCGGTATTGGAAACCATCTGATCCGGCAAATCCCCTGCACCCGGCCGTCAGCGTGCCAGGAAGTCCTGCAAGGCCTCCGGTGTGTCGAGATCGACTGCCGCATCCTCGAAAGGTACACAAAGCACGACCCCCGCCTGATCTCGCAGCAGGTTGCGAGCGCCGGCAGGTCCGGAAAGCTTCGACAGGTCGTCAAACCAGGCTCGTCCGAACACCGCGGGCGGTCCGGTGCGGCCGCCATACTGGCAGGCGGCGATGGCTGCGTTTGCTTGTCCGACCACATGGGAAAGGGTGCGCAAGAGGTCTGCCGTCAGCAGCGGCTGGTCGCATAAAGTCACCAAGGCGGCGTCGCATTCAGGAGCGATGAATTGAAGCGCCTTGATACCCACGGAAATACTACCGCCCATACCCGATTCCCAATCCGGATTGTACACCGGATGAACACTTGCCGAAGCCAATTCCTTCGAAATATCCTGTGCATAGGCTCCGAGCACCACCACCACGGGACCACATCCCGCCGCCTGCACTTTTCGAATGATGGACGTCACAAGGGGTTCTCCCCCGACCTTCAGGAGTTGTTTGCACGCGCCCATTCGGGTTGCCTGGCCTGCCGCCAGCACGACCGCCCCGACCTTCGATTCTCCCATGGTGGTCATACCGTTCCTTTTTAGTGAGTGCCTTGTGAGCAGGAGAAGGGTGAAATTCGGAAAAATCTGGATCCTTGCCAACCATTTTCCGACAGCAATGCGCTATCCTTGAAACAGCGCCGCGCATGCGGGCTGTGCGGGGAGCCTCCCGACAGTTTCCTTCGTGCACATGACACAGCCGGATCCTTACCATAGCGAAGCATCACTTGTTCTGGCTTGCCTGCGCAAAGACCCGGCCGCCCAGCAACGCCTTTACAATCGCTACAAGAAGGCGATGTACACCCTGTCTTATCGGATCAGGGTACTTTCAAAGAAGCGGAGGACGAGCTGCAGGAATTCTACGCCAAGGTCTTCCGGGGTTTGTCAGGCTACCGTGGAGAGTCGAACCTCGGGGCCTGGATCAAGACCATCGTTGTCCGGACAGTGTACGGACTATTGAAGAAAAGACGTTTGTTCACGGACGACTTGTCACAAAAACCGGCTACCGATACCATCGACTGGGGGCATACCATCGACACGGAATACCTGGAAGAAGCCATCGCCGCCCTGCCGGACGGATACCGGATGGTCTCCACCCTGACGGAAATCGAAGGCCATACCCACAAGGAGGTGGGAGAGCTGCTGGGCTTTTCGGAAGGAACGTCCAAATCGCAGTTGTTCCATGCCCAGCAGCGGTTGCGGAACATATTGTAAGACCTCGCCGGTGTCGGCCCGACGGCGACGGATGATGTTGATGCACAAAAAAAGATGCCATGCAGGAATTGAACCAGGATTCCTTGCGTCGTTCCCTTGCCGCCCTGCCGCAACGGGAACCGCCCGATGCCGGCTGGACATTCATCGAGGACCGGCTGGCGGAAACTTCCTGGCCGGAAATGCCCCTGTACGATCCGCCCGAGCGTATCTGGGGCCGTATCCCACGGTGCCTCGACCAGGACCACCGGCGCGGCTTGCGGATATCGATGGGGATGCGGGCCGCCGCGGTCTGGGCTGTCTTGGCATTCGCCATCTTCTTGTACCGGCGGCTGTCCACCCTCCTGCCGGATTCCGACCACATCACTTTCTCGTAGGCTACGACGGATTCCTTGCTCCTCATACGGGATTGTACGGAGGATGACGCTGCCTTCGATGAGTTTCTGGCCATGTGCGAAAACCGTGCTTTGCCTGCGACCAAACTGCCTTCCGGCAGATGCAGTCCGAACTGGCGGAACGCAGTACGGCCAGGGACGAGCTCCGCCAGGCGCTTGGAATCTATGGCCATTCCGCCGACCTCATCCTCCGAATAAAGGAGATAGAATTGGCACGTACCGGAATTCTGAAGAAAATGATGGTGATGCTGTTCTGACAGCTCCCCATCGTCCGTGCGTCAGATACAACAATCGAAGGCACGGGTCGTTAAAACCCTGTCAGTTTATGATACAGTTTTTCTTTACCATCGGGACCATCGGCTGGATGCTGCTGTCGATCGGCATCCAGGTCCAGACAACCTTCCAGGTTGTGACCTGCACCATCGAAAAGTCCGTTCCGTACGATGCGGGCAACGAACTCAATATCGAAGGAGAAAAAGCCGCAATCCACGTGGAGAGCTGGCCCTGTCAGGAAGTCAAGGTCACAGTGGAGTTGATCGCCCGTCACCCGGACCGGGAAACAGCTCGTAAAGCTTTGGAGGACAAGCAGTTCTCCGCCACCCGCCATGGCGACGAACTGTATTTCCGGAATTACTTCCGGCCCAGCGACGGGCTGTCCTAACATGCGGACCGCAAGGAAGTATACACCATCACGCTTCCGGCGGACTGTCCTGTTTACCGCAAGAACAACTTCGGCATCACCCAGGTCAGCGACCTGGTGAACCGGCTACGGATCCAATAGGAGTGCTCCCAGGTCCGGCTCGAAAACCTTCGCGGCACAGTCGGGCTAGAATCCCGTTTCGGGGATGTCACCGGCCGCAACATCGACGGTACCGTCACCGTCCGTGCCATACGTTCCGACCTTACCTTCCACGATATCAATGGGACCTGGGATGTGTTCACACAATACGGCATCACCAAGGTCTTCATCAATACGGCGTCGGACCTGTTGCGCATGAATGTGGAAGAGGGAAAGTCGGATGTTTATTTCTTAAACCCATGGCCCGGCGCCTCCGGCTACACGCTGCTGGCGCATTACGGCAATACTTCCGTTCCACAGAACCTCAAGTTCAATCTGCTGGAGAATACGGACCAATTGAAAAAAGCTGTCTTCTCCACCCGGGTGGGACAATCGACCATTTCCGTCAACATCTCCTTCGGGGACATCACCGTCAAGCATCCCTGAGCGGGCGCCCGGGCTTCGGGGTCGCCTGCGGCAACCGCTCCAGATCCGCCACGATCATCCCGGCCGTCCGTTGCGCAGCCGCCGTAGAACCCAGGAGCCGCCGAATCTCCGCATAGCCGGACAGCATGGCTTCCCGCCCCGCTGGCAGGAACAGTTCACGGAGGGCGGCATCCAGCTGGTCCGGGTTGTAAGCCTGCTGGATCAGTTCTCGCACCAAGGGCCTGCCAATCACCAGATTCACCAGGGAAATGAATCGCAGCGAAGGGTTGACCAGCCGGCGTGCCAGCCAATAGGATACCCGGCCTCCTTTGTAGCAAACCACCTGGGGAACGCCGTGCAGGGCGGTTTCCAGGGTGGCGGTCCCGGAGGTGACCAAAGCCGCCGTCGCCTCCCGCAGCAGGCCGTAGGTCTGGTCATAAACGATCGTAACAGGACTGTCAGGACCCAACAGCCGGTCGTACAACGCTGCCGGCACGGAAGGCGCCGCTGCCACGACGAAGCGCCAGGAACGATGCCGCTCGGCCACCCGGGCCATCACCGGCAGCATGCGGCGGATCTCCTGAACCCGGCTGCCTGGCAGCAGGGCCACCACCGGCGGACCGACCGCCGGGATTCCGTCGCCCGGCAAGGGGTTTTCCGACAGGATTTCTGTCAAGGGATGCCCTACATATTGGGCGTCAACCCCATGGGATGCGAAGAACGCCTTTTCGAACGGAAGGATGCAGAAGAGCAGTCGGACATGGTCCCGGATGATGCTGACCCGGCTGCTGTGCCAGGCCCATAACTGCGGGGCGATGTAATAGTACACACGAAATCCCTGCCGGTGGGCCCATCGCGCCATCCGGAGGTTGAATCCCGGATAGTCGATCAATATGACCCCGTCCGGTCGGAAAGAACGGATTTCCTGCCGGCAGATCCGAAAATTGCGGATAATTTCCGGCAGGTGTTTCACAACCTCCACAAAGCCCATGAACGCCAGCTCCCGGTAATGTTTTGTCAACCGGGCACCTGCGGCCGCCATCCTTTCCCCGCCCCAGCAGCGGATGTCGGCACCTGCATCAGCGGACCGAAGGGCTTCGACCAAACGCGCACCGTGCAAATCGCCGGACGCCTCTCCCGCAAGGATGAAATATCGCATCTCTTTCAATTGACGCATGACGAGGCCGACCGGAGAATCCACCATGTCACCACGTTGCTTCACCGGCACCGGCCGCTTTTCCGTGGCGACCCGGAACAACCTGACCTGGATGTCGGGTCGGTCCGCATGGCCAGCGGGGACATTACCCTTCCATATCCAACAGCTGCCGCAACTCCTTCTTTTCCGACGGCCGGATATCGTTCCATCGCCTGTCCTGTAATCCCATCTCAATGGAATAAAAAATAGGGAGGTGGGGTCGGACCCCTTGGGCCAACAAAGCATCCCTTATCTGCCGATAGTCCGCCCGCAAGAGGTCCTCCTCCGTGAATATACCGATCGCATGCATGATCCGAACCATATAGGGTCCGAAATTTTTGATTTCATCCAACTGACGCATAAGGAGAGAGTTGTACAGGTCATCCGGCCGCTGTTTTCTTCCGGTCATCGGAAATTCGTGGTCCGGCCGTACCCCCGGATGCTGTATCGGACAAGCCCGGTCGACTTCAGGCAGCGGCTGTTATAAAGATACACCGTTTTCGTCGATCGGTCAAACGCAGCGTTTCTTTCTTTTTCTCTTCGGGCGAGCCTGCGCCGGCTGACTTTTCGCAGTGCCGGATGCCAAGCTACGCAAAATGTGCTACATTGGCGTCCAGGTAGGTTTCCGCATCCTTATTGTACGGCCTGCCTGCAACCAGGGGGCAAGCCCTGGTCGACCACATGCCTGCACCAAATAAACATCAGAGAACAATATGCCGATGGAAGCAGTGAATTATTCGACTTACCTGCAGTTGGAAAAGATACTGAACGCGCAGCTGCCGGAAAGCGACCGGCACGGCGCGCCGGCGCATGATGAGATGCTCTTCATCATCATTCACCAAACGTATGAGCTCTGGTTCAAGCAGATCCTCTTCGAAGTGGAGGCCATTCTGACGACGATGGGAAAATCTGTCATCCCGGACAATTCCCCTGATCTGCAGACCATCGTACATCGGTTGAACCGCATCTGTGTCATACTCCGGGTGGCTGTTCACCAGATCGACATTCTCGAGACCATGACCCCCATGGATTTCCTGGATTTCCGCGATTTCCTGCGGCCTGCGTCCGGGTTTCAAAGCCTTCAGTTCAAGTTGCTCGAGGCGCGGTTGGGGTTGCGATTCGAGGAAAGGTTCGGCAAAGCGTTCTATCAGGCCCAGCTGAAGCCGGACGAAGTGGCGCTGCTGCAGGCCGCGGACGACCAACCGTCCTTGTTGGAATTGGTCGATACCTGGTTGGAGCGCATGCCGTTTTTCGATGACCCCAACTGCTGGCCGGATCATCCGGTCTCGCCCGGCGGCGGAGACGCCGTCCATCCGTTCTGGGAGCAATACCGGGCGTGTTACGCCATGGGTCTACAGGAACGGGAGCGTGGCAATCTAGCGGAATTCGACCGTATGTTCCTGTCCGATTCCAGCGATGCGGAACGGAATCTGTGTGCCAAGGCTTGCAGGGCCGCTTTGTTCATCCTGCTTTACCGAGGATATCCGATGTTACAGATGCCTTTCCAATTGCTTAATCTGCTGTTGGAGACCGATGAGTTGCTTTCGACTTGGCGGTACCGACACATGAACATGGTCCACCGGATGATCGGAACCAGGGTCGGCACCGGCGGTTCTTCCGGCAAGGAATACCTGCGTGCGGCCTTGGACAAGCATTATATTTTCCGGGAGGTGGCTGCCCTGAACAGTTTCCTCATCGAGCGGAGGAACTTGCCGACCCTCCACCGACGGCTGGAGGCACAGCTCGGCTTCTCATCATAGGAAGGCTCACAGCACAAATTTGCCGAATGCGGCCAGCCAGGCGATGATCCAGGCGGTGGTGGCCAATACGATCCCGCGGACAGCCTGCCGGCGGTATTGCTGTTGCGACTTGTTCAGCAGCCATGCATTGGCGGCGATGCCGATGATGCTGCAGGTCCGTTCCCGGAAATAAGGTGTGAAACGAGCCGTCGGAAGCAAGCCGGACAGCTCCAGTAGTTCGTAGGCGCCGTACAGGGTGCCGAACACCAATATCGGCAGCAGGATACCGGCCAGCAACCCGCTCGCCAGCTTGTCGTTTTGCAGCAATTTCATGATGCGTGCGTTTCTGTGCACCTGCCGGGCAAACACCGTCGGACGTCCTTCCCCTCGTCCTGCCATGACCGTTCGGACAGGTGCGACACAAATTGTCGTTCCAGTGATCCGAGGAGACGCGACTTGCCCATGCGGGAGAGACACATGAGGTTTGCGCCCATTCAGACCACCACCTCCGCCTGCTCCAATGTTCGGAGCGGCACGATCGCCGGGTATCGGGTCAGGTCATGACCGGATGGGACGACGGAGATGAAACCGTTCTCGAGGGCATGGATATCGGTGTCCTCCCCGGTGTCCTCGTTGAGAAAATCACCGGTCAGCCAGTAATATTTCTGCCCGCGCGGATCGACGGATTCCACATATCGTTCGATCCACCTGGCTTCCGCCTGCCGGCATACCCGGATACCTTTTATTTCCGATCTTTTAAGGTTCGGAATGTTGACATTCAGTAGTTTGCAATGGTCGAGCCCGTTTTGCAGGACATGCTCGATGATGGTGCGGACAAACGGCTTGGCCGCTTCGAAATCCGCATCCCAGGCATAGTCGAGCAGGGAGAATCCGATGGAGTCGATGCCTTCGAGGGAGGCTTCCATCGCGGCGGACATGGTACCGGAGTACAGGATGTTCAGCGAGGCGTTGGAGCCGTGGTTGATACCGGACACGCACAGATCCGCCTCCCGTTGGTGAAGGATGATGTGTTTCGCGAGTTTGACACAATCCACCGGAGTGCCGCTGCACTCCCAAGCCTCCACCTGGCCGAACAGGTCCACTTTCTTGAGTCGCAGCGGGTCCTTGAGTGTGATGGCGTGCCCTTGTCCGGACTGTGGGGAATCCGGTGCCACGACGATGACATCTCCCAATTCGGTCGCAACTTCGAGCAACGCCTTGAGGCCGGGCGCATTGATGCCGTCATCGTTGGTCAGTAAGATCAGTGGCCTGTATTCCATAGGGTCGTGATGAATTGTTCCGGAGGCAAAGCTAACCGCTTTGCCGGGAAATCGGGTCAGGTGACGTCGGATAATGCGGAATGGCAAGCGAAGTCGGGTATGGTAGCCCTTCCGAAGCATCGACGGGGCACCGGCCACCTTGGCAGCAGGCTCAGCCGAAGACCTTGACCCGTCGGACCAGTTCCCTTATGTCGGATTCGGCGGCGGCTGCTTTTTCCGCCGTCCAGGACAGGAGCCGGCCCATGTCGGCGAGGATGACCGGCAGATTGTCCTCGATGCTGCGGATATGGAAATAAAGGCGACCGGTGCGGCGTTCGAGGAAGTCGGCGGGTTCCAGGACCCATTCATGACGGATGGCATGCTGGAGTTCTGCCCGCAGCAGTCGGGTATCGGGCCTTAAGTCGTCATAGGAGGACATGTCCGACAAAATCCGCACGGCATCCGGACCGTAGTTTTCCAGCAGGTAATCGGTATGGAAGTCGGGAAGATCCTCCGAACGTACCTTTTGCCGGATCGTTTCCCGCAGCAACGGCAGGGAAGCAGCGGTCAGCGGTTCTCCGGCGAGAAGGGGGATCCGGTGGGTTTCGCATGGACGGAAGGTATCAAGCCCTTCGGCGACCCGATTGCGCATGACGAGGTCCACGACCCGGGCAGCCATTTTCCGGTAGCCGGTCAGCTTGCCGCCGGCGATGGAGATCAGGCCGGTGGGGGAGGAGAAGATTTCATCTTTGCGGCTCATCTCGCCGGCGGACTTGCCTGTTTCGAAGATGAGCGGGCGCAAGCCGGCCCAGGTGCTTTCCACATCCGCGGTGTTCAGTTTGGCGGACGGAAACATCTGATTGGTGCCTTCCAGAATGTAATCGACATCCGCCGCGTCGGCAAAGACCTGGTCCCGGTCACCTTGGTAGGGGGTGTCGGTGGTGCCTATGTAGGTGGTTCGGTGCCGGGGTATGGCAAATAGCATCCTGCCGTCCGGTATGTCGAAGTACACGGCATGCCGTATGGGAAGCCGTTCCCGGGGCACGACCACGTGGACACCTTTGGAAAGAAAAATCTGTTTGCCTGTCAAAGACCCGTCCTTCTCCCGGAGTCTGTCCACCCAGGGTCCGGCGGCACTGACGATATGGCGGGCCTGCACGGATAAGCTCTCTCCGCCGTTGCTGTCAAGGAAGGTGAGCCCCGTCAGCCGTCCGTTGTCGCTGTACTGAAAAGACCGGACTTCGGCATAATTGAGGCAGCGTGCACCGTATCGGACGGCGGTCTTGATCAGTTCGATGGTGAGGCGGGCGTCATCGGTGCGGTATTCCGCATAAAAGCCGCCGCCCAACAGCTGGGCTTGGTGTATCAGCGGCTCACGGTCGAGCGTTTCTGCCCGGTTGAGCATCGTCCTGCGGTCCTCCTGCCGGACACCGGCCAGCAGGTCGTACAGCCATAGCCCGAAGGCGGTGGAATGTTTGCCGAAGGTTCCGTTTTGGAAAATTGGGAGCAACATTTTCTCCGCCTTCACAAGATGGGGGGCCAGCCGGTGTACGATGGCACGTTCACGGCCCACTTCCTGCACCAATCTGAATTCCAATTGTTTCAAATAACGCAAGCCACCATGTATCAATTTTGTAGATTTGCTGCTGGTTCCGGCGGCGAAATCCGTTTTTTCGAGCAGGAGGACCGACAAGCCGCGCGAGCTGGCATCCAGGGCGATTCCGGCGCCGGTGATGCCGCCACCGATGACGACGAGGTCGAAATTTTTGGTGGTCAGTTCCGTGAGTGTCTCTTTGCGTTGCGTTGTTACCATGAATGACAGCGAATGGACTTTGTCGGTGATTGTTCCGTCGGAAACCCCTACGGCGGTCGGAAATTATAACGTTTCATTTCATTTCTTGTTCTCATGCAAAGCAGACGAATCGGCGGATTTGACGTACTGGTGGCCGGCGAATATTTGCTGGACCTGATCAGTACGAACTTTACCGATGATTTCGCATCCGTGGAAGCCTTCCGGCCGGTTGCCGGCGGCAGCGCGGCCAACCTTTGCGCCAACATGGCCCGGCTGGGAAACGGTACGAAGCTGGCTTGCACCCTGGGAGACGACCAATTGGGCCATCACCTCCGCGCGACCCTCGAACGGCTGGACGTGGATACCAGCCTTGTCCGCCATGTTACCCAGCCCACCACGCTGATCCTGGTCACCCGATCGGAGAACGTTCCGCACTTCGAAGCGTATCGGCAGGCGGACGTCGAACTCTTGCCGTCGCAGCTGGGGCCGGAACAGGCGGCTTCGGCCAGTCTTTTCCATACGACCTGTTTCGCGCTCAGCCGACAGCCGGCACAGGACACCATTCTGACAGCGGCCGAAGCGGCCGCCGCCGCAGGCAGGCATGTCAGTATTGACCTCAATTACGCACTGCCGATCTGGCCGGACCGGAAGGCCGCTCAGCAGGTGGTTTCGGCTTACTGCGGACTTGGTGCCCTTGTCAAGGTGAGCGAGGTGGACTGGGAACGACTGTACGGCGCACCGCTGCAGGACCCGGAAGAAGTCTGCCGTCATTTCCTGTCCGTGGGCGCGGCGGTGGTATGTCTCACCCTAGGAGGCGAGGGCGCATGGGTCGCGGATCGCAGCAACCTGCATTTTCTGCCTGCCAGACCGGTGAAGGTCGCCGACACGACCGGGGCTGGGGATGCGTTTTGGTCCGGCTTTCTGACGGCTTGGTTGGACGGTGCCGACCTGCTTGCCTGCGCCAGGGCTGCCAGGCGGATGGCGGAGCTTAAAATAGGCACTTTCGGCAATCTGCCGGACCGGGTGGACAAAGCCAGCCTGTACGAGTTGCCGTCCTGACTGCCTCCGGGCAGGTCAGTTCCGAGCACCTGCCGACCGCCGCGAAACACGGAAAAGCGGGCGATTCAGGATGCTGCCCGGTGGAAACACGACAAGTTGGTCAAGCCGGTACATCCCCACGGCGAGCAAGGTGCCGATCAATCCTCCCCAGTAGACGTCCGCCCAGAAATGCTGGATCAGATACACCCTCGATATGCCTACCAGGAGGGCGATGACGAATAAGCCGGACGCCCGGACAGGACCGGCACCGGAGAATATCGCCAACAGGCCGTACAGTGCGAATGCGGCGGTGGTGTGACCGGAAGGGAAACTGGTGGCCCCTGTATGCAATTCGATTCCGGGAATCACCTGCAATTGGGCATCCATCCCCAACTGCCGAAAAAAAGCCAGCGGACGGTCGACCTGGAAATAAGATTTCAGCCCGGTACTGACGACCAATGCCGACAGTCCGGTCAACCCGACCAGTACAGCCAGTCGAATCCGGTAGGTAAGGGCGACCAGGGCGACCAAGGCGAACAACCAAACCTCTCCGAATCGTGTTATGAATGGAAAGAATTGATCTGCTGCATGGTTCCTCACCCCATTTAAATACAGGATGGCATCCACCCGGTCGGTGCTGATCCATAAGTACCCACCGACTGTCAGGAACCACGCCATGAGGATAAAATAAGTTTTGCTCCGGCGAATAATTGCCCACATCAGGCTTTGCATTTATTTTCGGCGGTCGGTGGGTGTGGCTGCAAACCGGCTATTCGTCCGGCCCGGAACCTCCCCCGTCTGTAGCCTCTCATACGTCCGCACCCGCCGACCCAGGACCTCCGGCTCCGCAGCGGCTACGGACGGAAGGACCAAAATATGATGAAAACAACACTCAAATTAGTAGATTCGAAGGACTCCTTGCACGCTTTCGTACAATTTCCTTTCGACTTGTATGGGAAACATCCCTTCTGGGTTCCCCCGATCATACAATCGGAAACAAATACGTTGTCAGCTGACAAAAATCCGGCTTTTTCCCACTGCGAAACCGTCCTGTTCGTTGCCGAACGGCAGGGTAAGGTGGTCGGTAGGGTCGCCGGCATCGTCAACCACCTGGAAACCGAACACACGGCAGTGAGGCAGGCCCGTTTCGGCTGGCTTGATTTCATTGACGACCGATCGGTTGCGGCGGCATTGCTGGACGCTGTCTCGGATTGGGCAGCCCGCTTTCATTGTAAACAACTGAAAGGGCCTTACGGGTTCAACCAGCTGGACAGAAACGGTATGCTGACCGAGGGATTCGATTCCATGGGCACGGCGAACACCGCCTACAACCACCCCTATTATCCGGAGCATCTGCAATCGTTGGGATTCGAGCCGGATCTGCGATGGGTGGAACTCATGCTGTATCTGCCGCCGAATTTCCCGGAACGCCTCACTTCCTTGTCCCGAGCCGCCGCCGGCCGTTACGGTCTCCGGGTCTTTCAGCCCGAGGGGAAAGGGGCGTTGATCCGGATGACGGACGCCCTCTTCGAACTGTTGCTGGATACATATCAGCAGTTGCCGGGTTTCGTCCCCTTGTCCCAACTCGAACGCTACACATACATCCGGCAGTACATCCGCATCCTGCGCATGGACCTGGTAAGGGTCGTGGTGGATGCGGACAACCGCCCCATCGGTTTCGGTGTCACCATGCCATCCCTTTCCAACGCCCTGCGCAGGGCCCGCGGCAAACTGTTTCCCTGGGGGCTTTTCCACCTGGCGGCTGCCAAGCAATGGAACGATACGGCGGAACTCGCCCTCATCGGTGTTAGGGAGGAGTGGCGGAGGAAAGGAGTGCATGCCCTGATATTTTCGGAAACCGGTCAGGCATTGATCCGGTCGGGCATGCGGACGGTCCGGATCAACCCCATGTTGGAGACGAACACCAGTGTGCTGTCGCTTTGGAAGGATTTCGACCACCGCATATACAAACGGCGGATGACCTTCCGAAGGTCCCTCTGATCCGGTTCCGTCAGACAGTCTCCTCCGTTCAGGCCGGCTGGTCGCCGGCGTCCGTCTCCGACAGGTCCCCGGACAACAGCTCAGGCGGCAATCGCTTGGCTGTCCGCGCGCCAAGCATACGGATGCGTTCCGCTCGCCCGATCAGGGTATCCCCGAACTTCGGGGAATCAGACAGTTTGTTGCTGGCGGCAGCCCAGGCCTCCCGTGCCTGTTCCAGGCGTGCCCCGACGAGTTTGAGGTCTTCCAGGAAACCCACGAACTTATCATACAGCATGCCGCTTTGGCGGGCGATCTCCTGAACGTTCCGCTGCTGTTTGTCCTGTCGCCAAAGGTAGGATACGGTCCGCAAGGTTGCCAGCAGGGTGGCGGTGGTCACCATCACGATGTTCTTGTCCAGCGCCTCCAGGTACAGGTTGTTTTCCTGCTGCACAGCCAGGTTGAAGGCCGTATCGATGGGGACGAACATCAGCAGGTAATCCGGGGTGTCAATCTGATAAAGCTGCTGGTAGTCCTTCCGCCCCAACTCCCGAAGGTGTTGGCGGACACTCTGGACATGCTCCTGCAGATGGCGTTTCCTTTCCTTTTCGTCGGTTGCCTGGAAATATCGCTCATAGGCCGTCAGGGAAACCTTGGCATCAATGACGAGGTGGCGTCCTTCCGGCAGGTGAATGATGCAGTCGGGCCGCTGCCCTTTCCCCGCTTCATTCCGGAAGGACATTTGCAGACTGAAATGCACGTCCCGTTGCAACCCCGCCTTCTCCAGGAGACGTTCCAGCTGCCATTCCCCCCAGTCCCCTTGCACCTTGCTGTCGCCCTTCAGGGCAGCTGCCAGATTGCGTGCATCCTCCCCCAGCTGTTGGTTGAGTTGGGTGAGCATCTCCAGTTCCTTCCGCAGGGATACCTTCTCCTTCGCCTCGGCGGACAACCGCTGTTCGATGTCCTGCCCGAATTCCCGGATCCGTTCCCGCAAAGGCTTCAGCAAGGCGTCGATGCGCTCGTGGTTGTGTTCCGTGAAGGTCCGGGTCTTTTCTTCCAGCAGCCGGTTGGCTGTTTGCTCGAACAGGGCATGGGACCGTTCCTGCAGTATCCGCATCTCCTGCTCCCAACCGGTCAGCTTCTCCTGCAGGTGTCGGATGTCCCGGTCCTTGCCTGTCAGGATTTTCATGCTCTCGAGATATTCCGATTCCTTGGCGGTCAACTGCCGGCGTGTCTGTTCCAGCTGCATCGTGAGGTTGGCAATGCGTTCCTGCCAGACGGAAGGTTGGTTGTCCCGGAGGTCTTTCATCCGCTCCTGTTGATAGCGACTCTTCGCCAGCAGCCGTCCGATTCCGATACCGGCCGCGATTCCCAGTATTAGAAACAGCAGGCTGAGTTGTTGTGCTTCCATGGTCGTTCAGTGGTTTGGGGCGGACCGACGGTCGAGGCGTCCATCCGCCAGTTCGAAAAACAAAAAGTTTCGGACGATGCCTCCTTGAATTCAAATGTACAAATTGTTTTAAATTTTTCCATGCAATTCGTCCTTCTTGTCCGCGACAATGCGGTGTTGCCGTCGATGCGCTTGGCAAACAAGGTGTTGGCGACATATTTTTTGTAACTGCATGGAATGGAGTATATTTGACCGCATTTCGGTCACCATCCCTGGGCCGGGTACCGCCGTTCGGTCCGGTGGGCACGGACAGGGACAACACCTGGACAAACACCATGATAGCCCGCCTCCCCGTCAGCCTGGCGCTCTGTTGCTGGATAAGCACAACCGCTTACGCACAAACCATTCTTCCCGAGCCTACCGCCGGTACTGTCCGCCAATACGTCGGCGAACAACGAAAAGCATCCCGTGAACGGTCATTGGTATCCAGGCTCCCATTCAGGAGCATCGGTCCCACCGTGTTCGGCGGTCGGGTGGTGGACGTGGACGTCCATCCCGACGATCCCACGGCCTTCCTGGTCGCCTATGCATCCGGTGGGTTGTGGAAGACCACCAACAACGGACATTCCTTCGAGCCGCTTTTCGAACAGGAGAGCGTCATGACATTGGGGGACGTCGCTGCGGATTGGCGCAACGGCCGGATATGGGTCGGAACCGGCGAGGTGAACTCGAGCCGTTCCAGTTATGCCGGTGTCGGTATGTTTCTGAGCCGGGACGGCGGCAGGACCTGGGCGCACAAGGGGCTGGCGGAGTCCCACCACATCGGTCGGGTCGTCCTGCATCCCGCGGATACCAATACGCTGTGGGTGGCTGTTCTCGGCCACCTGTATTCCCCGAATCCGGAACGAGGGGTATACAAGACCTCCGACGGCGGCGACACCTGGCGGAAAGTGCTGTATGTCAACGATACGACCGGTGTGGTCGATTTGCTGACCGATCCCGGCGATCCCGATGTGTTGTATGCGGCGGCCTGGACCCGGACCCGGTCCGCCTGGAATTTCACGGAATCGGGGCCAGGGTCCGGCATATGGCGGAGCGAGGACGGCGGGGAGTCATGGACCCATCTCACGGACGAAGGTTGCGGATTTCCCGTCGGGGACGGTGTCGGACGGATCGGATTGGCTGCTGCCGCCCGGCCGGAGGGCCCCAGCGTGCTCTATGCCGTCGTTGACAACCAAACGCTCCGCCCTGCGGCACCCGAAGCCGCCGCATCCAAGGGCCTGACCCGGGAACAACTCGCCGGCCTCTCCGTCCGGGATTTCCTGGCGCTGCCGGACGACCAAATCGATGATTTCCTTAAGGAAATGCGTTTCCCCAGGAAGTATACCGCCTCCGTCCTGAAAGCGCGCGTTCGGGATGGTTCCTTCACGCCGGCCCTCATCGCGGAATATCTCGACAATGCCAACGACCGGCTTGTCCAGACGGAGGTGGTCGGGGCGGAGGTATACCTGTCCCGGAACGGCGGCCGCACCTGGGAAAAGACCCACCCGGATTATTTGGACGACCTGTATTACACTTACGGGTACTACTTCGGTCAAATCCGGGCGGCCTCCGGTTCCCCTGACCAACTGTACATCTTCGGCGTCCCGGTCCTCACCTCCCGTGATGCGGGCAGGACCTGGACCTCGATCGACGGGGACAATGTCCATGGCGACCACCATGCCTTGTGGGTCAACCCTGCACGCAGGGGACATCTGATCCTGGGCAATGACGGTGGCGTCAACATTTCCTACGACGACGGGCAGCACTGGGTGAAGTGCAACGCCCCGCCGGTAGGACAGTTCTACTACATCGCGGCCGACATGGCCAATCCGTACAGGGTGTACGGCGGGCTCCAGGACAACGGGGTCTGGATGGGGCCCTCCGATTACAGGGCAGGCACCTACTGGCACGGCAGCGGTCAGTATCCATGGAAATCCATACTCGGTGGGGACGGCATGCAGGTGGCGGTGGATCCGCGCGACAACCAGACGGTCTATACCGGTTTCCAGTTCGGTAATTACTTCCGGATCAATACGCAGACCGGGGAACGTACGCCGATCACACCGCAGCGCGACATCGGGGAGCCTCCTTTCCGCTGGAATTGGCAAACGCCCATCCATCTTTCCCGACACCAACCGGACATCCTCTATATCGGGTCCCAACGTGTCCACCGGTCCCTGAACCAGGGAAAGGATTGGCAGGTCATCTCCCCGGACCTCACCATGGGGGGCAGGGCGGGTGATGTGCCGTTCGGGACGCTGACGGCCCTGCATGAAAGCCCGTTGCAGTTCGGCCTGCTGTACGCCGGCTCCGATGACGGGCTGCTTCATCTGTCCAGAGACGGTGGCCATTCCTGGTCCAGGGTTTCGGACCAACTGCCGGCTGGCAAGTTCTGGGTCTCCCGGGTCCAAGCCTCGGCCCATGCGGAGGGCAGGGTCTATGTGGCGCTCAACGGATACCGGCAGGACGATTTCCGTGCCTTGGTCTACCGGTCCGACGATTTCGGGCAGCATTGGGTCAGAATCGGAACTGACCTGCCGCTGGAACCTGTCAATGTCATCAAGGAGGATCCGGTTCATCCGGACTTGATTTATATAGGTACCGACCACGGTGTGTACGTCTCTTTCGACCAAGGGGCCGCCACCATGTCGCTTGGTACCGGTCTGCCGGCTGCCCCTGTCCACGACCTGGAGGTCCAGCCTGTTGCCGGCGACCTGTTGGTGGGTACGCACGGCCGCTCGATCTACCTGGGTGATGTCTCCCTGCTGCAACAACTCAGCGACAGCATACGACAGGCACCGCTGACACTTTTTCCCTTGGAAAAGCTGGTGTGGCGGGACCATTGGGGTAGTCCCCGGAATGCCTGGTCGGATGCAGTACGGGAACCGTCCGTCCGGATTCCTTTGTTTTCGCCGTCCGGTGGTCAGGCTACATGGTCGGTCCGATACGAAGGGCTGGTCATACACGAACAGCTTCTCCGATTGGAAAAAGGACTGACGTACCTCGCGTACAACGGGGTGGTGAAGGCTGATGCCGCCAAGGCGTACCTGGCCTCGCTAAACAAGAAGACGAAGAACGGATCCGACGGGACTGCGCTGGGAGCCGTCGGCGGGAACGGATCCGAGTACCTTCGCAAAGGTTCCTACGAGGTGTTGGTGGAACAGGCGGACGGAATCCGACGCTCCGCAACCCTGGTGGTGGAGTAGGGGTGGGCTCCGGTCGGTCAGGACCGGCCGGAGGATTTCAGTGATTCCAGCTGACGGGCCATGGCTTCCGCTTCTTCCATCAGCCGCGCATATCCTTTGATGTCCCCGGCCCGTTGGGTGTCCCGTGCTTCCTCGAGTTTGCGTGCGTAAGCCTTTTCGAGCGCTTTAACCGGGTCTTTCTTGAATAGTCCGAACATGTCATTGGTGTTTTCACCGGGCTGGCCGGAAAGGGACGACCGATGCGCATCGCAAGCCGTGCGCCATCCTTCCCGAACAACTTCCTGGCAGGTTAGCAGCTATTAAATGCGGGTATGCGGTTTTTGTTTTCAACTTCTTCTTTTCCGCAGGGCCGGAAGATGGCCTCCGACCCGTTCCCGTTCCCGTTTCCTCCCCCTTCGAGTTTCCCGGAGCTGTGTTCGGACCAGAGCCGACAGCCGCCGCCCGCGCCGCCTGAATCGCGATGCATCTGCAACAAACACGGGTGCCGGCGATGGCGGAATCCGTTTTAATAGCTAATTTAACCGCCAATTTCCATATCCTCCCGGCAACAGTTGTCATCAACCAGCCGGACAGGAAGCGGACGGGACTGTAATAAAATGTTCCGTGCCGCCGTTATTCCGGAAACTGACCAAGAACTTTATGAACCAACACCGCCCGACCATGGTAGTCGCCGTATCCGTATGCCTCCCCGACCTGTTTGCCTCCTTGTCCCGCCGACGTGTCAGGATTTTCCTGGTGCTCCTTTGCGGGATGGCCTTGCCGTACTGGTGCGGTGCTCAAAAGACGACGGTGTATTCCGATGCCTTGGCGGCCTACAAAAGGGGGCTGTCCTTCTTTGACAACGGCGCCTTCGGGCAGGCCATGCAGGAATACCGGCAGGCCGTCGACCTGCTGGGTCCGGCGAACGAACCCACCTGGCAATCGGTTCGCACGAAAGCTGCGCTCGGATATGCCACCGCCGCTATCCGGATCGGGCTGCCGGACGGGGAGAAGCTCATGGTGGATTTCATCCGGCAGCATCAGCCGGATCCCATCGCAGGACAGGCGCTGATAGAAGTGGCCAACTACTTCCACAACGCCCGGGAATATGACAAGGCCATCGACTTTTTCAGCCAGGTAAATACCGACCATCTTTCCTATGCCCTGCGGTCCGAAGTGCTTTTCAAACTGGGTTACAGCTATTTCGTCCGCAAACAGTTCCAGGAGGCGGAGTATAATTTCATCCAGGTCAAGGACATGGAGGGAGCGTACTACTACGCCGCCAATTATTACTATGGCCTGTGCCGATTCTTCTCAGATGCTTATTCCGAAGCCATCACCGCCTTCCGTAGGGTGGAACACGCGCGGGACTACCAACCCCATGTTCCTTATTACATCACCCAGATTTATTTCGCCCAACGGGATTTCGACCAACTCATCCGGTATGCCGTGCCGAAACTGGCGGATACCTCCATCAAAAACCTGCGGGAGATGAATCAACTCGTGGGACAGGCTTATTTTGAAAAGGCGGATTTTGCCAGTGCCTTGCCTTATCTGGAGAAATATGGGGAAAATACAGCCAGGATGCGAGAGGAAGAGTTCTACCAACTCGCCTTCTGTCAATATAAGATGAACAAATACGATGCGGCGGCCCGCAACTTCCACGAGCTGACACAGGTACAATCCCCGCTGGGGCAGATGGCCTTGTATTACCTGGGAGACAGCCAACTGAGGCTCAAGGACAAGCAGTCCGCCAGGAACGCTTTCGCCGCCGCCAGCCGGATGTCCTTCGACCCTGCCATCCAGGAAACCTCCCTGCTGCATTTCGCGAAACTTTCCTACGAACTCCGTTTTGAAAAGGAAGCCCTGGCAGCCCTGCAATCCTTCGGCCCCTCCTCCAGTTACTATGGGGAGGCTCAGTCGCTGATGGGTCAGTTGTTCCTCAGCATCCGCGATTACGGACAAGCAGTCGGCACCTTGGAGGCCATTCCCAACAAGACCGCCAAACTCAAGGAGGCCTATCAGCAGGTCCTTTACCGGCAAGGCATGCAGTACGCCAAGGACGGCAAGCTGAATGAAGCGGCCAGCGCGCTTTCAAAGTCCCTCGAGACCGCTGTGAACCAGGAAATCAAGGCGCTGTCCCTTTTCTGGTTGGGGGATGTGCTCCATCAGCGCCAGGATTACAATCGCAGCATCGATTACCTCAACCAGTTCCTCACCCTGTCCAAATCCGTCCGGAACCTGCCGGAGGAGTCGTCTCCTTTCACAGCGAATTACCTCCAGGGCTACAACTATCTGAAGAAGGGGAACTACACCACGGCCCAAAGCTACTTTCAGGATGCGGTGGCCGGTATAAAACGAAACCGTCGGACCATCCGCAACAAAGAGGTCAAGGATGGCATACTCGGCGATGCAACCCTGCGTGCAGGCGATTGCATGTTCAAGAAAAACCAATATCGGGATGCCATCCGGTATTATGACGAAGCCATCCAGGCGGCTTATCCCGGTTTCGAATATGCCTTGTACCAAAAAGCCATCATCGAAGGGCTCCGTGGAAACACCACCGAGAAGATCCTGGCACTCGAGGATCTCGTCGCCAAATTTCCAGCTTCCGATTATGCGGATGACGCCTATTACCAGATGGGCACGGTGTATCAGGAGATGAACCAGATGGTCCGTGCGTCGGACGCCTTCCGCGGACTGGTGGAGAAATATCCCCATACCCCTTTGTTCAATGCGGCCCTGCTGCGCCTGGGGCTCATCGCCTACAACCAAGGGAATACCCAGTATGCCATCAACTTCTACAAGCAGGTATTCTCCCATAGCCCGGAAAAACCGGAAGCCGATGCCGCTTTGGCAGCGCTGCGGGAAATCTACCTGAAGGACCTCGGCGATCCGGAGGGCTTCAACAGCTTCCTGGAAACGGTCCCCGGCTTCAAAATAGACAATGCACAGAAAGACGAGAACGCCTTCGCCGCAGCGGAAGCCGCATATGAGTCCGGTAATTACGACCGCGCCATATCCGCCTATTCCGATTATCTCGCAAAATATCCCAACGGAATACACGTCCAGGCAGCCCGATACCATCGGGCCGAAAGCTTCCTGGTGCAAAGACAATATTCCCAGGCTCTCAAAGACCTGGATTGGTTGGTTGACAAAGAACAGGGCCGCTACTACGTGGATGCAGTCGGAAAAGCCGCCCGTATTCTGTACCACAACGAACAGGATTTCGAAAGGGCCTTCCAGTACTTTTCCCGCTGGGAAGCAATCGTCACCGACCCGGACGACAAACTGGAGGCGCAGGTCGGGCTGCTGTATGCCGCCTACCGCCTCGACAAGCCGGATGCGGTCGCCGCCGCCGCCCAAAAGGTGCTGAACAACCCTGGCGCCACCAATGCCCAACTCAGTACCGCCCACTTCTTCTCCGGCAAACTTTCCTTCGACAAAAAGGACTATCGGAACGCGGCCACCTCCTTCGAGCAGACCATCTCCCTGATCGATAACGAACAGTCCGCAGAAGCCCGGTACCTCATCGCCCAGATCCTTTACCAACGTCGCGAACTGGAAAAGGCGAAGGAGCAATGTATGCAAAACAATACCGCCAATGCTGATTATCCTTTCTGGGCAGGCAAGAGCATCCTGCTCCTGTCGGATATCTACGCGGAACAAAACGATCTCTTCAGTGCCAGGACGGTGCTGGAACTGCTCATCGAGAATTATTCCGTCCAGGACGACGACATCCTGCCAGCTGCCCGCCAAAAACTGGAATCCCTGAAAAGGTTGGAGGCCGGCGAAAGCCGATTGGAAAGAGAGAACGATTTCATGGACGACGGTTCGGGGAACTGACGCCGCCCGCTGCGAACCTCTTTTTCGACATTCAAAAATCTTTGCCCAAATGATGCCTTCCTATCCTTACCGGCTGCTGCCCCTCCTGTTATTGCCTTGCCTGGCGACCGCCCAGACGGATCTGCCGGCCGAGCAGGTACAGGTGGTCAAGGTCTTCGAAGCCAAGCTGGCCGAAACAGAAAAATACTCCCTCACACCGGTTCCCCTGCCGCTTGACACATCCATTCAGGCACAGGACTACAGGGTCCCGGAAAAAAGCTTCTCCGTGCAGTATCCGGCACCCCGGATACGACCGGTGAGCTTCAAGTCCGAAGACGAGGTGGCCGACCTCCACCGGTTCATCGGCAAGCTCGGCGGCGGATTGCCCAACAGCCGCTATGGAGAAGGCTCTTATCATGCCTTCGTCCGGCCAGACAAACAGACGGCCTATGACATCGGCCTCAATCTCTTTCATCATGCGGCGGACTTCTCCTCCGACGCCGTCGAAAACCAGGCTTTCGGCTCTACCCGCGCCGCTGGAAAAGGCACTTATTATTTTCCGCAGGGCTTTGCCGTACAGGCTGACATGGGATACACCGCCAACCGCTACAGTTACTACGGCTACAACTTCGACCCCGCATATCGGGGCGGATCCCAGGAAAAGGAGGCTGTCCGACAACAGTTCGGCATTTTCGACTTCGGTGCCCAATTGTTCAACGGGGTGCCTACGGCCGCGGATTTCAATTACCAGGCCGGCATCGATTTCTATACGATGGGCGATGCGTTCACCGCCCGGGAAACCGGATTCAAATTCAGGGCGGAAGGTACCAAGTGGATCCGGGAAAAACATTCCTTCGACCTGGCGGTGGTCACCGACTTCTCATGGTACGACGATACCCTCCGGACGGCGGTGGACCTCCACAATTACACCCTGCGGCCGGCCTTCTCCTATCATGGCAAGACCTTCAAAGTGCGGGCCGGTGGCCGGCTGGTCTCCCACAAGGATGAATTCGAACTCTTTCCGGACCTGGAATGTACGCTGAACTTATCCGGTGAACTCCTCTCCCTCGTCGTCGGTATGTCCGGCGACCTGCAAAAGAACAATTTCCGCAACCTCACCACCTACAACCCCTATCTTTATACGTCGCTGGAGGACGACATCCTCCGGAACACCCGTTATTTCGAAGCGTTCGCCGGTGTCCGCGGGGCGGTCAGGTCCATGGAATATTCCGCCCGGGTGGCTTACAAGCCGACAAACGACCTCGCGCTCTTCGTCGCCCGCGCCACCGAAACCTTGAATCCCGATCCCTTCGACCAGACCTTCCGCGTCACATACGATGATGTCAACATCATCCATATCTCCGCCACTGCCAAGGCGACCTTCCTGGAACGTTTGGATGTCACCGGCTTCCTCAGCTACAATATCTTCGACAAGGTGGACGAGTACAAGGCTTGGCATCTGCCCGCATTCCAGGCCAACCTGATCGGCAGCTATGCTACGGCGGACGGAAAACTGCGCACCAAAGCCCAGCTTTTTCTGGAAAGCGGGGTCTATTCGAATGTTCGTGGCGGAAGTGTCAATCGCTGGAAGAACCTGGGCGGTCTGTATGATGTCAGTCTCGGGGCGGAATACTGGTTCGCCGACCATTTCGGGGCGTTCCTGGACCTGAACAACCTGCTGAATAACCAACGGGAAAGATGGTTGTTCTACCCTACCTACGGAATCAACGTGTTGGGAGGGGTCACGGCCCGGTTTTGAGAAAAAAAAAAAACGGTGAACGCACCGGGACTTTATCCCGGTTCGTGTCACCGTCAATGAAACCTCAAAATTCCCGGAATTGGCGCTTAAACTCCGGCAGCACCAGGCTGCCTGTCGCTTCTGGGTATCTTGATCCCAACGCCGCGAACCTGGGTCTCAATAGAAGTAATTATGATTGGATATGTTCTTCAAATTAGGCTTGGCCCGCCATCTCCGCATGCCTGAAAAACCTTTTCATACAATACGTTGGCTAAACGCCCGGCGATGCCGGATGAACCACGCACCCGGTCCGTCCACACCATTGGAATGACCACTCGCCACCTTATCCTACACGAGGCAAGGGATTGCGGGCGGCTCCAACTGTTACACGGTTGCCGGATACGGTCGGAACAAAGGACGGCAGTGATTACCTGCCGTCAAAGACGCATGAATCGGACGATGATTGAGCGAACTGCTGGGGGGGGATCCAGTAGGGAGGGAACATCATGTCAACGGTAGAGAAATTCCAAAAACGAAGCCAAATTGATCCTTCGGGAATGCGGACGACTTATCCGAAGGAAAATTTGATACTCTTACACTTTGCCTCTATTGGATTTATAGATTCAGATGTCGAATAAAAAAATAACATGGAGGTCGGGCGGGTGGGGCGAAGACGGCCGGTAGGCCGGCCACTAGGTCCGTCCCACCGGCCTGGACAAACTCACTCCGCCCGTTGGAAAACGGTTTCAATGGACAACAGCGCCGGTTGGGTGGTATCCTGCGGAATCCGCTGGGCCAGTACCAGGGATCCTTCCGAACAGGATTTCACCAGGTAGGATTCGTCCTGGTATCCCGCGAAGGAAAGGTCGATGCGGGTGCGCTCCCCGTCTCTCCATTTCCAGGTTCCCGTCTTTGGTTCGGGTGATTCGGACGAGCCCGTCTGCACGACGGAGCCGTCAGGCCGGAAGGTATAGTTGGTGTTGAGGATCTCAGCCTGTGTCAAGGCGACCATGGAGGGTCGGAGTTTGTCGGAAGCGACGTCGGTGGAGACGGCCTTCCAGGAGCCGCCGGTCAGTTCGCAGCCATCCTGTTGGCAGGAAGTGGAGGAGAGGAGCAAGGCGAGCAGCGCTCCGGAGAGTAAAATACCCGGTTTTTTCATTGTTCGGTGGTTTTGTATTGAATGAATCCTGACAGCAAATCAGGTAAACATGAGATATAAATATCATGCCACCTCCAGGACGGCATCCCCTTGTTCCACCATTGTTTTTTCCTGCAGGAACACTTGGGTCACTGTCCCGGCGATGGGAGCGGTGACGGTCGTTTCCATTTTCATGGCTTCGATGGTGAACAAGGCCTGGTTGATGGTGACCACATCGCCGGGTGCCACCAGGATCTGTCCGAGGTTACCTTGCAGTGGCGCCGCCACTTCTCCGGGATTTTCCGCTTTCTTGTTGCGGACCACCTGCGACTGTACGCGGCTGTCGCGCACGGTGATGGAACGGGTGGTGCCATTGTAACGGAAGAAAATGACGCGGTTGCCGGCGTTGTCCGGTTCGGTCATGTTGAGATAAGTGACCAGGAGGGTTTTGCCTTCCGCGATTTCTATCAGCACCTCCTCGTTCGTCTGGAGGCCGTAATAAAAGATGGCGGTCGGCAGCCTGCTGACATCCCCGTATTCCTGGCGGTGTGTATGGAAGGATTCGAACACCTTGGGGTAGAGCAGATAGGATAGAAAATCCTGCATGCCATTGTGCTGACCGAACCTTTCCTGGAAAAGGGGGAAGGCCGTGTCGAAATCGATGGGTTCGAGATGGGCGTTCGCCGGGCCTTCCAGCGGCTTTTCCCCTTTCAGGACCACTTGGGCGAAGGCTTCGGGAAAGCCGCCCGGTACTTGCCCCAGTTCTCCGCGTAGCAAGGCCTTGACACTTTCCGGAAAGGCGAGCTGTCGGCCGCGGGTGAAGACATCGGCCGGCCGCAGGTCATTGGCCGTGAGGAAGAGGGCAAGGTCCCCGACCACTTTGGAGCTGGGGGTCACTTTCACGATATCGCCGAGCAGGAAGTTGGCATCCCGGTAGTTTTCCTTGATGCGGTCGAACTTATGCTCCAAACCGAGCGAACGGGCCTGCGGGCGCAGGTTGGTATATTGGCCGCCTGGAATTTCATGTTCGTAAACCTCGGCGGTACCGGCCCGCAGTTCGCTTTCGAAGGGGAAATACAAAGTCCGTACGGCTTCCCAGTAGTTGGAAAATGCGTTCAGGGATTTCAGGTCGATCGGGTTTTCACGAGGATGGCCTTGCAGGGCGGCGACCAGGGAGTTGAAATTCGGCTGGGAGGTCAGGCCGGACATGCTGGCGATGGCTACGTCCACCACGTCCACCCCCGCTTCGATGGCCTGGAGGTAGGAGGCGGCTTGGATGCCCGGTGTGTCATGGGTGTGAAGATGGATCGGAATGGAGATGTGTTCCCGTAGGGTGGAGACCAACAGGGAGGCGGCGGCCGGTTTCAGCAGGCCGGCCATATCCTTGATGGCCAATATATGCGCACCCTCGTCCTCGAGTCTGCGGGCCATGTCCACATAATATCCGAGGTGGTATTTGGGCCTTTCCGGGTCGAGGATGTCCCCCGTATAGCAGATGCAGGCCTCTGCGAGGGAGGAAGTGGCCTCGCGGACGGTCCGGATGCTGTTGCGCATGGCGTCCACATTGTTGAGGCTGTCGAAAATACGGAACAGGTCGATGCCTTTTTCCGCTGCGACCTCGATGAACCGGTGGACAAGGTTGTCGGGATAGGCGGTATATCCGACGGCGTTGGTGCCCCGCAGCAACATCTGCAAAAGGGTGTTTGGCAAGGCCTCCCGTAATCTCTCCAACCGCTGCCAGGGACATTCCCGCAGGAATCGCATCGCTACGTCGAACGTCGCACCCCCCCAGACCTCCATGCTGAAGATTTGGTCGCCATGCAGCCGGGCGTATTGTTCCGCCACCTGCAGCATGTCGAATGTCCGCATCCGGGTGGCCAGCAGGGATTGGTGGGCATCCCGGAAGGTGGTGTCGGTGAAGTGGATCCGTTTTTCCGCCCGCAGCCAGGCGGCGAATCGATCGGGCCCCCATTCTGCCAGCCGTTGCTTGGTGCCCGGCAGGAAAGGATGCTCCTGGGGGGCGGCCGGCAGGGCCTTCTTTACGGAGAAAGTCTCATAAGGCACCGCGGTCGTCACCGACGCCACCTGGCGGGAACCTGGCAACACAGGCCGCCGGAACTGCGGCCGCTCCCGCCCTTCCAGCTTGCCTTTCGGAATGTCAGGGTTGCCATTGACGATGACATCGGCCAAAAAACGAAGCAACTTGGTGCCACGGTCCTGTCGGACCGGCATCTCCAGCAGTTCCGGATGTTCCGATATGAAATTGACCGTCGCCGCTCCCGCTCTGAATCCGGGGTGTTGGATCAGGTTCTCCAAAAACCCGATGTTGGTTTCGACTCCCCGGATACGGAATTCCAGCAAGGCGCGGTATAGTCTTTCCGCAGCCCCGGTGAATGTCCGTCCCCAGGCGGTCACCTTCACCAGGAGACTGTCGAAATAGGGGGATATCTGAGACCCTGCATAGGCATTCCCCCCGTCCAGGCGGATACCGAACCCGGCCGGACTGCGGTAGGCGATGATGGTGCCGTAGTCGGGTTGGAACTGCCGGGCAGGCCGTTCCGTGGTCACCCGGCACTGGATGGCGTATCCCTGGCAGGTGATGTCCTCCTGCTGTCCGATTCGCAAGGCCGGGTCATCCAGGCGATATCCTTGTGCGATCAGGATCTGGGACCGTACCAGGTCGATGCCGGTCACTTCCTCGGTGACAGTATGTTCCACCTGTATCCGGGGATTCACCTCGATGAAATAGGCTGATTCCGCCGCATCCACCAAAAATTCGACGGTTCCGGCATTGTTGTAGCCGACCGCCTCGGCAATCTGGAGGGCATGTCGGTACAGCCGTTGGCGCGTCTCGTCCGAAAGACGGATGGAAGGAGCTATTTCCACCACTTTCTGAAACCTCCGTTGTATGGAACAGTCCCGCTCGAACAGGTGTACGATGTTGCCGTGGTTGTCTCCCAGTATCTGGACCTCAATGTGCTTGGGGGCTTCGATGAACTTTTCCAGGAAGATGGTTTCGTCTCCGAACGCATTCAGGGCTTCCTTGGCCGCCTCCGGATAGTTCCGTCGCAGTTCCTCCTCGGTGCGGCATACCCGCATACCCCGCCCCCCGCCGCCGGCCGCCGCTTTCAGAATGACCGGATATCCTATTCTGCCGGCCCATTCCGACACCGCCTCCCCGGAGCTGAAATCCGCACTGCCAGGTATCATGGGCACCCCGGCACCGGCCGCCACCGCCTTTGCACGGATCTTGTCACCCAATGCTTCCATGACCTCCGGATCGGGGCCGATGAAGACAATACCCGCCGCCGCGCATCGACGGGCGAACTCCACGTTCTCCGAAAGGAAACCGTATCCGGGGTGGATGGCATCCACTCCATGCCGGGCCGCTACCTTGAGGATGGCGTCGATATCCAGGTAAGGTTTCAGCGGGTCGTTGTCCGCCCCTACCTGATAGGCTTCATCCGCCTTGAGACGATGAAGCGAATAACGGTCTTCATATGTATAGATGGCAACCGTGCGGATACCCAGCTCCGTGGCGGCACGGAAGATACGGATGGCGATTTCACCCCGGTTGGCCACCAGGATTTTTCGGAACGGAAGGTCGGGATTTCGATGCATGCTGGATGAAATGTTTCGACAGGCGACCGGCGTGTGGTGCCCCCTGCTGTAGATGGACGATAAATTTGGCGGGCTGTTGATTGTAACGGCGGGTTGGCTGCAGTGTTCCGCTCCGGTGTGTCGCTCCTGGCCATTCGCCGGGTGACCGGTCATTTCCACCCGTCATGATCCTTCCCGTGCAGCGGCCGGCTGGAACGAAGGGGAAAATACCGTCATCTCGGGCGAAGCTTCTTTTGCCCTGTATGCGGAAGAAGCATTCCTTTGTAGCTATATTTGCAGCAAATTTATCGGATGCGTTGAAATAACCAAGGAATACGGTCGTTACATGATTTAAATCATCTTGTGTGCTGGCTGCCGACCAACAGTCCCTGCCTGCCGCACAGCCCCGTAAACCTGGTCCCGCCTCCGAACTTTCAACTGCCGCCGGTTGTTCTCCAGGATGCTGAACCAAAACTAATACAATCCGTCAAACGATGAAAAAGAACTTGTTGAAACACCTCCTTCTCCTGCTGGTCCTCACGGCTGTCGCAGGCAGCTTCACCGCCTGCAACAAAGGCTACGGTTGCCCGACGAACTTCAAGGTTTCCACGAACTGAACCTGTCTTCCGCAGGTTCGAATTTTTTAAGCGCCTGACCGGACCCACGTGATCCGGGGTTCTTCGTCCGCTGCGCCGACCGGTCGCACTGAAGCATGCGCACTCCTCCGGGGAACGGGCAGTACGCCTCGTTCGACAAATCCCGGTCCTCGCAAGCCGTCAGAGGCGGCCTGCTTCGCTCCCAATCCGGGAAGCGGCTGCCGGAACAGCTTCCAACAACCATCCCTATGAATTGGATAACCCTCGACAGCCTCGCAGGCCTGGAGGATTTGGTCGCCCGGTCCCGAAAGAACTGTTGTCTCATCTTCAAGCACTCCACCCGCTGCAGCATCAGTTCACTGGCTAAGATGCGGCTGGAATCCGGTTGGGACTTTTCCGAGAATGAGTTGTTACCGTACTACCTGGACCTGATAACCTTCCGGGCATTGTCAGATGAAATCGCACAACGGTTCCATGTATACCATGAATCGCCGCAGATTTTGTTGATCCGGAACGGAGCTTGCATTTTGGATTCCTCCCACTTGGATATCCGGGTGGACGAAATCAGGGAGATGGTCCGGGAGGCGGATTCGTCCGACGTCTGAATACACCGTCCGCTCAGGTCCGAAGATAGGACGCACCGTTGATGTCAACCACCGCGCCGGTCAGGAAGGCGGATTCTCCGCTTGCCAGGAACAGGATCAGCGAGGCCACTTCCTCCGCGGTGGCGACACGGTGCAGCGGGCTTTGTGCCCGGATATCATCTCCCATCGGTCCTTCCAGTATGGCTTTTGTCATGTCGGTTTCCACAAATCCCGGTGCCACCACCTTGACGTAGATCCCATGCGGGGCCAGCTCCTGTGCGAGCGACTGGCTCATGGCGTTCAGTCCTGCCTTGCTGGCGCCGTAGGCCGTATAACCAGGTTCCCCGCGGAAGGCACCCCGGGAAGATACGTTCACCATATGGCCACCGGATCCCTGACGGATCATCTGGCGGGCGACCAGGAAACAAAGGTTTCCGGCCGCTATTAGATTGACAGCCATTGTATGCTGCCAGGCTTCCTGCCATTCTCCGAATGTGGAGGACCGGACCGGGTGGGGCAGGTAGATGCCGGCGTTGTTCACCAGCACGTCTATACGCCCGAAATGACTGGCCATCGCCTCCACCAGCTGTTCCGCTGCGGAGGGATCGGTCAGGTCGGCACGGATGGCCAGGTGGTCGCTGCCTGGTAATGTCCGCATCGCTTGTCTGGCCGATTCGGTATCCTGCCGGTAATTCAGGCAGACCTTTGCGCCCGCCGCGGCGAAGGCCTTGGCTGTCGCCAGACCGATGCCGCGGGTGCCGCCGCTTATCAGCACATTTTTTTCCGTGAAATCCATATTTCCTGCGCTTTAGGTCCCAACGGGTGACCGGCCCCCGGCTATGTTTTGTTGACCCAGAAGCTCTGTCGGATATCCGCACCATGAATCCGGACCAGGTACTGGCCGCTCGGGAAGGCGGCCATGTCCAGGCTAGCACGCAGGTACCCGGGGCCTGCTAGAAAAATCCTGTTCCGAAGCAACCTTCCGGCAGCGTCGTATAAGCTCAGGGTGGTTTCCGAGGTGTTAGCTTGCAGCCATTGCAGTTCCAGGACATCCGTGACCGGGTTGGGCCAGTATTGTACGGTAGCGGCGTCGGTGACCGTGGTATCCGGCACATAGTCCGGGAACAGTTGCGAGGTGGGCACGACGGACCGTTCCAGCCGGTCCGAACTCCAGCTCAACCGCAGGGAAGCCAAGGCCACACTTTCGAAAAAGTCAATTCTGATAGGATATTTGACCCCGCCCAACAGGTAAATCGATGCTTCGTGTTCGCGGTTCGGGTCGGTATACCAGACGTCGATCAGCTTCTTGTCGTCCACGTACAGCCGGACCCCTTCATCGGCATAGACATGGAAGTCCAGCCGTTCGTCGAAGAACGGTTGGATGGCTCCTTCCCAGCGGACCAGCCAGTTGTCGTGTCCGAAGAGTTGGTTGTCCGGCGACTGGTAAACCCAATCGAAACTGATAAGGGAATCGATGCGGGTGAGCAGGGGCTGTTCCTTCTCGAAGTCGTAATAGGCGCTGCTGGTCCGGTCGTAATAGGTGCCGCGCAGTCCTTCTCCCTGGCCGTTGGGTCTTGCCGGCCGGTAGGCGGAACGGAAGGTCAGTCCTTGGTCCGTGGGCGCCTCGAACCGGAAGGGTTCGGCCGAGCCGTCGACCCAACGGTCGAACAGATAGAGCGAATCGGTGGTTTGGTGGGATTTCGGGGCACGAATTTCATGGTATACCCCAACCACACTCAAAATCGTATCCGGGGTACTATATCGGTGGTTGTCAACATACACCGGGAAGCCGGGCGGTTCGGAGTGGAGCCGAATTTCGGTCAGCTCCGGCATCACGTCCCGTGTGATGGAACTGGACAGGCCGTGTTGGTCCGTTACGGTCAGGTAGATGCGGTACCAGACAGTGGGTGCCACCTCCGTGATCTGCGGGATGGAGAAATAGGTTTCCCAGCCGTCCTGTACAGGTCCGAAGGCCGGATGGGAGTGGCTGTCGTGATGGAAATCGACGCGCCAGCGGGCGGTATGTGCCGGCAGGGGGCCGTCCTCCGGATCGGTGGCGACGGCGGTCAGCTGCAGGATGTCTCCTGCTCGGTAGTGCGCACCGGCCGCCGGACTGATGATCTGCGGCACCGGTCGTTGGTTGCTGGTGATGCGCAGGAGGACGGCATGGCTGGTATCGGCGCCAAGGCTGTTCTCGACGATGCAACGGAGCAGGCTGCCGCTGTCCGCCAGGACCGGGTTCTCGAATACGAACGACGGCCCGTCGGCGCCGGGGATGTCCTGCCCGTCCCGTTGCCAACGGTAGGTCAGGGGCGCTTCTCCGAGCGCCGCCACCTGCAAAGGGACATCTTCCCCCACGGGGGTCAGCTCCATCCGCGGATGCAGAGAGATGAAGGGGGCGTCGCTGCCGGTGTAGAGGATCTGCCACAAGGACCCGCTGTTGGTCGCATAATCGGTACCGGTTCCCTTTCGGTCCAGCAGATAGAGCGATCCGTCCGGGGCGGTCAGGATCCCGACGGGTGTGTTCAGGTTGCTGGCAAACAGGGTGGCGTTCCCGGTTTGCGGGTCGATGGCCCACATCTTGCCCTTGCAATGTTCCGTCAGAAAAAGTTGGCCATGGTATGTCGGCGGGAAAACAGGCTCCACCGGGTCATAGGTGGCGATGCCGACCGCGGCACATCCTTCGCTGTGGTCATAGGCATAGAGGGGGTCGCGGTAGTTGTCCGGTGGTGTCGCCCCGTCGAGAAATCCTTCGACGGACGGCCAGCCGAAGTTCGCACCCTTGGTGATTTCGTTCACTTCCTCGAACTTGTCGCTACCGACGTCGGTGGTGTATATCCTGCCGGTTCCCGGCTGAACGGTCATGGCGAACGGGTTGCGGTGTCCCATGGACCAGATGGCCCGGTACTTCCCCTCGGCGATGTCATAGAACGGGTTGTCGGTCGGAATGCCGCCGTCCGGTTGGATCCGGAGAATTTTGCCCAACAGGGAAGAGAGACTTTGTGCGTTGCTGGCGTTCGTACCGTCCCCCGCAGCGATGTAGAGGAGACCGTCCGCACCGAACGACATGGCACCGGCATTGTGGTAAGGGCCGCTCAGCTCGTCGAGGTCGAGCAAAGTGACCATGCTGCCCGGTATGCCGAAATCACCGGCCACGGTAATCCGCACGACACGGTTGTGTTTTTCTTCCGGGACGGTATAATACAGGTAGACGTAAGGCTGGCTGTCGAACTGCGGGTCGACGGCGATGCCGAGCAGGCCGCGTTCGCTGAAATTGTCCACTTCCAATTCGAAGAAAGGCTGTGGCTGAAGCACCCCGTCCTTGACCAGCAGGACCCGGCCGTATTTCTCGACCAACAGCAGCCGGCCGTCCGGCAGCAGGGCCATGCCGACGGGATCCAGGCCGGTCGCCAGCTGGACGGCGGCGAAGCCGGCGGGAAGTTGGATGGTTTGTGCGCCGGACAGGCAAGGAGAGAGGCCGATCATTATGGCGGTCAACCAGGCTTGTTGGATGCGGGTCATGTGCGCTTATTTTTTGGACAGGCGGTCGGTCATGATGCGGCGGCCACAGAATTCCAGCTGCGGCGGAGGTCCTGCCGGTCATGAACAGGTTTGGTAGGATACATCCGCTTGGGATGGTGACCGTTTGAAATCAAAGGTAAGCACTTTGTGCTCCAATCGGAACCGGCCGGTGTGGTCGACGGTGATTTTTCCATCCGCTCGCCCCCGGAAGTACCGTTTCGGTCGGTCGGATGGAAAATCAAAACGGCGCTGTCTGTACGACGGCGCCGTTTTGTCGGTTGTGGGTGGCGACCATGGCCGGCGAGGCATCCGGTGGGTCAGGCCGCTTCCCGCTGCTGGTAGTAAAAGTGGAAGAAGTTGGTCTTTAATTCCCCGAATATCTTGCGGAAGCGGTCCATGCCGTCCCGGAGATCGTCATGGTCGTCCATTTCGTAGAGGTCGTAAGTGACCGGATGGTTGCGCGTGAATTCCGCCAATCTCTGTTCATTGCGACGGATATCGTGCAGTATGATGTCGATGACTTCCTTCTCCCGGATGAATTGGTTTTGGTATTGTTCGATCTGAGCGAAAAAGGCTACCGGTCCTTCCTGTTTGGCCAACCGTTCCAGGTACTGTTGGAATAGCAACAGTTCGCTGGCGGCGAATTTGAGTTCGTTCAGCCAATACTTGTTTTCGAAGTGGAGGTCGCTGGTGCGTAGGGATTTGGTCTGCGTTGCCATATGGATAATGATTTGTTGAACCGCAAACTACGCCATTTCCTCCGCCGGCCGGCATGATCCGGGTCATGCCGGCGGTTGACAATAATCAACCGGATCATTTCACTGGAACATGGAACCAGGCATTTTCCGGTATCGCAACTTTTGCTATTCGTGCCGATTCCCAGCTCAGGTCCAGTTCGCTTCCGCCGGTGGCTTGGAAGTACAGGAGGCGGATGGCATGCTTGCCGGCGGCGAGCGCGACCGACCCGCTGACGGTCCGGGCGCCATGCGCGCCGTCGTTGTCCACCAGGAGCGCCTGGTCGACCCACAGGCGGCTGCCGTCGTCGGAGCGGAGATGAAAGGTGTACACCTCGGTTTCCGGTACCTCCACAAAGCCTTGGTACTCGTACGCATATCCTTCCCCGTCGGCCGGCAGGGCGGGTCTTTCCGTTCCTTTGACCGTGCCGGTCCGGGCGGCTTGCAACTTGTCCGTATCGGGAAGGGTGTTCCACATGCCTTCGAAATAGCGGTAGGTCCATCCCGGCGCCAAGGCATGTTCGCCGGAGGCGGGTTGCGGTTCCAGGCGGGCGACGGACTGGTCGGTTGTTCCGCTCACAGGGTCTTCCGCCCGGAAGGCCCTGGCTCTTATCAGGCTGGTGTTCCGGAGGATGAGCGGCCCGGTGTACCGATCGCTGCCCGCATGCGGGACCGTCCCGTCCAATGTGTATCGTATGTGGATGTCCGGCGAGGCCGGCACCTCCATCGTTACCTGACATTCCGAGACAAAACCATGCCTTGGGGCGCGGACGACCGGGGGCAGGTAGTAATCCGGCGCCCCGAGGAGGTCCAGGCAGACCACCGAGACGTGGGAGTCCGGCAGCGATTCCGGGAGCCGGACGACGACGGCATCTTCCTCCCGGAACCATTCCGGTTGGGCACGTTCGGCGTCGGCCAGGAAGAAGACGGCTGCCGCATCGTTGCGGATACCGTTCAGCCGGATGGTGCCGGATTGCGGCCGGTCAAAGACGTGAAGATACAGGCGGACGCCCTGTTCCGTGCGGCGTTGGGTGATGCTGCCCCAGGTAAAATGGTCGAAGGGGGCCGGGGTGGTACCATAGACCGCTTCGCCGTTCGCGCGGGTCCAGCGACCGATGGCCGCCAGCCGTTCGACACTTTCGGCGGGTATCAATCCTTCCGCCGTCGGTCCGACATTCAACAGGAAGTTGCCGCCCTTGGAGGTGATGTCGACAAGATGACGCAGCAGGGTATTGACGGATTTGAAATTCTTGTCCACCCGGTTGTACCCCCAATTTTCGTTCATGGTCATGCAGCTTTCCCAATCCACACCGGGTATGCCGCTGGCGGGGACCTCCTGCTCCGGTGTGCCGAAATCCCCGCCGAATTCGCCTTCCCGGGTCAGTCCGGCCATGCCTTCCCGTGCATTGCCGACCCGGTTGTTGACGAGGATGTCCGGCTTCAGACTTCGGACGTACCGGTAGAGGTCCATACCACGGTCTGCCGTCCAGGTGCTCTCCCATTCCCCGTCGAACCAGAGGATGGCGGGTGCCTCGCCGTAATTCCGGCAGAGTTCCCCGAGTTGGTTCTTCATGTACTGTACATACCGGTCGAAGTCGGCTCCTTCCGTCGGACGGTCGGTCTCCCAGGTTCGGCGCGGAAGATAATCCGGATGATGCCAATCCATGATGGAATGGTAGAAGCCCAGCCGGATGCCCTGGGCTGCGCAGGCGGCGGCCAGTTCGGCGATGATGTCGCGTCCGAAAGGAGTCGACCGGACGTCGAATGCTGTTTCCCCGCTGTCGAATAGGCAGAATCCGTCGTGGTGCTTGGTCGTGATGACGATGTATTGCATGCCGGCATCCTTGGCAATACGGACCCACTCGTCGGCATCGAACGAAGTCGGATTGAACTGTTCCCGGAACTGGTCGTATACATCCAAGGGTATTTTGGCGTTGTTGCGGATCCATTCGCCGTAATTGGTCACACCGGCCCATTCCCCCGCCGGGACGGCATACAGCCCCCAGTGGATGAACATTCCGAATCGGGCTTCCCGCCACCAGTTCATCCGCGCATCCTTCTCCGCCGCGGTTTCCGGCTGGGATTGGATGCGGTTGTCGGAACAGGCGGCGGTCAGCAGCAGGAAGGCCGCCAATAGGATGTTGCAGGATTTCACGTTCATTGTATTTTTATTCGGTGGACAAGTCAGCAGGAGTGCCTTCCGATCTGCCGGGGCCTACTGAACGATGATTTCGAGTTGTTCCGCATCGATACGGACCTTCAGCCAGTTGCGGAAGGTTTCCAGTTGCTGGGCGCTCGGTCGCTTGTTGTATTTCACCAAGGCCAATTGGAAGGTGTCGATGGCGATCCCTTTGTTGTCGTAATTGACCACAGCCTGAAGACTGAACTCATCGATGGCGGGGAAGAGGCTGCTGGCTTCGAGGGCGATTTTGTCGGCAGGGTAGGATTGCATGCGGTAGCGCATCAGCTCGTTTGTGAGCAACGCGATCCGCTGGTCTTTGCTGCGGATGCTGTCCAGGTTGATTTCCAGGTAGGTCTGCATGACCTGGGAGCGGATATCCTCCGCATCCAGCAGGTTCTCGTTCTGTTTGATGTGGAGCGCCACCTGTTCCAACCCGTAGGTGGCGAGCTGTTGTCGCAGGTTGTCGATGGTGTTGCTGTCGAGCGGACTCCCGTACAGCGAGATGGAAATTGATTTGGGGTCGTAGTTGCTTTCGAACTTGATGACGTCCGTCTCCGCAAAGCGGAATTCCTGGTGGACGAATTCGCCGACCTTTTTTTCAAAAATAGACTTGAGAACCAGTTTCCGGGCGATGAAGGTGCTGGGAATCACGATGACGGCCAATATGACCCAGATGGCGGTACGGACCCGCTGCCGCATCTGATGGCTGACGAAACTCACTTCGTGGAAACGGAGGAACCGCACTATCAGCAGGGTGGAGAAGCAGATGAACACCGCATTGATGCTGAAGAGGTAGAACGCGCCGGCGAAATAGCGCAGGGTACCGGTCGCGAGGCCATATCCGGCGGTACACAGCGGCGGCATGAGGGCGGTGGCGATGGCTACCCCGGGCACCACGTTGCCACGTTCGCGGGAAGATGTGGCGACAATGCCGGACAAGCCGCCGAAAAAGGCGATGAACACGTCGTATACGGTCGGGGTGGTTCGGTTGAGGAGTTCCGACTGGGCGTACTGCAAAGGACTGACCAGAAAGTACAGGGTGGATGTCAACACGCTGATGACGACCATGATGGCCAGGTTCTTCGCACCTTTCTTGATGAGCTCCAAGTCGCTGATTCCCACACCCAACCCGATTCCCACGATCGGGCCCATGAGAGGGGAAATCAACATCGCACCGATGATCACGGCGGTGGAGTTCACATTCAGCCCGATGGAAGCGAGCATGATGGCGAAAATCAACACCCATACGTTCACACCCTTGAACTCCACCGCCCGTCGGATTTCCTGGACGACCTGTTCCTCGTTCACCCGGTCTTCCGACAGGTTGAAACGCTCTTTCAGGAAGGTGACAATGGGTTGCAGGAATTCCATCATGGTTTTTCCTTTGGCGGAAGTGAAATTGGTATGCCGCTGACAAATGGATGACCGACCGTCGCAGCCGGACAGGTCGCCCGGGTGGCGGTGCTTTCGGTTCTGCTCGCCCCCACGGCCTGCCTTACACGGTAGGCGAGCGGACGACGAAGAATTCCACCCGCCCGTCACCGGTGGCTAAACGAAGGCAATATACGTATCCTTGCGTATTGTTTGCGTGGGGATTGGAAAAAAGGACGCCTGAGTCAAGCCTGGCCCTGCGGCTGTTCCGGCGGCACAGCACCGGGCAGGTCGGACCGGAAGGGGTTGCGTTGCACCCAGGGTCTGGGCGGCATCAGCAGTCTCAGCAGCAGCGGGAAGACGGTATGCAGCAGCGGGTGATGGATTTTCAGGTGGTTGCAAAGGATTTGCGGGACCGCTCCCACCGTGCTCTTGATTTCCGGCGCTGTCCGTGCGTAATGGATTCCACTGGCATCGCATTCGATGCCGATGCGGATCATCTCGTAAAGCATGTTCAGGTACAGCTGGTGCTTCCGGTTGATGTCCTGGTCCATACCGAGGAAATGCCCTTCCAGTTCGTCACCCTGCCGGAGCAAGGTGAAAAAACCTGCGAGCGTCGCCGGTTCCGAGAAATAGCCGAACACGCGGAAGCGGTCGCCCAGGTGGCGACTGAGGCTGGCGAAATAATCATCGCCCAAGGTCAACAGGTTGAAATCCTGTCGCATGGACACCGATCGGAAAAGCTCCATCATACGGGGTTGCAAACGGACTATCTCGTCCTGGTCAAGTTCCCGCAGTGCAAGCGAGGATGCCTGTCGTAGGGCTTTTCTGTAGCGAACCCTGTACTTGGAACTGAGTGACCGAACATAATCTTCCATCGAACGCCAGTCGGGATCGAAAGGCAGTACCATGTTAGGCTGGAAATGGACGGTCCGGAAGCCGAACGTCCGAAAGGGCAGGGAAGCGGTAGCTTTCGCCGAAGCGTCCTTGACCAGGTAGGCGAGGACCGGAACGCCTTCCTGGCGCAGCAGCTGCTGCACACTGGCGAGACCTTGGGACAACATATCCGTCGCGGTTTCATCCGACAGGCAGGATTCGAAACGGAAGCCGGCCGACCCTGTGAGCAGCATGTTCCCACAGACCAGCACGTGGTATTCCTTGTCCAACAAGGTCGGTATCGCCAGGCGGAGCATCCATTTGCGAAAAGGATGCCGGGCGTAATGCGACAGCAGGGCGGACAAGGATATCTGGCGGGCCGGATGCAAAGTCAGCAACTGGCAATAGGCCAGCCCGACAGGCCGTCCTGCTTCGTGAAACAACAGGTATCTGAAATTCAGGTTGGCCGGTCTGCTCGCTTCCAATGCCCGAAGGTAAGGCACGGAAAGGAACAGGTCTTTCGGATCCGCCAAGGCGCGCCATTCCCGCTCCACCGAACGCAGGTCCTGATGGACGGCCACGGTCCAACTGCCGGTCCGGGAACGAAGTCGGCAATGGCGCACCTGTTTGCCCGGCAAGGGCAAGCTTATCACAGGAGCCCGACCTGGCAGGATGTGCCGGATGGGCTGAGGGCCTGCACACGGAATGACAGATAGCAAGTACCTGCGGGAAGGACAGCTTGCCAGCAAGGTGTATATGGCAAGCGTCAGTAGGAGCGTCAACAGCATCACGGACACTTTGTGTGAACCCCCGGGGCCGGCACGGCCCGCTGTCAGGCCGGTGAGGGACCGGCGGCGTGGATGGAGCCGCGATGCCGGTAAAAGATGGGAGTGATACGGCGGCAGGGCATGGATGCGAGGCACGCCTTCACCCCTCCGTCACAAAAAGAACATCCCAAAGACACAATGGTTGTGCGGACCGGGCCGTTCGTCGGCTCAGCCCGGGAATTTGTCCGGAAAGGATTCCCCCATCATCCGGTAGGCAGCCTCGTAAATGTCCTCGGCGTTCGGTTTGGAGAAGTAATCGCCGTCCGATCCGTAAGGAGGCCGGTGAGACTGGGCGGTGATGGTGACAGGCGGGCTGTCCAGGTACCGATATCCGCCTTGGATTTCCAGCACTTCCTGTAGCATGTAGGCGGATGCGCCACCAGGCACGTCCTCGTCCAGGAACATCACGCGGTTTGTTTTTTTAAGGGAATCCAGGATACGATGTTCGAGGTCGAAGGGCAGGAGGGTCTGCACATCCACCACTTCCACCGATATGCCGTCCGCCAGCAGCCGATCCGCCGCCTGCAAGGCGATGCGGACACAGGACCCGTAGGTGACCAAGGTCAGGTCCGTTCCCGCTGTGAGGACTTCCGGGACGCCGATCGGAACGGTGAACTCCCCGATGTTGTCCGGCATCTGCTCCTTCAGCCGGTATCCGTTGAGACATTCGATGACAAGGGCCGGGTCTTCCGAGTGAAGCATGGTGTTGTAAAGACCGGCCGCCTGGACGAAGTTGCGGGGCACCAGTACGTAAATGCCACGCAAGGCATTCAATATCATGCCGATGGGTGATCCGGAGTGCCAGATGCCCTCCAGGCGGTGGCCGCGTGTTCGGATGATGGCTGGTGCGCGCTGCAGGTTGTTGCTGCGGTAGCGGAGGGTGGCGAGGTCGTCGGAAAGCGGTTCGAGGCCGTAGATCAGGTAGTCGAGATATTGAATTTCCGCCATCGGTCGCAGTCCTCGCATCGCCATGCCGATGGCCTGTCCGATGATGGTCCATTCCCGGATGCCCGTGTCGAAGATCCTTTTTTCGCCGTACTTGTCCTGCAGTCCCATCAAGGCCTGGTTTACCCCGCCGATCTTGCCGACGTCTTCGCCGAAGGCGAAGAAATTCGCATACTTCTCGAAGGCTTTGTCGAAAAAGGTGTTGAGCACTTCATATCCGTTCTTCATGGGGGATTGTTCGGAGTAGACCGGCGGTACGACCGGGACGTTGAGGGCGGCATATTTGCCACTTGCGAACAAGTGGGTTCGGTATCTGGATTCCCCCTGCCCGCGCAGGTTGCCAAGGAAGTCGGCCAGGACGGCGGGGACCGGCTCGCGGCGGAACAGGTACGACAGCTGACGTCCGATCCGGTAAATGTCCGAGAGGACCGGATGGTGCAGGGACTTCAGCTCCGCACGAAGCTCCTGCATTCTGGCTGCGGCCGGATGGGTCTTCGGGAGGGCGTCGAACACGGCCTCCATTTCGCGGGATTTCGCCAGGATGGGTTGTTGGAAGGCTTTCCATGCCTTTTCCCGTTCTGACTTGACATGGGCCTTCGCCTTCTCTCTCAGCGACTTCAAAGTGTCTTCCGTCGCCAATCCCGTTTCGACCATCCACTTTCCCATGAGCCGGAGACAATCGAATTCCTTTTCCCACTGCAGGCGCTCCGGTGATTTGTAGCGTTCGTGGGATCCGGAGGTGGAATGTCCCAATTGTTGGGTACAGTCCTCGACGTGGATCAGCGCCGGTATATGGGTTGCGCGGGTCTTGTCCGCCGCCTTCCGGTACAGGGCCACCAGGGCTTGGTAGTTCCAGCATTTCTCCCGGTAGATATCGATACCCTCCCCGTACTCGTTGACTCGGAACCCTTCCAACACATCGGAAATGCTCCCTTTGGTGGTCTGGATTTTCTTGGGAACGGATATGCCGTAGCCGTCGTCCCAAACGGAGATGAGCATCGGAACCCGCATGACGCCGGCTGCGTTGATGGATTCCCAGAAGACCCCCTCGGAAGTGGAGGCGTCCCCGATGGTGCAGAAGCAGATTTCCTCCCCGTTGTAGGAGAATTGGGCGTAGGGATCCAATCCGGGGAAATCACGGAATTTCCGGGAAGCCTGTGCCAGTCCCAAGGCCCTGGCCATCTGGCCGCCGGTCGAGGATATGTCGGCGGAGACGTTGTATTGGGTCTTCTGTTCCAGCCATTCTCCCTGCCCGTCGAAAGACGGTGTGGCGAAATGGCTGTTCATCTGGCGGCCGCCCGACCAGGGGTCGTTTTCGGCATCCGCATAGATTTGGGCGAAGAACTGCTCCACCGTCGCCAGTCCCAAAGCCATCATGAAGGTCTGGTCCCGGTAGTATCCCGACCGCCAGTCTCCTTGCCGAAAGGCACGTGCCATCGCGACCTGCGGCACTTCCTTGCCATCCCCGAATATCCCGAACTTCGCCTTTCCGCCCAACACTTCCTTCCTTCCCTGGATACTCACTTCCCGGCTGACACAGCAAATCCAATAATCCTCCAGGACCTGCTGCCGGTAGCTTTCATCCTGCTGACCTTCCTGCATGCCCTTGGCTCCCTTGGTGAGTTGCTCTATCATACCTTGTGATGCTTTTTTTGCTGATGATGAGGTGAAAGAATATGATGATAAGGAAAATAATGTTCTTTTATTGAAGCAAAATGTTGCCTCAGGCCGAAGTTAACACTAAAAACATACAAAAACAAGAAATTATGTTTTTGGTTGCCGGTTGAAACGGGTTGTCTGCCGCCAGGGGATGCGCACCGGTGATGTCGGGTCAGGTCTTCGGCAGGTCATGTTCGGGATGCGGGGGAAGCCATGGGATGGGAATACCGGCTGCAAAGATAAGCGGTTAGGTCGACAGTCCTGCCGATCAGTCGTCGTATTTTGTGTGGCGGGTACATCGGACAAGTGGGCGGCCGGTCGTGTCCCGGCAAATTCCTTGATGACATAAACGTCAGATAATCATGCCAAATAACCCGTGGCTGACAAGATTGTAAAATCATGTCGGATACGATGCCCACGCTTGCGGACCTTACCACAGACGTCCGGACCGTTGCGGTTAACATGTCGTTAACGGAATCCTTTCCGCCACCTTTTTGTTTTTGTAGGCGGGATTCGGTAATTTTGCTCCTGTCATTTCAACATCCATTTTCAACATAAAAAAGTTACTGATGAAAAAATTCAGCTTGCTCCTGTCCATGACCGCTCTCATGGCCTTCGCTGCGTTTGCCCAATCCACCGAAGGTCCGGTCATGAAATTCGAATCCACGGAGGTCGACTACGGTGAGATCCTGCAGGATTCCGAACCGCTGCGGGTTTTTAAATTCACCAACACCGGCAATGCCCCGCTGATCATCAGCAATGCCAAAGGTTCCTGCGGTTGCACGGTGCCGAGCTATCCGAAAGATCCGATTCTTCCGGGTGAGACCGGAAACATCGAGGTGCGCTACGACACCAAGCGCATCGGCCCGTTCCAAAAGACGGTGACCCTGACCACCAATGAAGCCACACCGACCCACACCCTCAAGATCAAGGGCAAGGTCAATCCGAAACCCAGCGAGGAAAGCGTTCCCGCCGGTAGCAAAGGTCTCGGCGGCCGTTGACAAACCGCTTTTCCGGCTTCAGCCGGTACCCGTCAAAAAGCCGCGGACATCGGTCCGCGGCTTTTTTCTTGTCCCCTGATGTCGGTCCGGCGGAACCCATGTTCCGTTTTTTTATCCATCCCATACTTAACCGCCGTAACCGTTCGTTCCTTCCATAGGTCGCCGCCCGTGCGGTGCGGGCCGGACTACATCCCGCCGGCCATCGTTCTTCACCAATCCATCCGATATGAAAATCAATCGTTTCCTGCTTCTGCTCTCCATGCCGCTGCTCCTCATCCCTTCCTGCAAGAAAGATGACGACCAGCCGGTCGACTGCTGGACCTCCCCGAACCGGGACCAGCTCAAGCTGACCCTGCTGGAAGGTCCCGACATTGCATTGCCATCGAAGGTGTCCATCTTCTTCAAGGTGCAGGACGCCAACGACAACCCGGTCGGCTACCTTACGGAGGACAACTTCGTGATCTTCGAAAAAGGTATCAACGACAAATGCCACCGGGAAATCTCCCGGTTCGAAGCCAAGCGGAAAATTTCCGGCCGGGAGCAGGTCTTCAACCATACCACGTTGCTGCTACTGGATCTCAGCGGCAGCGTGCTGCAGTCTTCCCTGGCCCAAGTGCAGGCTTCCGCCGTCGATTTCATAGAATCGGTCATGCCTGCCACGCCGGAACCGTCCAAGCAGATGGGAATCTGGTGGTTCGACGGGGAGGATGTCCTGCATGAACTCGAACCGGTCACCTCCGACATCTTCGAACTTCGCGCCGCCGTGAATTCCATCACGCCCAATATCAGCTCGGACAATTCCACCGACCTCTACGGAGCCGTCATCAAGGCTTCCGCCATCGCCGAAGACATCCTGGCCGGCTTCGACAGCCGGGATATCACCGCCGCCGCTTCGGTGGTGCTCTTCACCGATGGGGAAGACCGCGCCAACCGCTACCTGACGGCGGACGCCTACGCCGCCGTCAACAACGCCCCGAACGAAATCACCTGGTTCACCCTGGGGGTCGGCGATGAGATCAACCCGGACGACCTGTCCCGAATCGGCCGTAACGGTTTCTTCCAGGCGGCTTCCGTGGGCGACCTGTCCGTCGTGTTCACCCAAATTGCCTCCATCGTCAACAACGAGGCGAACAGCTACTACTTCTTCGAATACTGCAGCCCCATCCGCAACGGCACCTCCAACGGGTTGATTATCGAAGCTTTCGACGGTAACGAGGTCGGTTATCTGCAGACCACCTTCGACGCCACCGGTTTCACCGGCGGTTGCGAACTCTGATTCCGCCCCCTGACGGTGCCGGGTGGTAACCGCTGCCCGGCACCGTCCCAATCCCTCCTCCTCCGCCGACCGACTTTACCTTTTGCGCCGCCCGGTATAAAATTCCCCTCCTAATTGTTACCTTGCCTCCGCGTTCTTTCCGGCGTGCTTCCGACCAGCCCTATCGGTTTCTGTCCCGCTGCCGTCCTGCGAACACGATGCTCGTTTTCCTGGCGTGCACAACCTGTTGCACGGACTGCCGCGCTTCGGCGGAAGTCCGACGGGGTCGGTTCCGACAGCCTGACCGGAAAGGGCCTTAAACCATCCAAATCATGAAAAATGTTACTCGGATTCAGCTTTCCTTCATGATGTTCCTCAACTTCTTCATCTGGGGCGCCTGGTTCGTAACCATGGGGACCTATCTGGGGAGCACCCTGAAAGCGGACGGTTCGCAGATTGCAGTGGCTTACAGCACACAGTCCTGGGGCGCCATCATCGCGCCTTTCATCATCGGCCTGATCGCCGACCGTTTCTTCGCGGCCCAGCGCATCCTGGGCATACTGCACCTGGTAGGTGCCGCCCTGATGTGGTATATCGCCTCCGCTACCGGTTTCGATCTGTTCTATCCGGCGCTCCTGCTGTACATGATTCTCTACATGCCGACGCTCGCATTGGTGAACGCCATCTCCTTCCGGCAGATGGCGAATCCACAGAAGGAGTTCCCGGGTATCCGCGTGCTGGGCACCTTGGGCTGGATTGTCGCCGGACTGTACATCGGCTGGTCCGGTTGGGAGAAACAGGGCACACTGGACATGACTTTCCGCATGACGGCTGCGGCTTCCGCCATCCTGGGCATCTTCAGCTTCACCCTTCCGAACACGCCTCCGCCCAAGGCCGGCCAAAAGACCAGCCTGGCCGACATACTGGGACTGGATGCGCTCGGAATGCTACGGAGCCCTTCCTACCTGATTTTCTTCCTGGCTTCCGTGGCCATCTGCATCCCCCTGGCCTTCTACTACAGCTTTGCCAACCCTTTCCTCAATGAGATCGGTGTGACGGCGGCCGCCTCCAAACAATCCATGGGGCAGATGTCGGAAGTGCTCTTCATGCTCCTCATGCCGGTGCTATTTGTTCGATGGGGCGTCAAGCACATGCTGCTGGTCGGTATGGGCGCATGGGTCCTGCGGTATGTCCTCTTCGCTTACGGCGACAATGACGCGGGTTACTGGATGCTGATAACCGGTATCCTGCTGCATGGGATATGCTATGACTTTTTCTTTGTCACCGGCCAGATCTATACGGACCATTTCGCCGGGGAGAAGTTCAAGAGTTCCGCACAGGGTCTCATCACCTTGGCAACCTACGGGCTGGGCATGCTGATCGGTTATTCCATCTCCGGGGCGGTATACGACAGTTACGCCGACGCGGCGGGCAGTCGCCATGACTGGTTCTCGATCTGGTTGGTGCCGGCGGGCATATCCGCCGCCGTGCTCCTGGCTTTCGCCATCTTTTTCCGTGACCGAAAGGCTGCGTGAGGCGGTGCTATCCGGCAGGTCACAAAATTCAAAGCATGGGAAAAGTGATGTTGAAAAAAGGGAAGGAAGTGGCGGTGCGCCGCTTCCACCCCTGGGTGTTTTCCGGTGCCATCGCCCGGACGGAAGGGGAGCCGGCGGATGGTGACCCGGTAGAGGTCATTTCCCATTCCGGAGAGTTCCTGGCCCTGGGCTATTACCAGGGCGGCAGCAGTATCGCAGTCCGGCTGCTTTCATTCGCCAAGGTGCCGTTGGACGAGGCGTTCTGGTCAGCCAAACTGAAGGATGCGCTGCGTTACCGGGCATCCCTCGGACTGTCCTGGCGACCCGGTACGGACGCCTTCCGGTGGGTCCACGGCGAAGGGGACGGGCTGCCAGGCCTCATCATCGACGTATATGGTGAGGTGGCGGTCATCCAATGCCACACGATCGGTATGCACCGGTTCCGGATGTCCGTGGCGGAAGCCTTGCCGGCGGTGTCGGGCGGGCGTATCGCCGCTGTATATGACAAAAGCAGGGAGACTTTGCCGAAGCCCTACCAGGCTACCGTCTCGAACGGGTACCTGATCGGGCATGCAGGACCCGGGACGATCCATGAGAACGGCCTTTCGTTCCTGGTGGATTGGGAGACAGGGCAGAAGACCGGCTTTTTTCTGGACCAACGGGACAACCGGCGGCTGTTGCAACAATATGCCGCGGACCGGCGGGTACTGAACCTTTTCTGTTATTCCGGCGCTTTTTCCGTCTACGCCTTGGCCGGTGGTGCGCGGGAGGTCTGCTCCGTGGATGCCTCCGCCAGGGCCATCGGCTGGGCACGGGAGAACCTCAGCCGCAACGGCTACGATGCGGAAGCCCATCCGCTGGTCAACAGCGATGTGATGCCCTTCCTGCGGGAAGCAGGACCTTATGAACTGTTGGTGGTGGATCCGCCCGCCTTCGCCAAGAATCTCTCGCAGCGGCATCAGGCGGTGCAAGGGTACAAACGGCTGAACGAGGCGGCGTTGGCTTGCGCGGCACCTGGTGCCATCGTGTTCACCTTCTCCTGTTCCCAGGCCATCGACAGGCAGTTGTTCTACGACACCATCACAGCGGCGGCCATTTCCGCCGGAAGACCCGTCCGGGTGGCCCATCACCTGTCCCAGGCGGCGGATCATCCGGTCAGCATGTTCCATCCAGAGGGATCCTACCTGAAGGGATTGGTGTTGGTGGTGGACTGAAGTGCGAAGGGTGGGGGAGCGGTTTACAGGATCAGCATCGCGTCCCCATAGCTGAAGAAACGGTATTTCTCCTTGATCGCCTCCTCATAGGCCTCCATGATGAGGTCCTGGCCGCCGAAAGCGCATACCATGATGAGCAGGCTTGATTTCGGCAGGTGGAAATTGGTCACCATCGCATTCGCGATGCTGAAATCGAAAGGTGGGTAGATGAACAGATTCGTCCATCCTTCCGCCGGCTTGAGGAGGTTGCCGGCGGACACGGCTGTCTCCACCGCCCGGATGGACGTCGTGCTGACGGCACAGATACGCTTTCCGTCCGTCTTGGCCTTGTTGACGACGGATGCAGCCTGTTCAGGCACCCGGAAATACTCCGCGTCCATCTTATGCTTGGACAAGTCTTCCACATCGATGGTCCGGAACGTTCCCAAGCCGATGTGCAAAGTGATTTCTGCGAAATTTATTCCTTTGATTTCCAATCGTTTCAATAGCTCTGGACTGAAGTGCAGCCCACCGGTCGGCACAGCTACCGCTCCGTTTTCCCGGGCGAAGACCGTTTGGTAGCGCTCCCGGTCCAACTCCTCGGGTGTACGGGTGATGTACTTGGGAAGCGGGGTGAAGCCCAGGGAATCCAGGTCCTCCCGAAATTTCGACTCCGGACCATCGAACAGGAAGCGGATGGTGCGGCCTCTGGACGTGGTGTTGTCAACGACCTCCGCCACGAGGATCTCATTGCCGAAGTCGTCCATGAAGTACAGTTTGTTGCCGACCCGGATCTTACGGGCAGGGTCGACCAACACATCCCACAACCGCTGCTCGGCGTTGAGTTCCCGCAGCAGGAAGACTTCTATCTTGGCGCCTGTCTTCTCCTTTTTGCCGTAGAGCCGGGCCGGAAAAACCTTGGTATTGTTGAGGATGAAAACATCCTGGTCGTCGAAGTAATCCAGGATGTCCTTGAAAACCTTGTGTTCGATCTTGCCGGTGTCCCGGTGGATGACCATCATCCTGGCGTCATGTCTGTCGGGAGCGGGATATTGTGCAATGAGGTTCTTATCCAAATCGTAGTTGAACTGAGACAGTTTCGTCCGCATGGAGATAGGCTTGTTGTTAATCTTTGGTGGCGGCATACGCCTTGCTTCCGGCAGGCTTCCTCGTCGGTCAGATACAATGCGACACAGGAACGGGGCGTGAACCTTTCGTTTCGCCCATATGCCGTGAGACGAAGCATCGTTTGGGGAGGCGCGACCGGAGCTCCGGAAATTTATATCCCGCTAGTAGGAAAAGCGGGCAAAAGTAAGAAAAATTACGGAAGCCGAAAGGAAAAGTTTTGTATGCAAAGGGATTCTTGCCAACAAGTCCCGCCCGGGGGGCTGATCCTCGGTTTTTTTAAGAAAGTGACAATTGTCACTACAGGCGAACCGGTAATTCCTCATATTTACCCATCCGTAATGTCGGAAGAATCCTTCAATGGCCACTCGTTTTGTAGAATTAAATACCGTGGCGCCCGCATTCTTCGAAACGAAGCGATTCCGAGGATGCTCCGGCGGCCTCGGGCAGCACCGGTGACCGGTGGCCGCCATCACCAACGAAGCGTCGGTTCCGTGTGTACGGCATGCGGCCGGCAATAAAATCAGGAATAAATGAAATTTGGATTTGTCATCGACAACCGGAAATGCATCGGTTGCCATGCTTGTACCACTGCCTGCAAATCGGAACACGATGTTCCGGTCGGCGTGTTCCGCACTTGGGTGAAGCAGGTGGAGAAAGGGGTCTTCCCACATACAAGGCGCCTGTTCTCCGTCATGCGTTGCAACCATTGTACGGACGCGCCTTGCGTGGACATCTGTCCGGTGGAGGCCTTGTACACCCGGCCGGACGGCATTGTGGATTTCGACAAGAACCGCTGCATCGGCTGCAAATCCTGTATGCAGGCCTGTCCCTACGATGCGCTGTACATCGACCCGGATTCCCACACGGCCGCCAAGTGCAACTATTGCGCCCACCGGGTGGATGTGGGACTGGAGCCTGCCTGTGTTAACATCTGTCCGGAACACGCCATCATATCCGGGGACATGGACAATCCCGACAGCGAGATCGCCCAGCTGCTGGGCCGTGAGCAGGTCACGGTCCGCAAGGCTGCGAAGGGTACTGTGCCGAACTTGTTCTATATCAATGGCGACGAAGCCTCCATCAACCCCCTAGCAAACGAAAAATCCGATGTGACACTCTGGGGAAGCCAGGAACGCGGGGTGGGCCATTTCGCTGCCGCAACGGAAAAGCTGGCTTATCAGGGCGATGACATCATCCAGTCCCTGCTGGCTGCCAACGGATCGGAAGTGTCCGCCCAGGAACAGCGCCAAAGCGACCGCGGTCTTCGCTCCGTGGATGTGGTCATGGGCAGTTCCAGACGGGTCTACGACACCCCCGGCAAAGGAATCCTTTGGGGCTGGGAAGTGTCCGCCTACGTATGGACCAAGGCCATCTCGGCCGGTGCGTTCCTGATACCTTTCCTCGCCACCGTCCTCGGACAGGCGGATGTCTCCGCCACGACCTGGTGGACCGGCCTCGGCCTCGGCCTGGTCTTCCTGATGCTGACCGGTGCTTTCCTGGTCATGGACCTCGACCGCCCGGACCGATTCCTCAACGTGCTGCTCCGTCCGCAGTGGAATTCCTGGCTGGTCAAGGGTGGTTACGCCATCACCGGTTACGGACTGGCCCTCACGGTGCTCGGCGCCGGCCTTTGGTTCGAAATGCCGCTCTTGGCGGACATCGGTCGCTGGGCTTCCTTCCTGCTGGCCGTCATCGTGGCAGTTTACACCGCTTTCCTGTTCGCCCAGGCCAAAGGACGCGATTTCTGGCAAAGCCCCGCCCTGCCGCTCCACATGCTGGTACACAGCCTGATGGCCGGGGCATCGGTGTTCTCCCTCGCCCTGCCTTTTGTGGCGACCGTTGCCGGCTGGTCCGGCTTCCTCGGGACCGTCCTCGTCGTAACCATCTCCCTCAACCTGCTGACCATCTGGATGGAACTGAGCATCACCCACCCGACGACCGAAGCCAGCACGGTGGTGGACATGATCGTCCGCGGCCGCTATGCCACCCGCTTCCGCCTGGGCGTGCTGCTCACCGGCAACCTGCTTCCGCTGGCGCTGCTGACCCTGGTCGACCATCCGCTGGCCCAGGCCGCTGCCGGCGCACTGGTGCTGACCGGTATTTTCCTCACGGAAAAAATCTGGGTGGAAGCGCCGCAACAGGTACCGCTCAGCTGACCCCGCCCGACACGGTCGGAAACCGACGAACTTCACCAATTCCTACTTTACCAACTTAATCATTCCTTATGCCTCATTATCAAATACTGATTGCCGGTGGCGGCAACGCCGGCCTGTCGACGGCCTCCAAGCTGCTTTTGACGAATAGCAAGCTAAAGGTCGGCATCATTGAACCGTCCGACAAACACTATTACCAACCCGCCTGGACCCTCGTGGGTGGCGGTGCTTTCAACGTCAAGGACACGGAGAAAGACGAACGCGATTTCATCCCGCGCGGTGCCGACTGGATCCAGGACCGGATCGCTTCCTTCGATCCGGACAACAATACGGTGACCTGCGCCAGTGGGACAGACTATACCTACGATTATCTCGTCGTCGCCATCGGCATCCAACTCGATTGGAACAAGATCGAGGGTTTGTCCGATACCTTGGGCAAGAACGGCGTCACCAGCAACTACCGCTTCGACCTGGCGCCCTACACCTGGGAGCTGCTCCGGAACTTCAAGGGCGGAAACGCTGTTTTCACCAGTCCGAACACACCCATCAAATGCGGTGGCGCTCCCCAGAAGATCATGTACCTGGCCGGTGACCATATCCTCCGCAGCGGACTCAAGGCCAAGACCAACATGCATTTCTATTCCGGCGGGACCATCATCTTCGGTGTCAAGAAGTATGCGGACACCCTGAACAAGGTGGTGGATCGCTATGGTATCCAAACTCATTTCAAAAACAACCTGGTGGCTGTCGACGGCCCCAACCGCGTCGCCACTTTCACGGACGAAAACGGGCAACGGATCCAACAGCCGTTCGACCTGATTCATGTCACGCCCCCGCAAAGCGCCCCTGACATCCTCAAGCGCTCCGCCTTGGCCGTGCCGGACAGCCCCTTCGGTTGGGTGGATGTCAACAAGTTCACCCTGCAGCACAACCGCTATCCGAACGTCTTCAGCCTGGGGGATGCAGCCAGCACGCCGAATGCCAAGACCGGCGCCGCCATCCGCAAACAGATGCCGGTGCTGGTCGACAACCTTCTGCACCTGATGTCCGGCGTTGCTCTCGACAGCAAGTACGACGGCTATGGCTCCTGCCCCCTGGTCACCGGATATGGGAAACTGGTGCTGGCGGAGTTCAACTACGAGAACGAACCGATGGAGACTTTCCCGTTCAACCAGGCCAAGGAACGATGGAGCATGTGGATGCTCAAGAAGAATGTGCTTCCCTGGTTGTACTGGAACCGTATCCTGCAAGGCAGGGCCTGAGCCCGCCCGCGGATTCCCCAACCACCATGCCGCCGGTCCGTCGCCGCTGGTTTCCGGAAGGTCCCCCATCGGAAACCGCCGGCTACGGTCCGATCCCTTCCGGGTTGCGGACCTGGTCGGTCATCTTTTTTCAGACATCTAAGCAACTTCATTCAATCGTATGGCTTACAAGCATCAACCTACCTTCATCGAAAAGATGGCCGAGAAAATCGGTCTCATCCCGGATCTCCATTCGGAAACTTCCGCCGAACCGCCCGTCAACCGGCTGACGGAACCCGGCGACCTGACCAAGTTCCCGCCCCCGGACCAATGGGATGACTGGACGGAGTACGAAGCCAAGGCATGGCCCCGGAAGGAGAAAAAATCCTATTCCATCGTTCCGACCACTTGCTTCAATTGCGAAAGCGCCTGCGGATTGCTGGCTTATGTCGACAAGGAGACCAACGCCGTCCGGAAATTCGAGGGCAATCCATGGCATCCCGGCAGCCGCGGCCGCAACTGCGCGAAAGGCCCCGCCACCATCAACCAGATCAACGACCCGGACCGAATCCTCCACCCCATGAAAAGAGTCGGCGAGCGGGGAAGCGGACAATGGGAACGCGTATCCTGGGATGAGGCGCTGGACGATATCGCCGCCCGCATGCGCAAGGCGCTGCAGGAAGGACGGAACAACGAAATAGCCTACCACGTCGGCCGCCCGGGCCACGAAGGATATATGGACCGCGTCCTCCAGGCCTGGGGTGTGGACGGCCACAACTCCCACACCAACATCTGCTCCTCCGGCGCCCGGTTCGGTTATGCCATCTGGTACGGTCACGACCGGCCCTCCCCGGATCATGCCAACGCCAAGGCCATCCTGCTCATCTCCGCCCACCTGGAAAGCGGTCACTATTTCAACCCGCATGCCCAACGTATCATGGAAGGGAAGATGAACGGGGCGAAACTGATCGTCCTGGACCCCCGCCTCAGCAATACCGCCAGCATGGCGGATTTCTGGATGCCGACCTATCCGGGCACCGAAGCCTTCCTGCTGCTGGCCATCGCCCGCGAACTGCTGCGCAACAATTGGTACAACCGCGATTATGTGGAGCATTGGACCAACTGGCAGGAGTATATGCGGCATGTCAGTCCGGACACTCCCCCCGTTTTTGAGGATTTCATCGCCAATCTCCTCGAACTGTACAAGGAATACACCCCGGAAGCGGCGGAACAGGAAACCGGCGTGAAAGCGGATATGATCCGGGAGGTCGCCAAGGTCATCGCCGAAGCCGGTACCCGGCTGGCCACCCACAACTGGCGCAGCGCCGGTTCCGGTAATCTCGGTGGCTGGGCCGTCGCCCGGACGCTGCACTTCCTCAACGTGCTGACCGGCTCGGTGGGTACGGAAGGAGGAACCTCCCCCAATACCTGGAACAAGTTCCACCCTCAGTTCTTCGACAAACCACCGGCACAGAAATTCTGGAACGAACTCCATTTTCCGAAGGAATACCCCCTCGCTTACTTCGAAATGTCTTTCCTGCTGCCGCATTTCCTCAAGGAGGGCCGCGGGTTCATGGACGTGTACTTCTCCCGGGTCTTCAATCCGGTCTGGACCTACCCCGACGGCTTCATGTGGATGGAAGCCTACAAGGACCCGAATTGCTTCGGACTGCATTGCGCACTGACACCCACCTGGAGTGAGACGGCTTATTTCGCGGATTACGTCCTGCCCATGGGGCTGGCCTCCGAGCGCCATGACCTCAACAGCTACGAGACCCATTCCGGGGTGTGGATCGCCTTCCGGCAGCCGGTCCTGCGGGAAAAGGCCCGCCGCGATGGCAAACCGTTCCAGTTCACCTATGAGGTGAATCCCGGGGAGGTCTGGGAAGAGGACGAATTTTGGATCCAATTGTCCTGGCGCGTGGATCCGGACGGTTCCCTCGGCATCCGGAAACATTTCGAATCCCCTTACCGGCCCGGCGAATGTGTCACGGTGGACGAATATTACCAATATATCTTCGAACACACGAAGGGGCTGCCGGAGGCGGCCGCAAAGGAGGGCTTGACGCCCTTGGATTACATGCGGAAGTACGGGGCCTTCGTCGTGGAACCGTCCGTCTACAAGGTCAACGAGCAAAAACTGTCTCCGGATTCCTTGACCGGAACGGAGGTGGATTCCTTGACCGGAACCATCCGCAAGGCAGGCAAGACGGTCGGTGTCATGGTAAAAGGGGAAGCCATGACGGGCTTTCCGACGCCGTCGGGTAAGAACGAGTTCTTCAGCCGGACGATGATCGATTGGAAATGGCCGGAATACGCGGTGCCGACCTACATCAGGAGCCATATTCATGAATCGGAAATGGACCGCGAAAAAGGGGATTATCCGCTGGTGCCCACCTTCCGCCTGCCGACGCTGATCCACTCCCGCAGCGGAAACGCCAAATGGCTGTACGAAATTTCCAACCGGAATCCGGTCTGGATGCATCCCTCGGATGCGGCCCGCTTCCAATTGCAGACGGGCGATCTAGTCCGCGTGAATACGGAAATCGGTTATTTCGTCGACAAGGTCTGGGTGACGGAAGGGATGAAACCGGGCGTCGTGGCCTGCTCGCACCACCTGGGCCGCTGGCGGCGGCCGACGGATCCCGCCGGCAACCGCTGGGCGACAGCCACGGTCAATATCGAATCCGATGACAAAGGTGGCTGGCGGATGCGCCAGGTCGCCGGCATCCATCCGTTCAAAAGCAGTGACAAGGACAGCGCCCGCATTTTCTGGAGTGACGGCGGGGTGCACCAGAACATCACCTTCCCGGTCCACCCGGACCCGATTTCGGGTATGCACTGCTGGCACCAGAAGGTGAGAATCGAGAAAGCGCCGCCGACCGACCAATATGGTGACATCTTCGTGGATACCAACAAAAGCATGGCGGTCTATCGCAAATGGTTGGAAATGGCCCGACCTGCACCCGGCCCGAACGGCCTCCGCAGGCCCTTGTGGATGAAACGGGCCCTCCGTCCGGCAGAGGATACGTTCTACTTGCCGGAGTCATGAGTCCGGGCCCGGACGGAAGACCTGCCGCCCCGGCAGGTCTTCCGCTTCCCGAGGCCCGCGACTACCGGCTTATTCCACCTGTTCGCATACGGATACGTCGGAAGATGTGTAGCTTGCAGCAAATTGCCTGCACGGAATGACCTTGGACAGCGCATGGATCATCTCACCTCGAAAGGCGGAACCGGTCGTTTCGCTACTGTCGCTGTTCTTTTTACTTTGGCGCATACCGTGCCCGGCACAATCGCCGGACAGATGCATCGCCTCCCATCCCGCGGCCGTCGCTTCAGCGATGCCCTCGCCAACCGCCTGGCCCGGCGGATCCGACGTTACGTTGCCTGTGGTGGTGCATATCCTATGGCACCAGCCGATGGAAAATATTCCGGACGAACAAGTGTTCAGTCAATTGGATGCCCTCAATCAGGATTTTCAGGCGCTGAACGCAGAAACAGCTAGTGTCCCCACTATCTTCCAGCCGCTGGTCGCATCGGTCGGGTTTTCCTTCTGTCTCGCATCGACGGATCCGGACGGCTTGCCGACCAGCGGTATCACCCGGACTTACACGGATAATCCCATCGGTATCGGTGGCACCCCCAACATCCATTATGATGCCTTGGGTGGCAAGGATGCCTGGGAACCTGACCGATACATCAATATCTGGGTGGCTCGGTTCGCCGGCGGAGTCGGCGGTACAGCGACCTTCCCCGGTCAAGCTGTCCCGGCGGAGGACGGAATCGAAATCGATTTCAGACAGTTCGGCACCCTCGGCACAGCGCCCCCCTATCACTTGGGAAGGACCCTGACGCATGAGATGGGGCATTATTTCAATCTTCACCATCTTTGGGGGCCCGCCTTCGACAGCTGCTGCGACGAGGATGACTTCGTGTCGGATACCCCGCTTTCCTGCGAGACCTATCTGGATGCCTGCCCGCTGTCTTCCTCCTTCCCCATCTCTTGTACGGAACCCGATCTTTACATGAATTTCATGAACTTCACCGATGACGCTTGCATGGCGCTCTTTACCCCCGGACAACGGGACCGCATGTGGGCCGCCTTGCAGCAAAACCGGTCGAGCTTAATGGATTCCGACGGCTGCCAACCTGTGCACGTGGACGATGCGGCGGCCGGAATTTCCTCCGACGGACCTTTCCTGCTTCAAAACCCGGTGCGCGACCGGCTGACGGTCGCCGGCTTCCGACCGCAGCCCAAACAGATGGTTACGGTACGGTTGTTGCACCCGGGTGGTTTGGAAATTGCCAGGGAGTTCTTACCTTTACATAAAGAATTAATGGTGGATGTATCATTTCTGCCTGCCGGTATGTATTGGCTGACCGTAACAGGAACGGACGTTTCCTACCAGTTCGGTTTCGTAAGGCTTCCTTGATTTTTTCCCCAAACTCATGTATCACAAAACTGTGCTACTATTCCGGCCGCTGCGGATAGGTTACAGTTGGTTGACCTGGTGTCACGTTCGATGGTCAACTTGTTAGGCCCCGGTTTGTAAGCACCCACCCAAACGACAATTTCCAAGTATCATTTACTTAGGAAGCCGTATTGTTCGTTCCTGAGGATGTCGTCTTGCCATTTCTTTGTCTACAGCAGGCTTTGGTCAAGCTGACACCCGTTCTCTACAACAAATTTTTACCAAGACTACCAGCCGGGGCGCCGACACACCGAGAGCCCCTGGGCTTCGGTTCTCCACGGTAGCGACTGCTCGCTGATGGCAGACCGGCGGGATGAATCGCATATATCTTTTCCACCTGGGAAAAGCCTTTCCGGGTCGGTCGGAATCACAAATTTGATTGCGTATGAGACGGCGGGTGCTTATCGTGGACAATTCAGCCTGGTGTATTTACAACTTCCGGATGCCGCTGGTGCGTAGGTTGTCGAGAGCGGATTACGAAGTATGGGTCGCCACACCAATCGATCAGTTTTATTCCTTGCTGGACAAATCGGCGATATACCGGTACGTTCCTCTTCGTCACCTGGAACGGCGGGGAAGAAATCCTTTCCGGGACCTGTTGTTGCTCCTGGAGCTATACCGACTTTATCGGACCGTTCGACCGGATGTGGTGGTGCATTTCACGATGAAGCCGGTTCTGTATGGCGCTTTGCTGGCCCGGCTGACAAAGATCCGGTCCATTGGCGTACTGACCGGTCTGGGTTACCTGTTCCTGCATGACAATTGGCTGAACCGGGTGGTTCGGAGAGGTATGCGATTGTTATTCAACGGATTGGATACCTTGGTCACCTACAATACGGATGACCGTCAGCTGCTGGTCAGCCAAGCATTCATCCCACCCTCCAAATGTACGGTGTTGCCGGGCGACGGTGTGGATGTGCAACGGTTCCGGCCGCAGCCACCGCAGGCCGGTGATGGCAAGTTCGTCTTTTTGTTCATTGGCCGCATGCTGGGTGACAAAGGAGTGGAGGAATATGTAGCGGCGGCCGCCCGGCTGAATCATCAGTGCCCCGAAACCAAGTTCCAATTGTTGGCAGACTTCCAGTTCGGCAACCCCAATAGCATTTCCGCCAGACGATTGCAGGAATGGGCGGTACAGGGTACTGTCCAGTTGCTGCCTACGACAACAGACGTGGTTCCCCACCTTCGGGACTGCGACGCATTGGTATTGCCTTCCTATCGGGAGGGGCTTTCCAGGGTCATCCTGGAGGCAATGGCCATGGGAAAGCCGGTCATCACGACCGATGTTCCCGGCTGTAAGGACTTGGTTATGCATGGCCGGAACGGATTGGTTGTTCCTGCAGGCAATGCCCGGGCGCTACAGGAAGCGATGCACTACCTGCGGTACTGCCCACCGGCGGAATTGGCTGCCATGGGGCTGGCCAACCGCCGGCGGGTTTTGCAGTATTTTGCGGAGGATATCTGCATGGAGGCATTCATGGAAGTGCTGGAAAGAAACCAGCGGGTGTGTGCTCCGGTGGCAATCGCGAAAGAAGTTGCGCCACAACTGTCTTGATTGTCAATAGGTCATGGAATATATGGCGAAGGAGCCTATCCGACCGGACAGCCTGTGTGGCGCTGTTCCCGTCACGCACTTGATACGGCGCCGGCGCAATGTGTATCCGCCTTATGAATGAAAGCTGGTCGCTTGTTCATGTGTGTTGTGGTTGCCAGACAATGACCTTATTTAAAAATAAGTATCAAATTCGTTCCGCACGGGCATCCTGGTGGAATTATGGTCGTTGCGGGTCTTATTTTGTCAACATATGTTCCCAGCATCGTAAGAACATCTTTGGGTGTGTGGTGAACGGATGCATGCATTTGTATACTACAGGTGTTCTGGCGGATGTCTTATGGTTAGAAATTCCTCATCGCATTCCTTTTGTGGAACTGGGGAGCTTTGTGGTCATGCGTAACAACTTGCATGGCATATTGACTTTGAACAATGCCGCTCCGGCTCAGGACAAACCGAATGCCAAAGAAATACTCTCTGAAAACGTGCGGCCTACAGCAAGCTTGAACGTCATGGTGTCAGGTTCCGAGCCAAGCGTTTCGCTGCGATCTTCCATCATCGGGCATTCCAATTTGTCCGGCCCATCGCCCCGTGCCGGAACAATATCCACGATCATTCGATCCTACAAGTCTGCTTTGACCAGGCACACCAATCGTTTGGGATTGCCGAACGGTTGGCAATCCCGTTTCCATGACCATATCATCCCATCCTAAGAGACGCGGACTATCAACGCATTTCGGATTATATCATTGACAATCCTGCCAGATGGCAGCAGGATAAATTCTTTTCTGATCTGTAATTTGCTTTTCTGGCATCGATTTCCCTACATCCCGATTCATTTCTGTTGATTCACCCATGAATCGACAATATGAACGCTGCCTGCAACAACCCCACCCAACTCGTCGGACGGCACGATCCTGTGGTCAATCCCGATCCCCCAACGTTCCGCCCAACCATCAAACCGTCGTTCCGATTGAACCCATCGAACGGCACGTTCCTGTTGGTCAATGGCAATTTCCCAACGTCCCGTCCTACCATCAAACCATCGTTCCGGTTGATCCCGGCGGACGGCACGTTCCTGTTGGTCAATTCCGATCCCACAACGTTCCGCCAACCATCTAACCCTCGTTCCGATTGAACCCGGTGGATGGCACGTTCCTGTTGGTCAATGGCGATTCCACAGCGTTACGCCCTACCATCAAACCCTCGTTCCGGTTGAACCCTGTACACGATCCGTTTTGGTCAATCCCGATTCCCCAACGTCCCGCCCAACCATCAAACCCTCGTTCCGATTGAACCCGGTGGACGGCACGATCCGTTTTGGTCAATGGCAATTTCCTAACATTCCGCCCAACCATCAAACCATCGTCCCGATTGAACCCGGTGGACGACACGATCCGTTTTGGTCAATGGCAATTTCCCAACGTCCCGTCCTACCATCAAACCCTCGTGCCGAACGGACGTAGAGACGTTGCCTGCAACGGCTCTACCGAACCCGGATCAATGATCCGCAGCCAATCCGTTCTGTTCCACGAAACGAACATACGCTTCCCAAACGGATAGCACCGGCATGTCCCGGATACACCGATAATCCGGACATTTCAAAGGATTGTCCACCAACGAACGATTTGGACGGATCCAGGAATAACAAGGTTGACAGGGAAGGCCTGCGGAGAGATCCACATGCCGGATAGGGTCGAACACACCGTATCCGATGGTGTACGCATCCGACGCACCCCATAGTACGAAGGTCGGCTTGCCCAGCATCGCCGCCAAATGCATGGTGCCGCTGTCCAACCCGATGTAATGGCTCGCATGTGCGACCAGGGTGGCCAGTTCCCGGTAATCCGTTTTTCCGACCAGGAATCGTACCCCCGGCAGCCCGGCCGCTTCCATAGCGGCGCCATACTCCGTTTCATTCCGGTCACCGACCACAAAGATGACCGTCGACGGATAACCGGATTCTATCAGCCGGAGGAATTCCACCCATTTTTCCACCGGCCAGTTCTTGTAACCTACCCTGTTGTTGGCTGCGCATACCTGGAGCACAACATATGGTGCCCCGTCCTTCACCCACCGGCCCAACAGCGAGGGGTCCGCAAAATTGGGCGGGTAGGAAAGCGAATAATACCGGGCCGTTCCAGGTGCCAGCACAGGTGCTGCGTCACCAAGGTGAAAATGTTGGTCGAACAGGTGTACATTCGGCAAGGGTGGTCGATAACACAGATTGGGGAAGAAATTAAAATACCATTTCCACCGGTTGCAGATGACCTTTTTTGCCAGCAAACTCGAAATAAGAAGCCAGCGGGGAGCAGATGAGGTGTAATCGAGGTAAAGGGTGTCGAAACGGCGGAAATGCCGGAATACCAATGTCAGCCAGCCGACCATGCCCTGGCGTACCGAAATTCGATGGTCCAATACCTGCAGCGGACCTATCACGCAGTCCGATAAGAAAGACGAGGCGAAAATGCCTGCGACCACCTGCCCGCGGGCGGAAAAGGAACGGATCAAGGGAACCAGTTGTAGTGCATCTCCTATCCCCGTATGGAAGACGACGGCGACATTTTTATTGATTTTCGTGTGATTCTCCATGGGCGAAAGTATGACCGCAGCAATTCAATTCCGAAAATATTCGGAATAGCCGGACCCACGGCAAATAATGTCAACGGAAGCTTTGCCCAACCCTTTTATTATTTCCTTGAACCGATCTGCAGTGACATATGTCGTCAACCGGATTTCAAAATCCTCGGCATAATTGAATTTTGCCGAGGGATTCAAGGCGACCAGCCGGTCAATCACCGATAAAGTTTCTTGTAAAAAAACAGGCAGGTTTGCCTCGAATACCATCAATGGGACTGATTGGTTCAGGCCACGAAATACCTCCCGCTCATAGCCTTCCACATCCACCTTCAAGAACATGGGAAGTGCGTGCTGCCGAATGAGTGTGTCAAGGGTAACGACGGAAACAGGTAACCGCTGACCGGAAAATGGAGGAAGTTCACCAAGGAACCCATCCTCCAATGCGGCTTTCCACTTAGGCAGAAAAGTGTTCAAGGCTCCGGAGCGAGAATATACCAAGAGTTCCAAAGTGCCGGATTCGGCTCCACAGGCAGCCTCCACCAGGATGACCTTGTTTCTCCTCCAGCGCAAACGAGCGCGTAGCACCGCAATGTTGGAAGGCTCCGGCTCTACGGAAACCACTTGTTCGGCGTAATCAAGAAATACCTTTGTCAGACAGCCTGTATTGGCACCGATGTCGAATATCGGCCCCTTCTTCGATTTCAAAGGCTGAAGAAGGTATCTATACAGGGCGGCTTCCTTTCGTATGACGTTGCGCGGGCCGGGAGAAGACCACATCCAGAGCCATAGCATGAAGGGCCTGTGCTTGAAATCGATGAACCACGACCGGCTGTTCAATGTACGGTGTAGGGAAGGCCCGATATATGGAATTTTTTCTAGCATAGCGCGGAGTACGAATTGTTTGCAGAATTCGGATTCTAATCTGTCAGGTAAAAAATCGTTTGATAGCCTTTGCCCAAAGGCGGACTGCCAAATACTGTCGGAAAGAAAGTCCGCTACGTAGCCAAATATGCAATAAGGTCCGGTTGCCATTCCGCAGGTATGTAGGCTTGTACTGTTGTCCGAGGTGTTCGCGGAAATACCGGTCCGCAGCCACTCTGTCGTGTACTCCAAGCGTGCAGCAGGCATCATAAATTGCAGCCCGGTAGGCAGATAAATAATGGCTCGAAAATCCGGAATTGGTCTTGTCCTGCAAGGATTGCAGCTGGTTTAAGCGCATCCGGATAATGGAGGCATACCCTTCCGTAGGCGCAGATTCCGTCAATTGGCCCTCCCGCTTTCGATATACGGAACCGATTCGCTGGTCATAGCGTAGTCCTTCGGGACCATTCCGTAACAGCAGCTGGAAGACCAGATCGCAGTCCCCGCCATGTGGCAAGGATTCCGCCCACCCGCCGGCCTCCCGTACCGCCGCATGGCGGAAAAGGTTGGCACTGGTTTGTCCCAGCATACGGAAAGCAAGGAACCGAAGCGGATCCGCCACCGGCCGCGTCCGATAGGCTGTCCGGCTGCCATCCTGCCGTTCAAGGTAATAGCTGCCGACGACCATGACAGCGGTTCCGGCCCCTTCGGCGCTGGTCAGCAGCGCCACCTGCCGGGCCAGCTTGTCCGGATACAGGACATCGTCCGCATCCAGGAATTGCAGCCATTGGCCCCGGGCGATCGTCATTCCCTTGTTCCTGGCGGCGGATACCCCCTGCCGGGTCTCGGATAGGCATACAATGCGGTCGGGATGCCGGGCGGCATGGGCTTCCATCCGCGTCCGG
>JBEAQU010000017.1:0-3763 GCA_041163745.1 Bacteroidota bacterium
CCCGCTGATGCCGCTGCACCGCGAACAAGGCCTCCAGGCCGACGGCCGGACTGAGATCCGCACTCGCCCGCCATTGCCCCCCGTATTGCAGCCAGGTTCCCATCCGCCGGTTCTGCTCCGACAAGGACACCGGATTGGCCATGCCAAAGGTGAAGGTCTCGAACCAGCCGCCGAACGGCTCGAAAACGGCTTCCTCCGACCGCACCGGCGCGGTCGGATTGAAGGTGACGGCATACCGCATCGCCTCGGGAAAGGATAAGTTCGCCTCCCGCCGCTGGCCAAAGGCTCCCGCCTCCACCCGCAGTCGTCCGCTCCCGTCCGTCCACCGCACTTTCGCCCGGCCGCTGTACTGCGCATGACCGGAATGCAACAGGACACCCGACCGATTCCGATACCCGAAAGACATAAGATAACCCAGCCTGGCCTTCCCTCCCCTGGATACGGTCAGCCGGTGATGGGTCGACAAAGGCACCTGGGTCACCAAGGTCTGCCAGTCGGTGCGCGCACCGAAATCCGGCCCCCCGTTCGCCACGAAGCGCTCCGCATCGGCCAAAGGCATGCGCCGCACCACGAAATCCTGCGCCGCCGATCCCTCGTACCGAACCCGGAATCCGCCGGTATCCAACCCCATGGTCTCCACTTCCAATACGCCGGAAGAACCCCGCATCCCATAGGCCGCCGCCTCGTATCCGCTCCGCCGTACCCGCACCACCGCAATCTCCGCCGGATCCAGCAGATACAGGGATTGCTCCGGCATCCCGTCAATCACCACCATGGGGCCCGTCTGCGCCGACAAGGTCGACAAACCCCGCATCCGGATCAGCTGGTCCTCGTTCGGATCCCCGCCGGGATGCACCACCTGGACACCAGGCATCCATCCCGACAGCCACTCCGCCGCATGGTATATGCCCGCCCGGCTGGGTGCGTCCTGCTCCAGCACTCCGGAAAATATCCGATGATACGGATTCTCGCCGACCGGCAGCCGGCCGGCCTCGCCGACCAAGGCCACCCGCCGGAATTCTCCGGCCCGCGGCCGCACCACCACCCGCCGGTAGCCGGCCCGCTCCACCCGGAAGGCCATTGGTCCCTCATTCGGAAAATACAACATGAAATATCCACCTGTATCCGTGACCACCCGGACCGCTGTACCCACCATCGATATCTGGACGCCGGCCAAGGCCGCACCGCCGACAACGTCCACCACCTGCCCCGTCACCACCCGCTGGGCCACCAGGGACATCGCCCCCCCCACGATCCAGCAGCATAATAGATACGAACGCTTCCTGACCTGCCGGCTTGATGACATGACCTTCATCGTCTTGTTTTAATCCAAATGTACGTCCGCCCCCCGTTCTTGCAAAGCTCCGTCCATCCCCTTCCGGAAGCAATTTTGACATTCCTCTGACAGATGCGCCGAGCTCCGTCCCGTTTTTGACAATACCATGAAATTGTCGTGACCGCTCCGCCATAGCTTTGCATCATCTTTTACAAAATCCAATGAAACTCGACATGAAAACATCCATCATCACGACTGTACTCGCAGGCATCCTTCTGCTCAGCGCCTGCAAAGAGGAGGAATCCACCATCGCCCGGATCAAAGGCACAGTGACCGTAGACAACATCCAGGTCTGGGAGACCTGGCGGGACAGCGGGGAAGTCCAGCTGACCTTGTTCCCGGCTTTCAATCTCGACCCCCTGGCCGGTTGGGGCGCCGTACCGGACAATTTCTTCGGACCCGGTGTGCCGGGCGGCACCTTCGCCGTCGGCGCTCCCTACAATTCTCAAAATCCCCTCATCCTGACCTTGGTGCCGGGACAAACCGCCTATGATTTCGAACTGGAAGTGGAACCCGGCACCTATTCCGCCCTCGCCCTCGGTTTCCGGCACACGTTCGTCAACGACCCGAGCCTGAAAACCGCTACCCTGGGAGTCCATTGGGACAATCCGGACGACGTGAGCCACGGGATTGTCATCAAGGTCGACGCCGGAGGCACCATCATCCCCGTCTTCAACTATCCCGCACCGGTCACCTTCGATGTGGCCGAAGGCGAGACGAAGGAAATCAACTTCAAGGCGGATTTCGCCTTCGTCAACACCTGGTATCAATAAAAGCCGGCGGCGGCACCTATACGGCATCCGGTGCCGCCGCCTTCTTTCTGCCTTTCTGAAAAATTACGTCCATGCGCACCGCCGTCCGTTCCTTCCTGCCGTCGACCCTCCTGCTGCTGATGATTGTCTGCGGACACATGGCCGCCCAGGACCTGCCAGGCAGCCTGTACGGCTGGGTGCGTGACGCGGACACCGGGACCCCGCTGCCCTTGGTCAACCTGCAATTGGAGGGCACCCCGCTCGGAACGGTCACCGCGGAGGACGGATCCTTCCGTTTCGGCGACCTACCCGCCGGCACCTACTACTTGAAGGCCAGTTTCGTCGGCTACCGCGACACCCTGGTGCCGCCTGTCCGGGTCGGCCCCGGAGAGGAAATCCGCCAGGATTTGTCACTCTATTATGGCATCGACCTGTCGAAGGAGGTGGTCGTGACCGCCAGCGCCCGCCCCGGCACCGCCCTCCTGGTTCCGGCCAGCCTCGGCGTGGTCTCCGCGGCAGACCTTGCGGTCCGCCCCCTGACTACCTTCGACCAGGCTTTCGACGAAATGCCCGGCGTGGTGGTCACCCGGTCTGGCAATGCCAACGTACAGGCCTTCTCCATCCGCGGCGCTTCCGAAGTCGCCGGCGGCGGCATTGGCAACCGCGTCCTCCTGCTCATCGACGGCCGCCCTGCCCTCAGCCCCGAATCCGGTGGCGCGCTGTGGAATCTCGTTCCCCTCCAGTCCATCGAACGAATCGAAGTGCTCCGGGGCGCCTATTCGTCCCTGTACGGCTCCAGCGCCATGGGCGGCGTGGTGAACGTCATCACCCGCAAACCATCCGAAGCGCCCAGCCTCAAGGCCCAACTCTCCTACGGCTGCTATGACCCCTCCGTCGAACGACCGGGCTATCCCGGCTACCATGACCTCCACACGCTCTCTCTAAGCCATGCCCACCGCGTGGGCAAATTCTCCTACCTCCTCGACGGACACCGAAGCGCCGACCGCGGATACAAGGAAAAATCCGCCTTCCATCTATGGAACCTATTCGGCAAAGCCCGATGGGATTTCTCTGCCAACCGCTCCCTATCCCTGACCCTGAATGCCAACCGCATCTTCAGCGATGCACCCGCCACCTGGCTCAGCCGGAGCCAGGCATATCAGGTGGCCGATTTCAAAAAGGATGACTTCCAGGACAGACGCGAACACAACCTGGACCTCCACTACGTCAGCCAGCTCTCCGACCGAACCAGACTGAGCGCCCGGCTCTACCACTACGGCAATGACAGCTTCTTCCGCTTCGACACCACCAGCGCGGACAGCGACCGACCCAATGTAAACCTGGGCAAGCAAATCGTCAAGGAATACAGCGTCACCAACCGCCGCTGGGGCCACGTCAGCCAGCTGAACACCCAGTTGGGTGACCGCCACTTCCTGGTCGGCGGACTGGATTTGAAATGGGACGATGTCGTCGGGCTGCCGGATGAATTTCTCTACGGAGAACACCGGGCCCTGACCACCGGTGTCTTCCTCCAGGATGAATTCCAACTCAACAGACGCTGGACCCTCACCGCCGGCATCAGATACGACCGCTTCGCCATCCTCGGACAAAACACCAGCACCAACGTCAGCCCCAAACTGGCTTCCCTCTATCAGATCAGCCCCCGCCTGTTCCT
>JBEAQU010000018.1:0-12137 GCA_041163745.1 Bacteroidota bacterium
TCAAAAAATTACAAAAGAAAAAAATCCCTGTAATTAGCCTAATCCTAAAAATTCGCGTACCAGCATCCCCGCGAAGCGGGGAGCAAAGAATCGGCTTGCAACGAATCCGCCATCCCGTCACCGCTTCGGCCGCGACATGGCGCATCAACGCAAATCAAAGCCGGACCGACAATTTGATTTGCACCCATTTTACATGCTTCCATGCTTTTGAAAGCAGAAAAGCATACTTTTGCCGACTATTTCAGTGCCCAGCTCATCATGAAAATCGTCATTGCCGGCGCCGGCAGCATCGGATTTCACCTGGCTCAATTTCTTTATTTTGAAAACCAGGACATTACCTTGATAGATGACAATCAGGACGAGCTGGATTATGCCACCGGCCACCTGGATGTCATGACCCTCCGCGGGGATGCCTCCTCCGTTCGGATCCTCCGGGAAGCTGGGGCCCATCTGGCCGATCTCGTCCTGGCAGTGACCACCTCCGAAACGACCAATCTCATCACCGCCAGCCTCGCCCGGAAACTGGGTGCCAAGCAGACCATCGCCCGCATCAGCAAAAGCGAATATCTCGAGGAAAACAACCGCGCCCTCTTCACCAGCATGGGGATCAACGAAGTCTTCTCCCCCTACAAACTCGCCGCAGGAGAAATCCATCGCCTCATCCAGCGGTGCTCCTTTACCGATATCGTCGAGTTCGACGAAGGGAAAATCTCCTTCCTCGGCATCACCCTGGGAAAGGGATCCCGTTTGGTCAACCTCCCCCTGAACAACTGGAAATCGGTCTGTACCGACAATTCCGTCCGCCCCATCGCCATCCTGCGGGACTCCCATACCATCATCCCCACCGGGGAGGTGACCCTCCGCCTCCATGACCATGTCTACTTCATCACCAACAAACGGAAAGTGGACCAGGTCGAACGGATGGTGGGCACCCAAACCAACAAGGTCAGACGCATCATGATCCTTGGCGGTACCAAGCTGGCACTCGAAACCGCCCGCCTGCTGGAAGGAGAGTTCAACCTGACCATCGTGGAAGAAAACAAGGACCGCTGCAAATTCTTGTCCGAACAACTGAACAACACCCTCATCCTCCACGCCAAAGCCGATAATACCGACCTGCTGGTCCGCGAAGGACTGGATACCATGAACGCCTTCGTCGCCCTCACAGACAATTCGGAAACCAATATCATCGCCAGCCTCACCGCCAAAAACCATGGGGTCTACCGCACCATCGCCCAGGTCGAGAACAAGGAATACGTTCATATCTCCCAAAACATCGGGGTGGATACGCTCATCAACCAGAAACTGATCGCCGCCATGGCCATCGCCCGCTATATCCGAAAAGGAAAGGTGGAAGCCATCGGCAGCCTCAAAGGTGTCGAAGCGGAAATCATAGAATATATGGTCACCCCGAACAACCGGTTGTTGGTCGGAAAACGGCTGCGGGATATCCCTTTCCCGCCGGATACCTTGGTCGGCGGGGTCATCCGCGGCGAAGGTTCGCTGATTCCGGATGGAAACTTCCAACTGCAGCAGCATGACAAGGTGATTGTCTTCGCCAAACGCCAGGCCATCGGAAAACTGGATAATCTGTTCAGATGACCGCCCACACCCGCCGCATGCTCGACTTCCGACCCCTGGCCAGCGTCATCGCGATTTTGGCCCTGGTCATAGGGTTGCTGATGCTGACTGCCGTGGTCGTTGACTTCTCCTTCGGGGCTCCCGGCGAAGCCCACGCCATCCTCCGCGCCGCCGGGGTATGCCTGGCCGCCAGCGCCGGCTTCTGGTTCTTCGGCAAAAAACACCGGTCCACCACCATCAACAAACGAGAGGGATACCTCGTCGTCGCCCTCGGTTGGATGGCGATGGTGACGTTCAGCATGCTGCCCTATCTCTTCAGCGGGGTGATTCCCTCCCTTACGGATGCTGTTTTCGAAACCGTCTCGGGCCTGACCACCACCGGTGCCAGCGTCCTTACCGACATCGAATCCGTTCCGAAAGGTATTCTCTATTGGCGCAGCCTCACCCAATGGATCGGCGGAATGGGTATCATCGTCCTCACCATCGCCATCTTCCCCCTCCTCGGTATCGGCGGTGTCGAACTGTTCACTGCAGAATCTCCCGGCCCCGTCTCCGACAAGATCCATCCCCGTATCCGGGAAACCGCCAAAAGACTCTGGTTCATCTATCTCGGCCTCACCGGCTTGCTCGCCGTCCTCCTCTTCGCCGGCGGTATGTCTCCTTTTGATGCCATCAACCACGCCTTCACCACCATCTCCACCGGCGGCTTCTCCACCCGCAACAATAGTGTCATGGCCTTCGATTCGCCCTGGATCCAGTATACCCTCGTGGTCTTCATGTTCCTCGGCGGCACCAATTTCTCCCTGCTGTACCTCGCCTACAAACGCCGTTTCTCCAAAGTCTGGCAAAACGACGAATTCAGGGCTTACCTGCTGACCATCCTCTTCCTTTCGGCCATCGTCGCCCTGACGGTCTTCTCCCTCGGCAAGGGCGCCGGCATCGCCGACTTTGAAAAGTCTTTCCGCGACAGCCTTTTCCAGATCGTCTCCCTTATCACGACAACCGGCCTCATTTCAGCCGATTACACCGCTTGGTCCACCGGCCATACCATGCTTTTCTTCATCCTGCTCTTCCTCGGTGCCAGCGCCGGCTCCACCGCCGGCGGAATCAAGTTCATCCGGCATCTGGTCTTCTTCAAGAACTCGTTCCTCGAATTCAAACGCCTCCTTCACCCCAGGGCCATCATTCCCCTCAAACTAAACGGTCAGGTGGTGGCACCCCGTATCATGACGCATGTCATCATTTTCCTACTGCTGTTCATGATGCTCTTCATCCTCGGCGCCACCCTCATGAGTATACTCGGCTACGATTTCATGACTTCCGTCGGCGCCGTGGCAACCTGCCTCGGGAATGTCGGCCCCGCCATCGGGGATGTCGGTCCCGTCGATAATTTCGCCCACCTCTCCATTCCCGCCAAATGGCTCCTCGCCCTCATGATGCTGCTCGGCCGCTTGGAACTTTTTACCATCCTTATCCTTTTTACGCCGTATTTTTGGAAGGCTAACTGATCGTTTCCGCCCTTTCGCCAGACCCTCTTCAATTCATATGAAATATTTCCTGGCTCTCCTCGCCTTTTCTCCTTCGCTCCTGTCTTCCGCCGCCGCCCAATGCCCGCTGACCGTCGATGCCGGCCCGGACCAGGTGGTCTGCTCCCCCGGTGCCGCCGCCACCCTGCAAGGCGCTGTCAACGGCCCGTCCCTCGGCTTCGAATGGTCTCCTGCCACCGGCATGGGGAACCCGCTGTCCCTGTCCCCTTCCGTCACGGTCTCCGGTCCGCTATCCTATTCCCTGACGGCCTACGCATTCGACCCCAATGCACCGAACCTGCTGGTGAACGGTGATTTCGAATCCGGTAACACCGGCTTTACCAGCGGCTATTCCTTCAATCCGACACCCGTCACACCAGGAACGTATACCTTGACAACCTCTCCGGCCCTCGTCCTCTCGACGTTTCCGCCTTGTGACGACCATACCTTCGCAAATGGTACCGGCTTCATGATGCTGGTCAACGGCGCCGGCACGCCCGGGACGAACGTCTGGTGCCAAACCGTCGGCGTGACCCCAAACACCTGGTACAACCTGAGCGCCTGGGTCGCCGCCTCTCCTTTGTTTCCTCCGCAACTGCAGTTCCAGGTGAACGGAACACCCGTAGGCAACGCTTACCAGGCCGCCGGCAGCGGCTGCCTCTGGCAGGAATTCTCCGCTTCCTGGAACGCCGCCGCCGCTTCCTCCGCCACCGTTTGCATCGTTTCTCTCAATTCCGGAAACGGCTTGTTCGGTGACGATTACTCCCTGGACGATGTGTCCATGTCCGCCGCTTGCTCCGCCTCGGATATGGTCTCGGTGTCGGTGGCTTCCGTGGAGGCGGTCCTTCCTTTCACGGCCTTTCTTTCCTGCAATGCCGCACAATCCGGTATCACACTCGATGGGAGCGCCTCCTCGTCCGGACCGGATGTCTCCTACCAATGGTCCGGCCCCGGCATCCTCACGGGTGGTGACACGCCGGTCGCCACCGTGAACGAACCGGGAACGTACACCCTGACGGTCACGCTCGGCTCGGGTGCGACCGCTTGCTCGGATGTGGCGTCCGTCGAAGTCCTGCCGGATCCCAATATCGCCGTCGCCGCCGCCATGGCTCCGTCAACCCTGACCTGCCTCGATCCGACCACCACCCTCGACGGTACCGGCTCTTCCACCGGTCCCTCCTTCCTGTACGAATGGTCTTTTTCCCCCGGCAACGGGGGCACCCCCCCCGGCGTCCTTACCGGCGGCAATACGCTCTTCCCCCTCGTCGACCAACCAGGTACTTATACCCTCGTGGTCACCAATACAGCGAGCGGTTGTACGGCCTCGACCGCCGTGCAGGTGTCGGCCAACTTGTCTTCTCCGCTTGCCGCCGCAGACAATGCCGGCCCGCTTTCCTGTGCCTCGCCTTCCGTGCTGCTGGATGGCGCCGGAAGTAGCACCGGCCCCGCTTTCTCCTACGCCTGGACCACCACCAACGGCATCATCTCGGGAGGTGCCAACACGCTCCTGGATTGCATCGTGTCGGCACCCGGTCTGTATACCCTGACCGTCACCAACTCCCAGAACGGTTGCACCGCCGCCGCTTCCACCCTCGTCTCCGGTATCGCCTCCCTGCCGACGGCTGCCGCCGGCCCGTCCGCCGTACTGTCCTGCTCGGATTCCATCGCCACCCTCGATGGCACAGGTTCCAGCACAGGTGCCTCGTTTTCTTTCCTCTGGACGCATGTTCCGCCCGCCGGCTCGGCAGCGAACGGCGTGCTCTCCGGTGATACGACCCTCACCCCCACCGTCAACCAACCAGGTTGGTATCTCCTCACGGTGACCGAACTGTCCGGCGGCTGCACCGCTTCGGATTCCGTCCTGGTCTCCCAGGATGTCGTCCCCCCCCTGGCTTCCGCCGGCCCCCCCCAAACCTTGTCCTGCCAACAACCCTCCGTCCCACTCGATGGTTCCGGCTCGTCCAGCGGCCCGAACCTGCTCTATATCTGGTCCTTCGTTCCGGCTCCCGGTAGCACCGGACCGGGATTCCTCTCCGGGGCGGACTCCTTGTTCCCGGTCGTCCATGCCGCCGGTACCTACTTCCTGTCGGTCGTCGATACCGCCAACGGCTGCAGTGCTTCCGACTCGACCGTCGTGTCGGCTGCCGAAGGGATACCCGTCGCGCTTATACTCCCGGCCGATACCCTGGATTGCCTGACGGATACCGTCATGCTCATGGCCCAGGGTTCTTCCACCGGCCCGCCGTTTTCCGCCGCCTGGTCCTTTTCTCCCGCTCCCGGTACCGGCGCCACCGGCATCGCCGCCGGTGATACCACCCTCCACCCCCTGGCCACGCTTCCGGGAACGTACACCCTCACCGTCACCAATTCGGAAAATGGTTGCTCCGCCAGCGCAAGTGTCCCGCTTGTCCTGGATACATTGCCACCCCTGGCAGCTGCCGGCCCCGATCTGGTCCTGACCTGCTCGGATTCGGTCGCCCTGCTGTCCGGATCCCAATCGTCCCAAGGCCCGTCCTTCTCCTACACCTGGACAGCCCTGGCCGGAGAAATCCTGTCTTTCGGCCCGGACAGCCTGTCCGCCCAAACAGCGTCCCCAGGTACCTTTGTCCTTACCGTATCCCGGAATTCCAACGGCTGCACCGCTTCGGATACGGCGGTCGTTTCGGAAAATACATACCTGCCCACCTTGTCCGCCGGCCCGGATGATACGCTGACCTGTAAGGATACCCTGGTCCAATTGTCCGCTCAACTTCTGCCGGAACAGGGCTCCGCCTCGTTCCAATGGTCTTTCCAGCCGGACACCCCCTCTGATACCGGTTGGGTCGCCGACCAAACCTCCTTGACCCCATGGGTCCATGCACCGGGCTGGTATGTCCTCTCGGTCGTGGATTCGACCAACGGGTGTGCTGCCGCGGATTCCGTCCGGATCCTCCGGGATGTGTCGTTGCCGGACTGGAGCCTGCTTCCGCCGGATACCTTGACCTGCCTGGTCACCGCCACGGAACTGTCCACTGCCGGCATTCCAGCCGACGGGGCTTTTTCCTACCGGTGGACGTCGGCCAACGGCCAGCTCGCGTCCGTTGATTCGCTTCCGGTGGCGGTCGCCGTCCTCCCCGGTTTGTATTCCCTGTCGCTGACCAACCTGGATAATGGTTGCCAAGCCGGCGATTCCGTCCTGGTGACTGCCAATGTCTTCCCCCCGGTTGTGGCGGCCGCACCGGCCGCCACCCTGTCCTGTACCAATCCCCTCGTGCAATTGTCCGCCGTCGCCTCCTCGCCTGCCGGTGATGTGCTCGGCTTCGATTGGACAACCATGGACGGACATCTTGTGGACGGGGCAATGACTCCGTCACCTGCCGTGGATGCGCCCGGCACATATGTCCTGACGGTGACGGATACGACCAACGGTTGTACCGCCACCGATTCCGTCACGGTTCTCCAGGACGCTTCCCTGCCGGCCGCCACCGCCGTGGCTGCCGCCGCGATCTCCTGTTTCCATCCGGTGGTGTCCTTGGACGGCACCGGCTCCGAGCTGGGGCCGGATATACAATATGAATGGAACACACCGGATGGGAACATCCTGTCCGGACAGTTTTCCCTGACACCGGTGGTGGATGCCCCCGGAACCTATGTCCTGACCGTCACCAATGCCGCCAATGATTGCCAGTCCGCCGCATCCGTCACTGTGTCGGATGACACCCATCCGCCTCCCTTGTCTGTCGCCGCTTCGGATACCCTGACCTGCGACAGGCCGGTGGTCGACCTGGAAGGAATCCTCCCGGCCGGAATACAGGACATTGTCGCCAGCTGGACTTTCCCGGATGGCTCCGTACTGTCCGCCGATTCCTCGCTGTCCGTATCGACCGGTTTGCCCGGCCTGTATCTGCTGACGGCAGTGGACACTTCCTCCGGCTGCACAGCCTCCGCCCAGGTGTCCGTGCCGATGGATACGGTCGCACCGCAAGTGTCCGTCAGTCCACCCGCATCCCTTTCCTGCCAGCTTGCTGCCGTTCCGCTGCAGGCCATGGCTTCGGCGCCTGGTAACGACCTCGTTTTTCTCTGGCAAACCACGGATGGCGCCCTGCTGTCCGATCCGACCAGCCTGCTGGCTACGGCCGGTGGCGCCGGTACTTACGTGCTGCTGGTCACGGATGCTTCCAACGGCTGTGCCGCCCTTTCTTCCGTTATCGTGACTGCGGATGTCGCCCATCCCGTCGCAATGGCCGGCCCGGCCCCTTCTTTCGGCTGTGATCCCGCAGCCGTCCTGACCTTGGACGGCTCCGCCTCCAGCCAGGGCACCTCCTTCCTGTACGCCTGGTCGTTCTTCCCGCTTTCCGGTGGTGCCGGACAAGGCCTGGTGGGCGACTCCGATATCCTGCAACCTCAAATCGACGCGCCCGGTTGGTATGTGCTGACCGTGACGGATTCCGCCAACGGTTGTGCGGAAACGGATTCGGTCCTGGTCCTGCCGCCCGCCACTCCTCCGAGCCTCGACCTCCTCCCGCCCGCAACTGTCACTTGCAGCGCACCGGTCGTTTTCCTGCAGGCGCAGGTGTCTCCGCCAAGCAATGCTTATTTGTATGTCTGGTCCACTGCGGACGGACAATTCGCCACCAGCCAGGACATCCCCTCGCCCGGCGTCCTGACAGCCGGGTCTTATTCGCTCACGCTGACGGATACGGCCGGTTCCTGCTCCGTATCCGCTTCGGTTCTGGTGGAGGAGGACAAGACCGAACCCGGTGCCTTCGCTTCCGCCGATACCCTGACTTGCCTCGAAACCGCCGTCGCACTCTCCGGAAGCAGTCCCACCCTGAACTCCGCTTTCCAATGGTCGACCCTGAATGGCCATTTCTTGTTTGGCCAACAATCCGCCAACCCCGGTGTCGACACCCCCGGGGATTACACGCTCACCGTTACCAATCCGACGAACGGCTGTACCTCCACCGCCACCGTGACGGTCATCCGACGGCAATTGGATGGCTACGGCTTGCAGGTGATACCTGCCGATTGTGCCGATGGAACCGGATCGATATCCTTCGGCCCGATAACCGGCGGGGCACCGCCATTCCTCTTTTCCGTGGACGGAGGGCTGACTTTTCAACAGGATTCCGTTTTCGAAGACCTGCCTCCCGCTTCGTATGCCCTGGTAATCAAGGATGCTGATCAATGCCGCCTCGAGGGCCTCGCTATGGTCATGGAACCACCCACCTTGTCCCTGTCCCTGCCGGAATCGGTGTCCCTTGAACTCGGGACGCCCTGGATGCCGGACCCTCTCCTGTCTGTTCCCGCCGCCGACCTCGTACAGGTCGCCTGGGGACCCGCCGAATGGGTTGATTGCCCCACCTGCCTGCAGCCAATCGTCAACGTGGTCGAGGATGGCCTCCTGACGCTGTCCGTTACGGATGCCAACGGATGTCAGGCTGCCGCCGCCACCCGCCTGTCGGTCCGGCAGGTGCTGGATGTCTTCGCCCCCAATGTCTTCTCTCCCGACGGAGATGGTATCAACGACAGGTTTACGGTCTTCGCCCGTCCCGGACAAATCGACAGGATTCGGGAATTGCAAATCTTCAGCAGATGGGGGGAACTGGTGTTCGATGGCAAAGATTTCGAACCCAACGATGTATCCGCGGGATGGGACGGCTTTCATCGGGGAAAGCTCCTCGATGCCGGGGTGTTTGTATGGGTCGCCACGGTTCGCCTGACCAATGGAAAGGTGGAGAGACTCAAAGGTGAGGTGACACTCCTGCGCAGAGGCTGACGGCCGGATGTCCTACAGGTCGTATTGCCAAACCGTCCGGCGGCTGTCGAACAACTGCGTCGCCTTCTCCCGCCCCGGTAGGTACAGATAAACCATGTTCGACTGCTGACGGAATTTTTCCACCAATATCGTGTTCTGTATCGACAAGTGGCGGTATGTAGCCCTTTCCGGCCCGCCGACCGTGAACCGGACCAATACCTGGTCGTTCTTCTCCTTCATCGACTCATATTGCATCGGCACGCTTTCTCCGTCCGGTCGGAAGGAAAAATGCTGCCGGATGTAGTCGGCGACATCGGACTCGGATAGGGTGGGGGCCGTCGGGTCGTCATATATGGCCGCCTTCAGGTCGTCCTGGAACAGATAAAATTTCAACGCATAGGTATGCAGGCTGTCCTCGTACCGGATTTCACAGACACTCAGCTTGAAGTCATGGACGGCGGGCAACGGCGGATGCAACCAGCCGGCCGTGAGGTGGAGGAATACCGTTTGGATGGCAAATACGGTCATGTCGGTGCGTTAGGTCGTCACAAGGGTGCTCCCCGGAAGTTCGTCCCGCTTCCGTCGGGAGGTTTATCCGATGTTCGACTGGATGATCAGAATGAGCGCGCCACCGGCACCTGCACCGGATATGAACAGATTCCATTCCCGTTGCCGAAATTGGAAAAAACGACCCGCTGTGTATTGTATGCCGAAGAAAACTGCCACGATTGCCAGTTGACCCAGCTCTATTCCGACATTGAAGGAGAAGAGTGGCCAGGCTATTTTATGCTCCTCCCCCATGAGGGCTCGGAAAAAATTGGCAAATCCCATCCCGTGGATGAGCCCGAAGACAAGGGCCAACGAATATTGCAGCGAAAGACCGTGCCGTATCGGTATCACCCCGTTCGGTTTCCGTTCCCACACATTGAATAGTGCCGTCAACAGGATGGTGATGGGGATGAGCGTTTCCACCAGGGCACCCGGAACGGAAAGGAGCTGGAATCCGGTCAGTACCAACGTGAGGGAATGCCCGATGGTGAACGCCGTGACCAATACCAAAATCCGTTTCCATTCCCCTAGCCGGTATATGGCGCAAAGCGTGATGACGAACAGCATGTGGTCGAACGCCGAAAGGTCCGTGATATGCCGGATCCCCATTTGTACATAAGTAAGAAATTCGTTCATATCAAGTGTCTTTGTCTTCCGGTCGGGAATCGGTCCGGCAGCGTGTTCTCATCACCCTGTCCTGGGGACGCCTGTAGACGCTTGCTTATCGCTTCACCACCTTTCCGGTCCACGTCGCTTCCGCGGTCCGTAGGATGTAAAAATAAATACCGGAAGGCATATTGTCCCCGGTTTCCACGATATGTGGCCCCGCCAGCCTCCCCTGCCAATGGTATGCTTCCCCGCCCCGGCTGTCGAACAACCGCAGGTCGGCATCCTCCTGGATGGCCGACGAGGAGAGGGTGAACGCGCTGCCAAAGGGATTGGGATACACGCTGAACGGCGCGTCCCGCGTGTCCGCCGCCATCCCGGTGCCGACGACCGCAAGCGCCGCCGTCACGGCCGCCAACGCGTCCACCCGGCCGAAGCCGTAGGTGTTGTTGGGGGCCGCCTGGCCGCTTAGGTCTCCACAGTCCTGCGTAGTGTACTTCGCTACCGCTGTCTGCTCGATGATGTCCTCGATGATGTCCACCTGCCCGGCCAAAGCCGGATTGGCGGAAATGACCAGCGCCACCAGCCCCGCTACATGCGGCCCCGCCATGCTGGTGCCGGAAAAAGCGGCATACCCGCCTCCCGGTAGGGCGGACCGTACGCCTACGCCCGGGGCGGTAACGTTCGGCTTCATACGGCCGCTGCCGTCCGAGAGCACCGGACCCCGGCTGCTGAATCCTGCGATGGTGTCGTTCTGGGCCGTCGCGCCCACCGTGAAACTCCCCTCGTAAATGGCGGCAGGCGAGGCCACCGTGCCGCAGCCGCTGCCACTGTTGCCCGCAGATACGACAACGACCGTTCCCGCCGCCCGCAGGTTGTCCACCGCCATCCCAAGAACCTCGAAATTGGAAGGATTGCAGCCCTCTTGCTCCGGACAATACCAGGAATTGTTGATGACATGCGGCGCCATCGTGGGATCCGGCAAATTCCCGTCCAGATCGGTCGGCGCCAAAAACCACTCGAAACACTCCAGGTAGGTCGACAGGTCTCCCCAGCCACGTTCCATGTTCCGACAGGCACACCACCGGGCGGCCGGCGCCACTCCGATGATGTTCGCTCCGTCCCGCCCGACCATGGTCCCCATGGTATGGGTCCCGTGGTTGTTGTCATCGCAGGGCTCCGCTACATTCAATCCGCACGGATTCAAGGTGTCGCTGTTCAATGGACTGTATTGATGGATCGCATCATGCCAATGGTAGGAATGCGCCACTGTATCCGTCGGCGCATGATACCCGCGGTAGGTGTTCCGGATGGCCGGATGCGTCCAGTCGAATCCGGTATCCTGTCCTCCGATCACAACACCCTGACCCTCATAGCCCAAGGCCCAGACTGCATCGGCGTTGATCCGTACCAGGCCCCATTCCGGCTCCCCTCGGTTCGATGCGGTATGGCCGCTTCCGGCCATGGCCGGCTCCGCCGCCCGCAAGGGGGCGTTCTCTATGATTCCGGAGACCTCCGGCCGTAGCGCCAAGGCCGATATCCACGAACGGTCTCCGGTGACAACCATCGCATTCACTATATGCAATGACCGGAACGGCACGCCTGCCGCTTGCAAATCAGCCGCCAGGGATGCCTGCACGGATTGAGCCTCCGCCTGCAGCCGGTCGGATACATGAACGGCTTTCGATGCCTTGTCCGGCAGATCCCACGCCCCGGATACGTCCGCCTGCGAAGCGAACAGCACGAGAAAGGTGGTCTCCGCACCCGTGTCTCCCGCTTTTTCCCATAACCGGGGGTCAACCTTCGCAGGAACAGGGCCGCCTTCCTGTGCGGTGACGACTCCGGCCAGGAACATCCAAATCCATAAACTCCATTTCATGGTTCTATCTTTTGATGATGACACAATGCCACCATGCCACAATATCCCTCGCTTTTGCCAGTAATTGCATTCCCATAGCCCCATTTTATTGGGGTGCAATTCAAAATGTCGCTTAGGCGGCCTCTTTGTATCCCAATGGCTGAACCATACGGTCAGCTCACCAATCCGTAGCAAACCAGCCCGCGAAGCGGGGGGGCAGTCTGTCCCGGCCACAAAGAATCTGCCCAGCGCCGAAATCCCTCCCCGCGAAGTGGGGAGC
>JBEAQU010000019.1:0-14365 GCA_041163745.1 Bacteroidota bacterium
CTTCCGGCAGATCGACCACCGCCCCGCAGACGTAGCGACTTGTCGGGGGACAGTTCCGATTCCAATGGTAGACAAAGTTGATCTGGATGGTGAGCAAGCGGGCAGTCGGGATATCCTCGTAAGCGTCATCGTACCGAACTACCAACATGCTTCTTTTCTCGAGTGTCGCCTGGAGTCGATATTCAGACAGACGTATGCAAACTATGAGGTCATCCTGCTGGACGATGCCAGCACCGATGGCAGTCAGGAGATGCTGACCCGGTATGCCCGGTACCATTCCAAGGTGAGCGCTTGTGTCCTGAACGAGCAGAATTCCGGCAGCCCTTTCCTGCAATGGCGGAAGGGGCTTTCCCTGGCTCGTGGCCAACTGGTTTGGATCGCGGAAAGTGACGATTGGGCGGAAGAAAATTTCCTCGAGGAATGTGTCCGGGCATGGCAACGCCATCCTGGTGTCCATATTGTGTCGACGTATGCCTACTGGGTTGATGCGCAGGGGCGGCGGGAGGGACTCACCCGTGACTGGCTCAGCGCCATTGACGGTCCGGAAGCGGAATACCGGTCCGACGGTCGGACCTTCCTGCAGCAATACATGCTGGGAAAGAACCACCTGCTCAATGCCAGCGGCATCGTTTTCCAAAAACCAGCGCCGCCACCGGAGGAGTTCGTGTTCTCCCTGCGGTATGCGGGGGACCGGGCTTTCTGGATTTCTTTGCTGATGACCGGTGATGTGGTCTATCTTCGGAAACCCTTGAACAATTTCCGGCGCCACGCCGATGCCCATACCCTGCAGTACCGTTCCCACGCCGGTTGGGATCGGATCCGGGAGCAAATAGCTGTCATGCACTGGGTCCGGCAAACGGTTCCAGGCTGTCGGGAAGCAACTTTCTGGTCACGACACCTGGAGGATCTGTTCCGCAAATGGTCGTTTGTGGCGGGAACGCCAGCTGCGGCGTTCCGATCCGTGTTCGGCCAGCTGCCGCTGCTGTGGACCTGCTTCCGGTTGTCTCCCGAAGCAGCCCGACTGGCAGCCCATATGCTGGTTAAACCTTGGTTCAGGGAAAAATGGGCCCGGCATGGCCGCCATACGGTGTGATCGAAAAAAAAAGGATGATCTGCCACACTTACAAATGTATATTCATCCATCAGCGGAAGTGCGCCGGTACTTCCATCATTCGGCAGTTCGGCTACAGCCTGCAGGATGCGGAATGGCACGCCTACAACGATGGGGTTCTGTCTGAAGAGCCCCCTTGGTCGGATGTGGCAGCCCGCTACCCGGATTACCTGGTCTTTGCCGTGGTGCGCAATCCATGGGACCGGTTCGTTTCGGGCTGGAAGTACCTGGCGGCCACCCGGGACAGGCCGCTGCTCGATGTCTTGCGGCAACTGCCGGCGGAAGGACATGATTATCGGCACCTGACCCGCCCACAGACGGATACCTTGCTGGACCGGGACGGCCGGTTCGTCACGGGTTTCCTGCTGCGCTTCGAACGCCTGCAGGAGGATTTCGACGCATTGTGCCAGCGACTGGGGATGCCCCCGGTCATCCTGCCGGTCGAAAATGCCACCGAACGACGGGATTACCGCCGGTATTTCCATCAAAGGCAGGCCAGGGAACTCTTTGAAAAAATTTATTGGCGGGATATCCAGCGGCTGGGTTACACCTTTTCGGAAAGGGCTTCCCGCACCAAATGGAAACTCCCGGTCAGTTGGCTCTTCTCCGGAAGAGCAGCCCGGTCGTCGGCAATGGAAGCCCAAGAATCAATTCTGTGAAGCATCCTCACCGCTCAATATTATGCAATCATTGGTTTTCATCTTGTGTACCGAAGGGAGGGACAGTTATCCGGAAGCCACCGCCACGGCCATCCAATCTGTCCGTTATTCCAATCCCAACCTGCCGGTGCAAGTGGTGACCGACCCTCGGTCCTACCGGGTGGTAAAGGAAAAACACCCCGTATTGTCGAGTCTGCCGGACAATTGGAAGGTTGTGAATGGGGTGGAGGGAGAACCACGGAAGCGCAGCCGCCACCTGAAGACCTCGCTCCGCAGGCTGGTGGACGGCCGCTGTGTATTTCTCGACGGGGACGTGCTGGTTCGCAAATCCCTGCTTTCCCTGTTCGAGCTGCCGGTGGATCTGGCCGCGGCGGTGAACCACTCCACACCGGTCCGCGAAAACCAGGTATGGCCCTCTGAAGTGCGGATGCTGAACGAGCTGCAATGGGAGACCCCCGCGGAGGCTTATTACAATACGGGAGTGCTCTTGTTGAACGATACGGAAGAAACCCACCGGTTTTGGGAGCAATGGCACATTCACTGGAAGTGGTCCGTCCGGAGGACCGGCAGATACGTGGACCAGCCCGCCTTCAACCATACCTTGGTGACCAGCCCCTCCCTCCGGTTCCGGGAACTGCACAACGCCTATAATGCCCAGCTCTTTGCCAATCTTCGCATCGCCTGGGCACCCGTGGTCTGGCATTTCTACACCACCGCCGCCAACACCCATCGGTTACCTTACCTGGATTACATCGAACAACGAGCCGGGGGGCTGCCGCACGACCCGGCCCTGGTGGCCGCCATGTGCCGCAGCAAACATCCTTGGACAGACAGGAGTTGGGCAGGACACTTCCTCGCTAGGCGAGGTATTCGGAGAGGTTATCTCTGGCCAGTCGAGGAGTACTGGCTGACCGGTCGCTACAGGGAGGCGTTCGCCTGGTGGATCCGGAACAAGTACAACAACCTGAAGCGTTTCGTCGGGCAGGATGGGAGGACCTGAGTTGCTTGCCTGCCTGTGCGCGGAAGGCGTCCGTTTCAACCATGGCAGAAATCTGTTGCCAACGGACCTCATGTGAAATCGTTCTTTCCTTCCTGGAAGCAACGTCGCCGGGCATCTCGTCACCGGCCATGCCGGGAAGCGGCTGTCAATATCCAAGCCATCTTTCCCTCCGGGAACCAGTCGGTACGATGCGATTAGATCCGGGTCATTCGGGAAAGCAGCCTGCGAAAGCCAGTCCCGGCTCCCAGCCTGTGCGCACGATGTGTTCCGATCCGCCCGCCATTGCCTGTCAAAGCCCCTGCTGTTCATTATCGATCCGACCTTTTACGCCAGGTAGCAGTACAGCGTCAGCAGCCTCTCGGGTCAGGCCGACGGATTTTTTTATAAGAACAGCTTCCCGTAAGTTATATTTGTCCAACCGGTTCCGGCTTTTCCGAATCGGCCCACCTGCCGGAAAAAACCGGCGGGGATTTTCCGGTCGGATCGTGCGGGAGAAAAACTACCTGCAGGTTCGCCTGGTCGATCCTGCTTTGCACTTTGTCAAATCCAATCACATGCGATCAAACAGGAGAACGTTCATCCGGCATGCCGGCACCGCCGCCATGGGACTGACCTTCGGAGGCGGCTGGGCCGTATCCTTCGGGGGAGAAAAGGATTTCGAACCCGGTGTCCAGCTGTTCACCCTCATGTCCGTCATCGATCAGGACACTCGCGGTACCCTGGCACAGGTGGCGGAATTGGGCTACCGAAACATCGAATCGGCTTTCAGTCGGCAAGGTGGCTTCTACGGCCGGTCGGCTTCGGAATTCGCCGCTCTGCTGGAGGATGTCGGCCTCACCTGGCGGGCCCACCATGTGGTGGGCGCCCCCTTCCGGCCCCGGCAGGGCCGACCTGTTTCCACTGATGAGAACGGACAACCCCGCCGGCCGCCGGCGATGAAAAACCTGCGTGACGACGCACAGGAAATCGTGGACAGTCTCGCCGAAGGAGGCGTCCGATACCTCGTCTGCGCCAATATCCCGGCCAGTACAACGGAAGAGGTGGCGGAAGCTGTCCGGATCCTGACACAAGCCGGTGAAACCTGCCGCAAGGCAGGCTTGCAATTGGTATATCACAATCACGACTGGGAGTTCAAGACCGTGGGCGACAATACTCCTTACGAGGTTTTTCTTTCCGAAGTCCCGGCGGAATTGATGAGGATGGAGCTTGACCTGGCCTGGGTGACTAAGGCCGGTGTGGATCCGGTTGAATTGTTCCGCAAACATCCGGGCCGTTTTCCCCTTTGGCACGTCAAGGACATCGATGCCGACTTGCTGACTCTTCGGCCGGTCGGACAGGGAAGCATCGATTTCAAGCGGATTTTCCAGGAAGCCGGGACGGCAGGCCTGGTCTATCCTTTCGTGGAACACGATATGCCGTCGGACCCGCTTGCCAGCTTGTCCGACAGCATCCGGTATCTGAAGTCTGATATCCTGAGATAAGGGTGCTTCCATGGGCACCTAACGCCCGTCGGCATACCCGTCGAGGAAATCCCGTATAAGGCACCCCATCTCCGCCTGGTGGGTCCGTCGGTTGTCCATCAGGTCGACCGTCCGGCAGTCGGGTATGGTTCTCTGCATCCGGTGGGCATCTTCCAAGACATGCAGGGTGTCGAGGGATGCGGTGACCAGCAACGTGGGGCAGTCGATACCTGCCAGCTCGTCCCAGGCGGCATAACCGGCGTTCGCCAGCAGGCAGTCCCTCAGTTTCCGAGGGTCCGCCCGCCGCAAAGCACGCTCCGTGATACAGGCGATTTCCGGATCTTCTTCGACGTCTATGCGGAAGGTGCGCAGATACCATTGTGCGAATACCCGCAATACTGGGTACAACGGAACACCCAGCCATCGGACCAGCGGCGGCCCCCACCAAGGCAGGTGCAGCACAGGGGTCGGTTCCGCCAGCACCAGCCAACGAGGCTTCGACGCCAGGTGCTTGTATGCATCCGCCACCACCGCAGCTCCCAAGGAATATCCGGCCAGTACGTAGCCCCTGTCCCGTAGACCGAGCTGCCGGATGACAGCCGGGAGGTCGGCGCCCATGGCGGGTACGTCGAACCCGACCCAGCCGGTGATGCGGGACGTATGTTTTTCCCTGGTTTCCAGATAATGGACGGGAAAATCACGGGATAGATCTGACAATAAGGGCCGGAAAGCGTCGATGACGGTGGCCAGCCCGCCAAGTATGACCAACGGCGGACGATGTGTCGTCCTTGTGCCGCAGCCGTAACTGCTGACCCGTAACGCCACCTGCGGGTGCACTTGGAAATACCGCTCCATCGGGTCTTCCGGCCCCCCGCTTGTCTTTAGTTCTTGCATGGTCTGCATACCGCTTGGATGGGAAGTCGCCCGGCCGTGCCCGCCACACGCGGTATGGCGATATGCCGGGGCTGCGGATCCTGATTTCTCTTGTTGTCGAAACAAGCCCTTTTTCGGTTCAGGCAAAGCCGAACAGCAAAGGAAAAAGAAAAGATACGATGGCAAACCAGATGCCATATGCCGGCAGGAATGCCGTCATGTGCTCACCCACTCGCCCGATGTCCGCCTTGCCGGCCAATGAGCGGTACAGGGCCAAGGTTACCTGCCCCAGGTGTGCGAAAATGAGGAGGTTGGCACCAAGTACCGCCAGCCGGTTGGGACTCGCACCGAAGGTCAAAAGTCGGAGGGAAATGGCGGACAAGGCAATTCCGTTGAGGATCATGGCCAAGGTGCACAGGCCGGCGAGCATCCAATGCCGGGAGGTACCGTTCGACCGCTTGTCCGCATCCGTCACCGAAAACAGGACGATGGCCATGACACCCGCCAGCAACACATTGAAAAGCAAGAGGAAATCCCGGTCGGTATGTGGCTGTTTTCCACCGACCGCCCAAACCACCAGGAAGACCAGCAATGCCAGCAAGGTCACCGGTGTGAACAGGGTGGCGACCAAAGGGGATATCCGTCCGACCAGAGCCGGATTGTTTCGGACCAGGTAGGTGGACAGCAAGGGAAGGGCGGCCAAGCCCCAGACCGCTACCTGCCGGAAATAGAATTCCTCGATGTCGATGCCGACCAATCCGTACATGTTGATGGTGAGTCCGGTGAACAATCCGCCGCTCAGCACCAGGATCGCCGACATGACCAACAAATCGCCGTTGTAGCTCAGAAAGGCCAGTCTTTGCCCAGGGTCTTTCCATTGTCCACCGGTGAAGGAATATCCCAGGACCATCCACAAGACACCTGGCAGGTGGAGGCCCGCCAGCAGCAAGGTGTCACTTGCCGGTGACGCAGGCAATCCCGCAATGTACAGGGCACAGACCAGCATCCCGACCGCAGGAACCCATCCGCGGGCAGCACGGAACCCGTGTTGCCGCAGGAAAAAGGCGGCCAATGGAGAAAAAACGATGAAACCCAGGCTGCGCAGGTAGTAGTTTTCCGCTTCGATGCCCGCCCAGTCTGGCAACTTGGCAAGTAAACCGGCGGACAGGGCAGCACCGAGCAGAAAGAACAGGTCTTTACGCGACCCCCATCGGATGGGCTCCCCTTGGTGCCGCAGCCGCTCATACCAGACCTGGGCGACGGGATGGCTTCCCATCTCCGCATGGATAGCCAGAAAAGCTTCGCGAAAATGCCGCTTGTTGTCCCGGTAAAGTGCCTCCAGCCGGGCAGGGTCTTCCATGGACCGAAGAATGGTGTCCGACAAGGGTGTATGGACGGATACCGACGGATTGTCTGAAGATGGGTGCATGAGGATATGAATTTTGTGAAAAAGGATGTTTGTTGCGGCAACCCTCCGTACTCATACACCTCCCCGTAGGAATTTTTCCAGGACGTCCAGGTGAGCCAGGAAGGCCGACCGGCCCGCTTGGGTGGCGCGATAGGATGTGTTGGGCTTTTTTCCGATGAACCGCTTGTCGACTTGGATGTAACCCAGCCTCTCCAATGCAGCCAGATGACTGGCCAGGTTGCCGTCCGTCAGGTTGAGCAGGGTCTTCAAACCGGGAAAATCCAGTCGCTCCCTGACCATGAGGAGGGACATCACGGAGAGGCGTACCTTGTTCTCGAAAGCTTTGTTCCATGCTTCCAACATGCCCTTCAACGCTCGTGGGTGAGATATATCCAGCCACCGACCACCAGATGGAACAGGCCGAACCCAAGGGCCCAGCCTATCAGACCCAACGAAGGGACATACGCGGTGACCAGACCGGCAACTATTTCCAGCCATGCAAGTAGCCGGACCGCAGGAAGGGTGAACGGACCTGCCGCCAGTAGGGCCAGTCCGTAGAACAGGAGGGTGGACGGAGCCAAGAGCTGATATTGACCTTGTGCCGCCAATGCCAGGCAAAAGATGCCGCCAGCCACCAAGGGGCCCCCGAAAGCGAAGGCCAGCCGGCCGGCTGCGCCACCTCGGAGGGGTATCCGCTGCCGACGGGCTTTCCGCAATGCCCAGCTTACCCCTACCGACAGGGATAGGCCCAACACCAAACCGAAATCCAGCCACAACCACCTGCCCAGCCCCGGGATGGCCTGACCCGGCTCGGCGAGCAGGGCGGCATAACAGCTGGTGTCTAATAGGGAACACCCCATCCGCCAGGCCGCCGAACTCACACCGATAAGCGCAAAGGTTCCTGCAATGATTCCGGCACGACCGCTGACGGAGGGAAACCGCACGGTCGATGCCACCAAGGTGCGGATGTCCGAAATTGCCGCGAGCTGCTCCGCCGTCTTTTTGTTCTCCATATGAAAAGTACTTTGAAATACAAAGTTAATCAATCAGGATCAGAAAATCGCGGCCGCGAATCTTTTTTTTTGGGGTAGGGCAGGGCACCGGACCAGTCGGCCTATGCCACAGGTTGTAAGAATCAGGGCAGGATATTGACAATGACGCGTTTGTATCTGGCTAGCGGTGGTGAACCCTTGTCGCTTACCCGAAGGATGAAATGAGCGCTTTCCGGCCGCTCGACAACGGGTGCCTGGATCGTATGTACGTTGTACAGGTTTTCGGACAGGGGGCTGAAATCAATCTGGCCGGGAAAGGTGCCGGCTTCGGGATAATGGAACCACCAGTACCCAAGGCTGTCGCCGTCCGGGTCGTAGCTTCCGCCGGCATCCAGCCGGAAGTGCTCGCCGGCACGGACGGTGAGGGTGTCGGGGTGCGTCAGCATGGGGATGGGCGGGTGGTTGGCCTTCCCGTAGGGTTGGACGCACCAGTCCATTCGGGCGGCGAAATCGTGCTGGAAATCATCTCGCCAGCGCCAGAGGCTCACTTGGTTGCCAGTGAAGGTGAGGGTGTCCTTGCGCATAGCCCTGCCAAATTCGCTCGGTATGCGGGGAGTGTATGTATCCTCGGCATTCGTCCAGATGGGCCGGGTTTCCGCTTCGACAGGCACGCCGCCGGTGAAACCTTCCGGGATGTCGGTGGGACGGTATAATTCGTAGCGTCCGCCCCAGCCGCCCCAGTCGGGATGTTCCGGATTGTTCAATCCGTTGGTTACCAATGATAACCAAGATGGCGTGTCGCCTTCCATCCCGTAAGCGACATCTGGATACAAGGCACCTAAGGGACCGTGGCCCTGCTGGATGTTCTCCTGCAGCCACCGGTTGCTGATGACGGTATTGTCTATGCCTCTAACCGGTTGGTTGATACCCATCCAAGTGGCGCCGAAGTAGCCGCCGGGGCTGACGATGTAGAAGAGACCCTGGAACTCGCGCCGGATCCAGCTGCCGCTGTCGTCCTGGTCGGAAATGGCATATATCCGCAGCTTGTCCAACATGCGGGCCACTTCTTCCGGACTTCGGGTACGGCGGATTTTCCAAAGCGCCTGGGCGAGGGTGTTCGGGCCGCCCCATACGGATACATAGACCGGCCGTTCGTCCGCAGCCGACAGGATTTGGATGATCCGTTCGGACCCTTCGGAGTCTTTTCCTTCGCCGACGCCTTCCATCCCATAGACAGGCAGGCCTTGTGTGACTCGTTCGGACAGCATCTCTTCCGTCGGGTAGCCAGGGTCATGCAACAGCAGGTTGGGCCGGACCTGGCCATAAGCCCGGATGATGTGGCGGATGGTTTGCGGTGCGACCCGTGTCCGTTGGTGGGTGGAGGTGGTGGCGATAAGGGCCTCCAGGTCGATTTCATTGGTATACAGTAGGAGCCGTATCAATGTCTGGGCGTCATCCGGGTCGGCCTCCACGTCGGTCAGCGCGATGAGCCGGTGGGGCTGGGCGGACAAACGGCCGGATAGCAGGATGCTCAGCAATAGTAAAATGGGTAGCATTTTCATGACATCGGGTTGGTTTTGACAGACTTGGATACGTGCATTCGTTTCTTACAGCTGTCGGATTGCAGGATATGCGCAGGTTCGTACGCTTTGTCCAGCACGAATCCGGCCCGAACAATGATAAGGGAAATTCCACGGATTCCATCAGGCCGACAGGAATTCGCCGGTGTCCTCTTGCCGTGCGGAACTATCCGCCGTAGACCAGTACAGCGCGCATAACACTTCTTCTGTTCATGGATTTACCTTATCGTTGGTTGTTGTTTGCACAGGTGCAACGCGAATGATGGATGCGAAAAGGTATGGATCAACAGGATGAACGTTATTGGTCATGTGGGCAATCATTTTTCCAAATGACCGTGCTGTTCCGGGACATGGCGCCATGGAAATGGATGTCGGGAATGGATTTGTTCGGGGTGGAGAATTCTGAAACAGAGGAGGTCGGATGGTGCTCTCTGCTAGGTAACAGGTAGATGATGTTCGGCATTTTCGTTTATCTGGGAACGAAAGGGTTCCTGTCATTGATGAATCTGGTGAATGCTGCCACCGAAGGCGGGGAGTCGGACAGGCGGAATGGGATGCTGGACCAGCGACTGCTCAAGGTGGCATTTGTCGACCAGGCGGAGACGGATGAGACCGTCCGTGCATTTATTCGGGCGGCAGACATCCGGTGCCGGCGGCACCGACAATGGACTCGGGTCTGCGAGATGAGGCAAGGCGCTGGCCGTTCATGTATTGGCATCCGACCGTTCGGGGCCGTCTATGAGGTCGTTGCACGATCTTCCTATGGTCACCTGCCTGGCTATCGTGGGACCGCTGCCATGGCCATTTCTCCACCACCCCCCCACGACTTAAGTCGTGGGCTTACAATTGGTTTTTTCGTGAGGGGTTGTGGGTAGTATGGTTATGTCAATGGATTGGTCTGGCGGTGGCGTTCACGTGTTGTCGTCCGACCGTTCGGGGCCGTCTCTCATGGACGGCCGCTATGCCTTATAAGACATTCCGCAGGGCGTTAGCCATTTTCTTTTTTTACATCAGTCTCCACACCATGTAATTTGAGAAAATCTAAATATTCCGAATCAAAGCTGCGCTTTCGGTGATGTTCTTTTTGGTAACGGATATACCTCCTTACCACCGGCACACCGGATTCGCTTACCGAAAAGGCCGCATATCCTACTCCCCAGGTAAATTTGAAAGGAATCAAATTGGACTGGTTTATGACTTGGCTGGACACACCTTTCAATTGTTTTACCACCCCGCTCAATGCCTTTTGGGGATGGAGTAGAAACAGCAGGTGGACGTGATCACTTATTCCGTTGATACAGTCGACCGGGCAGTTCATACTGATGAGTTGGTGTCGGAGCTGCTCATGAATGAAGCGTTCCGCGGAAGGAGTAATGAGAGGTGCTCGGTTCTTTGTACTGAAGATGAGGTGTATCCAGTTTTTGCTTAAACTGTGTGCCATGAGTTGTCATTTGGTTTTTTCATCTTAGAACGACTGGATATGAGGTTTGGTCTGTCCGCCCATTTAGGCTTTAAGAAAAAAGGTTGGAAGACCATATGAAGTTTCAAAACACCGCTTAAAGCTTTAGATAAGCCTTTTTTGTTTAAAGAGTTGAAATGCTAATGAACAGAGAGTAATCGTTCGACTTTGGTTGGGTCTTACGGAAGACATTGTCTCAGCATTATTGCAGGAAGATGACCTCTTGTTCGTCACGACAATTAAGTTCCAGTTCCAGCCGTTCGCAGGCCTGTGCGACCCGGTATTGTACTTTTATTTTATGCTTCTGTTGCTTGTTCTTCATTGCGATGGCGAGCTTTTCCTGTTCCTGTAGCAGGAAGAGCTTCTTGTGAACAAGCTGTCCTAGGTTTTTGGACACCTGTTGTTCATAGAAGGTATTTAAGCGCAGCCCTGGCAGGACGATTGCGGGTGCCGGTTAGAAAAAACCAATCGGGATCTGCCCCAAAACTCAAGTTGTGGGGTGGTCGAACAATTACCACTAGAACGACCATAAGACGGTCGTGGAACGAGGTGATAGACGGCCGCCTGCAAGAAGATGATTTCCGTTTTGCATGACAATCCAGTTCCAGCAGTTCGCAGGCCTATGCGGACAGGCATTATTCTTTTGTTCATGCTTTCGTTGCTTGTCCTCTATTGCGCCGGCTAGCGTCGCATGATCCAGCTGCAGGAAGATCTCCGAGAAAACGTGTTTTTCCGTTAGTCCATGGAAGTCATGGTAGCGCAATCCCGGCGGGATGTGATGCGGATGCCGGTGATAAGTGTCATTCAGTTTTTTTTGTCGTGGTGCCTTGGTTATTCAATAAGATGCCATTGGTTTCCAATGCGTCTTCCGGGGGTGGTGTAGCTGGGTATTTTCGACCGGATCGAGCACATCGGGCAAGGAGTGCAAGGAATGGAAAAAGAAGTCGGGGGAATCATTCCATTGCCGGAGGGGTGGGAATACGCCGTTTCGGGACCGTAGGAAATCGTCCGGCGCGCAAGGCAGGGGAGGCGGATGCCGTACAGACGAACCCTGTGACGGTTCGAGCAGGGTAGCGGGTTATTCTGGCGGCCAGGAACAGGAAACCGATTCGCCGGGATGGCTGCCATATGTTCCTGGGGTATCAGTCCGACAGATTTCCGTCCCTTACGAAAGGTTGCTCATAATACCGTTTACCGGTAGCGCGGTAGAGGGCGTTCGCCAGTGCCCCGAATATTGGAGGGAACGGTGGTTCGCCCATACCGGTCGGATGTATTTCATTCTCTACGAAATGCACCTCCACGGATTTCGGAGCTTCGCGCATGCGGATCATGCGATACCGGTCGAAATTCGATTTCTCCGGCACCCCGTCCCGGAAGGACATCTTACCGAACAGCGCCTGGCCGATTCCGTCCGTGACAGCACCTTCGACCATGTTCCTGGCTGCATCAGGATTGACGACGATGCCGCAATCCAGGGCACTGGTGACCTTGTGCACGACAGGGAGACCTTCTTCAAGTTGTAGGTCGAGGACATGGGCGGCATAAGTATTGTGACAGAAATAAGCGGCGACGCCGCGGCTCATAAGGGCGGGCGGATTGTGCCAGCCGGATTTGTCACGGACCAGTTCCAGCACACCGGCATAGCGGGCGGCATCGTATTCGTTGCGCTCGCCGACCGGATTGGCCTGCGCCTTTTTCAGCATATCGAGGCGCAGGTCGATGGGGTCCGTTCCCATGGCTTCGGCCAGTTCGTCGAGGAAGGATTGCTCAGCGCCGGCGATGAAGTTCGAACGGGGAGCGCGGAAAGCGCCGGTCGTGATATTGGAATCGACCGACCACTCTTCGGCCAGGTAGTTGTCCACTGCACCGGCCGGAAAGCGGTTGGCGAAAAGCGGGCTTTCGGGTACTCCGCCGGCCTTGACATGGAAGCCGATGAGTCGGTTGTCGGCATCCAGGGCCGCTCGGTAGGTGGCTTGATAAGCAGGACGGTAGATGCCGCCGGTCATGTCGTCCTCCCGGGAATAGACAAGCAGTACAGGCGCTTGCATCCGTTGGGAGATTAGTGCCGCCTCTACCAGGTAATGCGAATAGGCGCGCCGTCCGAAGCCGCCGCCCATGCGGGTCAATTCGATCTCGATGTTCTCTACTGGAATACCCAGGCTTGCCGCCAATGTCGGTTCGATGAGACCGGGGGCTTGCAAGGGACCCGCCACTTTCGCCCGGTCTCCTTTCACATCGGCGAAGAAGTTCATGGGCTCCATGCAATTATGGGCGAGATGCGGGCAGGAGTAGGTTCGTTCTATGATCCTGGATGCCCGTTCGAAAGCCGCTTCCGGATTACCATCCCTGCGGACGACCCTACCGGGCCTGGCGGCCAGTTCGGCCATCCGGGCGGTGTGGTCTGCCGAGCTTTCCAAACCGGCGGGAAAGTTGATGCTGCGCTTGCTGCCTCGGAAATCAATGACGTCGGTGGTGGAGGGAGCAGGTTCCCAAACGATGTTCAGCGCCTTGCGGGCATTCATAACCTCCCAGGTGGAGCGGCCGGTCACGGCGACCAGTTCAGGGAAGGCATTTGTGTCGAACATATTTTTTTCGATGCCGTCAGGATAGGTCTTGATGGGGAAGACATCGAGGATGCCAGGCATGGCCTTAGCCGCGGAGTCGTCCACCGATTTCAGTCTCAGACCAAATGCAGGCGGGTGCACCACCATGGCGAAGCGCATACCCTCGACCCGGTAATCCAAGCCGAACATCGGTTTGCCGGTGACGATCCTCTGTCCGTCCACATTCCGCTGGGAGTGGCCGATAATCTTGAAATCCTTCGGTTCCTTCAGCGGGGGCTTCTCCGGTACGGGAAATCGGGCGGCGGCAGCGGCCATTTCACCGTAGCCTGCTTCCCGTCCGCTGTTCCGGTGGTACAGGACACCCGCCTCGGTACTGATCTCCTCCGCCGAAACCTGCCAAGCCTGTGCCGCCGCCTCCCGCAGCATCTGCCGGGCCGCCGCACCTGCGCTGCGGAGGGGTTCCCATTTGGACATGATGCCCCGGCTGCCTCCGGTGAATTGCCCGAAGCGGGCGTCCGGGTATTTCGCAGGGTCATGGGGTGCCATTTCCACCCGCACGTTCCGCCAGTCGATGTCCAGTTCCTCCGCCACGATCATCGGCATCGATGTCATGACGTTCTGACCGAACTCCGGGTTGGGTGTGAAGATGGTGACGACGCCGTTGTCGCCGATTCTCAGGTAGGCGTTGAAGTCGAACCACGCCTTCGGCATTGCGAGCATCTGTTCACCGGAAGCCGGCTTGCAGCCGGACAGCCAATGGAAACCAATGACCATGCCGCCGCCGGCGAGGATCGAATGGCGGAGGAAGGAACGACGGGATGAGGGTGCAGTTGTCATTTTTTTCTTTTGTCGGTAGAATTGGAGCTGTCGGGGCATAGGTCCCGCCGCTCATTTTCCATATTTCCCTGGTGGAGGTGGTTTCAGGTACCCGCGACCGACCTGATTGCCGCCTTGATACGGAGGTAGGTGCCGCAGCGGCAGATGTTGCCGTTCATGGCGGTCTCGATCTCCTCATCCGTCGGGTTCGGATGGGATTTCAGGAAGGCGGCGGCATTCATGATCTGTCCGGCCTGGCAATAACCGCATTGGGCCACATCATGTTCGAGCCAGGCCTTTTGGACGGGGTGGCACCCGTCATCGGAAAGGCTTTCGATGGTGGTGACCGGTTGGTTGCCCACCTGGGATACCGGAAGCATGCAGGCGCGTACCGCCATATCGCCGAGGTGTATGGTGCAGGCACCACATTGGGCGATGCCGCA
>JBEAQU010000020.1:0-80048 GCA_041163745.1 Bacteroidota bacterium
CCGGCAGGGTAGCGGGCCCTTTCGTTGAAGCGTTCGAATCCGGGAATGGAAAGTTCGATGAGGTTTCGGATGCGATCGTAGTCGTCCCGAAGAGAGTGCCAGTCGACGGAGGATGGTGGCAGTGTGGCAGCGGCCAGTCTGCACACGATATCCACCTCACTGAGCAGGTGGGGAGACGGTGGAGCGAGGCGGCCGCGTGTAGCATGGACGATACCCATCGAATTTTCCACGGTTTGGAATTGCGGGCCGGCGACCTGCCGATCTGTGTCCGTCCGGGCAAGACAAGGAAGGATCAAAGCCGTACGCCCGGTGATGAGGTGGGACCGGTTGAGTTTGGTGGAAACATGGACTGTCAGGTTGCAGCGGCGGAGGGCGGAAGCGGTGAAGCGGGTATCGGGGGTAGCGGACAGGAAGTTGCCTCCGAGGCCGAAGAAAACTTGGATCAAGCCGTCGGCCATAGCCTGGATGGCGCGGACGGTATTGTAACCATGTCGCCTGGGTGGTTTGAAATCGAATACTTTTTCCAGGCGGTCAAGGAAGGCCGGCGGCGGGGCTTCCCAGATGCCCATGGTGCGGTCGCCCTGGACATTGCTATGGCCGCGGACCGGGCAGGTGCCTGCGCCGGGTTTTCCGATACTGCCTTTGAGCAACAGGAGATTGACCAATTCGCGGATATTGCCGACGGCGTTCTTATGCTGGGTCAGCCCCATGGCCCAGCAGATGATGATTTTCTTGCGTTCCCGTATCAAATCGGCTGCTTGTCTGACCTGTTCGAAGGGTACGCCGGCGAGTTGGGCGAGATCCATGGCGTCTTCTTGTCTCAGCGCCCCGATGAAATCATCGAAGCCGGTTGTTTTTTCCCGGATGAAAGGCAGGTCGAACACCGAGCCGGGGCGGGCGTCCTCCGCTTCGAGCAGGAGGCGCATGATGGCTTTGAAGAGTGCGACGTCACCGTTGATACGGACCTGGAGAAACAGGTCGGAGATGTCCGTACCATGGCCGAGCAGACCGTTGACATGTTGTGGGTGCTTGAAACGGACCAGGGCGGCTTCCCGCAGGGGGTTGATACTGATGACGGCGGCTCCGTTTTTTTTGGCGGCCTCCAGAGCGGAGAGCATACGGGGGTGGTTGGTACCGGGATTTTGCCCGGCCACGATGATCAGGTCCGCCAGTTGGAAATCTTCCAACCGGACGCTGCCCTTGCCTATGCCCAGGGTTTCGGACAAACCGACGCCGCTGCTTTCGTGGCACATGTTGGAGCAATCCGGCAGGTTGTTTGTTCCGTACATCCGGGCAAAAAGCTGATAGAGGAAAGCTGCTTCGTTGCTCGTTCGTCCGCTGGTGTAGAACAGTGCTTTGTCGGGGTCCGGGCACGACTGCAGGGCGGCGGCGACCATACCGAAGGCCTCCTCCCAGGATACCGGTTCATAATGCGAGCGGTTTTCCCGGAGCACCATCGGCTGTGTGATACGCCCTGCCTTTCCCAGTTCGAAATCTGACCAGAGGGAAAGGTCCGCCACACTATGTCTGCGAAAGAAAGCGGGGGTGACCTTTTTGCGGGTTGCTTCCCAGGCGACCGCTTTGACGCCATTTTCACAAAACTCACCGATTGCGGACCGGTCCGTATCTGGATCTGGCCAGGCACAGCCTGGACAATCGATACCTCCCATCTGGTTGAGTCGGGACAAGGAACGGAAGCAGGTATGAAGGTTCATTTCCTGGGCTACATGAGACAAGGAGGAAACCAGGGCGGGCAGACCTGCCGCCGAGCGGGCGGGCGGGTCGACGGATATGTTTTCCTGTCTGACCGGCGGTAGGGCGGCGGGCAAATTTCTTTTGGTGGCCATGCTGCGGTATTGAAGACTCGATTCGCTGCGGAGAATCCCGGGAAATGCATAAAAGTAGATGATTTCTTCGGGAAAAGCAAAGAGGTGTTTGATAAGGGCAATACCGGAACATTATGCTTATATTGCGGGCAAAATCAAAATATTCATTTCAAAACAAGCATAAGGATATGGGTACTTTCCAAATCAAGAAGAGCGACACGGTCTACGATGCCATCGTCGTCGGATCGGGTGCCGGTGGTGGTATGACGGGATATGTCCTGGCCAATGCAGGGTTCAAGGTGCTGATGCTGGAGGCCGGGCCTTATTACGATCCAAAATTCCACTCGCAGCAATTGTTTTGGTCTTACCAATCCCCGCGAAGGGGAGCCGGGTCCACCAGGGCGTTCGGGGAATTCGATGCGGCATACGGTGGATGGGAAATAGAAGGGGAGCCTTACACGACCAAGGCGGGTACGCAGTTCGATTGGTTCCGTTCCCATATGTTGGGTGGCCGGACGAACCATTGGGGTCGTATTTCCCTGCGCTTCGGTCCGCATGATTTCAAAGGGAGGAGCTATGACGGAGTCGGGGACGACTGGCCGATCGGTTACGAGGATGTAAAGCCATATTACGACAAGATAGACCGGTTGCTTGGCATATACGGCACGGTGGAAGGGCTGGAGAACGAGCCGGACGGCATCTTTCTTCCTCCGCCCAAGCCGAAGCTGCACGAATTGTTTGTGGCGCGAGCCGCCAAGAAAGCCGGTGTTCCGGTCATTCCGGGGCGAGGGTCGGTGCTGACGGAAAAACTGCCCGGCAATGAGGACCGGCAGAAATGTTTTTATTGCGGACAATGCAACCGGGCCTGCCGGATCTACGGGGATTTTTCCTCCTCCTCCTGTCTGGTCATCCCTGCGCAGAAATACACCCAGAACCTGGAGTTGGTCTGCAACGCCATGGTGCGGGAGGTGCTGACGGATGAAGAGGGTCTGGCCAAGGGAGTGTCTTATGTCAACAAAGAGGACGGTTTGGAATATCAGGTCAAAGGGAAGGTGGTCGTGTTGGCGGCCAGCGCCTGTTCCTCGGCCCGGATCATGCTGAACTCCCGTTCCAACCGGCACCCCAACGGCATCGGCAACGGAAGCGACCTGGTCGGCAAGTACCTGCACGATTCCACCGGTGTCGCCTTGGGCGGCTTCCTGCCCGAGCTGTTGGACCGCAAGCGATACAACGAGGACGGTGTGGGCAGTGTCCACATCTATTCGCCCTGGTGGAAAGACAACCGGCGGGACAACCTGGATTTCCCGCGGGGCTACCATATCGAATACTGGGGTGGCTTCGACATGCCGGCCTATGGTTTCGGCTTCGGGATGCATGGGCTGAACGGCCGGGTGCCGGACCGGAACGGCCAACAGAAGGAAGCGGGCGGATACGGGGCTTCCCTGAAAGATGACTACCGTCGTTTCTTCGGTACGAACGTCGGGATGGCCGGCAGGGGTACCGGTCTCGCCCTCAAGGAGAATCATTGCGAAATCGATCCCAATGTCGTAGACAAATGGGGTATCCCTGTCTTGCGTTTCCACTACAAATGGACGGACGCCGAGGTACGCCAGGCCAAGCACATGCAGGAGACCTTCCAGGAGATCATGCACAACATGGGTGCGGAGATCACCTGGGGGCTGCACGGGCCGGAAAACAGCTACGGTTTGGAAGCCCCGGGCCGAATCATCCACGAGGTAGGCACGACCCGGATGGGCGACGACCCCCGTAATTCGGTGCTGAACAAATGGTGCCAGTCACATGAGGTGAAAAACCTCTTCGTCGCCGACGGCGGGCCGATAGTACAGCAGGGAGACAAGAACTGTACCTGGACCATCCTGGCGCTGGCCATGCGGACCTCGGAATATATCGTCGAACAAAGCAAACGCAACAACATCTGACGGATGCCTTTCCGGCGTTCCGGAACAATAAAAATTCATCTTATGAATCGAAGGAAATATCTGAAGTTCGTTGGTGTGGGCTCCGTCACGGCCAGTGTCATGTGGGAAGCCTGCCAACCGGAAGCCGAGCGGAACGGAGTGGCCGACAACCTTCCGGAAGTCCTGGAGGCGGGACGCCAGGATTTTGAAATCGAACGTGACCGCCGATTGTTGGGCGAAACCTTCTTCACCGAGCATGAGTTGGCCACCATCGCCATCCTGGCAGACATCATCATCCCCCGTGACGATACGTCTGGCAGTGCCACGGAAGCAGGGGTGCCGGAATTCATCGAGTTCATCGTCAAGGACATCCCTTCCCACCAGGTTCCAATGCGGGGTGGCCTGCGCTGGTTGGACATGGAGAGCAGCCGCCGTTTCGAAAAGGCCTTCCGGGATTGTACGGAAGCGCAGCGAATGGAGATTGTAGCGGATATCGCCTGGCCGAACAGGGTTAACCCGGGCATGGAACAGGGGGTGGCCTTCTTCAACCGGATGCGGGACCTCACCGCCACCGGTTTCTTCACCTCCGAAATGGGTATCGCCGACATCGGCTACCAAGGCAACCAACCGAACGAGTGGGCAGGGGTGCCGGAGGATGTCTTCCGGCAATACGGTTTCGACAGCAATGACATCATCCGCTGACCGCTGACCGGTGGTGGCTGTCACCGGGTGCGAACTTGTCGGGCACCTGCATTATGATGCCGAACACAGCCGCCACCGCCAATACTTTCCGGTGAAGGCCCTCGGCCGCTTCTTCGGCGGGAGGGCCTTCGCCGTGCCGGTCACCGTGCCGCCTCGGTGGAATAAATTTGTTGGCAACACTTTGTTTTCATCCTTCCGGAGTTCCGTAATAGCTTCATTTGCTGGTCCTCCTGTCACTTTCCCAAGCGCTGCCGCCAAGATTGGCCTTACGACAACATCTTCGGATTGAATTTTGGCATGATATTTAAATTGCACATCCTTTTAATATGTCATGGCAAGGGTTGGCAAAAAAACACGATCGTATATAACAATAATTACTAACTTTAGCCCGATTTTGGAATTTTGTGTTCAATTTTGATTAAGAATATGGTTCCATGGTCATGGTCCCATGAAAGAAGTCCTATGAAGCCGATTACCACGCCGTTTCCCATTCCGGTCGGGAAAAAAATCCCGTGCCAGGATGAGACTGCGGATACCCACCTTGCTTACACACGACAAATTTCAGCAGCAACCAGCGGAGCGGACACCTCACCATCCTCGCGGGTGTTCGGATGCCGCGGCAGAAAACATTCGTGATGTCGGTTGCCTGACGCTGTTCGGTCGGATTGGTTTCTCGCTCTTCTTCGGTCCCTGACATATTGCACAACATCCGGAAAAAAACTGAGGTATGATAAACCGATTACTCCTCCCCCGGCCTTCGCGGTATTTCGTTGCGTTGAGCCTTTTCTTGTGGAACGTCAGTTTGCAGGCTCAATCTCCTTGCGAAGGAGCCATCAACCAAATTGCAGATCCCTTCTGTCCGGGCGGATTCCGGCAGGAAAGCACGGGTGATTTCTTCACCCTCCGATACTGCGGCACGGACACGTTCTTCGTCGGAAACGCCAATTGTTTTGTCAACCTACTGGTTCCCGGGGCATCCTTGAACATCAACCCGGTGCCGGCGACAACCAATTACAACGCCATGTTGACCGGTTTCATGACCGGCGACCCCATCCCGGCGGGGCAGGAGGTCACCATGGTATACGTGGTGTCAAACGGCACCTCCGCCACGACGGACACCCTGTGTTTCCAACTCGTTTTCGTCGATACCATCGCCCCTACCATCACCGCCACGCTGTCGGACGCTACGGTCGCCTGCGACGTGGCCGACTACATCGGCTGGGCGGATGCGCACAAGGCCAACCTGTTGGGAACGAGCACGGACAATTGCGCGGTGGATTCGGTGTATTACAGCCCGGCGACCTTCACCGACAACTGCGGCACCCAAACGACGACCTTCTTCGTGGCGGATGTCTGGGGGAATGTCAGCACCACGACCGCCACCTACACCACCACGGACAATACCATACCGGTTTTCGCCGGTCTTCCGCCTGCGCCCGCCCTTTTCCTGGCCTGTGACGCCACCATCCCGCCGCCGGCGGCCGTCACGGCGACGGATAATTGTGACGGCGTCATTGTGCCGGTGCTTACCCAAAACAGTTCCCAAACGAACGACGGTACCTGTACAGACGCTTCCTACACCATCACCCGGCGATGGATTGCAACGGATGTCTGCAGCAACGCCGACACGTTCACGCAGATCATCAACATCGAGGACCTCACCCCGCCGAGCTTCGACATTCCGGCCGACACCGTCATCAACTGCAACCAGAATACGGACACCACCGCCCTCGGGGGCATTACGAACATCGTGGACAACTGCGGCTCGGTCAATACGGTCCAGTTCTCCGAAAACATCATCCCGGGCGCCTGCCCGCAGGAGCGGACCATCCAACGGACATGGACGGTCCTGGATGCCTGCCTGAACCAATTCGGCCAGACTCAAATCATCACGGTGCAGGACACCACCGCCCCCACGGCTGTTTTCCCGCCGGACACAACCCTGAATTGCTTGTCCCAAGCCGCCACTCCCCTGACAGCGGGTGCACCGACCAATTTGTCGGACAACTGTGACGGCAGCCCCAGCGCGAGTCATTCCGATATCCAGACGACGCTGGTGCTCGACTGCGAATACACCATCCAGCGGACCTGGACGATCACGGACGACTGCGGCAACGTATCCCCCCCATACGTACAGACCATCACCGTCAAGGACACCGTGGCACCGGTCATCGGCAATACGGCGGCAAACCTGACCGTCGCCTGCGATGACGCCGTCGATATCGACAGCCTTTTCAACGCCTGGGTGGCAAGTCGCGCAAGCGCCACCGCAACGGACAATTGCGTCAACCAGGCCGCTCTTATATGGACGGCCAACAACAGTGGCACCGCCGATCCGGCCGTCCTGCCGGCCCCGATGTGCACACCGGGCGTACCGGGCATCTACCGTCGGCAGACGGTAGACTTCATTGTGGCGGACAGATGTGGCAACACCGCCGTCACCACCGCGACCTTCACGGTCCGCGACGACGTGGCGCCGGTTATCTCCCAGGTGCCTTCCGATGACACCATCCCGACGGATCCCGGTGTTTGCGAAGCTTTTGTCATGTTACCCCTGCCCATGGTGACGGAGGAATGTGGCAATTCCAGTTTCACTGTCAACCTGTTTGATTCGCAAGTCCTGACAGCACCGCCCGGCGATCCCATCGAGACGCCGGTGGATGATATGGTCATCAGCCTGTTCGTGCAGGGGCCTCCGGTCACCGCCAGCGGCACCGGAACACTGACCATCAGCCTGCTCAATGTCGATGCGGAATCCCCTACCGAGTTTTTCCTTGCGTATGGGGAAGACGGCACCCTGCTTGGACAGGTCGCCCATACTCCTGTACAGTGCGGAGACACCACGACCACGTTCTCTGTGGATACGGACCTGCTCAACGATTGGGCTTACGATGGTGTCATCCAACTGGTGTTGAAACCCAACATACCGGCCAACCTGCCGGGCCGTTTTTCGGTGAATCCGATCTGCCCCGGAGGCATGGTCTCTACGGCCTTGGAATACCCGGCCGTACAGCCTGACCATCTCAAGTTCGAATATCGGATCAACGACGGACCGCGAATTCCGGTCTCCCCGGTGGCCCCCGTCGCGGAAGTCCTTCCGAAAGGAGAGAATACCATCCGGTATTATTTCTCCGATTGCGCAGGGAACCAGGACAGCTGCGCCTACTCCATCCTGGTTGAAGACATGGAAGCACCCCAGATCCTTTGCCCGCCCAGTTCTGTCATCGCCTTGGGCATCGATGAGTGTGAGACGGACGTGACGGTGCCGTTGTTCTCGAGCGTGTCGGACAATTGCGGGGTGACGACCCCCACCACCCAACAGCAACCGGCAGACTCCATGTCCGCGCTCATCACCTATGCTTACAACCCCAACCTGAACGACTATGTAGCCAATGACAAAGTGTTCGTATTTTCCGGCTTGCAGGGCGACGCCACCCCCGGTGGCGTGCAATTGGTCATCGAGCTCCAGGCGGACGTCGAATCCGTCAACGAGTATTTTGAAATCTATGACAACGACAACAATCTGCTGGGTACCACCCAGACCAATGTGGTCGTTCCGGGAGACTGCGACAATCCTGCCCGGGCGGTGTTCAGCATCCCGGCCAATGTCTTCAACGATTGGGCCTCCGCCGGGGATATCCAGGTGACGGCCCGTTCATTCATGAACTACCCCATCCCCCCGGCGGGTCCGGGATGGGGTATCAATCCCTGCGATCCGGCCATGGTCATGGCGGACGGGGATTCGGACGGCAGCTACATCTATGCCACCTTCGTCTATGAAAGTGTGGAACCCCTCTTCTACGCCTCCGGCGCCACCAGCATAGACACCGTGAGCCTGACCCCGCCGCTGGACGCCCCCACCTACACGCTGAACCAAGGGGTGACCACCTTTACGTACGAGGTGACGGACCTGGAGGGTAACACGGGTACCTGTTCCTTCGACATCGACGTGCAGGATGTGACCCCGCCGGTCGCTCTCTGCGGACCAACCTTTGTGGACATAAATCCTTCCGGCATCGTGGTGGATACCCTGGAGCCGGCGGACATAGACCTCGGCAGTTATGACAATTGCCCGAATTTCACCATGGAGGTCATACCGAACATCATCAACTGCAATACGGCCTCATTCAATCCGGTCACTGTGCAACTGGTGGTGACCGATGCGGCCGGCAACATCTCCACCTGCAACACCTTCGTCAACGTCACGGTTACGCCGCCGGCCCCGACCGTGACCAGCGACTGCGGCAGCAGTACCCTGCAGCTCAATGCCAATGCGCCGGTGGTGCCGGGCAGCGGTACCACCCCCTATCAATACACTTGGTTTGACCCGACCGGGCTGTCCTTCGCCTACACGAGCAACCCGGTCATCCAGGATGCCAACCTCAGCGACGTCGGATTCTACAATGTGGTGATCGAAGGCCTCACCGGGTGCTCCTCCGTCGGGGTCGTTCAGGTGACCTGCGACCTGCTTCCGCTGGCGAAGCCCGGAATAAGCGCACTGGAAAGCGCCGTCTGTTCCGCGGAGCAAATCAAACTGTCCACCACCAGCGTATGTGGTACGACAGTTCAATACAAGTGGTATACCGGTGGCGGAGACCTGGTCGGCACCACCACGGCACCCTCCCTCACGCTCGCCGCACCGGCTGCCGGCACTTACGAATATTATGTGGTCGTCGAACGCAACAGTTGTGATTCCGATCCTTCCGATCCGGTGTCCGTGACCGTTTTCACAACGCCCGTCGCCACACCGACGGTCAGCAACACCGTCCTGTGCGAAGGACAAACCATACAGCTGTACTCCCTGAACAACCTTCCGGGTTCGAGCTGCACCTGGACGGGACCCTGCGGATATGTTTCGAACAATTGCAGCCCCGCCCCCATCACCGACATCACGACCTGCAACAGCGGCAATTACGAACTGACGGTCAGCAAGGGTGTGTGTGTCTCGGAGCCGGCCACCCTCATGGTCACGGTGGTGCCGAAGCCCGAGACCCCGCAGGTCACCAACTCCACCTCCGCCGTCAATCCGGCCTGTGTGGGAGACTCCGTCATCTTGTCTTGCAATGCCATAACGGGGGCCACCAACTATGTTTGGAACAGCCCGGCCTTCACCAGCTTCACCACCACCGCACCTGTCCTGGTCATCCCGAATGCCGACCTGGACCTGCATGCGGGCAACTGGTCAGTCAAGGCGGTCGGCAACCCATGCGAATCCGATAATTCCCTGCCGACCACCGTGCATGTCAGTCCCTTGCCGGAAGCGGTTACCTTGGCGGCGACCCCCGCTCAGCTGTGCGAAGGGCAATCCGTCCAATTGTCCGCTTCCTCCTCCCTTACGGGCGGCACCTACCAATGGCAGTACCCCAACGGGCAGACTGTTGTCTTGCAGAATCCGGCCATCGGAAGCGTCGACGCCACCTATGACGGAACCTACACCTTGACCGTCAGCAGCCAGTTCAACTGTTCCGTCCAGGCGACACTGGACTTGGATGTCATCGACCGGGTGGATATCACCGGTATCAGCAGCGATGTGCCGACTTGCGCCACCGGTCCCGTCAACGTGCAGATGGTGGCGACCTTGTTCCCACCGGACGACGGCAGCTATCAGTATACCTGGACAGGTCCTGGATTTGCTTCGACCGGGTCCGCTGCAACCATACCCAATGCGACCTTCTCGAACAGCGGTGCCTATACCTTGGTGGTTACCAACACAGCGGGTTGCAGCTCGTTGCCGGCGACACTGAACATCGCCGTCCCGCAGATCATCCCTACCCCGCAGACACCGGTACCGGACCTGCAGGGGCCCCTTTGCGAAGGAGATGACATCACGCTCACCACCAATGCGTATCCCGGAGGGGCTTCCTACATTTGGACCACCACGGCAGCGGGCGGGAACACCTTTGTCACCTCCACGCCTTCCTTGACGCTGGACGACCTTACGGTGGCTGACGCCGGCAATTATAGTGTGGAATATATCGTGGCGGATTGTCCTTCCTCCACTTCCGGTACCTATACCCTGGTGGTGAATCCGAAACCGGTCGCCTTGCCGGTCAGCAACAATCCGGTCTGCGAGGGGGAGACCATCCAGTTCGGCATGAACTGCACGACCGGTGCGACGTATGAGTGGAGCGGACCTTCCGCATTCTCAGCGACCGTTTGCAACCCAATCATTGCCAATGCTTCCGCCGCACTGCACGCCGGCACCTATGTCGCTCGTATCAGGGTCAACGGCTGTTGGTCTGACCCGGTGGCGGAGAACGTCATCGTCAAGCCCAAACCGAGTGTGCCGGTGGCTGTCAACCAGGGTCCTTACTGCTCCGATACCGACGTGGTGTTGCTCTCGGTCACCAACACCTCCGCCACGCCGAACGCCACCTATACCTGGTTCGATACCAACGGGGAGCCTGTCGGCAGTGCCGGTCCGATGCTGAATTTCCCGCTGTCCGACCCGACCCAATTCGGTGACGGCAATGTGGAATTCTATGTGGTGGCAACGCTCAGTGGCTGTAGCTCTTCCGCTTCCGTTCCGACGCAGGTCGTCCTCAATACCATCCCTGCCAACCTACCCGATGCGGGTGCGGACATGACGGTCTGCCAAGGTGCGCAGATCCAGCTGGGGGCGACTGCCCCGAGCGTCGGTACGGGCCTGTGGAGCCAGGTCAGCGGCGACCCGGCAGGGGTTGTCCTGGCCAATCCGAACGTGTCGAATTCCACCGTTTCCGGCCTGACAGGTGGCAACACCTATGCCTTCCAGTGGACGCTGTCGAACGGCGCCTGTGAGAATTACGCTTCGGATACGGTACAGGTCATGGTCATGGCAGAGGAAGTGGCCAACGCAGGGGAGCCGTTCACCGCTTGTTTCACCTCGATCTCGAACCTGGCGGCCGCCACACCCTCCATGGGAACGGGTCTATGGACGCAACCCGCCGCGCAAGCCAGCCTGGGGGTCGCCATCCTGGATCCATCTGTCCCGACGACCACGATTACCGGGCTGGTACCCGGCAACAGCTATGTGTTCACCTGGACGGTAACCACAGGTTGCGGATCCAGCACCGATGCCGTCCTGGTGACCGTCAGCGACGAAGATGCCTTCGCCGGCACGGATTTCACCGTGTGCGGGGTGGAAGGTCTCGCCGACATGAGCGCGACACCCGCCCAGAGCGGGGTGGGTATCTGGACCAGCCCCGACAACCCTGATCTGTCCATCACCACGCCCGGCGATCCGCAGACAACGGTGCTGAACCTCGTACCGGGACAGAATCTCTTGGTCTGGGAAATCAACGGCGGCTCCTGCGGCGAATACTCCGTCGATACAGTCCTGGTGGAGTACCTGGTCCTGGAAGCGACGGATGATCAGGTGGCGGTGCCGTTCGCAGGCCAGACAACTTTCGATGTCACGACCAATGACGTCACCGGCGATGCATATGAGATATTCATTTTCGAGCCCCCCCTACACGGAGACCTGTCCGTCGGGACGGACGGTCAGCTGACCTATGTCGCGGACCTGCCTTACGTGGGCGCCGACCAGGCCGTTTACGAACTTTGCCGTGAAAACTGCGAATGCATAACGGCGACGATATTCCTTCAGGTCGGCAGCGACGCGAAATGTGTCGTGCCCACGATCATCACCCCCAACCAGGACGGTATCAACGATGCTTTCATCGTGCCGTGCCTGAGCGACCGAACCGTTTTCCCAAACAGTGAGGTAGGTATCTTCAACCAGTGGGGAGACGAGGTCTTCCGGGCGAAACCATACCGAAACGACTGGGAAGGTACATATGAAGGCGAAGACCTGCCGGCCGGCACCTATTTCTATGTCGTGGACCTCGGGAACGGGGACGAGCCGATGGCGGGGTATCTCATCATCCAGCGCTAAAGCACGAGACAGGACCGAGGTCGGTCTCCGCCGCCGATGGAAAAAAAGAAAGATTCAACATTGCCGATTATGAAAAAAATATACTTCACCGCCATAACAATCATTGCTTGCATCGCGTTCTCTCATGCGCAGCAGCAACCGCACAACACCCAGTTCATGTACTACAAGCAAGGGTACAACCCCGGCTTCGTCGGTAGCCAGGAGAGCACTTGCCTGTCGTGCATCTACCGGCAGCAATGGCTGGGGCTGGACGGCGCACCCTCGTTGGCGGTCGCCAGTTTCAACATGCCGCTGTCCAACCAACGGGTAGGGGTGGGGGCCAACCTGTTCCGTCATACCATCGGCATCACTTCGATATACAACATCGACGGGATGTACGCCTATCGGATCCGTTTGGGCCAAGGTATGCTGGGCATCGGTATCCAGGGCTCGATCCGGTCCATGGAACACGATTTCCAGCGGACGGTGGCGACACAATCCAAACAGGACGACCCCAGCATACCGGCGACGACGCGGGACAAGTTCCTGTTCAATTTCGGGTCCGGCATGTATTACACTTCGAAGCGCTTCTATTTCGGTGCTTCCGTCCCGCGTTTGTTGCGCAACAACATCGACTTTGCCGATTCGGACGTGGTCATAACCCGGGAGATACAGCACCTCTATCTGATGGGCGGCCTTACGTTTCCACTCGGGGAGAAGCTGATGCTCCAACCACAGGCACTGCTGAAGATGGTGAAGGGCGCGCCCGTGGATTTCGATGCCAACGTCAACCTCCGGATCGTCGACAAGTATGTGGCGGGTCTTACCTACCGGCTTGGCGGCGATAAGAATACCGGAATGGGGGAATCGCTGGACATCCTCATCGGAGCCCAACTGACGGACAAGCTGGTCGTCGGTTTCTCTTACGACTACAGCATTTCGCAAATCCGGACCTATACGGCGGGCAGCATCGAAATGACCGCGCATTATTGCATCGGCGCAGGCAATGCCAAGGCAAAGGAGTATGTCAATCCCCGATTCTTCTGAGGGACAAGGACACACGGATGCGGAGTCGACGCTGACGGCTGCATCCACGCTGCGCCAGGTGCCGGTCAGCAGTAAAGCCCGACCACGGGCGATGGTACGAACTACAGGCGATATGAAAAAAGCATTCTCCATATTGGCGGCCCTCTCGGTGGTGTCCCTGCCCCTGCTGACGGCACAACAGCAGAGTTCCAAGTCAAAGGGATCCGACAACCTGTTCGACAAGTCCGGTGACGCCCTTGCCGTCACGCTGACCAATTGTGGCGACCTCAATACGGAAGGGTATGAGTTTTCCCCTACCTTCTACCAGGAGGGCATCGTGTATGTTTCCTATTTCAAGAACGGTCCGGTGGATCTGAAGACCGGAAAGCCGTTCTTCGAGCTGTTCTATTCCGAAATAGGAGAAGGCGGCTTTCCACGGAAAGGGCGAGGTTTTTCCCCGACAATAAACTCTCAGGCTCACGAGGGTCCGATGACGTTCAGCCGGGATTACGATTGGATCTACTTCACCCGCAGCAATGCGGAGGGGGGAATCCGGAAGCCCAATGCCAAGGGGGAGGTGACCATGCGGATTTACGAAGCGCAGCGGGGCGTGTACGATTGGGAGAATATCCGGCCGCTTGCTTTCAGCAGCGATGAATACACCTGTTTCCATCCGGCACTTTCGCCGGACGGCAAGAGACTTTTTTTCTCCTCCAATATGCCGGGAGGCTACGGCGGTTTCGATTTGTATTATGTGCAGCGGCGCGGGGATGACTGGGGGAAACCGGTCAATCTAGGCAAGGAGGTCAACTCCGCCGCTAACGAAGTGTTTCCTTTCGTACATGAATCCGGGATGCTTTTCTTCTCATCGGACGGGTGGGGCGGTGAAGGCGGGCTGGATTTGTTCATGCTGGATATGTCCGGCGAGGTATGGGGAGCCCGGCAGCACATGGGCGTCCCTTTCAATTCCCCGAAGGACGATCTCGGCTTCATTCTCAATGAGGAAGGTACCCTGGGTTACCTGGCTTCCGACCGGGATGGCGGAACCGGTGGGGACGACATTTACCTGATGGAATCCAAGGGACCGCTCATCCGGAAGGATGCGGTACGCCTGCCCACGACGGTGGTGGCCTATGACGCGGACAGCAACGAGCGGCTCCCAGGTGTCGGTGTGCGTATATTCCAGCAATCGAAGGATGGTATACTGGAAGGAGAGGACCTGTACGACCTGGCGTTGGTTCCGTCCGAGACGGGCGGAGAATTGCTCGTCAAGCTGGTGCGGAAGTCCGAGCGCCAGCTGGACAAACCGTCCCTTCTCACCAATGTGGACGGGGAGGTCGGCACGGAACTCGAGGAAGGTGTCAGTTTTCTGGTTCTGGTGACAAAGGATGGCTACCAGAGCAGCGAATTCTCCTTCAGCACGGCCGGATTGGAAGGTCCACAGATGTTGCGGGCACCGTTGCGGCGCCGCGCTTGTACCATGCTGTACGGTTCTGTTTCGGCCGCCGAGTCCGGCAGGCCGGTTTCGAGTGTCCTGGTCAGGGTCTTCAACAAGACGGACGAGACGGAGACATTCGTTCGGACAGCTTCGAACGGTCGTTTCGAAGCTTGTCTCACGAAAGGGGCCGAATACGTCGTTACGGCTGACAAGCCTGGATTCGTCTCCGCCTCCTATCCTGTGTCGGCGGAGCCGGTCGGTTCCCAGCCGGTCGAGCTGGACATACAGCTACAGGCGATGGATGACGGCTTGGTGAGCGAGCCCCTGGAGGAGGGGAGTGTGATTCTCCTCGAGCAGATATATTACGATTTCAACCAATACATCATCCGAAAAGGTGCCGCCCGGGACCTGGACGCGCTGGTGGAGCTGATGCGGCAGTACCCCAGCATGGAGATCGAACTCATTGCCCATACAGACAGCCGCGGAACTGAACAGTACAACCTGGAACTCTCCATCAAAAGGGCGGAATCCGCCCGCCGTTATCTCTCGCAGCGGGGTATCGATGAGAACCGGGTGAAAGTGTTCGGCTACGGAGAGTCCCAGATCAGAAACCGTTGTGTGGACGGCGTGGATTGCCCGGAGGAGGAACACGAGTACAACCGGCGGACGGAAGTCCGCATCATCCGTATCGACGAGCCGGTCAAGGTCGAATACAAAAAAAACGACCCGCCGGTCAGAGGGAACCGACCGTAGCGATGACCCGAAAATCCGGTCGAACAATGGCTTGCCGGCATGTAATTAGTCCGGCAGGTGCTACAATTCGGCCCGCTGGCAGTTTCCGCCCAACCTGGCACCAGTTCATTTCTCAGGTTCACAAAACAAAAAAACAGGTAGGAGGTATGCCCTTTTTTCGATTTGACGTGGACAAATCGAAAAAAGGGCATTGCTTTGTCATCAAATCTGTGCAACAAACAAAAAACTATGCGAGCTTCCTCATTTGAAGTGACCGGTGGAAACAAGCTGTCGGGCGTCATCGTGCCGAAAGGAGCCAAGAACGAAGCCCTTCAAGTCATTTGTGCACCCTTGCTGACCACGGAACCGGTCACGATTTCCAATATTCCGGACATAGCGGATGTGCGTAGCCAAATCGCCTTGATGGAGGGGTTGGGGGTGAAGGTGACGCGCAACGGCCCGGACAGCTACACGTTCCAGGCGGATGCGGTGGACCTGGGTTTTTTCGAGAACGAGGATTTCCTGGCGAGTGCCCGTCGGATCCGGGGCAGTGTCATGCTGATGGGAGCCTTGCTGGCACGTTTCCGCAAGGCGGTGCTGCCGCAACCGGGGGGAGACAAGATCGGTCGTCGCCGGTTGGACACCCACTTCCTCGGGCTGCAGCGCCTGGGGGCTCAGTTCCGCTACGATGCCATGGCACGTATGTATTTCGTGGATGCGCCGGTACTGCGGGGAACGTACGTGCTGATGGACGAAATCTCTGTAACCGGGACGGCCAACGTGATCTTTGCGGCGGTCCTGGCGGAGGGTGTCACCACCTTGTACAATGCGGCTTGCGAACCTTATGTCCAGCAGTTGTGCAAGATGTTGAACAGCATGGGAGCCAACATCAGCGGCATCGGATCCAACCTGCTCACCATCGAGGGCGTCCGTACCCTGCGAGGTACGCGACATGCCTGCTTACCGGACATGATAGAGGTGGGCAGTTTCATCGGATTGGCGGCCATGACCCAATCGGCCCTGACCATCCGGGGGGCGGGCGTGTCGGAATTGGGAAACATCCTCCCGGTATTCGAGCGCATGGGGGTCGACATGGAGGTGCGGGGAGATGATGTCGTCATCCGGGAGCAGGAGGAAATGGAAATCCAAAGTTTCATCGACGGGTCGATCATGACCATTTACGATTCTCCCTGGCCGGGTTTCACACCCGACCTGATGAGTATAATCCTGGTGATGGCGACGCAGGCGAAGGGCAGTGTATTGATTCATCAGAAGATGTTCGAAAGCAGGTTGTTCTTCGTGGACAAGCTCATCGACATGGGGGCGCAGATCATTTTGTGCGATCCGCACCGTGCCACGGTCATTGGATTGAACCGGCGGTTCCGGCTACGGGGTATCGAGATGACATCCCCTGACATTCGGGCCGGGGTGGCTCTGCTCATTGCCGCGCTGTCCGCACAAGGCACCAGCGTTATCCACAACATCCATCAGATAGACCGTGGATATGAGCGGATTGACGAGCGGCTGAACGCATTGGGTGCCGCCATTGTGCGGCGCTGACCCGAGGGGGAGAAGGGCTGCTGTCCACGCTTAGGCGGCCTTTTTCTACCGGGTTGGCGGGCGGGTGCAAGGAGATCGGCCGATTCATTCGTACCGAAGGGACTCGATGGGGTCGAGGCGGGCGGCTTTCATGGCCGGATACAGGCCGGAGGTCAGACCGACGACGGTACAGATGACGACGGCGAGGAGGATCCAGTTCCATGGAATCAGGAAATTTCCGCCGAGAATGGCGGTGACAAGGTTGCCGATGCCGATGCCGAGGACAATGCCGACCACCCCGCCGGCCTGGCAGATCAATACCGCTTCGGACAGGAACTGATGCAGGATGTTATGGCTGGTGGCGCCCAGCGCTTTGCAGATACCGATTTCGCGGGTCCGTTCCGTGACGGATACGAGCATGATGTTCATCAGGCCGATCGCGGCGCCCAACAGGGTCATCAGGCCGATGGCGATGGCGGCGATGCGCAGGTTGGTGGTGTTGTCCTTGATGATGGAGACCAGGCTGTCGCTTTTGAACGTTTCGAAGTCATTCGGTTGTTTGGCCTGCAGGCGGCGGACATTGCGGAAGATGCCGATGGTGGCGGATTCTATTTCGTCCAGCATGGACGCATCCTTCACGCTTACGATCAGGTCGTAATTCTGGCGTTGGGCCGCATAGTACCGTTTGCCGTCCATCAGCGGGATGAGTACGGTGCGGTCTTCGCTTTGGTTCATGCTGGATCCTTTCGATTCGAGGACGCCCACGACATGGAACTGGAGGTTCCCGATGGAGATGTTGTGTTGGAGGGCTTTTTCCGGTTTGCCATCGAAGAGCTGCTTTGCGATATCATCCCCGATGACGGCGCGGTTGCCGCCGTTATGCACCTCGTACAGGGTGAAGCTACGGCCTGCGGCGATGTCGAATCCTTTTGCCGACAGATAATTCTCATCCACGGCGACGACGGAAACTGTCGGATTGGTGGCTTCGTCACCATATTTGACTACGGCCCGACCGGTGCAGCGGGTGGAGGCGGACACATTGGCCGGGAGGTTGAATCTTTCCTTCATCTCCATGGCTTGCTGGAAAGTGATGGGTTCCCCTTGTTTTTGCCGGCGGCCTTGCCTGGAACCGCTCAATTCCACTCCTTTCGGTTCGATGGTGAAGGAGTTCGCTCCCAATCCGGAGAAATTGTCGTTGAGGGAGAACACGGCGCTGTCGATGGCGGTCAGGATGCCGACCAAGGCCATGATGCCGATGGCAATGATGAACAGGGTCAGGGTGGACCGCAAGAGGTTTCCGCGGACGGACTGCAGGGCGATCTTCAGTATTTCGGAATAGGACATACAGACGGATATGGCGTTGGCGGTATGGCCGGGCGGATCCGCGTGGCCGGTGCTGTTCCGGTTCCCGGGATTCGGCGTCGGTTTTCCGATGTGAAGGTAAACCAAAAGGGCAAGCCGGATTATTTTGTTCGATAAAAGCTTTGTTTCAGCGGATATAGAGGCTGTTTTGATTATTTTTAACCCCGGCAAGGCCGTTCGTCGGCAGCGGTAAGGTTCGTATCCGGGTGGGGGGGAGGCGGTATGGAGCCGGCTAACAAGCACGGACTTGCACAAGTATCATAACCAGTGTTGTTGCGCGGGTAGCCTGCCCTGGCGAAAGGGCTGGACGCCATGCCCGGCGGTCGCCTGCCGGGCGAACCCGGTGGCCGGCGCGTTGCTGCGGCGGCGGGTGACGCGTCGGACGAGCTCCGTAACAACGCGGACAAAGCATTCCAAATGGTTCACAATGTAGGATCGTCGAATTCCCTGTTGAATGTCTTCATCAATCAGTTGCGGGATGTAAACAAACAATCCGACCGGCTTCGTTTCCGGCGCAACCTGGAGCGCATCGGCGAAATCATGGCGTATGAAATCAGCAAGACCATGCCTTACCGCTCTGATTGGGTGGACACCCCGCTCGGCCGGGCTGTCGCGATGGTGCCGACCAAGCGATTGGTGCTGGCGACAATATTCCGGGCGGGCATTCCGTTGCACCAGGGACTGCTGAACTATTTCGACGATGCGGAGAACGCCTTTGTCTCCGCCTACCGGAAAAACCATAAGGACGGGCACTTCGAGATAGCCCTGGAATACATTTCCTGTCCGGATCTGAACGACAGCATATTGTTGGTGGCCGACCCGATGCTGGCGACGGGGGCGTCCATGCAGCTGGCCATCGAAGGATTGCTGCGGTTCGGTCGGCCGGACCAGTTGCATATTGTAACGGCCATCGGTGCGAAACAAGGGGTGGACCATATCCGCCGCACCGTACCGGAAGCGACCATCTGGTTGGGCGCATTGGATGACGAATTGACGGCCAAGTCGTATATTGTACCCGGATTGGGTGATGCCGGAGATCTGGCCTACGGACCGAAAGTCCAGGAGTGAAGCGGCGCCGGGGCCTCCCGGAGATATCCCCTCCGGATCCGGATGCACGAAACGATTACAACCTGGCCGACAGATGAAAGGTTTGACCAAACGGGCGGCGACCGCCGTCCTCTTCGTACTGGTGATGGTGGGAGGTTTGTTCGGTGGCAGGCACTCCTTTGTGCTGCTGTTCTCCCTCATCACGGCCCTTTGCCTGTGGGAATTCCTGAGCATGGTCCTGATCCGTTATACCCGCCGAGATTTCACCCGTATGTTGCTGGGCGTGACCTTCGGGCTAACTCCTTTCGTACTGGCATCCATCCTTCACATGTGGCCGATCCGGTCGTACGACCAGTTCGTCGCCCTCACAGCCATCCTGTTTTTTCCCTTCATCTTTCTTGCGTTCGTATATGAGTTGTTCACCCGTTCTGCGAATCCGTTCCAGAACGTCGGGTTCATTGTCCTTGGCATGGTGTATATCGGTGCCCCGTTCGCCTTGCTGGACTTCATCGCCTTCAACGGCGAGGAATTCCATTCCTGGATCGTTTTCGGTCTGCTGTTGCTGACATGGATGAACGACACCGGTGCCTATCTTATCGGATCGCGTTTTGGCAAGCATCCGCTGCACCCGCGGATTTCCCCTCGCAAAACCTGGGAAGGCACCATGGGAGGCATCGGGGCGACCCTGCTGACCGGTTGGGGATTCGCGGTGGTGTCCGAGGAACTGCGTCTGGTCGACTGGATGGTCCTGTCGCTGATTGTCGCCGTTTTCGGAACATTGGGTGATCTGGTCGAGTCCATGCTGAAAAGGAGTGTCGGTGTAAAGGACTCCGGGCACCTGTTGCCGGGACATGGCGGGGTGCTCGACCGTTTTGACGCCTTCATTTTCCTGCTTCCGTTCGCAGCTGCCTACCTGCTCTGGATTCGGTGAAGACTGCCCCTGTTTTTGTTAAACTTTTTACAAAAAATGACCAGGTGCCGGGGCAGCATCTCCCGCACCGTGAATTTTTTAGCAATTTTGTAAAAATCAACGTCATGAAAAGAATCGTCCTGTTGGGTTTGCTGACTTCCTCCTTGCTCCTTCTCTGCCAGCAAGACGCCTTGGCACAACAGAGGGGAAAGAAGAAGAAATCCTCCAAGACCGACGAATACTTCGACGATTCCGGTTTCCTCAACAAGCTGTGGTACGGCGGGACGCTCAGCCTGCCTAATTTCTTCGGCGGCGGGGAGTACAACATCTTTTCCACCGGCATCGCACCCATGGTTGGCTACAAGGTCATCGGCGATATGGTGTCCGTGGGACCACGCATCTCGTTGGACTACCTGTATGTGCGTGGATTCGCCATCAATCAGAACACTTTTGACCTGGTCCGGGACAGTCGGGGCAATCCGTTGACCCAAAAGGTGAACACCGTCTCCTATTCGCTGGGTGCTTTCGCACGTGCCAAGGTGTTCCGGGCGCTTTTCGCCCACCTGGAATATGAGAACCAGCATACCCGCCAGGTTCCTGTCATCTCGAATTATCTCATCTTCGACCCTGTCAACGACGAAATCCTTACGGAAAAAAGCATTCGGAACAATGTATATGTCGGTGCCGGTTACAACACAGGGTCCGGGCTGCTTGGTTGGGAGTTGTTGTTGCTATACAATCTCAACGCGCCGGAAAACACCATCGACCTGCCCTTCACATTCCGGATCGGTCTGAACTACAAATTCTGACGGTCTGCCGCCGGCAGGTCCGCCGGCTCTTGCCCGGAAAAAAAAGTCTCGTCCCGCTTCGAGTCAAAAAACTATTTTTGTCGTCCGTATGTCCGGCCGCTTGCAACCGGACGAAAGCCAGCCGGATCCAATCCGGCATAGTAGTCGGCCAGCCTGCCGCAACCAGTCGTTCAATCGTGCGGCGATGCCGCAAGACCACCTGTTTTCCCAGGCGGTGAAACCAAAAACGGATTTCCAGCGTACATAATGTCCTGTCGGTAGCTTTCCTTGGCGATGCCCGAGGAACCTGTCCCGATGCCGCTGATCTTGCCGGCATCGGATGAAGAACAGCGCCGTCCGACGCGCTGGCGGGCGGATGCCCCCGGAATAAAGGGTCGTCAGCACGGCAGATGTAGTGCAACTTTCTGCCATACATATTATTTTGCGACGAAATAAGTCGGAATGCCTGTGCCTCCTTTCAGAAAATGGCTTTCGCGGCCGACTTGCTCCCCATCTCATGAAACAAACAAAAACGAAAAAGCATAAACCTGCATATGGCGAACATACTGATAGTAGATGACGAAATCCCAATCCGCCGCACGTTGAAGGAGATTCTGGAATATGAAAAGTACAAGGTGTACGAGGCGAGCGACGGCTTGGAATGCATCGCCCATCTCAAGAAAAAGGTGAAGTTCGATGTCATCCTCATGGACATAAAGATGCCGAAGATGGACGGCATGGACGCCCTGGACCGCATCCAGGAACTGACGCCCGAAACACCGGTCATCATGATATCAGGTCATGCAAACATCGACACGGCGGTGGAAACGGTCAAGAAAGGAGCTTTCGATTTCATATCCAAGCCGCCGGATCTGAACCGCCTGCTGATAACCGTACGGAACGCCTTGGACAAATCGAACCTGATTACCGAGGCCAACGGATGGAAACGCAAAGCGGCCGGTTCCAAGATTCAGGACATGATCGGGGAATCCTCGGCAATGGACAAGATTCGCCGGGAAATCGAGAAGGTCGCACCGACGGAGGCGAGGGTGCTGATCACCGGCCAGAACGGAACCGGCAAGGAGCTGGTCGCCCGTTGGATACATGAAAAGAGCAACCGCTCCAAAGGCCCGATCGTCGAGGTCAACTGTGCGGCCATACCTTCCGAGCTGATCGAAAGCGAATTGTTCGGCCACGAGAAAGGCGCGTTCACGGGTGCGCACAAGGAACGAACCGGGAAGTTCGAGCAAGCCAACAACGGTACCATCTTCCTGGATGAAATCGGGGACATGACCCTGGAGGCCCAGGCCAAGGTGTTGCGGGCCCTGCAGGAGAACAAGATCACCCATGTGGGGGGTGACAAGGAAATAAAGGTGGATGTCCGGGTGCTGGCAGCCACCAACAAAGACCTCCGGAAGGAAATCGAGGCAAAACGTTTCCGGGAGGACCTGTACCACCGGATAGCCGTCATCCTCATCGAGGTGCCTGCCCTCAACGACCGGCGGGATGACATCCCCTTGCTCACGCAACATTTCATCAATACCGTCTGTGGGGAATATGGCATCGCACCGAAGAAGATACAGCCGGCGGCCCTGGAGGAGCTGAAAGGCCTGAACTGGACCGGAAACATCCGCGAACTGCGCAATGTCGTGGAACGGCTGATCATCCTGGGCGGAAACGAAATCACCCGTGAAGACGTCATGAATTACGTCGGACCCTTCCAGCGCACCAAGACAGAGTAACCACGCTGAGTTGCCGGCAAGTCACGACCCAGCCGCGCGGAAAGGAAAGGCTGCCGGCACGCCGGCAGCCTTTCCTTTCGCCGGAACTTGCCGCCTCATCCCTGTGCCCCCGCCGCATCCCCGGCAAGTTTATTCATTGATTGACAAAACACCCAACCATGGCAGACGCCCCCATCCCACCTTCCGGATCCAGACTGGAAATGAAGCGCTGGAGCCAACTCAAAGGAGAGAATTCCTGGACTATGTTCAAGGTGATATCCGAGTTCGTGGACGGATTTGAGCGCCTTAACAAAATAGGCCCCTGTGTCTCGATTTTCGGCTCCGCAAGGACCCAACCGGAAAATCCTTACTACCAACTGGCGGTGGACATTGCCCGGATGCTCACCGAAGAGGGCTGGGGAATCATTACCGGCGGCGGTCCCGGCATCATGGAAGCCGGCAACAAAGGCGCCTCCCTGTTCGGAGGGGTGTCCGTCGGTTTGAACATCAACCTGCCGTTCGAACAGGTCAACAACCCCTACATCGACCGCGACAAAAACCTGGAGCATCGTTTCTTCTTCGTTCGGAAGGTGATGTTCGTCAAATATTCCCAGGCCTTCCTGGCCATGCCGGGCGGCTTCGGAACCATGGACGAGCTGTTCGAAGTGCTCACGCTCATCCAGACCCTTCGCATTGACAAAGTGCCCGTCATACTCGTCGGACAACGATATTGGGGCGGCCTGGTCCATTGGATCCGGGATATCATGCTGGGCAGTGAAAACAATGTCCATGAAAAGGACCTTTCCCTTTTCCATGTGGTCGATTCAGCGGAGGAAGTCGTCCGCATCATCCGGGATTTCTATCCGGACAGCGCCAATCTCCGGCCGAACTACGAGATGGAATAATCCGCCGGGCGGTGGCAATTCCTGCCGACCGGTCCGGTTTTTTTATGTCCGTCCCAACTTTTTACCGCTTCAAAAGTTATTTGGATGAGATCCGTCGGGATGCACTCCGGCGGAATGGACATTGCGTGGTCCGTAGCAAAGGAAGTTCAGTGCGTGCCGGCTCCACCAGGGAAACCCGTTCCGATGCTTCCGCCCCGCTGCAGGGCGCTTTGCCCTGTCCTACCACCAAAGCGGAGAAAAATTATATGAACGTCAGAATATTCGGTCATTTCCTGTTGCTTACGGGCCTATGGTTGTTCGGAGCGGCCGGAATCCAGGCGCAGAAAATGACCACCGTCAAGGGAAAGGTCCTGGATGGCGCCACCGGGGAGGGGCTGCCGTTCGTCAATATCTCCTTCATCGGGACCAGCGTCGGGACGACGACGGACCTCGACGGTTCCTTCCTGCTGGAGTCCAAATGGGCTTCCGATTCCATCCTGGTTTCTTTCCTCGGTTACAAATCATTCCGACTGGGCGTCATCATCGGCGACCGCCAGGAGGTCAGCATCAGCCTCGTCCCTGTTTCCATCAACATTTCGACGGTGGAGGTCCGCGCCAAGAAAGGCCGTTACAAACGCAAAGGCAATCCGGCTGTGGAACTGATGAAGGCCGTCATCGACCACAAGGACAGTAACAGGATGGAGTCGATGGCCTTTTACGAAATGGATAAGTACGAAAAGATCCAGTTCGACATCAACAATTTCGATCCGGAGAAACTCCGCCGGAAGCGGGCTTTCCGCAAGTTCCAGTTCCTCTTCGACTACGTGGACACCTCCGATCTCAACGGGAAGCCTTTCCTGCCTTTTTTCATCCAGGAAAGTGTTTCGAAGGTCTACTACAGGAAAGATCCGCAGGCCAGGAAGGAACACCGGGACGGAGTCAAGGTCACCGGGATGGAGGAATATGTCGACCTGCAGGACTTGACAACCATGCTGGAGGTGTTGTATCAGCAGGTCAATATCTACGATGACAACATCCGTATCCTGGACCTGCCGTTCATGAGCCCCCTGAGTCCACTGGCCAACACCTTCTATCGCTATTATATCATGGACACCCTGGTGATGGTCAACGACTATCCCTGCACCAAGGTGTCCTTCATGCCGGTCAACAACCAGAACATCGCCTTCAAGGGCGATCTTTTCATCCTCCGGGACTCCTCCTATGCCTTGGTCAAGGCGGATCTCGGCATCACACGCCAGATAAACCTCAACTTCGTCCAGGACCTGCGCCTCCTCCAGGAATTCGAACGGACGGGGTCGGTATGGACCCTTAAGAACGATGTGCTGCGCATCGATTTCTCCCCGCTCAAGAAAGGGACGGGGGTGTACGGCACCCGCCGGGTTTCCTATCGGGACTTCCTTTTCGACGAACCACAGGACGATTCCGTCTATGCCGGTACCGAAAAGATCGTCGATGCGACGGATGCCTACCGCCGGCCGGAAACTTACTGGGAGACGGCCCGGCACGATACGCTGACCGAACGGGAAGCCAACATCTACCAGATGGTCGACACACTCAAGCAGGCACCAGCCTTCAAGAACATGCTCAATGTGCTGTCCTTGCTGGGAACAGGTTTCAAGGCCGTCGGTCCCGTCGACCTGGGCCCCCTGGCCGCGTTCTCCAGCTTCAACCCCGTGGAGGGCCTTCGATTCAAGGTCAGTGGGGAGACCAATCTGAAGATGCATCCGAAAATGATGGTCGGAGGATACCTCGCCTACGGATTGCAGGACGAGGAGTGGAAGTACGGTATGTCCTACCTCTATTCCTTTCGTGACAATTTCAAACAGAACCCGAAACATTTCATCCGACTGGCTTACCAAAAGGAATTGAACCTGGTCGGTCAGCAACTCGAATTCTACCGGCCGGACAATTTCTTTCTCTCCTTCCAACGGGGGGTCATCGACCGCATGCTGCTGATTGAGAAATATTCCGCGGAGTACAACCTGGAACTGGATAACAACCTGACCTGGCGATTCCTGTTCTTTCATGCGGACCAACAACCCCGTGGTTCGCTCGACCTGCGGCGCTTCAACAGGGAATTGCAGGAATCGGAACCCGTCGCAGACATCAATGTCAGTGAATTCGGCCTGCACCTTCGTTTCGCTCCCAACGAGCAGTATGTGCAGGGACGGTCCTATCGTTCCCCTTTCTACAACCGGCATCCGGTATTCAACCTGAAGCTCCATGTCGGGGTGGACGGATTCCTGGGCGGGCAATACGACTATTTCAACGCCTCTTTCAATGTGTCCAAGCGTTTCTACCTGTCTTTGTTGGGCACCATGAAGGTCGATGCGGAAGCCGGTAAGTATTGGGGTACGGGCATTCCGTATTTCATGCTTTATCTGCCCCGGGCAAACCAGAGTTATGTATACCGTCTGGCATCCTTCAACATGATGAACTACCAGGAGTTCGTCAGCGACGAATACGCTTGGATCATGGCGGAGCATAATTTCAACGGCCTTTTCCTGAACAAGGTACCTTTGCTCCGCAAGCTGAAGCTGCGGGAGGTCATCACCTTCAAAACCATTTTGGGTCGCCTGACCCCTGCCAACAATCCCCTGCTCAATTCGGAATACATCCAGTTCATACGCAATCCGGACGGGAGTTCCGTATCCTACACCCTGCAGGAAAAGCCATATATGGAGGCCACGGTCGGCATTGGGAACATAGCCCGCTTCCTTCGCATCGACGTCATCCGACGGCTGAACTATCTGGACAATCCGGATGTTCCCATCTTGTTCGGCGTGAAAGGGCTCGGGTTGAGGGTTCGCGTCAAGGTGGAATTCTGACCTGGTGCGGCCCGGGGCCGGCATCCCGACAGCGTCGGCAGCGTTGGTCGTCTGTCTGTCATGCTTTTCCTATCTTTACAACGTGTAATGCCAAGGGCCCTGCCTGAGGGGGCGACGGTCCGCGATACGACGGTAATTCCTTTATTCATGGCGGAGAACATCTTGAAGAAATATGGGCAGCCGTTGGTGTACAAGCTGATCAGCCCACTGATCGGCCTGCTGGTCCGCTGGAAAGTCCGACCCAACACCATCACCACCCTGGGGCTGGCCATCAACGGGCTGGCGGCGGTCATCCTGATCTACGGCGGGGAAGTCGGCGACCGCAACGACCACTCCTTCGTGGGTTGGGCCGGGTTGGTGGTCCTGTTCGCCGGGCTGTTCGACATGATCGACGGCCGCCTGGCCAGGGTCAGCAAAATGAGTTCCCGATTCGGGGCCTTGTACGACTCCGTATTGGACCGGTACAGCGAGATGATCATGTTCCTCGGAATCTGCTGGTATCTGGTGGCGCAAAGCTATTTCCTGAGCTCGCTCTTCGCTTTCATCGCCATGATCGGTTCGGTCATGGTGAGTTATGTCCGCGCCAGGGCGGAGAGCCTGGGCGCGAAAGCCGATGTCGGCCTGATGCAAAGACCGGAGCGGATCATCCTCATCGGTGTGTCCGCCATCACCTGCGGGCTGTTCTCCGCCAATTTCGGCCACGATATCAAAGTGACGGCCTCTTGGTTGCCTATCCCCATTTTCGAAACGATCTCCATCTTCACCTTCCCACTAATGCTCCTTGCGTTGCTGACGAACATCACCGCCGTCTCACGGCTGCTGCACAGCCGAAAGGAACTGGAGGGAAAAGGAAGTTGATATGGACTTGAAAAAAATCTTGGTACTGGTTGTCTTGTCGGTGCCTTTGGCCGTGCAAGCGCAGGTTGGACAGGCAGCCCGCCGGCCCGACCCTCCACCTTCCTTGCCCGACGGGCGGCCGGACCATTTCCCCCGTCCTCCCCAAACCGACCGGTCATTGTTCTTCATCCAACGGAACACCAACCGGAACACCATCGTCTATGATGCCAAGCTGACCCCTCGGGGGAACTTCGAAGGCGCCGAGCCCGTCGATGCCTACTGGTTGCGCTACGCCAGCCGTGGCCACCGGATGGAGCTGACCTGGCTCCAACGCAACTTCGCCTACGGCTACAAAGCCCGCAAGGATGCCTCCGGAAAAGGGTATTGGATCACCCTGACCGCCTATGAAGGACGGAAAATCCACTTGCGGAAGAACGGAGAGGGCAAACCTTTGGCCGTCATGGATATCAACGGCAGACCCTGCCGCCTGGATTATATCTGGGTGTTCACGGAAGGGGAGGGCAGCTGGCCCACCATTCTCCACCTGGACCTCCACGGGTACCGGTTGTCCAACGGCCAACCGGAGGTGGAACGGATTCACAACCGCTGAAGAGGCCGCCGGCTCCCCATCGCCAACCCTAATGTCTGCCATCATGCCCAGGATTCTCGCCATCGACTACGGAACAAAACGGACCGGACTAGCGGTCACGGACCCCCTGCAACTTATCGCAGCCCCTTTGGAAACCATCCATACATCCGCCCTCCCGGATTATCTCTCCCGTTACCTGGCCGCGGAGGACGTGGAGAAAATCGTCGTGGGTCACCCCACCCACACAGATGGCACGCCGACCGCCCTCGTACAGCATATCACCGGATTGGTTCGTACCTTGCGCCGCAACCATCCTCAGATCGAAGTGGTCCTGCAGGAAGAAGACTTCACCTCGGTGCGGGCCAAGGACATCCTCCTGCGTTCGGGGGCGGGAATGAAGAAAAGACGGGACAAATCCATGCTGGACAAGGTCAGTGCCTCCTTGATTCTGGAGGACTACCTCCGGCAAACAGGCAGGTTCTGACCCCTCCGGCTCAAAGGGGCAAATCAAATGGTCGGTTCGGCGTCAATCTGTTGAAGCGCCATGCCGCGGCCGAAGCCGTGATGGAATGGCGGGTTGGTTGTTCAGGGGAAATCCTTGCTTCTCGCTTCGCAAGAAAGCTGGTACGCGAATTTTTAGCATTGGGCTAACTACAAGGATTTTTTTTATTTTTTGATAGCATGCGGATTGGGTTTTTCGCCGCCTTTTTATCAATGGAATTCTACTCCCCGCTCCGGGGAGAGGGGCACGCGGCGCTGGCCATGGGTGTTGGGGAGAAGGAGGGGATTCGCGCGCGGGGCGGGCTGGTCTGCTACGGATGTGTGATCCGACAGTTTGGTTTACGCCCCGGCTTGTTCCGCCGGCCCTACCGCCTTCATGGGGAAGAATCCGGAAAACGAATCGGCGCCGTTCGCCCCGTACCGTTTGGAATCAATATAAACCAGTCAGCAACATGATTCTGCCAATTTATGCATATGGCCAGTCGGTTTTGAAAAAAGTGGCGACCGACATCGGACCGGATTATCCCGACCTGCCCGCCTTGGTCTCGAACATGTGGGAAACCATGTATGCGGCGGACGGAGTCGGCCTGGCGGCTCCCCAAATCGGTCTTCCGATCCGTTTGTTCGTGGTGGATACCTTTCCCCGCGAAGCGGATGGCACGACGCAGGAACGTAAGGAAACACCCATCCGGCAGGTATTTGTCAATGCCCGTATATTGGAGGAGTCGGGCACGCCGTGGACGTTTGAGGAAGGCTGCCTGAGCATTCCGGATATCCGCGGTGATGTGGAACGCCCCCCGGTGATTCGGATACGATACCAGGACGAACATTTCGTGGAACATGAATCCGTTTTCGACGGATTGAACGCCAGGGTCATCCAGCATGAATACGACCATATCGAAGGCGTATTGTTCGTGGAACACCTCAAGCCAATCAAGAAGCAGCTGATCCGACGGCGGCTGGACAAGATTCGAGCGGGTATGGTCCGTGCGGAATACCGTATGAAATTCGCCAGGCTCCGCTGAGGCTTGCACATGACTTTCGCGCGGGGTGCCGCCCTTCCGCCGAGGAGGGTCCTCCGATACCAACGGAAGCATCCCGGCTCGTCGGCGGTCGTGTTCCCTCTCCCTTTACTTATCGACCATGACAAATTTCCGTACCCAGGTCCACCCGGCGGAAACCGGTCTGTCCTTTCATCATGCCGATGCTGTCCTGTGCATGGGCTCCTGTTTTGCCGAGCATATCGGCTCCCGGCTGGCGGCATTGAAGTTCCGTGTTTTCCAACAGCCGTTCGGAATCGTGTACAACCCCCTGTCCATGGCGCGGCAGCTGCACCGCTTGTCGGAGGCCCGGCCGTTCACGGCCGACGAACTGGTGACGCATCAAGGCCTATGGCACAGCTTCGAGCATCACGGGCGTTTTTCCGGCCAGGAACCGATGGAGGTTCTGGAAAAGGTCAACCGCACGCTGACGGAGGCCGCGCAATTTCTTCGTCAGGCCGACCGGTTGCTGCTCACCTTGGGCACGGCACATGTTTTCTTCCGGCAGTTGACCGGACAGCCGGTGGCGAATTGCCATAAATTTCCGGCAGCGGAATTTGACCGGCGGCGCCTGGACGTGCCGACGATTCGGGACAGCCTGCAGGATGCCTTGTCTGCAGTCAGGGCATTCGTGCCGTCCCTGCGGATCGTGCTGACCGTGAGCCCGGTCCGGCATTGGCGGGACGGCCCGGTGGAGAACCAGCGGAGCAAGGCCACCTTGCTGCTGGCTTGTGAGGAGTTGGCCCGCCTGGTGCCGGGGGTGGAATATTTTCCTTCCTATGAAATCATGATGGATGACCTTCGGGATTACCGTTTTTATGCACCGGACATGATTCACCCCAATGAAGTGGCCTTGCAGTACATTTGGGAGCAATTCGAAAGCGTTTATTTCCGGGAGGATACCCGGCAGCTTTGCCGACGGGTGGAGCGGATTCGGACGGGCCTGGATCATCGGCCCATTTATCCGGACACCGATGCGCATCGGGCGATGCTAAACCGTTTACGGGAGGAGACGGATCGTTTGGAAATGGACCACCCGACCCTGGATCTGACGGAGGAGCGTCTGCGATTGTCCGGCGGAAGCGCTTGAGGCGGAAGAGAGAAGGTTGCCGAAGGGGGGGCACAGGCGGGTAGTGGCGCGGGAGGAAGGTGGCCCCAAAGAAAAAGGGCTGCGTCACGATCGAAACCGTGACGCAGCCCTTCGGAGCTTGGCTGCCCGATGGGGGCTGTTGCCCGTTAGTCAGGCGGCGCCGATATCCTCCCGGATCTTGTTGAGGGCGGAACCGGCGCGAACCCAGCTTATCTGAGCCTCGTTGTAGGTATGTTTCACGTCGAAAGTCTCGGAAGTGCCGTCCGCATGATGGAGGACGATGCGGAGGTTTTGTCCGGGGCGCATGGTGTCGAAGCCCTCGATATCGATGAAATCATCCTGCCGAACCTTTTCGTAATCCGCCGGGTCGACGAATGTCAGGGCGAGCATTCCCTGTTTTTTCAGGTTGGTTTCGTGGATACGGGCGAAGGATTTCACGACGACAGCTTTCACCCCCAGGAAGCGGGGTTCCATGGCGGCATGTTCGCGGCTGGAACCCTCCCCGTAATTTTCCTCGCCGAAGACGATGGTGCCGATACCGGCGGCCTTGTACTGGCGGGCGGAATCCGGTACGCCCATGAAGGAGGCCGAGGTGCTGCCCGCTGCATAGTGGGCGACGTTATTGGCTTCCTCGTTGAAATAGTTGATGGCGCCGATGAAGCAGTTGTTGGAGATGTTTTCCAGGTGTCCGCGATAGGTGAGCCAAGGGCCGGCCATGGAGATATGGTCGGTGGTACATTTTCCTTTGGCTTTCAGCAGCAGCCGCATACCGGTGAGTTGGTCGCTGGTGATCGGCGTGAAAGGCGTCAGCAGTTGGAGGCGGTTGGAGGCTGGGTTCACCTGGACCTGTACCGTGCTGCCGTCGGCAGCGGGCGCCTGGAATCCGGGGTCGTCGACATCGAAGCCGCGGGGAGGTAGTTCCACACCGGTAGGCGGGTCGAGGAGGACGGCCTGGCCGTCCGCATTGACCAGGGTGTCCGTCAGCGGGTTGAAGGTCAGGTCGCCGGCAATGGAAAGGGCGGTGACGATTTCCGGGCTGGCGACGAAGGCGTGGGTGGCCGGGTTGCCGTCGTTCCTTTTGGAGAAGTTACGGTTGAAGGAGGTGATGATGGAATTTTTCCGGTTGGGGTCTGTGTGGTGGCGTTGCCATTGGCCGATGCAAGGACCGCAAGCATTGGCCAGGACGACGCCGCCCATGGCTTCGAAGGCATCCAGTTGGCCGTCCCGGGCGACGGTGTATCGGATTTGTTCCGATCCCGGGGTGACGGTGAACTCCGATTTGACCTGGAGCTTCTTGTCCACCGCCTGTCGGGCCAGCGAGGCGGCACGGTCGAGATCCTCATAACTGGAGTTGGTACAGGAGCCGATGAGACCCACTTCGAGCGTCTGGGGGTATCCGTTCTCCCGGACGGCTGCGGCGAAGGCGGAAATCGGCCAGGCCAGGTCGGGTGTGTAAGGGCCGTTGATATGGGGTTCCAGGGAGGAGAGGTCGATTTCAATGACGCGGTCGAAGTATTTCTCCGGTTCTTCGTAGCAGGACGGGTCGCCGGTCAGGTGTTCGGCGATTCCGTCGGCCAGGTCGGCGATGGCTTCGCGGCCGGTCGCCCGCAGGTAGCGGCTCATGGCGGCATCGTATCCGAAAGTGGAGGTAGTCGCACCGATTTCGGCACCCATGTTACAGATGGTTCCTTTGCCGGTGCAGGAGAGGGATTGTGCTCCTTCCCCGAAATATTCCACGATGGCGCCGGTTCCACCTTTGACGGTGAGGATTCCGGCGACCTTGAGGATGACGTCCTTGGCGGAGGTCCATCCGCTGAGCTGTCCGGTGAGTTTGACACCGATGAGCTTGGGCATCTTGAGTTCCCAGGGCATTCCGACCATGACGTCCACCGCATCCGCACCGCCGACGCCGATGGCGACCATGCCGAGCCCACCCGCGTTGGGGGTATGGCTGTCCGTACCGATCATCATGCCGCAGGGGAAGGCGTAGTTTTCCAGGACGATCTGGTGGATGATGCCGGCGCCCGGTTTCCAGAAGCCGATTCCGTATTTGTTGGAGATGGAGGAGAGGAAATCATAGACCTCCCGGTTGCTGTCGAGTGCGGATTGAAGGTCTTCCTCCGCGCCGTCCTTGGCCAGGATCAGGTGGTCGCAATGTACGGTGGAGGGGACGGCCGTGTTCTTCCGGCCGCACATATCAAACTGGAGAAGGGCCATCTGGGCGGTGGCATCCTGCATGGCGACACGGTCCGGGGCGAAGAAAACGTAATCCTGTCCGCGGCGGTATTCCTGCAACGGCGATTCGGGATGCAGGTGCGTGTACAGAATTTTTTCGGTCAGGGTCATGGGACGGCCCAGCATTTGGCGGGCTGCCTCCACTTTACCGGGAAGTGCTGCATAGACTTGTCTGACGAGCTCGAGATCGAATGCCATATTGCAAGATTTTATAATTTGGTAATATGCGTATCTACGGTGTCCGGCCGGTTTGGTGGCGGGGTGGTGCCACCGGCGGAGGGGCACCCTGGCTTGGCAGGGCAGGTTTTAGGCTACCCTTTGTTATCGGGGCACAAAAGTAAGGGATTTATACGGATGGGAGAACGGTTTTTGGCTTGGTGGGACAATAATCGGTCGGGTTGGGCCCTCCGGCGAAGGGGGCTCCGGGAGGGCGGCGGGAAGGAGCGCGGGAAGCACCTTATATTTGCGGCCACAAGGGTAGGGACATGAAGAAAACATCGGAGGTATGCGCATAGATGCCTGGTTGGTACAGCAAGGCTATTTTGATTCCCGGCAGCGGGCACAGCGGGCCATCTCTGCCGGGAAGGTGTTGTGTGACGGCAGGCCCGTATGCAAGCCTTCGCTTACTGTGCAGCAGGGGCAGACCGTCGTGGTGGAGGGAGACCCGCTAGCCTATGTCAGCCGGGGCGGGTTGAAACTGGAGCAGGCCATCCGACATTTCGACCTGACCTTCCAGGACAGGACCATTCTCGATGTCGGAGCCTCCACGGGTGGCTTTACCGATTGTGCGCTGCAGCATGGCGCTTCCAGGGTGTATGCGGTCGATGTCGGCAGCGGGCAGTTGGCAGCGGGGCTGCGTCGGGACCCACGGGTTGTATGCCTGGAACAGACGGACATCCGGACCCTGTCGTTGGCCGCCATCGGCGGACAGCCGGTGGATGTTATTGTCTCTGACCTGTCGTTCATTTCCCTTACCATGGTCATCCCGGCATTTCCTTCCCTGCTCCGGCGGGGTGGCACCGCCGTCTGGCTGGTGAAACCACAGTTCGAAATGGAACGGCGAACGGCATTCAAGGGCGGTATCGTCAAGGATCCGGCGTTGCGGGAGAAGGCGCTGGAGAAGGTTCTCCATTGTGCCCGCACCCATGGGTTCCTGCCAGCGGGCCATACGGAGACCGTCGTGGGGGAGGCGGAGCGTCGGAACGTGGAATTCCTGGCATACCTGAGTTACCCCTGACCCGGTGGCAAGACCGATTTCGATTTAAGGATGCTGGATTCCCTGCTGGCTGCCGTTGGGTGCGTGCCGGGTGACACCGGCTGTTCAGAACAAGGTGCCCTGTTCTCCTTTCCGGACATCGAGCTCAATGGTGTCTCCGGTATGGAGCGGCATATCCCTGGCATCCTCGGCGGCCGCTTCGGAGTCGGGGGCCGGCAAATCCGGGCTTTCGGTAGGGGGAAGCAACTTGACATCCAGTAACTTGTGTTCCGTCAGTTTGTTGCCGATGGCTTTCCATCCCTTTACATCGATGAACCCTGCGAGGTCCACGGTAGCCGACAGTTTGCGGTTTTTTTCCTTGAACTCGTAGCGGACGACCGGGTGTGCGGCCGTGGTGGCAAAGAACAGGCGGGACTGTTTGTGGTCGGTCAGGAAGAGGAACCGTTGTCCGGCAGTGGTGGTTTCGATCCGGAACCGTTTGACGAGGGTACATTCCTTGTGGCCGTCGAAATAGATGGCGCTCACGACCGTATGTTTCGGGTCGAGCCGGATGATATCCGTCAGGTTGTCGACTTCGAACCGTCGGGTAAGTTCGAAATCGACGACCTCGTAACTGCCGTCCTTGTAGAGGGACAGCAGTTGGTCTCCGGTATCGAATTCCCCGAGGTATCGGCCCCGTTCGTCTGTGTTGAGGCGTCCGCTGACCTCATCCATCCAGATGCGTATGGCACCGATGGTGGATTGGCCGGCTTCTTTGAGCACGACCTTCTTGACAGGGTATTTCGACACGATGTTACCTTGTGAGCTACGGCCTTTGATTTCCAGCTCGGAGAATCCGTAGTCGAACACCTTGATGCGGGCGGCGCAGTTCGGGCTGAGGGTGAGGGTGACCAGTTCCGCTTCTCCGTTCGGGTTGGCGGAGAAGTAGAGCACTTTGGAGTTCGGCTCGCCGGTCGTCAGGTCGTATTCCTTGTCGCGGGTGATGGCGGTGACGTGGAAGCGTTTGGCCCGGCTGATACCTTTTTTTCCGTCCAGGTAGATCATGTTGTAGGTGGTGCGTTCATCCCCTTTTTTCCAGACGGCGACATGGATGATGTCCTTTCCGACGAACGTTTTGTCGGCGATGCGGGTCACAACGAAACGGCCGTCGCGCCGGAAGACGATGATGTCGTCGATATCGGAGCAGTCGCAGATGAACTCGTCCTTGCGGAGGCCCATTCCGATGAATCCTTCCTTTCTGTCCGCGTATAGTTTTGCGTTGGAAGCCACCACCTGGGTGACTTCGATGGTTTCGAAGCCGCCGGAGATCTGGGTGCGCCTTTCGCGGCCTTTTCCATATTTGTCGAGCAGTAGTCTGTACCAGGCGATGGTGTATTCGACCAGGTGTTCCAGGTGGTGTCGGGTTTCCGCCAGTTCTTCGAGGGTACGGGCGATGAGTTCGTCGGCCTTGAAGGCGTTGTAGCGGGAGATGCGACGGATCCGGATTTCTGTCAGGCGGGTGATGTCTTCATCGGTGAGTTCCCGGAGGAGCGGCAGGCGCGGGTCGTTTCCGTCCAACCTGTCCGACGGTGTGGAGACATATCTGCGCAGTTCCGTATATATGACCGAGACGGCCTGTTCCCAGCTGTCGCATTGCTCGATATGGTGGTAGATGCGATTTTCCACAAAGATTTTCTCCAAGCTTGCGAACATCCATTTTTCCTCGAGTTCCCGTTGGCGGATCTGCAGTTCCCAGCGGAGCAGCTGTTTGGTTTGTTCGGTGCAGATGCGAAGGATATGTTCGACGGAGGTGAAGACCGGTCTGTTGTCCAGGATGACACATGCGTTCGGGGAGATGGAGATTTCGCAGTCGGTGAAGGCGAACAGGGCGTCCATGGCCAGGTCAGGGGATACACCGGGAGCTAGTTCGATGGCTATTTCGACCGCAGCGGCGGTGTTGTCATCGATTTTCTTGATTTTGATCTTTCCTTTTTCCGCTGCCTTGGTAATGCTGTCGATCAGGTTGGGGACGGTCACGCCGTAGGGAATTTCGCTGATCACGAGCAGGTTCTTGTCCGCTTTGTCGATTCGGGCGCGGCATTTGACCCTGCCGCCGCGTGCACCGCCCTGATAATCTGATACATCGATGGTCCCGCCGGTTTGGAAATCCGGGTACAGCCGGATCTTCTGCCCGCGGAGCACATCGATGGACGCCTGGCAGAGTTCGATGAAGTTGTGGGGCAGGATTTTGGTGGACAAGCCGACGGCGATGCCATCCACTCCCTGTGCCAGGACGAGGGGGAATTTCATGGGCAGGAAGACGGGTTCCTTTTTCCGGCCGTCGTAGCTCAGCTGCCATTTGGTGGTTTGGGGGTTGAAGGCGACATCCTGGGCGAATTTTGTAAGTCGGGCCTCGATGTATCGGGCTGCCGCCGCATCGTCGCCGGTCCGGAAATCGCCCCAGTTTCCTTGGGTGTCGATCAGGAGTTCCCGTTGACCCATGTTGACGAGGGCTTCCCCGATGGCGGCATCGCCATGCGGATGGTACTGCATGGTGTTGCCGATGATGTTGGCCACCTTGTTGTACCGGCCGTCCTCTTTTTCGAACATGGCGTGCAGGATGCGCCGCTGTACCGGTTTGAGACCGTCTTCCATCGCGGGGACCGCTCTTTCCAGGATCACATAGCTTGCGTAATCCAGAAAATAGTCTTCGTACATGCCGGAGACGGAAACCAGGAGCCCTTCTCCGTGGGACGGTTGGCTTTGTCCGTTGCCGGTCGGTGGCTCGGTTTGCTCCGGTGGTGTTTTGTCGTTGGATGCCATGTCGAGATTGATTTGCCGGTGTTCCGCAATGCCGGTTGTTCCGGTTGGCTGCCCTGTCGGTCGTGTGGGCGGGGCTGGCCGGTTGCGGGCAAAAGTAGGAAATTGTTTTTATTTAAAAACAAATCGTTTTAAAAGAGGGGCTGGAGGAGCATGTCCTGGATTGGCAGGCGGGTGCGCACCGGTTGGCACTTAGCCTCCGCTGCGGCACGGCGTCCATTTGCCCTCCGGATTGCCGACGGAACCATTTGGATTGCGCCGGTTCAGCTGGTTCGGAGGAGGGGCAGGTATCGTTTCCGAAGCGAAGCGAGGTGGTGTCGTTCATGGCCGGCGATGATATGGGCGATGGCGCGCGGGGAGGCGGGGTGCCCGCTGGCGGTGCCGACCCGGCCCAGGGTATGCGGGGGCAGGGACTGGAACAGGAGCAGGGTGGTGCGGCGCACGGCTCGGTATTCTGTCAGTAGAGATGCGGGGGAGCGAAGGTGGGCGCCGCATTCGGCGGCGAAGGCGTTTTCATCGAAGCCGGGCAGGGGGGTGCTGTCTCCCCGGGCGATGCGCAGGGCGCGGTAGGCGAAGACGCGTTCACCGTCGATGAGGTGGAGCACCAGGGTTCGGATGTCCCATTTGCCGGGAGCATAGCGGAGCGACCAGCCCTCGGCGGGTATTTGCCGGAGTAGGTCGGTCATCTCCCGGGCGCCCTGCCGCAGACAGGGCAGGATGGATTCCTCCGGTCCGATCCGTTGGACGTAGGAGCGGTAGCATTCGCCATATTCGGTGGGGGAAGGGTAGGCTATGCGGCGTCGTTGTTGTGTCATCGGGGGAATGGCATTTGTTAGGGTGGGAGCGGGAAAGAATCAATGGGCTTCACGCCAGTTGTTGCCGGTGCCGGTTTCGACGACGAGCGGGACGGCGAGGCCGGGCATGGCATGGGTCATGTGATCCCTCACCAAGGCGCTGACGGCCTCGAGGTCTTCTACCGGGACATCGAAGACCAGTTCGTCGTGCACCTGGAGGATCATCTTGGTGCGGGGGAAGCTGTCCCGTAGTACGCCGTGGATGGAGATCATGGCCATTTTGATCAGGTCGGCGGCCGTGCCTTGGATGGGCGTGTTGATGGCCATGCGTTCCGCATTGCTGCGGGCCAGGGCGTTGCGGCTACCGATGTCGCGCAGGTATCTTCGGCGGCCCAGGAGGGTTTTCACGAAACCGTGGCTGCGGGCGAATTCCACGGTTTCCTCCATATAATGCTGGAGGCCTGCATATTGTTGGAAGTAGGTGTCGATGAGTTCCTTCGCTTCGGTCCGGCGGATACCCAGCTGTTGGGAGATATTGGTGGCGCCGGCGCCATATATGATGGAGAAGTTGACGGTCTTGGCATGGCGGCGTTGTTCCGCCGTCACGGATTCGTACGGGACGCCGTACACCCGGGCGGCGGTGGCCCGGTGGATATCCTGACCTTGTCGGAAGGCATCCAGCATGGCTTCGTCCCCACTGATGGCGGCGATGAGGCGGAGTTCAACTTGGGAGTAGTCGGCGCTGAGCAGGCGGTAGTGTTCGTTGCGGGGAATGAACGCTTCGCGGACTTTGGCGCCTTCCGGGGTCTTGATGGGGATGTTCTGCAGGTTGGGATTGTTGGAACTGAGCCGGCCGGTGGCGGCCAAGGCTTGGTTGAAGGAGGTGTGCACCCGGCCGGTCCGGGGATTTACCTGCGTGGGGAGCGCGTCCACATAGGTGGATTTCAGTTTGGCAAGTCCCCGGTGTCTCAGGATGTCCCTCACCAGGGGATATTGGTCCGCGAGTTCCAGAAGCCTGGCCTCGTCGGTGGCGTATTGTCCGGATTTGGTACGGGCGCCCTTGTAGGGGATTTTCATTTTTTCGAAGAGGATCTCACCGATTTGCCGGGGGGAGGCGATGTTGAAGGATTGGCCGGCCTGCCGGTGGATATCCTGTTCCACCCGGCTGAGCGCTTCCTCGAGTTCGATGGAATATGTCTGCAGGAAAGTGGTGTCGAGCCGGATGCCGTTGTATTCCATGTCCACCAGCACCTCGACGAGGGGAATCTCAAGTGTTTCGAACAGGTCGGTCAGTCCTTCCGTGCGCAGGCGGGGTTCGAAGAATTCATACAGGCGGAGGGTGACATCGGCATCTTCCGCGGCATAGACCGCCACTTTCGCCGGGTCGGCCTCCCGCATGGTGAGCTGTTTAGTCCCTTTCCCGATGAGGGTTTCTATCGGGATGGGTTTGTATTTCAGGTAGGTTTCCGCCAGGAAATTCATGCCGTGCCGCAGTTCCGGTTCCAGGAGATAATGCGCCAGCATGGTGTCGAACAGCGGACCTTCGAGGTTGATGCCGTACCACTTCAATACGATGGCATCGTATTTTATATTCTGGCCGATCTTCACCGATCCGGGGTTTTCCAATAGCGGGCGGAAGATATCCAAACGGGCTTCCGCTTGTGTGCGGTCGGCCGGTATGGGTACCCACCAGGCTTCGTAGGGCTTGACCGCGAAGGACAGGCCGACGAGTTCCGCCTGGTTTGGGTCTATATGGGTGGTTTCCGTATCGAAGCAGCAGCAGGGGGCCGCCAGGAGTTGTTCCACCAGTCGCTGGCAATCTGCCGCTGTGGCGGCGATATGATAGGCATGGGGGGTGTCCTCGAGTGTTTTCTCCGCCACGGCATGGTCGGCCAGCATGGGTGCGATGGCTTCCGCCTGGCCGGTATCGCTCAGGTCCGTGGGTTCGAAGAGATTGCCTTGAACCGATGTCTGGCGGGGCTTTGCGGCAGCGGGCCTGCCCAGGATTTTCTCAGCGAGGGAGCGGAACTCCAATTCCCGGAAGATGTCGGCGAGGGTGTCCCGGTCGAAGGGCTCGAGGTCGAAGTGGTGGGCGTCGAAATCGATGGGGGCGTCGATGTCAATGACAGCCAGTTTTTTGGACAGCAGGGCCTGGTCCGCGAAAGTTTCCAGGCGTTCCTTGTTTTTCCCCTTGACGTCCGCCACATGTTGGAGCAGGTTCTCGACACTCCCGTAGCTTGCCAGAAGGGTGGCGGCGGTCTTGGGGCCGATGCCGGGCACGCCCGGGATGTTGTCGACGGCATCACCCTGCAGGCCGAGCATATCCACGACCTGGTCGACATGACGGATCCCCCAGCTTTCGCAGACTTCCTTTTCACCCCAGACCTCGACTTCATTGCCTTGGCGGCCCGGCTTGTACAGGAAGATGTTCTCGGACACGAGCTGTCCGTAATCCTTGTCCGGCGTCACCATGTAGACCTTGTATCCTTTTTTCTCCGCTTTCTTGGCAATGGTGCCGATGACATCGTCCGCTTCGAACCCTTCGAGGGTGAGGATGGGGATTTTCCAGGCATCCAGGATTTTCATGATCCAGGGGATGGCGAAGGTGATGTCTTCAGGTTGTTGGTCGCGGTTGGCCTTGTAGGCCGGGAAAAGCTCGCTGCGGAAGGTGGGGGTCGGCAGGTCGAAGGACACGGCCAGGTGGGTGGGATGTTGGCTGTCGATCAGGTCGACCAGCATCCGGACGAAACCGCTGATGGCACTCGTGTTCCACCCTTTGGAATTGACGAGCGGCCGGGTGATGAAGGCGTAGTGTGCACGGTATACGAGGGCATGTCCGTCCAGGAGGAACAGTCGTTTGTCTTCAGCCATAAAAAGATAGATTTGATGTCCGGCGAAGCGGCCGCCGGGGATTCCCGGGGTGGGCTGCCTCGTCCGCACGCCGGTTGCATGGCGGCTAGTGCCGACGGCGACGGACCGGATCCGCCAAGTTAGTCAAATTCAGATATCCCTCGGTATTGTTTGACAGGCTCCCGGTTGCGGACCGGTAAAAAAAGGCGAACTTTACGCTGTGTTGAAGACCTATCGGCAAACGGATGTTCATCATGTTCAAAAGCCTCCACCTGACCGACCGTTTTTTCCTGCTGTACCTGTCGGTGGCGGCTTTGTTCGCCCTCGCCCACCCGTTCGCGGCGCTGTTTCCGGTGGCGCTGACGTTCTTCCTTGCCGCGGGGATCGCGGCAGGACTGGATGCGTTCCGGCTGTACCGGTTCGCTTCACCCGTGGTGGTCCGGGAACTGCCGTCTGTCCTTTCGTCGGGTGACCCGCAACAGGTCCGGCTGCGTATCTCCTTGCCAGGGCGGGGCCTTTTCTTCGCAGAGGTGGTCGAGGAGCTGCCCGTCCAGTTGCAGATACGCGATTTTTCCCGTGAAATACGCATGTCGGATGGACGGGAGCAGATCCTGACCTATGACATCCGCCCCCTCGGACGAGGGGAATACGGATTCGGGCATGTCATTCTGTTCGTGCGGAGCCGCATCGGGTTGCTGCAACGGCGTTTCCAGGCGGGAGAACCGGTGGTGGTGCCGGTATATCCTTCGGTCCTGCATATGAAAAAAATGGAACTGCAGGCCCTTCGGCAGACCAGCCGACACCCGGGGCTGCGACATATGCGCCGCATAGGCCACAGCTTTGAGTTCGAGCAAATCAAGGATTATGTCCGCGGAGATGATTACCGCAGCCTCAACTGGAAGGCCACCGGTCGGGCCAACCGGCTGATGGTGAATCAATATGAAGACGAACGTTCGCAACAGGTCTATTGCATCATCGACAAAAGCCGGGTGATGAAGACCCCCTTCGACGGACTGACCTTGATGGAACACGCCATCAACACCACCTTGGCCCTCTCCAACATCGTCCTGCTCAAGTATGACAAAGCCGGATTGGTCACTTTTTCCGATGTGCTCGGAGCGACGGTCCCGGCGGATCGGAAACCCCGGCATCTGACGACCATCCTGCAGGCCCTGTACAACGAGCAGGAAAGACCGGTGGAGGCCAACTACGAGCTGCTGTACCAAATATCCCGCAGGCTCGTCAACGGCAGGAGCCTGCTGATATTGTTCACCCAGTTCGAGAGCGTGTCCGCCCTGGAAAGGGTCCTGCCCCTGCTACGCCGCATCAACCGCCTCCATCTGCTGGTGGTGGTCTTCTTCGAAAACACGGAAATAGCGGCGTTCGCCGGCCAGCCGGCGGACTCGGTCGAGGCCATCCACGTCCAAACCGCCGCTCTCCGCTTCCTGGACGGACAACAGGCTATGACCCGGATCCTCCGGCAACATGGCATCCAGTCTGTGATGACCAGACCGGAGTTCCTTTCCGTGCAGACCATCAGCAAATACCTGGAACTCAAATCCAGGGGCCTGATCTGATCCTTTCATTTCCCCGCACGGTCCCCTGCCTTTCCTGTTTCCGCCGCCGCGCCCTACCGCAGGATGGTGACATTCCCCTTCCGGAAGAAAGTCTGCCCGTCGAAGCAGGTGGCTTTCAGGTAATATCCGAACATATCCGGGGCAAGGACTTCTCCCTTGAAAGTGCCGTCCCAGCCGACCGACTTGTCGGTCGTTTCGAAAATTTTCTGGCCCCAGCGGTTGTAGATGGCGAATTCGACCTGGTCGATGACGGAACTTCTTACGAAAAGCAGGTCATTCTCTCCGTCTCCGTTGGGCGTGAAGGCATTGGGAACAAAAATGTTGGGTTCCCGACAATCCGGGCTGATCACGTAGACCGTATCGGAGCGGAGCACCTGGCAGCCGGCCGGGTCCGTGATGAGGACGGAGTATCCGGTTGTCTCGGTCGGCTCCGCCAAGGGTTGGTGGCTGCCGGGGTCGTCGAGCCCGTCTTCCGGCGACCAGGCATAGCTGTAACCCGGGAAAAAAGGCAGGACCAGCCGGGTGGATTCCCCGGACCCGAGGATGATGGTGTCATCTTCGAGGAGGATGTCACCAACCAGGCCGGCGATATCCACGAAGCTGACCGCAGCGGTTTCCGAGCCGGTACATCCGAACTGATTGGTGGCGGTGACGGTGAAGGTGGTGCTGGCGGTTATGTCCACGGTCACGATCCCGCTGTCGGCGTTCGCTTCGATGATGGGAGCGGCGGGAGACCACTGGTACTGGAGCACCTGGGCGGGATCGAGGTTGGTCACGGCCAGTGTCAGCGGACCGCTCTCCACGCAGAAGTCGAATTGGTCGTCGAGGCTGGTGACGACCGGATAGGCGTCTACCGTCACGCTGGCGGTATCCCGGCAGCCGAGGGTGTCGGTTGCAACGGCGTAGTAGGTGACGGAGCCGCTGGTGTTGACCTGGAGGGACGGCCCGCTGCCGAGTGGATTGGACAGGGCGGGGTCTGTGGCCCAGGTGATGTCCGTCACGAGGTTGCTGCCGGACAAGGCCGACAGGGTGAGGTCCGTCGCTTCGCAAATGACGGTGTCGGTAGGTGCCGTGGTCAGGTCCATCACCGGGTTGACCTGTACCTGTACCGTACCGGTGAGGGAGCAGATGTCGTTCGCGTTGAATCCCTGGATGGTGACCTGGTAAAACTGGTTGTCGGTCAGGGTGGCGGTCGGATTGGGGCAATCCTGGCAGCTGAGACCGAGCGGGGGCGACCATTGGTAGCTCAGGTCGGAGCCGGCGGCATCCGGATTGACGGGCGTTGGCACTCCCGGGCAGATGACGAGCAGCTCTCGGAAAATAGGGTCGAACACATAGGTGGTGACGTCCAGTTCGGCGACCGTTTCGCATCCGTATTGGTTGGAGACGGTCACGAAGAAGGTCGCCTGCGTTCCCGGGATGGTCTGGACGGTCGCACAGCCGCAGTCGGGGCAGTCGAGGATGGTACCGTTGGAGCTGGCTGACCATTCGAAGACCAGGTTGTCGGACAGGTCGAGGTTGGTGACGCAAAGGTCGTAGGAAGGCGCCGGACAGGTGTCGATGATGCCGCCGCCGGTCAGCTGGAGGTCTAGCTGGCGGTTGAAAACGGAAATGGTGGCGGTGTCCGTGCAGTGGTAGCTGTCCGTTGCGACGACGGTGTATGTATCGTTGCTGTCGGGGTTGACAGGGATCACAGGGCTGTCGGCTGCGAGCAGGTTGCCTTGGCCGTCATACCAGGCGATGTCGGCGGGGGAGACGTTCAGGCTGGCCTCGAGCTGGACGGGCTGGCCGCAGGTCAGGGTGTCGCCGGTCGTCAGCAGGGACATCTTTTCCGGGACCACGACGGTGACCGTGCGGCTCAGCTGGCAGGTGTCGAGGGTGAAGGTGGTGATATCCACGGTATAGGTCTGGGTGGCGGTGGGCCAGGCCGTCGGGTTGGGGCTGTTCGGGTCGCTCAGCGCCAGGTCGGGTGTCCAGCTGTACAGGTAGGCGCCGTCGGCACCGGGATAAAGACCGACCGAATCACCTTGGCACAGGAAAATGGTGTCGGCGAGTGAAATCACCGGGAAGTCGAAGTTGAGCAGGGCGGAGCGCGTCCCTTCGCAGCCGTTGGAAGTGCAGACCTTCAGGGTGATTCCGAAGGGTTGTCCTGCATACGCCGTGAAAACCGGATTTTGTTCCGTGGAGGACTGGCCGTCCAGGGTGGTCCATTCCCAACAGGTGATGTCGATGCTGTTGATGAACAGTTGGGTGGCGTCGAGGAACTGGACCTGGATGCTGTCTTCGTCGCAGTTCAGGAAATCGTAGTCGAAATCGGTCAGGAACTGGGTTTCCTCGATTTGAATTTCCTGGAAGGCGGTATCCACACAAGGCAGGTCGTAACCGAGGGTCAGTGATACCAGAAAGGTACCTTCCGAGGTGTACAGATGGCCGGGGTTGGTCAGGGTGGAGCTGTCGGCGAGGGAGGCAGGGTCTCCGAATTGCCAGACGAACGGGTGGTTGGCCGTTCCGGTGCTGAGGTTGGAGAAGCTGACTTCGAACCCGTCGCAACCGACGACAAAGTCGAAGTCCAGGGCTTGGTCGATGTCCACGATGGCGACCAGCACGCTGTCGCGAAGGTTGCATCCCCATTGGTTCTGGGCGTCCACATACACCCATTGGGTTCCCGGTACGGGGAGGTAGGTGGGAGCGGGGATGTCGAGGGGGCCGTCGAAGGCATCTGCGGGCGACCACAGCAGGGTCAGCACATCGTTCGGGTCGAGGTTTTCGGCGCCGACCGACGGCAGGGTGTCGGAGCAGACGACCTGCTCAGCGGCGGCCGCGAGATCGACCGGGCCGCCGGCGACCCGTATGGTGTCGAAATACAGACATCCCAGGGAATCCGCCGCCTGCAGCACATACTGCCGGTCACCGCTTACGGCGACGGAGAAGACCCCGGAACCGGTGGCGACGACAGTCTGTCCGTCGTCAAACCAGGTCCAGTCCGCGGGTGGAAGGTCGGCGGTGGCGACCAGGGTGACGGAAGGCTCGCAGGTCTGCACATCATCGGGCAGGGAAACCGCCAGGTCGGTCGGTACGGTCACGGTGACCTGTCGGATGATGTCACAGGTGTCGGCGGAAATGTTCCGGACAACGACCTGGTAGGTGGTCGTCTGGGAGGGGTTGGCCAAGGGGCTGGGGCAATCGTAACAACTGAGGCCTTCCGTGGGCAACCAGGCGTAAGTGTAGGAGGCGTCCCCGTTGGCGTTGAGGACCACCCCTCCGTTGAGGCAGCCCAGGGTTTCGCTGCCGTCGGGAAGGTTCGGAAGTTCGGTCAGGTCCACCGGGAAGCTGACCGGCAGGGTGGCGGACTGGCAACCCTCTTCGGTGGTGATGGTCAGGCTGACCGTCAGCGTCCCTTCCTGGGTCAGGTTGAGCGCGATGTCGGGACCCGTCAGGGTGTCATTGTAAACACCGCTGAGTGTCCAGTGCCAGGCCGTCGTGTTGTCCAGGCTGTTCTGGGATAGGTCCGACAGCTGGAGGGTCAGGGTGTCCTCCGTACAGGATTGGAGCTGGTAGCCGAATTCAGCGGAGAGAATCTTCTCCGTCAGGCTGACGGAGACGACGATGGTATCCCGGCAGACTGCATCCGCTGCTGTGGCCAAGGTGACTAGGTAGTTCCCGTAGTCCGGATATTCATAGGTGGGCGTGTCCAGGGTGGACGTGTCGGCGAGGGTGGTCCCGTCTCCGAAATCCCATACATATCCGAAGGGGGCGTGTTGGCTTTGGTTGACAAAACGGACGATCCTGGCATCACAGTCGGTATCTGCCTCGAAGGCGAGCGAGACCGGCTCGTAGACGATGACGGTCACCGCTGCGGAAAGGCTGCAGAGGTTGCCGAAAGAGAAGATGGTGACCGGATAGACGGTGGAGGAGTCCGGCAGAACCGCCGGATTGGCCAGGCTTTGTTGGCCGGCCGGGACCGGAGCGTCCCAGCTGTAGGAGAAGCCGGCCAGAGCGCCGGCCGGGTTCAGCCGGGCCGTGTCCCCTTTGCAGAGCAGGACGGTGTCGGGAAGGAAATCGAGGGGGTTGTTGCCACCGGTGGCGAAATCCGCCGTTTGGGTGTCTTCGCAACCGAAAAGGGAGAAGGCCGTGAGGGTGACGGTTCCGGAAGCGGGCTGGGAGAGTTGGAACGCCGGATTTGCCTGGTCGGACGACAGGGTGTCACCATTGTCCAGCTGGACCGTCCATTGCCAGGCGTTGACCGGGGAGATGCTGTCTGCGGACTGGTCGGTGAGCGCGAGGACGGATTCCTCCTCGCAGTCGTTGAGCACCAGGTCGAAAGCTGCCGTCAGTGAATTGTATTGCAGGAAAAGGGAGAAGGTGGTGTCCTGTTCGCATTGGTTGCCGGGTTCGGCGACCAGCCGGACGGTGTAGTGGCCGGTGTCGGGAAATGTGAATACCGGGGAGGGTTCTGTGGAGACCAGGGAGGTGTCGTGCGGCCAGTCGAAATACCAGCGGAAATGCTGGGCGATGTCGGTGTTCTGGTCGAAGGCGACGGTGAGGTTGTCGCATTGTGTCGACGGTGCCTCGATTACGGGAACGATTTCCTGACAGATGCCGACGTTGTATTGGAAATCACGGCGGACGACGGCCAGCAGCACGCCGTTTCGGTATTCGCGGACCTCCACGCCGATGACGAACCGACCCTGGATGAGGGGGGTTCCGGTGATCAGACCGGTGGCCGGGTCGATTTGGAGGGGGGCGAAGGAGAAACCGAGCAGATGCTGCAGGCCGTAACCCGGCATCCAGACCACGGTGTCGTTTTCATAGGGAGGGGGAGAGGAGAACGGCGGCTGGGGAGAATCGTCCTCGGCACCGGTGAAGGGTGTGTAGAATGCGTAAGCGAGGCTGTCGCCGTCCGCATCCTCCGCGCCGTAGGGATGGTGGATGGGCTTGTTTACGCAGACATAGACCGGAGGGAGCTCCGCGAAATAAGGGCTGGAGTTCTGAGCCTGGATGGCTTCCGCCGACAGGTAGGTCCAGTAGGTGGCTCCGGTCTCCAGCGGATTGACGATGCTGATGATGCCTTCGTTGCGGCAGCAACGTTGGTAGGAGATGTAGTATCCCCCGCCATAGGGAGGCAGGACGGTGGTCCCTTCGTAATGGGCCCATTCCACACAGATGCTGTCCGGTGGGGCGACACAGGGGTCGCCGAGGATGTTGCTCGGGATGGAATCCGTGAACAGTGGGTTGAGGTTCAGGTTGTACAGGTAGGTGCCGTCATCATCGAAGAGGGAGATGCGGGCGGGGGCGTCGAAGCCGGCGTTGTCAGGGCCGCTGCAATCCCGGTATACATCGAGGATGATGCGCCACTTGTTGTTGCCCACGTATTTGTAGCTGATCTCCCCGCCGATGATATGGGTGGCGGAGGCTGGCAGGCAGGCGCCGAGGATGCCGGCCAGGACGAGCAGGACAGGAAGCAGGGGCAGGCGGGACATATGGTATTGCATGACCGGATGGTTTGGTGCTTGAAGAAGCGGATTACATGGCCAAGGGGTTCGGAGCCGGTGGAGCCGGGCCTTTTCACTGTTTGTCGGCCACCTTCCGGGCGCCGATGATAGATACTTTCCTTTCGCTGGAGGCCACGACCGAGTAGATGCTGTTCCTTTCGTCATCCAGGCGGTCGCTGATGTATTGCGGGGCGAGTTTCTCGCCATAACCGATGACCTCCATGGAGATCGCCCCGTTTTCGATGAACGGGCGCAGGGCGCCGTCCCGCCAGGTGAGGAAATGATTCCGCAGGCAATCGGAGCGCCGTTCGGAAAGCGACTGGTTGTAATTGGCATCCGCCCGGGGGCTGGTGAAGCCCTGGATGCGCAATTCGATGCGGAAGCCGCCGTCCAGCAGGACTTCCAGGGCGTTCTCGCAGAAAGCGTCAAGGCTGAGCAGGCCGTTGTTCACTTCCCGGTCGAAGAAGACTTCCATCCGGCGGTGGGCGAAAAGGCTGTCGGTGCCGGTCAGTCCGCGGACATATTCCCGGACGAACTGGTCCTTGCGACCCATGTAGGAAGCCCAGGTCTCGCGATAGGCTGTCCGGGTGGTGTTGCTCCGCGACCGCGGATCGGGGTAGTCGTTGTCGAAATAGATGCTCAAGGGCGGAAAGTCCTCGATGCCTTTGGGTGCCAGGCGCAGGGATACCTCGAACAGAGCCGTGCTGCGGTCCTCGGTGAGGTCCACGAAAGCGGTGTCGGGAATGTACGGGATTTTGTTGCCGATGATTTCGTACCGTCGGCCGCGTTCGAGTGGGAACCGTACGGTATGGCCGTCCGGATTCTTGCGGAAATCGACTTCCTGTCCGTCCACGACCAAGCGGACTTCCACAGCCTGCAGGGGGTTGTCGGTTCGGTCGTTGAAGCAGGAGACGACGAGGTCGGCCAGTTCCGGTACGAGGTACAGTTTCCGTTCGAGGGTGCGCAGGTCCCGGAAGGCGGGTTGGCTCAGGTCCAGGTCCAGCGTTTGGGACAGGAAGCCGGGTTTGGAGGCCAGGACCTGATAGCGGCCTCCTTTGCGGAGTTCGAAGGGGGTGACGTGGGCCGGCAGTTCCTGGACGGCGAGCGGGAACGGCTCCCCGTCGTCCGACAGCTCGAGGAGTTCGAGGCGGACGTCGGTCAGCGGTTGATTGGTTCGCAGGTCGAAGGTGAGGACCGAGAGGTCGACCAGGTCGATGGTGAATTGGTAGATGTCGTCGCAGCATGCTTCGAATTCCGGTTCGAGGGTGAGGCTGCCAAGCCGGTTGGAGGCCAGGAAGCCTTGGGTGCGTCTGTCGTTGAGCCAGAAATGAAGGTCGTCATAACTGCTGTTGACCGGAGGGGGTAGGGAACGGGTGCCGGACCATCGTCCGTCGGGCATCCGGGAGGCTTGGTAGATGTCGAAGCCGCCGAATCCTTCGCGGCTGTCTGCGGAGAAGTACAGGGCGTTGCTCGGGGCATGGAAAAAGGGGGCACGGTCGTTTCCCGGCGTGTTCAGGGAGGAAAGGTTGGTCGGGATGGAGCATTGTCCGGCTTCGTCGACCAGTACCGACCAGAGGTCCAGCATGCCTTGTCCGCCGGGACGGTCGGAGGTGAAGAGGAGCCAGTCGCTCGCCGATTCCGTATCATAGCCGACGAACGGGTCGGTGGCGGTGAATCCGCCCAGGTTGACGGCATCCGGCAAGCGGACCGGGTCGCCGTAGGTGTCCGGTCCGAGGATGGGCCGGTACCAGATTTCGCATCGGACGGCAGTGGAGCGGCCCACATAGTCGCACAGACAATAATAGAGCCGGGAATGATCCGTATTGAAACGGGCATGGGCGGTATGGCGGACCGGGTCGTTGAAAGGAAGTTGTTCGACCTTCCTCGAATCCAGGTCGGCCCGTTGCAGCATGGAGAACTGACGTGGTTCCTGTTCGTTCTGGAACGGCCTGGTGGCGGAGAGGGAGGAGTAATAGAGCGAACCGTTGGCGAGCAGCGGGGCGAAATCGCTGGAAGGGGTGTTGATATGGTTTCCCAGTCGTTCCACGTGCACATATGGGTCGGATTGCCGATCACCTGATAGGATGCCGTCCAGGATGGCGATTTCTTCGGTGGCCTGCCGGATGGAGCGAAGCGAATCGGGGGGGGCGGTGGCAAGGAACTGCCGGAAGTCGTCCCGCGCGGCTTCGTACCGGCCCAGTTTCTTACGGACCGCTGCCAGCCAGAACCGGGCCATGGGATATTGGCCGGCCGCCGGACCGGCGAGGACCTTGGAGTAGGCGGTGTCGGCGAAGGTATATGCGCGCAGGAGCCGGGCGGTTTCCGCATATTCGAACAGGACGGCTGGCACCTCCCCCTGGATGGCGATGGCTTCCTGGTAGAACTTCATGGCTGCGTAATAGTTCTGTTGCCCGGTGGCTTCCGCGGCGGCGCGCAGGTATTGTCGGGCAGTTTGGGCGGGGAGGGCCGAGAGGGCGAACCACGACAGCGCGAGCGTGAGGAGAAGATTGTTCATAGCCTGTTTGTGTCGTTGTGCGTCTTTTGCATGGTTTCAGATGAGGGGGCAGGCCTTGAAGGCCCGGATGGGGTATACTTTGTGAAACAGGTAGCGCATGGACAGCTCCGGACCGCCGTTCCGGTTGGTGGCCGTGGAGAAGCCGGAGACGTTCACGTCCCAGCTGAAGCCCACCAGCAGGTCTCGGAAGTGGATTTCCAAGGCGGGGGTCAGGGCGTCCCCGATGGCATTGAAACGGTACCCCACGCCGAGTTGCAGCGCCATCTCCTGCGACCGGCGGGTGCTGAGATGGTAACGGAATCCGAAACCGGCGAGCGCTTCGAAATAACCACCCTGCAGCTGGGAGCTGAGGTTGGCGACCACATCGCCGGAAGGAGTTACCTGCAGGGTGGGCAGCATGTACAGGCTGAAGCGTCGGGGCAGCGGGCTGTAATCGCCGGGCAGGTAGTTCTGGTCAGGCTGGTTGAAATGGAAAAGCCCCAGGCCGACGTCAAGTTTGGTCCGCCTGCGCTTTTGCTGACCACGCCAGTTCACACCGACCGACACGTCCGGATAGGTAATGTTGTTGATGTCGAAGATTTCATTGGTCGGACAAGAAGCACAGAAGACGTCGTTCACCCATTGGTTGTCGAAGGTGAAGTTGCCGAACTCGAAATGCCGTTGCCCCACACCGGCGGCCAAGCCCAGCGTGAGGAAGTTCTCGTCGTCCAGCTTTCGGGTCAAGGAACCGGAAAGGGAGATGTTCGTGGTAGACAGGTTGCCGTCTCCCGCCCGGTCGTAAGACATGCTCATGCCGGCACTCAGCCACCAAGTGTCGTGCCGCGGAACATAGAACTTCTTCTCCACGCCGTTTTGGAAGGTCCGGTACGGGGCGTCAGCAGCCTGCCATTGGCTGCGGTAGACGCCCGTCAGCCGGATGTCTCCGGCCGATACCCCCGTCAGGGCAGGGTTGAGAGCCAACGGCACGTTGTAGAACTGCGCAAAGTGAATGTCCTGTGCCTGCAGCCAGCCGGCACAGGCCGTGAAAAGAACCGCCAGGAGCCCTTTCCGTCCATACCGTTGGCCGACACGGTGGGTGTGAGTGTTTGTCTGCATCATTATCTCGAATATGTTCGACGAATGATATCCCTTCCGTTCGCTGATCCCGACGGCCTGCGCCGGGTGTTCCCGGCGGACCGGTACAACGCAGCGCGGTTTCGCCGGGAATCCGCCAAGTCCACTGTAAATTAAATGATTGCCGAGGGATATTTCAAGGATTTTCAGCAGGGCGGTAAGGAATTCTGAGCCGGCCGGTCTTTTTTTGCACAGGGCGGGTTCCGATGTACGGCCCGTATCGCCCATGGCGAACAATCGGCGTCCCTGCGGAATCAATGGGTGGTTCATGTGGTGGGAGGGATGGGATGCCCGGTCCGCCGGAGCGGGCCGTCTGTTATAGCACCCTGCTGGGACTGGTACACGCCGTATGCAAATGTAGCGCAAATTTTTCAATGGTCCATGTACTTTTATTTAAAAATAATTACCGCTTCGATTTTCAAAAAATATTGAAAAACAGATGTTTGGGAAAAAAATTAAAGCTTTATGACCCCCGGTGGGGTGGGTAGGAAGTCTGGTGGTTCCTTATCTTTGCCAGTCTCCGGTCGTTATCCTGCGGGTACACGACCGCCTTTCCAACCCCTTGCCGCACCTGGGAAACAGCACGGCATCCGGAAACAAAGCGACACCATGTACAACGGGAAAAAAATCATCGTGGTATTGCCGGCATACAACGCGGCGCTTACCTTGGCACAGACGTATGCGGAAATCCCTTTCCCCTTGGTGGATGAGGTGGTGCTTTGCGACGATGCCAGCCGGGATGACACAGTCGAACTTGCCAGGCAGCTGGGCATCCGGCACATACTCGTGCACGAGCGCAACACCGGGTACGGCGGGAATCAGAAAACCTTGTACCGGAAGGCACTGGAACTGGGCGGGGACATCATCATCATGTTACATCCGGATTATCAGTACACCCCCCGGCTGATTCCCTCCTTCGTCAACATCATCGGGGAGGAACTGTACCCCGTGGTGCTGGGCTCCCGCATCCTGGGAAAAGGGGCGCTCAGCGGCGGGATGCCGCTGTACAAGTATTTGTTCAACCGGATGCTGACCTTGTTGCAGAACCTGTTGGTCGGATACAAGTTGTCGGAATACCACACCGGTTACCGCGCCTTCAGCCGGACGGTGCTGGAGCGTATCGACTTCGAGGGGAACTCCGATGATTTCGTGTTTGACAACGAGATGCTCTCACAGGTGATCTACGCCGGTTACGACATTGCGGAGGTGACCTGCCCCACCAAATATTTCAAGGAGGCCTCCTCCATCAATTTCCGGCGGAGTGTACGGTACGGACTGGGCGTCCTGCGGGTGTCCGGGTGCCATTTCCTGCAGCGGATCGGTCTGGCCCGTTTTTCCTTGTTCCGAGACCGTCGGGTAGTGCCGCCGGCCTGACCATGTCTTTCCCTTCGGTCGGCGGAACGTTTCCGGCGGTCGGGGTCGGCGACATCAGGTGTCTTTCCGGTCCGCGGATTGGATGGCCTTGATACCGAAATAAACGGCGGCGAGCAGGAGGGTGTAGGTCAAGGTGGCGGTCATGGTGTTTGTCCGTTCGTGAGTCGGTTTTGGTGTTGCGGCTGTGCCGGCGTGGCAAAGATAATGTTTGCCGGCTATGCGAAGGTATCATACGATAACGCCGGTCTCGGTGATTTATTGCCCATGCCGGGAGGATGTGTCACCGCAGCGAAGGTCGGCCGCTTCCGGCGGCATGCCCCGGGCACGTGGCGACCGGGCCTTGTCAGGGGCGGGCTCTCAGGATGCCGTCGAATTCGCGGGAGATCCCCAGGCCGAACAGGGCGAAATCATATTTGACGGGATCCGTCGGATCCAGGGTACGCAGGACGGCATCCAGCTCTCGGACAGCCTCCGCATCGTTCTGTTTGCGCCGCAGGATGCCAAGTGCCCGGGCGATGTGCCCGGAATGTACATCGAGCGGGCAGGACAGCTGTGCGGGATGCAGGACACCGTTCCAGATCCCGAGGTCGACGCCCCGGTTGTCGCGCCGGACGAACCATCGCAGCATCATGTTGATCCGTTTGGCCGCACTCCCCTTCAACGGATCGGAGATATGTTTCTCGCTCCGGCGCGCATGGGGCGGCCGGAAAAATTCCGTCCGGAAACGGGAGATGGCCGGTTGGAGGGTGTCCGGTTCTGCGAAGCGGCCGAAAAGGTCTCGCAAGGTTCCGAAGGTGCGGTAGATATGCCGCAGGCCGAGGATGAAACCCCGCAGGTCCTCGCTGTTGAAGGTCCGGTGGGTGAAATCCAGTCGGTCCAGCTGTTCCGGGGATGCGTGCATGACGAAATCGAACGGGCTTTCGCCGAGTCTGTCCATCAGCCGGTGGCCGTTCCGCAGGATGGTCTTCCGGCTGCCCCATGCGATGGTGGCGGCCAGGAAGCCGGCGATTTCCACATCCTCCAGTCGGTGGTAGCGGTGGGGGACGGACACGGGGTCTTCCGGGACGAATGCCGGGCAGTTGAACGTCTGCACTTTCTCCTCGAGGAAGGCCCGCAGGAAGGGATCCGGTTCCATGGCCGGGGTGTTGGTTGTTTTCACCGAAATGCTGGTGTTGGTCCGAACCGGCCGGTTGGCCGGTCCGACTGGTTTTCAACGGAATGGGCCTCGGCGGGGTCCGGTTTCAATCCTGTATGTAGATGCGTTTCACACGGTCCGATACGGCGGTGAAGATTTCATAGGGGATGGTGTCGAGTTTGTCGGCGAGTTCCTCTACAGGCAGGTCCTTGCCGAAGACGATGACGGAATCCCCTTCTTTTGCGTCCGGGATATGGGTGATGTCGACCATGGTCATATCCATGCAGATGCTGCCGATGATCGGGGCGCGCTGTCCGTTGATGAGCACACTGCAACGTCCGTTTCCGGCCTTTCTTTGCAGGCCGTCGGCATAGCCGATGCTGATGGTGGCGATGCGGAGGGTGCCGTTGGCCATCCCCCTGCGGCCGTAGCCGACGGTATCGCCTGCGTTCAGGCGCTTGATTTGGGAGATGGTGGCTTTCAAGGTGTTGACGGTCTGGAGACGGGGTTGAACCTGCCCGGTGCTGTCAATGCCGTACAGACCGAGGCCCAGTCGCACCATCTCCATATGGTATGTCGGAAACCGGATGATGCCGCTGGTGTTGAGGATGTGCCGCAGGGGCCGGTAGCCCAGCCCCGTGGCCAATTGCTGGTACATGTCCTGGAACCGTCGGAACTGTCCGAGGGTGAAGGTGTCATGTGCGGGGTCTTCGCTGGCGGCGAGGTGGGAGAATACCGAGTGAACCCGTACGGTGTCCTGGCAAGGGGCCAGCAGGGACACGGCCTCGGGGATGTCCTCCGTTTCGAAACCGAGCCGGTGCATGCCTGTTTCCAGCTTGAGGTGCAGGGCTTGCCGGGAATGGTCGCCCTGGCGGCCGGGGCGTCGGCTGTCCGGTTGGGCATATATGAAAGCGAGGAAACTCCGCAGCAAGCGAAGGCTGTAAATTTCCGGTTCCAGGTCGTAGGACAGCAGCACGTCGAAGGTGGCCGCTTCCGGGTTCATGACCACGATGGGCAGGCGAATGCCGGCTTTCCGGAGTGTCACGCCTTCATCCGCATATGCCACGCACAGGCAGTCGGCGTGCTGGAATTCCAGCAACCGTGCCACCTCTACGCTTCCGCTGCCATAGGCCCCGGCCTTGACCATGACCATGATGCGGGTGCCGGGGCCCAGGAAGCCCTGGTATACCCTAAGGTTGTGCAACAAGGCGCCGAGGTTCACTTCCAGCACGGTATGGTGGTAGCGGATGGCCATCCGGTGGGCGATCCGCTCGAAAGCGAAACGACGGGCTCCCTTGAGCAAGACCACTTCCTCCTGAAATCCCAGCCGGTCGAAATCTTCGAGAAGAGCGGCTGTGTCGCGATAGAAGCGGCTGTCCATCTTTTCAGACAGCAGGTCCTGCATCACGGCGACCGACGGTCCGATGCCGATGAAGCGGTCCACCTGTTTGCCGAGCAGCAGCCGGGCGACGGTTCCGTACAAGGCCTCTGGAGATTGGCCGCTCTGGAGGATATCGGAGAGGATGACCGTCCGCCGGGGTGCGGTGCTTTGTTGTTCCAGGAAGTCGAGGGCGATATGCAGGGACGCGAGGTCGGCGTTGTAGCTGTCGTTGATGACGACGCAGCCCTGGATCCCTTGCATGAGCTCCAGCCGCATGGCCACCGGTTCCAGCCGGTTCATCCGGCGGGCGACCTGCTCGTGCGGAAGTCCGAGGAGCTGCAGGAGCGCCCAACAGTGAACGGCGTTTTCCACCGCCGCCGCATCGCGGAACGGAATGCTCAGCTCGCAGGTCTGTTGCGTCCCGGATCCGTAGGTAAAGGAGAGCTTCGTACCCGTCGGGCCTTGCCGGTCCGCCTTGACCTGCAGGTCGGCCGGCCGGCCGGCAAGCGACCAGTTGAAATGGCGCCGTCCCGGCAGTCGCCGTCGCATCGTGTCGGCAATCAGCGGATTGTCCACACAATAGATGACCGTTCCGACGGTCTCGAACAGCAAGAGTTTCTCCAGTAGCTTGGTCCGGAGGTCCGGAAAGCCCTCGTCATGGGCGGGCCCGATGTTGGTCAGAATGCCGATGTCCGGCCGGATGATGTCCGCCAGCCGTTCCATCTCGCCCATCCGGGAGATACCGGCTTCGAACAGGGCGACGGTGTGATGGGCTTCCAGTTGGAGAACGGACAGGGGGACTCCGGTTTGGGAGTTGTAGCTCTTGGGGCTGCGGATGACATGGTGGTCTTCCTGCAACAGCTGGAAGAGCCACTCCTTGACGATGGTCTTGCCATTGCTGCCGGTGATGGCGACCACCGGCAGATCGAACCGTTGCCGGTGCCTTCCTGCCAGGCGGTGGAAAGCCAGTTGCGTATCCTCCACCAGGATGAAATCAGCCGACGGCAGTCCGTCTTCCTCCGCCGGCAACACCGCCGGATCGGATACCAGGAAGTTCCTGACACCCGCCAGAAGCAGCGACCGGACGAATTCATGTCCGTCGTGCCGACGACCCCGCAAGGCAATGAACAGCGATGTCTGCGGAAATACGACCTGGCGACTGTCCAGCAGCAGGTGTCCGACACAGCCCTCCCCGGTCCCCGCCACCAATTGCCCGCCGACCATATCCGTCACTTCCCGGATGGTGTATTGCATGGATGGAAAAGCTTCTGTTTACGCTGAAATGTGCAAGCAGCCATAATTGTTTACCTTCGCGGCAGAATTTATCCTGATTCCCCGGTTTCCCGACCCGTACACCAGGAAACCGCAGCGCCCGGTCCCTACCGGCCATTCAACGACCGAATATCATGATTACCTTTGTAAAAGGTGCCATCGTTCACAAGACACCCACCTACGTGGTGCTGGAAACCCACGGCATCGGTTACCTCATCCACATCAGCCTGAATACCTACGCCCGCATAGAAAAGCTGGAACAGGCCAAGCTGCTCACCCACTTTCACGTCAAGGAGGACAGCCATACCCTGTACGGCTTCGCGGACCAGGAGGAGAGACTGTTGTTCACCCACCTCATCTCCGTTTCCGGCGTCGGACCGGCTTCCGCCCAGGTCATGCTCTCCACCATGCCTCCCGACGAACTCCGCGTCGCCATCATCGGCGAAAATGAGGCGGTTTTGCGAAAGGTCAAGGGTGTAGGAGCGAAAACAGCCAAGCAGATCATCCTCGACCTAAAAGGAAAACTGCTTAAATCCGGCGGCGAGACGGCCGCTTTGCCCCTCGCGGCGGACAATACAATCCGGGAAGAAGCGTTATCTGCCTTGTTGTCCTTGCAAGTCAACAAAATTCAGGCGCAAAAGGCCCTGAACAAGGTTTTGCAGGAACAACCCCAGGTAAGAACCGTAGAAGAGCTCATCCGGCTATCCTTGAAACAATTGTCCTGATGCAGGGCGGTTCCGGACGGTCCGTTGCCCTTCGGCAGGAAGTCCGTCCCGGCTGTCGGGGGATGCTCCCGCTGACGGCTCCCACCCCTCCGGCCGGGCATGTCGCCGCCAAGTCGGTCTTGAAATGTTAAAAAATCATGCGAAGGCATGAAGTTCCGCCTCAAGCGGCGTTTGTTCTAATTGCCGCTCGCTCGACCGCGGAAGGGGCTGCCGGCCGGGCATTCGGCTTTCCGGTTCACCTGCAACCTTACACGAAGCTACTGTATTACACCCTATGGATAATAGCGTACGACGATACTTTTTACATTTTGTGGCCGCCTGTTGCTTGCTCCCCGCCGGAACCTCGGCCGGCTCGGACAGGCCGGTCCACCCCATCGAAGCACCCATTCCCGCCGACGCCCCTACCCACCTCGCAGCCCCCGCTTTTCCGTCCGCCCCTGTTCCGGCGCCGCCTTCCACAGACACCATCCCCCCGCTGGAGGACCGGACCGGGGATTACATCAACGATCCCGTCAACAACCCTTTCGACCTCCGCGACCCAGCCGAAATCCGACAAACCATCGAGTACGACCCCGAAACAGACCGTTACATCCTCTACGAACGAATCGGTGACGACTATTTCCGGCCGCCCACCTACATGACTTTCGAAGAGTTCCTCGAATACCGGAGCCAGGAACAGGAGCGGGATTATTTCCGCGACCTGTCGGGTGTCGGCAGTGCGCTCGGCGCAACCGGCCGCCCCGACCCGCTGGCCAAGATCGATGTCAAGAACCAACTCATCGACCGACTTTTCGGCGGTACGGAGGTCGATATCCGCCCGCAAGGCAACATCGACCTTACCTTCGGTGCAGAATTCTCCAATACCCAGAACCCCAGTTACACCCAACGGCAACAGCGCATCGGCGGATTCCTCTTCGACATGGACATCATGATGAACGTGGAGGGCTCCATCGGGGAGAAACTCAAGCTCAAGACGAACTACAACACCCAGGCGACCTTCGATTTCGACAATGTCATGAAACTCGATTACAATACGGACGCATTCGGGGAAGACGACATCATCAAGAAAATCGAAGCCGGCAACGTGAGCCTGCCCATCCGCGGTTCCCTGATCACCGGCAGCCAGTCTCTCTTCGGCCTCAAGACGGAACTGCAGTTCGGCCGCCTCCGCCTGACCGCCGTCGCCTCCCAGCAGAAGTCCGAACAGGAGGAAATCGTCCTCCAGGGCGGCAGCCAGTTCCAAACCTTCGAGGTCAACGTGGACGAGTACGACGAAAACCGCCACTTCTTCCTCACCCACTACAACCGCAACAACTTCGAGGACGCCCTCCGGAACCTGCCGCAGATCAAGACCCTGTTCACCATCGAGAACATCCAGGTCTGGGTCACCGATACCCGGAACGCTACCCAGGAGATCCGCGATATCGTTGCCATCGCCGACCTCGGCGAGACCGGCCGCGTCACCAACAATTCCCCCGGGATGCAGCCACCGGCCGTACCGGCATATACCGACCTGGACGGTGAGCCGCTGCCCGACAACTACGCCAATCCGATCTATCCCAACATGCTCGGAGACCCCCAGACCAAGGTCGTCGACCGCGTGGTGGCCAGGCTGAAAGCACCCCCCTTCAACCTCCAGCAAGGCAAGGACTTCGAAAAGGTCACCGCCCGCCGCCTGTCCCCGACGGAATTCACCTACCATCCCAACCTGGGTTTCATCTCCCTCAACATCAACGTACAACCCAACCAGGTGGTCGGTGTCGCCTTCGAATACTCCTATGGCGATTCCGTCTATCAGGTTGGCCAGATCGCCGAGGACATCCCCCAGAACGCCGACACCACCCAGCAGAACGTCCTCTTCGTCAAACTGCTGAAAAGCACCATCCAGCCGGTTGACCTGCCGACCTGGGACCTCATGATGAAGAATGTCTACAATATCGGCGCCTACAACGTCTCCCGGGAGGATTTCAAACTTGACATCTTCTACGAAGACCCCGGAAAAGGAAAGAAACGCTTCCTTCCGGAATCCAGCCTCGAAGGAATCCCCCTCCTCCGGGTGTTCAACCTCGACCAGCTAAACGTCCAGAACGACCCCCAACCGGACGGGGTCTTCGACTTCATTCCCGGCCTGACCATCAACCCCCGCAACGGCCGTATCATGTTCCCCGTCCTGGAACCGTTCGGCAAAGGCCTCACGGACAAAATAGAGGAAGCGCAGTTCCAGGCCAAGTTCGGATACCCGCAACTCTATTCCCAAACCTTGTTCAACGCCCGCGAATTCGCCGAGTTCAACCGCTTCACCATCGAAGGTTCCTACAAATCCAGCGTCTCCTCCGAAATTTCCCTCGGCGCCTTCAACATTCCCCCCGGCTCCGTCACCGTGAATGCCGGCGGCCAGGTGCTCGTGGAGGACCGGGATTACAAGATCGATTATCAGATCGGTCGGGTCACCATCCTCAACGACGCCGTCCTCAATGCCGGCGTACCCATCCGCATCAAGTTCGAGGACAATACCCTCTTCGGCTTCCAAACCAAGACGATGCTAGGCCTGCGCGCCGATTTCACCGCCAGCAAACACCTGACCATCGGCGGCACCTACCTCCACCTCTTCGAACGCCCATTCACCCAGAAGGTCAACATCGGGGACGACCCCATCAACAACCGTATCGTGGGCCTCGACATGAATTACAGCAAGGAGGCTCCCTGGCTTACCCGCGCCATCGACAAACTGCCTTTCTACTCCACCAAACAAGCCTCCAACATCACCTTCACGGCCGAAACGGCCGCCTTGAAACCGGGACACTCCCGCGCCATCAACGAAACCACCGCCGATAACGACAAAGGTGGTGTCAACTATCTGGACGATTTCGAAGGCAGCGTCTCCTCCGTCGACCTGCGCGTCCCCTTCATCGGAACCAACGGGTGGGTGCTCTCCAGCATCCCACAGAACGACAGCGAAAACAACAACCCCTTCTTCCCAGAATCCGAATTCCGCGACACCACCCTCAGCGGGGTCAACCGCGCCCGCCTCAATTGGTATCGTATCGACCCAAGCCTCCGCGGTGGCGGCCAGGGCAACCCCTATACCCAACCCATCACCCAACAGGAAATCTTTCCCAACTTCACGCCGCAGGGACAGTTCGGCGATACCTACGCCCAAATCCTCGACCTCTCCTACAACCCCCTCCGACGCGGCCCCTACAACTTCGATGTCCCGCAGGGAACCGCGTTCTCCGAAGGCCTCAATTCCGACGGCACCCTCCGCAATCCTGGATCCCGCTGGGCCGGCATCATGCGGCAGATCACCACCAACGACTTCCAGACCGCAAACATCGAATTCGTGGAGTTCTGGATGATGAGCCCTTATCTCGACACCACCGGAACAACCGGCGGCAACCCTGAGGCCTCGGACGGCAGCATGAACGGCCATATCTACCTCAACTTCGGGAATATCTCCGAGGACATCATGCTCGATTCCCGCAAGTTCTTCGAAAACGGTCTCCCCGGCCCCGAAACCCAAGGACTCCGCACCACCGAAACCGGCTGGGGGAAAGTCCCCCTCTCCCAACAGATCACCACCGCCTTCGATATCAATCCCAATAACCGCGACGCACAGGACGTCGGCCTCGACGGTCTTTCGGATGCCGAGGAGGCTGTCAAATTCGATTACTTCCTCGCCGCCTGCCAAACCGGCCTGGCCCCCGCCGTGTTCCAGGAGATCTCCGAAGACCCCTCCAATGACAACTTCCGCCACTTCCGTGATTACCCCTCCAGCGTCCCCGTCCTCGAACGCTACAGCCGCTTCTACGGTACGGAAGGAAATACCCCCCTCAATACCGGCGAGACCTTCGTCACCTCCTCCACCCTCCTTCCCGACAGCGAGGACCTCGACGGAGACCGAACCCTCAACGAAACGGAAAGCTACTTCCAATACCGCATCCCCATCGAGTTCGACGGCGACCGCGGAATCCGCAAGGACAACAACCCCTTCATCACCGACGAAGTGGTCAGCGACGACGGCCGCCGCGTCTGGTACCGCTTCCGTGTCCCGCTCAACCTCCTGGATACGGATCCCAACTTCAAGAAGGTCGGCGGAATCCGCGATTTCCGCTCGATCCGATTCGTCCGTATGTACCTCAAGGATTTCGAAAAACCCATCAATTTCCGCTTCGCCACCTTCGAATTGGTCCGCAACCAGTGGCGCCGCTACCGGCAGTCCCTCGGAACACCCTGCGCCGCCTTCGGCGGCAACGAAGGCGTCGACCTGACCGCCTTCGACGTGAACACCGTCAATATCGAGGAGAACAGCAAACGAACTCCCTTCGGCTATATCATGCCGCCCGGTATCAGCCGCGAACAAGCCCTAGGGGTCAATCTCAACGCCCTCCAGAACGAAGCGTCCCTCTCCCTGCGCGTCTGTGACCTCGAAGACGGTGATGCCCGCGCCATCTTCAAGAACATGCAGGAAGACCTCCGCCAGTTCAAAAAACTCAAGATGTTCGTCCACGGGGAGGAAATAAACTGTGGCAACGGACTGGAGGAGCTGCAGGACGGCGACCTGTCCGTCTTCATCCGCATCGGCTCCGACTTCAAGAACAACTATTACGAATACGAACTCCCGCTTACCCTCTCCCGGGATTCGTCCATCGCCTACAGCGATTCCCGTTACCCCCGCGTGGTCTGGCCTCGTGAAAATGATTTCAGCATCGACTTCGACCTCCTCAAAACCGTCAAGATCGAACGCAACCAAAACGGTGAGCTGGGCAAGGTGTGGCCGGTGGACGGATACCCGGATCCCGAAAATCCCTTGGCAAAGGTCCGTATCAAAGGCAATCCCAACCTCGGCCTCACAAAGGCCGTCATGATCGGTGTCCGAAATCCAGCCGGCAATCCCTGCAGCCCGGACCCGTCCGACCGCAAAAGCGTGGAGATCTGGGTCAATGAGCTCCGCGTCTTCGGCCTTGATGAGCGTGGCGGCGCCGCCGCCACCGCCCGCCTCGACCTCACCCTGGCCGACCTCGGCACGGTCTCCCTTTCCGGAAAGGTGAGTACCATCGGCTTCGGCGGACTCGACCAACAACTCCTCGAACGCAGCCGCGAACAAATCACCTCCTACGATGTCGCCACCCAAATCGCCCTGGATAAGTTCCTCCCGGAAAAAATCGGCGTCAATATACCCTTCTATTTCGCTTACTCCAATGAAACCCGGAACCCGCAGTTCGACCCCTACGACCTCGATATCGAACTCAAGGACAACCTCGACCTGGCCGAAACCCCGCAGGACCGACAGGAACTCAGGGAACGAGCCCAACAGGTCACCGAAATCAAAACCTACAACTTCACCAACGTACGGAAGGAACGTACCCGCTCCGACAAAATACCCCTGCCCTGGGATGTCGCCAACTTCAGCTTCACCTATGGCTTCGATGAAACCCGCCGCCGCGACCCCATCATCGAACAGGATGTCATCACCCGCCGCCGCGGCGCCATAGACTACAAGTACTCCCGCAAGACCACCTACATCGAACCTTTCAAGAAGGCCATCAAGAACGACCAGTACCTCAAGTTCATCAAGGAACTGAACCTCAATCCGCTGCCCAACTCCATCGGCTTCAGTACCGACCTCGACCGCCGCTTCAACACCACGAAGTACCGCTTCGCCGGCGACAACCCCCTGCTCAATACCTATTTCAACAAACAGTTCCTCTGGAATCGCTTCTATGACCTGCAATGGGATGTCACCCGCAACCTCAAGTTCCAGTTCAACGCCGATAACCAAGGCGTCATCGACGAACCGGACGAGACCCTGATGCTGCAACGAAGCCTGCTCTCTCCCAACGACCCGCTTTACATCGCCGATATCGCTGAATACAGACGGGATTCCATCCTCGGCAACCTCCAGACCCTCGGCCGTACCAAGAATTACCGCCATAGCTACAACGCCAGCTACAATGTGCCACTGAAGAATTTTCCCTTCCTCGACTGGGTCAGTGTCAAAGCCCGCTGGGAAGCGGATTACAGCTGGTCCGCCGCCAGCCTCTCCCCGGGCGCCCTCAGCCTCGGCAACGTCATACAGAACGGAAATACCCGCGGACTGGACGGTGACCTCGATTTCGAAAAACTGTACAATTACTCCGGCTACCTGAAGAAAATCAACACCAAAAGCCGCCCCGGCAGCAATCGGGACGGCGGCCGCGGGAAAGACAACGGCGCCAAGGCGCCGCAAAAAGGCGGGGCGGACAAAGGGACGGGCAAGGGCGGCGGTCGCGACAGCGGTGGCGCCGCCCTCGGCAGCGCCGACGGTAAGGACCGCAACGACCGCAACGACCGCAAATCCGGCAAAGGTGCCGGTCGTAACAACCGCAGCGACGTCGACCCGCGCGGCGGCGGCCAAAACGACAACGGAAGCGCCGACGCCGGCGGAGGAAAAGGAAAGGATGCCCGGGGAGATAAGGACAAGGACCGGGAACCCTCCACCCTGGAACGTATCATCATCCGTCCCCTCCTGGTGCTGCGAAGCGCCAACCTCCGTTATTCCGAAAAATACGGTACCATCGTGCCAGGTTACCTCCCCGACAGCAAGCTGTTCGGCATGAACAATTTCTCCTCTCCCGGCTGGGATTTCGTCGCCGGCCTCCAACCAAATATCAACCGAGACGACTACTATACCGAACGGGACTGGCTTTACAACAACTGGAACTGGATCACGGGAGACCAATATCTCAACTCCCCCGTCGTCCAGAACTACAGCCAAACCGCCGAAGGCCGTATCAAACTGGAGCCTTTCCCCGATTTCAAAATCGATGTGGATATGAAACGGAACCTCCAACAGAATCATAACGAATTCTTCCGCCGCGTGGAGCTGCTGGATCCCGACAACCCCGACAACCGCTTCCAACAGGAAATGAAACACAACATCCCCAAGGACTTCGGCTCCTACACCATCTCCTACGCCGCCTTGGGCACCCTCTTCGAAAAAGATCTCTCCGCACTGTTCCAGCAATTCGAACAGAACCGGCTCACCGTCGCCCGCCGCCTCAGTGAAAACCCCTTCATCCTGCATGAGGATTCCATCTATGCAGCCAAAGGCTACCCCAAAGGATACGGCCCCTTGCAACAAAATGTCTCCCTGCCGGCTTTCTTCGCCGCTTACGTCGGCATGGATCCCACCACCATGCCCCTGTCCAACAATTACATGGGTGATGTCATCCTCAAGATCCTGCCCCGACCCAACTGGCGCCTGACCTACAACGGCCTGGCGAAACTCGCTCCCTTCCAGGACCTCTTCCAAAGCTTCTCACTCAATCACGCCTACCAGGGAACGCTTACCGTCGGCTCCTTCACCACCGATCTCGATTATGACCCTGCCAACCCCGACAAGGTGAATACGGACAACCTGAACTTCTACTCCCGCTTCCGCGCACCGAACATCCAGCTGCAGGAGGCTTTCAGCCCCCTCATCGGCGTCGATATGCGTCTCAAGAACGAGGTCTCCCTCAAGTTCGATTACAAGACCAACCGAACCTTGAACGTGGAACTCGACCGGGGCCTCAACGAAAGCAAAGGCACCGAAATCACCCTCGGATTCGGGTACAAGATGAAGAACCTGGAAATCGGCTTCCTCAAACCCAAGCGAAAGGTTCGCAAACCTTCTCCAGAGGAGGAAAAATCCTCCGGCATCGGCAGGGGTGGCAACCGGAACCAAAGCCAGGCCGGTGATTTCGATGTGACCTTCGACCTTTCCATCCGGGATGACATCACCACTTTCCATGCCTTCGACAGCGGCGGTCTGGAGGTGCCCACCCGCGGAAACCGTACCGTCACCATCCTCCCGCAGGCCACCTATCAACTCAACAGGCAGCTGTCGATGCGTTTCTTCTTCGACTACCGCCGCAATGTGCCGAAAACGTCCCAAGGCTTCCCCACCACCAACGTCCGCAGCGGAGTGACCATCCGCTTCTCCCTGAACTGACCCACACCGGCCAGGCCCGCCGCAGCTCAACGGACCCTCGGTGAGCCTGGCCGGTATGCCCGTTTCCGGGTCCGGCACACGCTATTCCGATGCGGAAAGTGCCGGACTACGCTCGCATTGCTTATCTTTATCGGATGAAATATGCAGCCATACTCCGTCTTTTCCTCCTCGCCGGCTCGCTGGCATCCCTGCGCTTGCCCGCCCAACCCCTGCCCGCCACCTTGCTCGGCAACTGGCAGGACGATGCACTGGTGACCGTTCCCTGGCTGAACGGCCGCTACAACGAAGTCTGGGGCATCGCTGTCAATGGCCGCGAATTCGCCGTTCTCGGATCCACCGCCGGCATGCACTTCATCGATGTCACCGACCCGACCGACCCCCAGCAGGTGGCCATGGTGCCGGGTAGCTCCGCAGGCCCGCAGGTCGCTCATCGCGATTTCAAAACGTTCGGCGGTTACCTCTTCTGCGTCGCCGATGAAGGCGGTTCCGCCAAACTGCAGATCATCGATGTCCAACATCTGCCAGACAGCGTCAGTCAGGTCTACGCATCGAACGATTTCGTCACCACTTCCCACAACCTCTTCATCGATACCAGTACGGCCCGCCTCTACCTGGTGGGCGCCCAGAACAAGACGGTCGTGCTGGATGTCTCCAATCCCGCCACACCGAGTCTGCTGGCCTTTTATCCCAACTTCAGCTTCTACCTCCCCTATGTCCACGATGCCTATGTCGACAACCACATCGGCTTCATGAACTGCGGATCCGACGGTTTGTGGGTGGTCGATTTCACGAACGCAAACAGCCCCACCTTGTTGGGCACCATGACGAATTATCCGGGCGCCGGCTACAACCACTCCGGATGGCGTTCCTCGGACGGCGAGCATTACATTCTCTGCGACGAGACGCACGGCAGCCCGGTCAAAGTCGTCGACATCCAGGATCTCTCCGACATGAGCGTCGTGGCAACCATGGACGCCGGTACCGCCGTCCCGACTCAAATCCCCCACAATGCGCTCGTCCGAGGCGACCTCCTGTTCGTTTCCTACTACTACGACGGCTTGCAGGTCTATGACATCGCGAATCCTTTGTCCCCGCAGCACATCGCCTACCATGACACATACGACGGTCCGGATGCCAATTTCTACGCCGGCGCATGGGGTGTCTACCCCTATTTGCCTTCCGGCAATATCCTCCTGTCGGATATCCAGACAGGCTTGTGGGTCTTCGCTCCTGTCAACGCACCCCCAAACCTGCAATTGGTACCGGAAGCGTCCGACCTGTCGGCTTGCGCCGGGGAGGACCTGTCTTTCGGGCTGACCATCGGGACGGGTTTCCTGTCTGCCGGCGTCACGCTGGCTGTCGAAGGAACGGACCTGCCGTTCACCCCCGTTCTCCCGACCGATCCGGTGCCGCCGGGCGGCACCGTGACCATCACCCTGACAGACCTGGCCAGCACCGGCTTCCTTCCGCAATCGTTCACCCTGCTGGCGGATGACGGCGAGCAGACGGGGTCCGTCTTGCTGAACCTCTCCGTCGGTCAGGCGCCAGATCCGCCGACGCTGCTGTCACCGGCCGACCAGGCCCAGGCCGTTCCGACCAGCCCGCTCCTCGATTGGGAAGCCGTCCTTTTCGCACCGGCGTACAAACTCCAGGTCGCGACCGATCCGACCGACTTTTCGGCCTCCTTCGCTTTCGGCGCGGTGACCGCCAACGATTTTTTCGAAGTGCCTTCCTCCCTGTCACCCGACCGGGAATATTTCTGGCGGGTGGTCGCCCAAAACACCTGCGGCGCCGATACGTCCGATATGTTCAGCTTCCGCACGGAAACAGCCAACGCCGTTGCGTCCGCGCAAGGTCAAACCCCAGGGGATGCGTTTCCCAATCCGGTCCGAAGTGGCGGCATCCTCCAGCTAGGTCTGCCCGAAGGCCTATCCGGCCAACCCTTCCTGACCCTTTTCGATGCGTTGGGACAGCCTTGCTGGCGGCAGGAACTGTCGACGGCTTCCGGCAGGGTAGCCGTGCGGTTGCCCGTACTCCCGCCTGGCCATTACCGTTGGAGTCTGTCCGCCGACGCCGGCCTGCTGTTCTCCAAACCCCTGGTCATCATCCGTTGAAAGCCCCGGAACCAGCCTATCGAACGCTCCCGCCACCCCCGGCGGCGAATGAACATCCTGCGGAATGCCTTTGCAAAAAGGTTGTTCCCGTCACACGGTGCATGCGGCGACGACCCGCCCGGATGCCGGTCCAAAGTGTCCGATATCCATGGTGCGCTCGCCGCCCGCCCCGCACAAATGCCCGCTATGCACCCGGATGAACCTACCGCACAAAATATCACTTCGGCATTGTTGGAAAAGGACCTGTTCAGCCAGTGGATGGGCCTGGAAGTCTTGTCGGTAAGACCCGGCCAGGCCGTGCTGCGCATGACCGTCCGCCAGGAAATGGTCAACGGGTTTGGCATCGCTCATGGCGGCATCACGTTTTCCCTGGCGGACAGCGCACTGGCGTTCGCCGCCAACAGCCATGGACGGCTCGCTTTTTCCATCGATACCGCCATCTCCCATGTGTCCGCCGTCCGGGTGCAGGATGTCCTCACCGCCACGGCCGAGGAACGGCACCGATCCCATCGGATCGGACTGTATGACGTCCGTGTCACCGACCAGGATGACCGCCCGGTCGCCTTTTTCAAAGGGACGGTTTACTTCAAGTCGGACCGTTGGCCCATGCCGCCGCATCCGCCCGAATGAGGACGTTCGGGACAGGCTAATCCAAACTGTCACATAAAAAATGCTGCGTGTACCGGCTTTCCCCGTGAAACGGGGAATCCCTTCCCTTTCCTCAACACCCATGCCCAACACCGTGTGCCTCGCTCCGCCAAGCGAGGAGCAAAATGCCAAAAATAAAAAGGCGGCGAAATATCCAATCCGCTTGCTATCAACAAATCGGAAAAGAAAAAATCCCTGTAATCAGCCAGATCCTAAAAATTCGCGTACCAGCTTTCCCGCGAAGCGAGAAGCAAGAATCTCTCTTTCACAACCAACCCGTCATTCCCCCATCGCTTCGGCCGCGACATGGCGCCTCCACGCAGCTCAAAGCCGAATCGCCAATTTGGTTTGCGCCCGTCGGGCCCCCCCTGCTACGCAGGGCCCCGGGAAGGGTAGGGTCCGGATCGCCCGGAAAAAGGAAAAGGCCCGTCCCCCTACTTGGGAAACGGGCCTCCGCGGATATGCCGCCGGCCGAAACTTGTTCCGCTACAGCGCCTCCGGTTTGTATCCGCCGCGGGAGCGGAAATAGAACAGAAGACCGATGTAGCAAAGCAGCATGAATATCGGGAACAGGGCGACCGTCTTCAGCGCGCCTTTCTTCGCGCCGGCCTGGATGGTCTGTATCGGTTGCCGATCCGATTCCGGGGCGGCTTCCACTTTGTTCAGGTCTACACTGGTATATTGTCCGAACACGCCGGTCTTTTCCTGGATGACATATGTGTCCGACAGTTGCGTCTGGTTGGCCTGGTCATAGGCACGGACTTCCTTGGCGACCTGCGTGTCCTGGATGTAGCCGAGGAAAGGCCCCCCCACAATACCTGCCGCCAGCATGCCGACACCGGCGACCGCATTGAGGGTCAGCGCCCCGCCACGTGGGAACTGTTCCGCAACCACTCCCAAGGTGGTCGGCCAGAAAAAAGTTTTTCCCACCCCGTACAAGGTCGCCGCCACCAGGATCATGGCACCCGTCGCGGAGGAAAGCAGGTATAGCCCCCCCGCCGCTATGGCCGCACAGACCGCCAGCAGACCGAGCGGGGACAACCGGTGGATGATCGGGCCGGCACTGAAACGCAAAATCATCATGATCAGCGAGGTGTATACCAACACCCATCCACCGGCAATGCCGAGCTGTTGCATCTCACCGGCCATCAGGTCGGAAATCCAACTGTCAACCCCCAGCTCCGTAATCGCCAGGGGAATCATGATCAACAAAAGGATGATGAACAAGGGCCGCCCCATGGATCGCGTCGTGATCCCGAACCAGGCCGCCGCCGCCAGGGTCAGCCCCCATACCAAAGCGTCCGGCAGTCCGAAGATCCGCCCGATCTCCCGGAATACCAGGAGGCTGATCACCAGTGCGCCAATCGTGCCGACCTCCGCCAGCATGTCCCGATAGGATATGCCGGCCGCCACCCGTTCATTGACCGGGAACGTACGTTTCCACAGCATGACCGCATACGCAATGGTCGGTATGAATATCAAACCGACCTTCACCTGCCAACTGACGCCGGAACCCAACAGCAGGATGAGAATCCCGCCCAGGACCATCCCCCCCGGCCAACCGGCATGCAGCGTGTTCAGCCATTTGGTCTTGTCCTTGCTGAACAAGGTCGCCGCCACCGGATTGATGTAGGCTTCCACGGTGCCGTTACCGAGCGCCACAATGAAGGTGCCGATGTACAACCACCAATAATCCTTGGCGAAAATGGTGATGACCGCACTGCTGAGGTGACAAACCAACCCGAATATCATGGCGTTCCGATAGCCGATCCGGTCGATGACCAGGCTGAACAGCACGATGCTGATGGCGAATGGCCATAAACCGACACCCAGCAACTCGCCTTTCTGCGTTTCCGTCAGGTTGAAATCCGTCGCCCAGTCGCCGATGATCAGGGCCCGGATGATGAAGCCGAAGGAGGTGGCGATCAGGGCGATGAAACATCCCCAGAACAATTTCATGTCCGGCGCTTCCGACGCCGTTTGTTGTTTGCTCATAAAAGTGGATTTTCGTTGGTGAAAAAATAGCTTACCCATAAATGTCACGTGGAAATTTATCGGCAGCGAAATCTATGGAATTATCTGTTACGCTACCTGGTAAAGATAGCATTTTGTTTCAGGAGAAACCAGTCATGGCTAGCATCAGCTTGGATGGAAGCCTGCCCCCGCGGCCAGGCACAGCCCCCTTCCCGCCGGACATCGCCCGCTGGCAGCCGTTACTGTTTTCCGGTGGCCGGAAGCGGCGGAAAGTTTCTGCCGGAATTGCCGTAATATTGCCGTGGCCCGGGCGCGGGACCCGGTCCGACTCCAGCGGACGGGACAAGAACACCTATACCGATACCACCTATGCCTTTTGTAGATTTCACCGGCATCATCCGGGAAGCCTGGGAAGCGTACGACAACTCCCGCCGGATTCTGCGCATCACCGATATCAGCGCCAAGGTCTCCACCAACCATGTCTATCGCATCACTTTCTCCGACAACAGCATCATCATCGGCAAGCTGTCCTTCTTCGGACAATTCGAACATTTCGTAGAGGACCACCGCATCATCAATTCGCTGTCCAACAACCTGCCGGCACCTTTTGAAAATTTCCTCGCCCGTTCCCTCATGAAAGGGAACCGCTTGTTTGTATACCGCCATACCAGCGAAATCATCGACGCCTGGGTTGTGTTCTACCGCCCGGTCCGGATCATGAAGCGACTTCCCCGGCGGCTCGAACCCGCGCATATCGCCCTGCTGGGCGAGCAGATGGCCGCCTTCCACCTCGCCTGCCATAAGATCCGGCATACCTTGCCCCCCTCTTCCAAAACGCTGGCCGTGGATATCCGACAGCTCCTCCAACTGACGGAATCCTCCGAAAGCCGTTTCCTGCTGCCGGACGACCTCCAGGAAACCCGTCGGCAATGCCAGTTGTTCCTGGACCATGCCCAGGCCCTGCAGGCGGATACCTTCGATCTCATCCCCGTCTTCGTCGACTGGAACATCGGGAACTTCTCCGTCACCAGCAGCATGAAGTTCTTCTCCCGCTGGGATTATGACTGGTTTCGCATGAGCACCCGAATGATGGATTTCTATTTCATGAGCAGGGTCTGCTCCGATGTCGGTGACCGGACCGTCTTCAGCTATAACGTCGGCCCACTGATGGAACCCCGGTTCCGTATCTTCCTCCGGGCTTATCATGCGGTCTTTCCCCTGCAGGAATCTGAAATCCGCTTCCTCAAGGAGGCCTACCGCTTCTTCATCCTCAATTATGTCATCAAGGACGGCCGCTATTTTTTTCACGAAAAGTTCGCCCGCAAGCTGCAACAGGAGGCTTTCGACCAATATTTCCCTTCCATAGAACGGGACTTCGACGCCGACGCACTACTGGCCGATGTGCTCGGTTGACAAACCGCCCTTTCCGACGGACGGCGGAATTTCAACCGTCGGCGGGTTTTCCCCCGCATCCATTTTTTTATCCCGGGAACTATTGTGAAATTTGTACGCGCCCGTTTTCCGACCTATCCTGCCGCAGCGGTACGCCCGCCGTTCCCCGCGGAAAATCGGCTGATATGGAGGAAGCCGGCAAGCGCTTTCCCGTGCCGGGACGAACCGAACCGGACACCGACGACACTAAACAGCGACACTTTGAAACCATCCACCAAAATAGCCCTCCTGATAGGATGTGTCCTGATCCTGGACCAGGCACTCAAGATTTGGATAAAAACCCATTTCTACTACGGCGAGGAAATCAAATTGCTGGGACTCGACTGGGCGTTGCTTCATTTTGTCGAAAACGAAGGCATGGCGTTCGGCATCACCCTCGGTGGCGAATATGGCAAACTGGCGCTCAGCCTCTTCCGTATCGGTGCCGTCGCCTTCCTTTTCTACCTGCTGCGCCTGTTGCTTCAGCAGAGGATGGCCTTCGGCCTGGTCGTATGTTTCGCGCTGATCATGGCCGGCGCCGTGGGCAACATCCTGGACAGTGCCTTCTACGGGCTGATCTTCTCGGAAAGTTCCTATCACATCCCCACTCCCGCCACCCTCTTTCCGGCGGACGGCGGCTATGCAGGCTTTCTGCATGGTAAGGTCGTGGACATGTTCTATTTCCCCTTGTTCGAAGGATTCTTTCCCGAATGGCTGCCGCTGTGGGGCGGGGAGCACTTCCTGTTTTTCCGTCCGGTTTTCAATCTCGCCGATGCCTCCATCACGACCGGCGTGCTCAGCCTGTTGGTCTTCCATCGGGATTTCTTCAGCAGCAGCCATCCCATCAACCAACTGGGCCGCAACTCCGCGGCCAGGGAGGCGCATCCAGACACCCCTGCTGCTGCCGAGGGTACGGCTCCTGCGGACAACACCTCCGAATGAATCACCGGCTTCCCGCGTGGCGCACCCATTCTGCCTTGGGCAAGCAGTCCTGCTGATACCGTACGGCATGCCCCGTCAGCAAGGCGTTCTGTATGCATGTAGCGGAAAACTTTCCCCGCTATGGAAATCCTGGCGGTCCTTCGGCAATTCGAGGAATCCGTCCGCCGCGGCCAGGTTCGCCAGGTCGCCGGATCCGTGTCCGACGACAGGACTGGCCAGCAGGATTCCGGACGGATCCCGACGGACCGTCACCTGCAGGAAATAGGTCAGGCCGGGCGTAAAGCTGAAATCCTCCGCCAACACCGCCAGCATCGACGGAGCGGGCGGCAACCCCTGTACAGCCCGTATCCAAGGTGAAACGTAGCGGAGCGTACACATGAAGGAGGAGACCGGGTTGCCAGGCAAGGCGAACACCACCGTCCGGCCACGACAGCCGAACCAAAGCGGCTTCCCGGGCCGCTGGCTGACCCGGTGGAACGAAGGCTGCACACCCAGCTCGACCAGCACCTGGGGCACAAAATCGAACTTTCCCATAGAGACTCCACCGCTCAGCACCAACAGGTCGTTCGAGTCGAGCAAGGGCCCAAGCTGTTCGCGCAGCGCCTCCGGATCGTCCGGCAGGTGGCCGGTCGACACGCGGAGCCCTTGTTCCGCCAGCAAGGCGGCCAGACTGTGTACGTTGGAACGCCGGATCTGGTGGGGGAGGGGTGTCTCCTCCACCGCCACCAATTCTTCGCCGGTGGACAAAACCACCGCCTGCGGAAGAGCCGAGACCCGCAGCCGGTGTTTCCCGACGGTGGCTGCCAGACCGATTTCCGCCGGTGTGAGGAGGGTGCCTTCCCGGACCAGGACTGCCCCCTGCCGACGGTCGTTGCCCTGCCGGTGCACATGCTGCCAGGGTAATACCTCCGCCAGTCGTATTTCCGCCTGCCCTCCTTCCATGGCCAGGTCCTCGTACCGGACCACCGCGTCGGCTCCTTCCGGCAATACGGCACCGGTCATCACTTCCATACACAAGCCGGCACCGGACATCACCGCCCGCGGTTTTCCGGCTGCCTGTATGCCCGACACAGGAAATATACGCTGTCCGTTCCCGAAATCCCGGGAGGAAATGGCGATGCCATCCATGGCGACCCGGTGGAAGGGGGGGAAATCACGGTCCGCCACCAACGGCTCCCGCAAAACCCGACCACATGCCGAGGCCAACGGTACTTCCGTGGGATCTGACAACCGGGCTTCCTGTTGAATGAGCCGGGTGGCAGTTTCTACCGTTATCATGTTGTTGTCGGTTGCCACCGGCGCCGGAAGCCCGCCGACCAGGACAGACAATCCGGTGGGCCGGTGGTGGGTGCAAGGGGCCCAGGCCCGAAACCCTGGCCAGGTTGCAGGCCACGTGGCCCGGTGCTTATTCTCCGCCCCAGGAAGGAATCCGACCGGGGGTATAGGGTGCCCGGACGTCTTCCAGGCGCTGCTCGAGCGGAACGAGGTGTTTCTCCCACAGTTCACGGACAGTACGCAGCCCTTCCTTGAAATCCTTGGCAGCGAGTCGGAGTTGGGCCTGTTGGGTAGCCGTGGGCGCGGTGGTGGCAGACCAGATGTCGTAGCCGGATGCCCAGATCCGATTTGACAGGGCAGGCTTGGATGGCATGTCCAGGCGACTGGCGATGCCGTCGCCATAGAACTGCTTGCGAAGCGTATACAAGCGATCTGACAGGTCGTCGGCCAGCCGTAGCAGGTCCGTCGGGGAACCGACGGCCTGGATGGCGACCTGGATGTGGCGCAAGCGGTTCTCGATGTCGCCGAGAATGGCCGTCGCCCCGCGCCAGGCGCGTTCCAACTCCGCCGTTTCGCGGATGTAGGCATCCAGGGCCCGCCGGTCTTCCGCCGGAAGGGTGCTGCCGGTCAGCGTCTCCAGGGTGAACGGAACGCCTTCCGCCAAGGTGCGTACGGAATCACCGGCCACCAGGTGCAGGGAAACGGTGTAGTCTCCCGGCATGACCAGTCCGCCGCCTTCGGGCGACTGCCAGGGCATCCGCTCGGATCGGTTGAGACGGACGGGGTCCTTGGGTGTATACCGGCCGTTCCAGACCAGCCGGTTCACCCCGCGTCGCGGGGTGGTCTTTATCTGGTGCGCCAATTCGCCGTCCACGGAACGGAAGGAGAACAACAGATAGGGCGCTGTTTCCCGGGATTCCGCTTCCAGTTCCTCGTGGGTGGGATACCGGATGGGCTTCCCTTCCTTTAGCTGGCGCTTCTCCCAAGCCTGCCGGCGGTCTTTCAAGGTTTTGTATTCGTCCTTCAGGAAATAGGTGAAGGTGGCGCCAACCGGAGGATTGGGCGCGGTGAAGTAATTGGCGCCCTGGAACCCTTTGCCGGTGCCATATCCGATGGGGGCGGCCTCCGGATACAGCAGCGCCGGCTTGACCGGAAAAATCCGGGCCGTCGACTGCAGGTTGTCGGGGGAAAGCTCGCGGAGCGGGCTGTAATCATCGAGCACATAGAAGCCTCTGCCGAAGGTGCCCAGGACGATATCGTTTTCCCGGCGTTGGATGGCAATGTCGCGTACCGCAATGGTCGGGAGGCCTGCGGAGAGCTTTTTCCAGTATTTGCCGCCGTCGACGGTGAAGAAGAAGCTGAACTCCGTTCCGACGAACAGCAGACCGGGTCGGATGTGGTCCTCGGCCAGGGAATAGGCGGAGCCCCGCTCCGGCAGGTTGGCGCTGATGGCTTGCCAGCTCCTGCCCTTGTCCGTACTTTTCAGGACATACGGGTGGAAATCCCCTCGTTTGTGGTTGTTGAAACAGGCGTAGACCACATTCTCATCGTGTCGCGAGGCGACCAGCATGTTGACGTATGTGAACTCCGGAACCAGGGGGAACTGGCCGACGGCATGCCAGGAACGGCCGCCGTCCTCCGTTATCTGGATGAGCCCGTCATCGGTGCCGACATAAAGCAGGTCCTGGTTGAGCGGGCTTTCGGAGAAAGCGACGATGTTGCCGTATTCGCTGGTACTTTGGTTCTTGGCGACGGCATCTATGCTTTGTACCCTGCCCATGACCGGCAAGGTGTTGCGGTCGATCTGGCGGGTCAGGTCGCCGGAAATGGTTGTCCAGCCATTTCCACGGTCATCGGAGCGGAACACTTTGTTGGCGCAGAAATAGAGTCGGGTGGCTTGGTGATGGCTGATGGCGAGGGGGGCGTCCCAGTTCCAGCGGTAGTTGTCCTCTCCGTCGCCGGGTTGTGGCTGGATGCTGGTCATTTCTCCCGACTTCCGGTCGTATCGGACGAGGGCCCCATGTTGTGCCTGCGCATAGACGATGTCCGGATTGTCCGGGTCGATCTGGGTTTCGAAGCCGTCGCCGAGGCTGGTGACATACCAGTCGGCATTGGTGATGCCATGGCCGTTGCGGGTTCTGCTGGGCCCACCGAGGGAAAAGTTGTCCTGCGTGCCGCCATGGATATGATAAAAGGGAAGGGTGTTGTCCACTTCCACCTTGTAGAACTGCGTCACCGGCAGATTGCCATGGAATTTCCAGGTGGAACCCGCATCGAAGCTTTCATAAATCCCGCCGTCGCAACCGGCCAGGAAATAGGAGGTGTCATCCGGGTCGATCCAGATGACATGGTTGTCGACATGCTTGAACTGCTCACCGAGCTGGTTCCAGCTTTTGCCGCCGTCCCGGGAGATCTGGTTGAACACGTCCATGGCGACAACGGTGTTCGGTTCGGTCGGGTGGGCGAATATCTCACAATAGTAGTTGCCGGAAGTGGCGTATCCGCTCTGTTTCTGCCAGCTGGCCCCGCGGTCGGAGCTGCGGAAGAAACCACCGCCCGCGGCCGCTTCCACCATGGCGTAGATGATCTCCGGATCTGCCGGGGAAATAGCCAGCCCAATCCGGCCGATGTCCCCGCCGGGTAGCCCCCGGGCCGCTTTTTCCCAGGAGACGCCCCCGTCTGTGGAACGGTAAATCGTACTGCCGGGGCCTCCGCCCACATAGGTGAAAACATGCCGGCGTCGCTGGAAAGCGGCGGCATAGAGCAGGTCCGGGTCCCGCGGGTCCATGACCAGGTCGGTCACACCGGTGTGCTCGTCCAGCAGCGATGCCCCCATGTCGTCCACCAGCACCTGTTGCCATGTCTTGCCTCCGTCCTTGGTTTTGTAAACCCCGCGTTCCCCTCCTTCTTTCCAAAGCGGACCGATCGCCGCGACGTACACGACATCGCTGTTGCGGGGATCCACAATGATGCGGCCGATATGTTCGCTCTCCGGCAGGCCCATGTTCTCCCAGCTGCGGCCACCGTCCCTGGAACGATAGACCCCGTCACCGTAGGCGACGGAACGCTGGTTGTTATTCTCCCCGGTGCCTACCCACACGACCTGGGGGTTGTTAGGGTCCAACGTGATGCAACCGATCGAGTAGGAGCCTTCGCCGTCGAAGACCGGTTCGTAGGTGGTGCCGGCATTGACGGTTTTCCAGACCCCCCCGGAGGCGGTCGCCACGTAATAGGTCCCGCGGTGGGAAGGATGGACCGCAATATCCGCGATCCTGCCCGATGTGATGGCCGGTCCCACATTCCGCCATGGCAGCCCGATGGAAACCGTATCCAGATAATGCTTTTCCGCGACCGGTTCGGTGGCAACCGTTTTTTTACGCTGTGCCGTCATCGGCAAGGTGAACAACATGCCCAGAACCAGCCAGGCAAAGGATTTCCTATCCATGTGTCCCGTTTTTGAAAGACCCCCTCCGGCCCTCGGCCGTCGGACGTGGTACGGCGGGGGGGCGACGAAGTTAATGGCTGGAAAGGTAGGAAGAATAAAGCCCCGTACCAAGCCGCATGCAGCGGAATACAAGCGGAAGTAATTGCATACGAAGCGGAAAAACCAGTTTAAGTCCGGCCGTATACACTATATTTGCTGCCAGTACGATCACAAACACTCATGCGTCATGTCACTGCTTAAAGAAAAGACCGGCGTCATATTCGGCGCCCTCGACGAACAATCCATCGCCTGGAAAGTGGCGGAACGCTGTCATGCGGAAGGCGCCCGCCTCGTTCTCACCAACGCTCCGGTCGCCATGCGTTTCGGTGCCATCCAACAACTGGCGGAGAAAATCGGGGCGCCCGTCATCCCTGCGGACGCAACCTCCCTGGAGGACCTGGACCAGCTCTTCCGCCAGTCGACGGATCATTTCGGCGGAAAAATCGACTTCGTGCTGCACTCCATCGGCATGTCCCTCAACGTCCGTAAGAAAAAGGAATATACCGACCTGAACTACGAGTGGATGAAAACCACATTCGACATCAGCGCCATTTCCTTTCACAAGATGATGGCGACCCTGTTGAAACAGGATGCCATGAAGGAATGGGGCAGCATCGCCGCCCTCAGCTACATCGCCGCCCAGCGGGTATTCCCCGATTACAACGAAATGGCGGAATCCAAGGCCCTGCTGGAAAGTTTCGCCCGTAGCTTCGGTTACCATTTCGGAACCTCGCGCAAGGTCCGGGTCAATACCGTCTCTCAATCCCCCACCATGACGACGGCCGGCAGCGGGGTCAAAGGCTTTCGGGAATTCTTCGATTACGCAGACAAGATGTCCCCCCTGGGCAATGCCTCCGCCGCTGCCTGCGCAGACTACTGCGTATTCCTGTTTTCCGACCTGTCCCGGATGGTGACCATGCAGAACCTGTATCACGACGGCGGATTCTCCGCCATGGGGATGAATCCTGCCGTGTTGGGCATGTGATGGGCAGCGCCGGAAGGACGCCGTGACTCAACGTCGTTTCGGCTTGTATCGGGATTGGTCCAGCAAAGCCTGTGCGTCACGCATCAGCAGCAGTTCCTGTACCGATAGGTCGGGATGCCGCTCCATATAGGCCCTGACAATCCGCTCCCCCAGCCAGTTCGCGGTCCGTCCCGGCGATTCCGCCGGCATGCCAGGTGAGGTAGGGCTCGGCTCCACCAGCTTGCGAAACCTTGACCAGTCCGTTTCGTACAGCAGCTCTTCCGTCAACAGGTATGCCCAGATGTTGGCCTCGTTTTCCTCACACCATTCCACCTGCGCCTGTGTGTATTCAAAAATGATGCTGTCCGGTGCTTCCGGCAATAACAAGCTTTTGATATACAGGTGCTTTCCATTATGAATCATGTGGTCGGCCAACCGTTGTCCCGGAACCGGCCCCACAAGGTCGTCGACCAGGAGACCAATGGATTTCGGGACCAGGTGCCTCGCGTCGAACGTTCGGGTGAGATAGGCCGAAAAGTTCGGATTGGTCGGGTCGTACCGACGGTAGGGATAATCGCTGCCGAGATAAAAATCCAACCCGACGGCAATGGAATTGTCACCGTACAGGAACCCGCCGACCGAGTATTCCGACAGGTAGGTAACGACCTCCCCCGATAAGGGGGCCTCCGGAAAGTAATGCCGGAAAAGTCGGAAAGCCTGGGTGAATTCCATGGTGATGTCTGTCAAGTCTGGGAAGACAAGCTGACAGGTCTCATGTAATTGCCGCACCGCCGGATGTTTCAGAAACCCGGCCACATAAGCGGCATGCCCCTCCGGCGCGATCAGACTGTCTCGGGAACCCAGGATCTGACCGAAAAACAGCTCGGCGAAAGTGCCGTAGGATTGTTCCAGCCGCGACAGCCCAGGCTCGGGATCCAAGGTGTCCAGCGCAAAAAAATCCTGCTCGAAGCGTCTTATTTCAACGGATACGGGGATACCCGACACATCCGGAATCTCCTTATTTTTGTCACCTTGGCAGGCTTGGATGGTAAGGGAGGATAACAATGCAAGATACAGGCAGTTCCTGACGTTCATATCGTGTTCGGATTTGACGGCCGCTCCGGCGGACGGGTACGTCGCTGGACACTGCCGGTTGGCAGGACCCGGGCGCCCCGGTGGCCATTCACCTGCAAAACTAAACGTGGATGAAAAAAATTGTTGTTGCTTTCTTATTTTTTCTCGGATGCGCCGTCATCGTAGTGGCGCAGGAAGCGGACCTCCGCATGGGTTTCCAGGTAAGTCCGACCTTTTCTTTCATGGGAACGGACAATGGCGACATATCCGGCGAAGGCGTAAACCTGGGCCTGAAAATGGGCGTGCGAGGTGAGGTGTACTTCCGGGAGAATTACGCATTCCTGGTCGGACTCGGCTTCGCGTTCAACAGCGGCGGAACCCTCCGCTACGACCGCAGCGTGCCGGGTTGGCCTTGGCGCTCGCAACTGCCGTCCGGTGTGCTGCCTTCCATGCCCAGTGGGACAGACCTGAAATACAGTGTCCAATACGTCGAGATTCCTGTCGGAATCAAACTGCGGACCAAGGAAATCGGCTACTTGCGCTATTTTGTGGAACTGCCGGTCATCACCCCCGCTTTCAGATCGCAGGCACGGGGCACCATCGAGTACAGCGGGCTCCGAGAGGAACGGATCGACATCAAGGAAGATGTCAGGGCCCTGGCGCTTTCCTGGGGATTCGGCGGGGGGCTGGAGTACAGTGTCGGCGGGAATACTGCCTTGGTGGCCGGCCTCGGTTTCCAACGGCTCTTCACCGATGTGAGCAAGGACTATACGGATGACCTTTCCTCAAAGGACCATTTGTCGGGAATCATCCTGCAGTTGGGTATGATGTTCTGACAGCACGCTTGCATCAGTTCGCGACGGGTGCAAATCAAATTGTCGGTTTCGCATGGAGGAGGGGGGTGACCTACGATGTCGCGGCCGAAGGGATATGATGGCATGGCGGATTGGGTGTGCCAGGGAGGTTCTTGTTCCCCGCTTCGCGGGGATGCTGGTACGCGAATTTTAGAGAATTAGGCTAATTACAGGGATTTTTTT
>JBEAQU010000021.1:0-30053 GCA_041163745.1 Bacteroidota bacterium
GCACACAAGCCGATGTACAAGGGAACCATGCCGATGGTCAGGTACATCACACCGCCCAGATAGCTGGCACGGACCGCCGTCCGCTCGTCCTTTGCCGCCATGATTCGTTGGAACACATCCTGCTGCGGGATGGAACCCAAGCCTATGGTGATCCAGGCGGCCACATAGTGCGCGATGTCGTGCAGGTTGCGGTCCGGGAAGAACCGAAAGAACCCGTCCGGTTGCGCCGCCCAGACCGCCTGCACACCGCCGGCCTGTCCGCCGAGCTGCCACGCCATGAACAGCAATCCCGCAATGATCATGATCGACTGCACAAAATCGGTCACCGAAACCGCCCACATCCCCCCTATGTAGGTGTAAAACACCACGATGACCGCACAGACCATGATTCCCGCCGAGATGGGAATACCCAACAAAACATTCAGGATGAGAGCCATGGCGACCATCTGCGCCGCAATCCAACCGAAATAGGAAGGCACCATGAACAAGGCAGACAGAAATTCCGTCGCCCGGCCGTACCGCATACGGTAATAGTCGTTGAAGGTCAGGATGTTCAACCGGTACATCGGCCGCGCCACCAGGCCTCCTGCCAGCATCAGGCATAGCGCCGCACCGAACGGGTCCTCCATGATTCCCAATACACCGTGGTGCACGAATTCCGAAGGGGCCCCCATGACGGTCTCCGACCCGAACCAGGTGGCGAACATCGCAGAACCCGCCACCACCAAGGGCAGTTTCCGGCCTGCGACCACGAAATCCCGGGTGTTCTTCACCCGACGGGATGCGAGGTAACCGATGAGGAGCGTCCCCAGAAGGTACAAACCGATGAAGGTCATCAACATGTCCGATGCAAAGTCATTTTATGTTTCGGGAGCTGCTGCGGACGAGCCCCCATCGAGCAGCCGAGTCAGCCCGGTGCATCCATTGTTCCCAGGATGCCGGGGCAGTCCCGACGACAGCGGGACAAATGTATCAATTCCTCCTTTGCCCGACAAAACGAATCTCCCGGGTGTCTTTTCGTAGAATATGAATCATCGCCCGACAGGATATAAATTAGCATCGGAACATTGGTTAGTGTTCAGATTTTTCTGAATTTTGCCCTCTTTCCGAACCAACCCTCGAACCGGATGACTTGGGTACTTTCCCCAGATGATCTCTCGGTGGTGTCAAGGTGTTCGGAACCATTCACCTCCCGTCCGTCCCGCTGCTCTTGCGACGGCTCGTACCCCCTTAGCACAATTATTGCCGTTGTTCCCAGGTCGGAAACCACATTCCCGGAGCCCAGCGGTCTGTTTTGCATCTGCACAGGAACCGGAAAAAACGCATGTCGTCGTCCTGTCCGGAGAACTGAAACGATTCTCCACAGCAAGTGCGACCTGACCCGATAGCGAGTAAATCCCGCACCGGCGTGCCGGCGCCGCCCATCCCGCATACGAAGTCGGGGGCAGGCGAACCCGGCCGGATATCCTGTATGGGATCATGGTCTGTGTGGGTCCCGTTGCATACCTTCAAATACGTTACATGCAAATACGTTACATGACAACAGAAGCACATTACAGGAGCTGGCGCAGGATTTGGATGACAGCCTTGCTGACCGTTTGGTTGGGTAACTGCGTCGGCCTTCTTCACAGCCAGGGCAGCAACGGGGATGTCCTCTTACAACCAGACGGAGACCATTACGTCATGAGCAATGGCTGGTTGTCCGTCCGCCTGGCCCGTGCCACCGGCTTTGACCCATCCTTCCCGGATTTCATCCCGGCTCCCCTTCAACAGGTAATTTATGCCGACGGGTCGGCCGGCTCCTCCCTGCCGGTTTACCTGCGGTCCACGGCACCACCGGTCACCATGCAGGATACGGTCCTCTACCAGACGACGGATTCGTGTGCGGTACGGATCCGATACACTTTCGACAAGCCTGCGCTCTACAGCAGCAACAACGCGTTTCTGGAGCCGGAAGGCCCCGGCTATTACCAGGCGACCTTCCGGATGTTCAAGGGGGAAAAGGTCTGTATGGTACTGGAGGAAAGCGACTTCGAGGTAGGTTACGAACTGCGTGTCTCCGGCGGGTTGTCGCCGGACCGGGGCATGTACCAAGGGCATTACGCCACCACGGCGGCGGACGGCTACGATCTCAACGGCCAGGTGTATGCCCGGGGGGAGAACACCGGCTGGAATGCCCGTGTGAACCTCGGCTATTCCGGTCGCAAGGATTATCCCATGCTGGCACGCTGGAACCCGTGGGTGGTGAATTCCGGCTGGCATTGGCAATTGTATGACAGCGATGCCGGAGCCGGAGGGAATGTATTCGGGATCTTCGACGGACGTCCGTCCCAGCTGCTGGGAATCCGCAGCAGCGGGGCGAACATCTACACGGACGCCGCCGGTCTGGACGACATCCACGGCGCTTGCGATGACGACATCTGCCATTATGTCTGGCAATCCGACAACAAACTCCTGTACAAGCGCATCGATGCAGACGGTGGATCCCAGCCGGAAATTGTCGTGGCCCAGGACCTCGTCCACCCTTTTATCTTTCTCAGCGGCAATACCGTCAACATCCTGGCTTTCGACCCCTACGCTGCCTCCGGGCAAGCCCTGTTCTTGCTAAAAAAGGTGGGTGCCGCCCCATTCGTCATTCACCAACTGGACCTTGACGCCACCATCACAGACCCCTATCTGTACGGTGCATCCAACGGCACTTATGATTTCATCCTCCTCCAAGGATCCCGCGACATCGGCACAGGGTCGGCCCAGGATGGTTTCCATCTGTTCGCAGCCCCTGTCCAGACCCTGGATTTCGGCTGGCAGGATGTCATTGACGACGGCTTGTCCTGGCGTTCCGCCAATAGGCCGGACCTGCAGCGGACCCCCGACGGGTCCATCCTGCTCACTTACGCCGCCAACGGATACTATGGCACCTTCGACCGGATTCCCGCCGATTCCGTCCGCTTCGTGCAGACGCCTTTCCCACCGACACAGACGGTGTCCATCGGGACGGCCATCGACCCGGTGACAGGACGTTTCTTCGAGGCCACCAACGACGGCTGGCTTCGGCTGGTCCAGCTCCAGGACACGACCGTCACCGCGGTCCACGCCACCAATCTGTCCGTCTCCATCTACGACCTCCTTCAGGCCCGTGCCAACCGGCGTACCCTGGCCACGGACAGCGGCGGCAATTGCCTGGCGACGCTGGAGAACTACCAGGGCGGCTTCTACTGGTATGACAACAACTCCCAGGAATGGTCCGCCCTGTCCCTGCCGGAATGGTCCGCCACCTTCCCTCATCACGTCCATTACAACAGCACCGTGGACTCTTTCTTTGTTGTCGGAAAATACCAGGGGCAGCTGACCCGCTTCCGGACGAAGAACGGGACCGATGTCACCCTCGTCGAACAATTTCCCACCACCGCCATGCCGGTGGCCGGCGTCAAGGTCAACCTGACCCGGGTCTCTCCCCCATATTATTTTCCCGAGGTCCGTTTCGAATGGTGTCTGTTCGCAGGCACCCAAGGTGCCGACCTGCTGCCCCCCGACCAGGTCCAACCCATCGGTCTCGCCATGAACCGGCTCTCCGGCTTGGCAGGAAAGCTGGATGCCTACCAATCCGAACCCCTGCCCATGGATTCCAGTTTCCTAACGGGCGCTTTGTTCAAGCCACGGGCGGATCTGCTGGCCTTGATGGCGGAAATCCGCACCAACAACGACCTGTATGACGAGTTGGTGGACATAGACCCCTATTTCACCGGCATCATGAATGCTTGGCGGGACGCCCCGGGCAATCCGGTCGCCACCAACGCCGCCTACCAATCCGTCATGGACTACGCCCACGGTCTACGCACCGCGCTCACTACCGGTGACGGCATTTACAGTTATTACCACCACTATTCCCTGGGCAGCAACGAAATGCAACTCCAATCCATGAAAATCGCCGGACTGTTGGCGGATGACAAGCTGACGTCCGCCCAACGGGATACCCTCCTGCAGGTGTCACGCCTGTATTGCCGGGTCATATGGGACCGGGATTTCGTCCCCTTTTCCAATGATACCGGGCTCAACTTCGGGACGATCAGCCAAGCGACGACCTTCTCGTTGCGGCGTTGGTTCTTCTGCCTGATCGCCAGCGAATCCGCGGAATTCAGTGCGCGTGCCGCCCTGATTCCCGGATATCTGGATATTTCCATAGCGGATTATGTGAACGAATCCGGCGCCGCCAAGGGATCGCCCCATTACCTGCAGCCCACCATGGACCAGATGATCCTGATCGGCCTGCAGCTCCGGGAGTCCGGGATGGGCGATGTCTTCTCCTCCAACCTACGGCTGAAGTACCTGGCTGATTTTCTGTTTCACCTGAAGACGCCCCCTTCCGTCCGCTTCCAGCAGTATCGGAAACTGGTCAGCCTAGGAGACGGTGCGGAGGAGAGCGCCGCCGTCTTCGGCTTACTGGCGACAGGCTTTGCCGCGACCGATACGCTGCTGAGCCGCAGACTGATGCATGCCTATCGGAACGGTCGGGTACGCGGAAGCGAATTCGGTTTTGTAACCCTTTCCGTCAACCAACAACTGCCGGACACCTCCTGGCTCAATATGGGGGACGGCCGGTTCCCAGGCTACATGTCGACCTTTCGGCGCGGGCGCGGTACGCCTCTCGAGTCTGCTTCCTGGCTGGTGGATGGGGAATGGTACTCCGACCACCGAAACGATGACCGCGGACAAGCGGCCATCTATGCTTTGGGTACTCCGCTTTCTTTGAATTTCAGCAGTTTCTACTCCCCACACATGGCCTCTGCCCATCAGAAGAACTGTCTGGTGAAGGAGACGATGTTCCCCGATTGGAACAATACGACCGGTCAGCCCTTCGGCCTGGCCGACGCCGCTTGGTATCATTCAGCGAACACTGCCTTCGAGGCCTTCGAGTACAGCGGCCATGCCGCCGTCCGCATGACGCGCCAAGCCGATGTCTGGACCCGCCGCTTCTTCCAGTTCCACTTGCGGCCGGATCTGCCCTGCTTTATCCTGCATGATTCCGTGGACAGCCCGGCACCCTTCATCTGGAATTTCAATTTCATGGCCACGGATTCGGTACAAACACCCACCGGGCCCGTGCTGCCACCTTCCTCCTTTTGGAGCAGCCAGGGAGGCCCGCAACAACTGCCTCGCGCCAGCAGCCCCGTACCGCTGGATACCGGTTTCAACCGCTTTGATTTCCAAGGACAAAACTGGGTCGCCCATCCGACCGGCGGCATCGATTGGGAACTCTACCTGGAGACCGCCGATCCGGATGCCGCCGTTCTTTGTGATGTCGGGCACGACTTCATCCCCACGCCGGAGAAAGAGGAATTCCTGGCCACCAACGGCGTGGCTTCCTTTTCGGAGAAACAGGTGGTGATGCGCGCCAAAGGCGGCGGACATTTCACGACGCTGATCCTGCCGTATGCCAAGGGACAACGCCCCGCAGACCTGTCTGTCTACCAATCCCAGGATACCATACACGTAGATCTTCCGGGTGTGTTCCATTTCTCGACGGACCTATCCTTCGCTTCCTATCAGGAAGCCGGCGGCAAGGCCATCCATACCAGCTATGTCTACGAACCCCTTCCTTTCGGAGACCTGCTGCTGGCCGGCGGCCCTATGGAAGTGTCGGTACTGCCGGATACGATAACGGCTCTCATCCATGGAACGACAGGTTTCCGCCTGCTGACTCTTCCCCCCGGTAACTGGCGCCTGGCCAATGCGGTGGCCGGCGCCGTATTCGACGGGACGAGCTGGTCCCTGCCCTACTCCTATGCCGACAGCCTGCACAACAGCTATGTCGGCGGCGGGCAGGAATATGTATTTGTCCGTACGCCGCGCCTGGCCGCCCGCGTTTTCCTGCAAGGCCCCTTTGACGCCTCGACGGGCTGGATGCACGATTCCCTGCGGGTCCGCACCTTGCTCCCATCGACCGAGCCGTATTCGGTTCTGGGTTTCGCATCCGCCGGCCTCGGCGGAGGAGAGATGGTGGACACTTCCTTACTGGATACTACCGGTGCCAATGCGGTCGTGGATTGGGTTTGGGTGGAAATCCGGAGCAAGCTGGCTCCCGCCATCGTCCTCGCTACCCGTGGCGCCTTGCTACAGCGCGACGGTGATGTCACCGGTACCGAAGCCCGGTTCCCCTTGGATTTTCCGGAATTGCCGCAGGACAGCTATTACGTGGCGGTTCGCCACCGCAATCACCTCGCTGTCTGCACGGCCGGGCCGGTGTTCTTTTCCCTCGACAGCCTGACTACGCTCGATTTTTCCCATCCGGACGTGGAAACCTGGGGTGACCACAGCAGGGCATCCTTACCAAACGGGGCCTATGCCATGTGGGCGGGAGATGCCGACGGCGATGGCAGGGTGGTCTTCGCCGGTGTCGGTACGGACGTGACCGCCGTCTCCGCTCCTGTGCTGACAAATCCTGTCAATACGGCATTTGTCACCACCATGCCCCTCTCCGGCTATTTCCGGGCCGACCTCAATATGGACGGGTCGGTCATTTACGACGGTGCCGGAAAGGATGTGACCCTGGTCTCCGATGTGGTCCTGCTACATCCGGATAACTCCGACGCCTCCCCGACCTTGCCCGTATTCGAACAATTGCCAAACTGACGCCATGATCCGACTGTCTGTCTTGTCTCGCCGCTACCTGATGCCGGTGGTTGCCTGGATGTACGCCGCGGCCTGCTTCGCCGGGGTCCGGATGGGCTTGCATGCCCATACCATCGGCGACAATCCCCATCACCTGCTGCTATCCTATTCGTCCACCACGGATTACGATTCGCCCGACCGCAATGTCTGGAACTCCCAGGTCTTCACCCTGCGCTGGTCGGCGTCCCTTGGCAATGCTGTCGTCGGTAGTATCAGCAACCTGGCGGATTTCGATTTCAAGACCGACGGACAGCCGGTGCAAGGTGGCGACGGCTTTCTTTACCAAAAGTTCGCGGCAACCGGGGCTCCCGTCCACTTCAATCTCCCGGCCGGACAGCGGATCGATGTCCTGCTGCTCCACCTGGTTTTTGACGATGCGGCCGCCTGGTCGTTCGAATTGGTTTCCGACACGCCCTGGCTGAGCCAGCTCCATGGCCTGCCAAATGCGGAAAACGCCGCTTTGTCCGACCAGTTCCTGGGCTTTGACCCGGCCTTGGCGGTCTACTCCGCCACCGACGCTCCTTCCCGTATTACGGCAGGGCCTTCCTGCTCGGTCGCACCGAACCCCTCGGCCGGACTTGTCCTGCTTTCCCTGGAAACTTATCGACCGGCATCCTGGAACTTGTTTGTCCTGACCATGGCCGGCCAATGCCGCCGGGCAGATAAATTTTTCCTCCCCGCAGGTCCGCACCGCTTGTCACGGGATTTTTCCGACCTGCCCCCAGGCCCCTACCTGCTCCGTCTCCAATCATCCGAACAAACCATCACGCTGCCGATGCTTCGCGCGCAATAATGGCACCACAACAGCCGGTGTGCCGCCGAACAGCCCCTGAAATTCATGCGAAAGCTACATCCGGTTAGAACTATTGATGAACCTGATGTTTTGAAAAAAGACTTGATGCGTTATTTTATTTTTCTGACAACCTGGCTTTCCATCCTTTGCGTGTTTCCTGCACACGCCCAGATCGACCTGGGCTTTGTTTTGGAAGAGACGGCCGCTGGTTCCGCGTGGACCATGGTCTACCGTACCGGCTTTTCCCCCGCCACCACACATTCCGGCACCTGGAACAGCCAGGTGGTGACCCTTTGCTGGCCGGATAGCTTGGGAACCAACTTCTTATCGTCGGTGCAGAACCTGGCTTCCTTCGCCTTCGAGCAGGATGGACCCCCAACACCGGGCGGGGATGGCTATCATTACCTCAAATTTGTGTCTTCCGCATTCCCGGTGATGCAGCCCCTGCGACCTGATACGATATTGCCGGTGCTCCGGCTTGCCCTGGATCTGCCGCTGTCCCTTGCCAGATCCGTCGGTTTCGCCCCTTCTGACAACTCCTGGGTATCGGAAAATTTCGGACTGCCTGATGTGGAACACGCCCGGGATGGCAATGCCTTCCACTTGTTTCTGCCGACCCTACGGTCGATGTCACCGCCCCTTTGCGGCGATCTGACCGCCGGGACCATCGCCATCACCGCCGATACGAGCCTCCCGCTCGAATATTCGGTGGATAGCGGCCTGACCTTTCAATCCGCTCCGATTTTCACCGGCCTGCCCCCGGGCGATTATCATCTCGCCATCCGCAAGGCGGCAGAACCAGCCGTGATCTCCTTCTCCCTCGAAAACCCGGTGCATCTTCCGACCCCGGTCTTTCCGGGCCTTCTCCCCCCTGTTGTGGTGCAGCCGACCTGTGCCGTACCGACAGGACAAGTCACGCTTGCCGCCAACGGCCCGGGTACCCTTGATTTCAGCATGGACGGTGGCCTGTCTTGGCAATCGTCCGCGTTCTTTGCGCAGCTGCAGCCCGGAACTTGGGTTCCGGCGGTCCGACTTCGTTCGGATACTACCTGTCTGTTAACGGCTACACAGCAGCCGGTGTCACTGGTTGCCCCCCTCCCCTTGCCGACGGTGACGGCGGTGTCCGTGGTGCAGCCGACCTGCTCGTCACCTGTCGGTACGGTCCTTGTCTCGGCTTCCGGCAGCGGTGCCCTTTCATATTCTTTGTCCGCCGGGCTTGGATGGACAGCCAATCCGTCGTTCTCCGCATTGCCACCCGGCGGCTACGACCTGCAGGTACGCTTGGTATCCGATACCACCTGCCAGGTCTCCTATGCCGGAGGCAGCATTCCGATCCATCCAGTCCCTAACCCGCCGACAATCTCCCAGGTGGATGTAACACAGCCGATTTGCTCCGCTCCCGCTGGTACCGTCACGATAACCGCCACCGGTTCCGGCAATCTGCAGTACAGTTTGGATATGGGTGACAGCTGGCATCCTACCCCCGTATTTGACGGGCTCGCACCGGCATCCTACCCTGTGCTTGTCCGCCTGGCCACCGATACGAGTTGTCAGACCGCCTACGGTCTTCCGGTACAGGTAGCGCCCCCCCCGGCGCTACCCATCATCGAACAAATACAGGTGATTCAACCGACTTGCGCGGCTCCCACCGGTACCATCGCAGTGTTCGCCGCTGGTGCATCCTCCTTGCAATACAGCCTGGATGACGGCACGTCCTGGTCCGCCGCGGCCAGCTTCCCCGGTCTTCCGCCAGGGGGCTTCCCGATTCGGGTCCGTCTGGCGGAAGACCTTTCCTGTGTCACCGCCTACGCCGGGAATCCCGTAGTGGTCAATGACGTCCCCATGCCGCCTGTAATAACGGATGTGTCGGTCGTTCAACCTACCTGCGCCACCAGCTACGGTACGGCGTTGGTCTCCGCCACCAGCATGGGACAAGTGGAATATTCCGTGCAGGGTACGAGCGGCTGGCAGTCGGCGGCACTTTTCCCTTTCCTCTCCGCCGGCATCTACACCCCGGCTGTCCGTCTCGTTTCAGACAACTCTTGCGTCGGTCTTTATCCGGCCGGATTCGAAATTACATCGCCACCGACACCACCGACCATCCAGTCGGTAGCGGTGACCCAGCCGACGGAATGCACCCAACCGACGGGTCAGGTGACCGTACTCGCCACCGCAGAGGCTCCCTTGGAATACCAACTCCATCCTGGTACCGGTGTCTGGCAAACGGATGCTTATTTTCCGACTGTCTTGCCGGGTTCCTGGCAGGTCCGGGTCCGCCTGGCCAGCGATTCCGCTTGTGTCGTTTCCCATTCAGCGAATCCGGTCACGGTGGATACACTGCCCGGCTGCTGTCTTGTTCCTTCCTTTTTAAATTCATGCCTGTCAGGGGATTATATCTCAAGCTTCCGTTTCGGGAGCTTCGAGCACAACTCACAGGCCTGCGATCAACCCGGTATGGGCAATTACTCGGTGATGGCTGAGGGGCCTTCCGTCGTCATGGGCTCGTCCTATCTCGTCCGGATCACCGTCAGCCCCACCCAAAGCCAGTTCGTCGGTTTTTACCTTGATCTCGACCAGAACGGCAGTTTCCTGGATTCCGGTGAATTCTATAACTTCGGCTATGTTCCGGCAGGTGCCACTATACAGGCCTCCTACACCATTCCGTATACTGCCAGGCCAGGCTGGACCAAGATCCGTGTCCGAAGCCAACGCAACCCGTCCCTGACGGCGGCGGACGGTTGCGCAACGGTCCTCTCCTACGGGGAAACGGAAGATTATCCTGTATTCATCGATTGTCCGGTTGTCAGTTATGTCAATGGCGATCCCATTCAGGCTGGTACCTATGTGGCGGCCAACTCCCTGTATGCCTCCGGCAAGATGGCGGAGGGAGAGTCACTCTCCTTACGGGCCGGGAATGACCTGACCCTGGAACCTGGGTTCGAACTGCCACCTACCGCCACGTTGGAAATGTGGATTCAGGGATGCTGGGATTGAGGTCGGCTCGTTTTTGTCATCTTTTTTGCAAGGAGAGGGATGCTTGCTTACCACAAATTCCCATTACACAGGGCCAGTGACCAGTCGCCCCAACCATCTTTTCAATTGTGGTCGCTACCTTTCCCATGGCTTTTTTGCGAAAATCGTTCATCACCGACCGATGGGCATCAATTGTTCAGTTTCAGTCTGACTATTAAATTTTTACTGTTTTGCTAACATTCGCTATGGTAAGGAAAATGGTTTGGTGTCTGCTATGGGTGCAGATGTTTGCTCCTGTGGCTCGGGCAGGTGTCTCGGTTGGCCTCCAACATCAACTGGAAGAGGATTCCACCCACCTGCTTGTCTTGTCATACGTGGCGGATATGGATTATCATGCCCCTGGTATGGATCAATGGAACAGCCAAGTATTCACCCTGCGCTGGCCGGCCACCTTGGGTGCCCTTGCGCTGGATTCCCTCCTGAATCCGACGTTTTTTTCGTTTCAATGGGACGGACCACCTTCCGCCGGCGGGGATGGATTCCTCTACCGCAAGGTTGTCGCTGCTGATAGTCCGGTTGCCCTGGCGCTGGACAGCGGGGCGGTCACGCCGGTGCTTTTTATCCGTACAACGGTTGCTTTCCAAGATTGGTCCTTTTTCGAACTGGTGACAGCTTCCCATCCTTGGGTCCTGGCTAACTTCGGAGCCGCTGATGTGGAACATGCTATCCTTGGTAACCAATTCTGCATGTTCCACCCCTTCGAACCGGTCTTGGGATTGCCTACTTGTGGGAACCTGTCCGGCGGGTCCGTTCTTGTCAGGGCAGCCGATACTGATTCGCTGATATTCAGTATTGATGGAGGCATTTCGTTTCAAGGGTTGCCTCTTTTTTCCGACCTTGTTCCCGGCGCTTATTTTGTATCCATTCGTTTTGCATCCAATCCGGGTTGTACGGCCGAATATCTCGATAACCCGGTGATAATCCCGCCGCCACCCATTCCTCCTTCCCTGGATAGTATAATGCTGACCCAGCCGTCCTGTGCCTCGCCTTCCGGGTTAATCACCTTATTCTCACAACCTTCGGATTCTGTCGCATACAGTTTGGACGGTGGCGTGAGCTGGCAGACGGAATCGGTTTTTCCGAATCTGTCTCCCGGAGACTATACCGTGCAAGCCCGGCTGCTGTCGGACACGACCTGCACGACGGCCTACGCGCAGAACCCGGTGACAATCCTGCCGGTGCCGGTGGCGCCGGTGCTGGATACGGTGGAAGCGGTACAGCCGAGCTGTGCGGTCCCGTCCGGAACAGTCACCGTGACGGCGACGGCGTCAACGGGGATCGCATACAGCGTGGACGGTGGCGCGAGCTGGCAGACGGGTTCGGTTTTCCCGGCCCTGTCTCCCGGAGACTACACGGTGCATACCCGGCTGCTGTCGGACACGACCTGCACGACGGCCTATGCGCAGAACCCGGTGACGATCCTGCCGGTGCCGGTGGCGCCGGTAATCAGTAGTATCCAGGTGACACAACCGACCTGTGCCACCCCAACAGGAAGCATCACCATCAACGCAACCGGAGCAGCTCCATTTGAATATACCCATAACAACGGAATAAGTTGGCAGCAAGGAAATTCCTACAACCAACTCAACAGCGGGGGGTATTATGTAGGGGTCCGCCTGCAGGCTTATCCGGATTGTGTCAGCTATCACCCCTACACCACTGCCATCCTCGGGACGTTCGGATTCCCCCTGCTGGACTCCGTCACCATCATCCAACCGGAATGTTCATCCGCCAATGGAAGCCTGACATTACATTCCGGATCCGCCGGTCTATTATCCTACCAAATACATTCCGGATCCGACTGGCAATCCGAAAACGCATTCAACAACCTGTCCGCGGGAACATATCAATTGGCCGTCCGCAGAGCATTTGACACTACCTGTGTGACCAATTACAGCCAAAACCCGTTCGAACTTACAACGGCAGGCAGTTGCTGTACCCTGCCCACCTACCTGGGGCCCTGTACCGAAGGAAATTACCTGGATGGCATCATTGTCGGGGCGTTCTCCCACACAGGCAACGGATGTGGGGAGCCCGGAAACAACAACTACACGGGCTATTCCGGAATCGGGCCGGTCCTGCGACCGGGCGGAAGTTATCCGGTGCGGGTTATCTTGGGCGGAACCCAGGGGCAATATGTCGGGCTGTATTTGGATTTCGATCAGGACGGCACTTGGTCAGCTCCCGGTGAGTTTTTTGATCTCGGGTACGGCGAGGCCGGAGACACCTTGGAAATATCCGTGAACGTACCGGGAACCGTTCCCCTTGGAACCGGTCAGCTACGGGTCATTGGAGAGCGGACGCGACCGCTACTGCTGACCGATGCCTGCGGGGCGCAACTCAGTTATGGTGAAACGGAAGACTACCAGGTCACGTTCGAATGTCCGAACGCCTTGCATCTGTCGGAAAGTCCGTTGCCATCCGGAACCTATCAGGCTGACGAAATCCTGACGACGGACGCCACCGTCGAGGTGGCGGCGGAACTTTTCTTGAAAGCCGGGATGTTGGTCAGCCTGGAGATAGGGTTCGAGTTGCCGGCCGGCGCACAGCTGACGATTCTGCCGGAAGGTTGTCAATAAGGTGGAAGACAAGTGATAGGACAATCCCGACTACGAAAGCTGATTATCCTACTTTGACGGACCCTATGCTAGAGAGCATGCACGTTAGGAAATGTATCCGATTGAAAAAAAGCGGCTTGGGGTAGCTCTCGGGATAGCGGAAATCAATAGGAGTGGAAAATATCCTAATTTGGCCAACAATGTCAGTGGTACGAGCCGCAGCAGGTGTCCAGCATGGAGGAAAGGCCGGCCCGTTCCATCATTTTGGTACGGATGTGGCCGGAAAAAACCAAATCAAATAAAGTGACAATGCAAAAATCAGCCATATTCAAGCAAACCGCCGAGCGACTGCAGCAGGCCGGCTTTCATGTGGTGGCGAAAGACGACCAGCGCCCCTGGGGTGGATTCTTCGTCGTCGACGAATCCCAGGCTCCGGCGTTCGTACGGACATACTTTCCCGGCCTGGCATGGGAAGACTTCCGTCGGTTTGACAAGCTAAGTCCGAAAATCCTCTTGGTGGCGCCACAGACCCGGCTGTCATGGCAGTATCATTTCCGTCGATCCGAAATCTGGCGGTTGATAGAGGGGACTGCGGGCGTCATCACCAGTCCGACAGACGAGGAAGGAAGTCTCCGTACCCTTCGACCGGGCGATCTGGTCCGTTTGGAACAAGGGGAGCGCCACCGCTTGGTCGGATTGGACGGATGGGGAGTCCTGGCGGAAATCTGGCAGCACACCGACCCCGCCCACCCTTCTGACGAGACGGACATCGTGCGGGTACAAGACGACTTCGGAAGATAGACCAATGAATGGCAATACGCCATATCAGCGAGCGCTGTCAGGTCGGCAGGTCGCTATGGTGTCCTGCCCCTTTCGATACGAGGTTCCCCATTACACGTCCTGATCCGCTGCAACCGGGGGCTGGACCCAGCTTTCTCACGGAATATGGCGGTTCATCCACCCTTCAGTACATTGTTGCGGGAACAATTCCTAGCCAGCAGCCGCTCGCCGCGTAATGCAGGACAAATCCTGTAAACAAAGAATCGAATTGCCGGCAGATACCATGCAAATCAAATAAACAAAAGCAAAAATCCCTGCCCGTCGCAAAATCATCATAATAATTTCGTGTTTACAGCCCCAGGGCATGAAGCGTAGGACCGGTACAAATGCAAACCGGTTTGCCGCTTTGGCAGCGGGAAAGGTTCCTTGATTCGACAAGCTCGTCTAAGTCCTGCATACCCTCATATTCCGACGATAGCGAAGACCAATCCTTGGTGCCAAAATATCCCGGAATTACATACATTTAGCACAAAGAAGCAAGACTCATCCAGCCAAATATGGACGTGAATACCATTACATCTGAAAAAGAGGAAGTTGTCATCAAGTTCGCCGGAGATTCCGGAGACGGTATGCAGCTTACCGGCGGATTGTTCACCGATGACACTGCCATCTCAGGAAGTGACCTGGCCACTTTTCCCGATTTTCCGGCGGAAATACGTGCGCCGGTGGGCACAATGGCGGGGGTGTCCGGCTTCCAATTGCACTTCGGCAGCCGTAGGATCTTCACTCCGGGCGACCGGTGCGACGTGTTGGTGGCCATGAACGCCGCCGCATTGAAAGTGAATCTTGGGCAGTTGCAGCCGGGAGCCACCATCATCGCAAATGAGGACGGATTTGATGCGAAGAACCTTCGGCTGGCCAAATATGCCGATGGAGAGAATCCGCTGGACAACCGAAGCCTGGACGCATACCAGGTCATCCGCCTGCCGGTTACCAAACTGACACGGGAAGCATTGGCGGATCTGCCCCTCGGCACGAAGGAGAAGGATCGTTGCAAGAACATGTTCGTACTGGGGCTGTTGCTGTGGCGCTACAACCGGAGGTTGGACACGACCCAGCGCTTTCTGGAGGTCAAGTTCCGTAAAAAACCCGATTTGCTGTCCGCCAACCAGCGGGTCCTGCAGGCTGGCTACCACTTGGGGGATACCATGGAGGAGTTCACCACCCGCTACACCGTCAGGCCGGCGGCGCTGGCCAAAGGAACCTACCGGAACATCATGGGGAACGATGGCATCGTCCTGGGTTTGCTGACCGCCGCCAGGAAAGCCGGCCTGCCCTTGTTCTACGGGTCCTATCCCATCACGCCAGCCTCCAGCATTCTGCATGGCTTGGCCAAACACAAGCATTTCGGCGTCAAGACTTTCCAGGCGGAAGACGAAATTGCCGCCATTTGTGCCGCCATCGGCGCTTCCTATGGTGGCAACATCGGGGTCACCGGCACTTCCGGACCCGGGGTCGCGCTCAAGGGAGAGGCTATGGGCCTGGCCGTCATGTTGGAGCTGCCCTTGGTCATCTGCAACATCCAACGTGGAGGACCCTCCACCGGACTGCCGACGAAGACCGAGCAGTCGGACCTGATGCAGGCACTGTACGGTCGGAACGGGGAATGCCCGATGCCGGTCGTGGCCGCCGCCTCTCCATCCGATTGCTTCGAAACAGCCTTTGAAGCCGTCCGCATCGCCATCCGGCACATGACACCCGTCATGTTGCTGAGCGACGGATACATCGCCAACGGGGCCGAGCCGTGGCGGTTTCCCCGTTCCGCAGACATACCCGCCATCGAGGTGTCCTTCGCCCGACCTACCGCCGACGGGACGCCCTTCCAACCCTATGCCAGGGACGAAAGACGGGTGCGGCCCTGGGCCATACCCGGTACGCCGGGCCTCATGCATCGGGTCGGTGGATTGGAAAAAGAGGATGTCACCGGTAATATCTCCTATGACCCAGCCAACCATGAACACATGGTCCGGACCCGGGCCGCCAAAGTCGATTGCATTGCCGACCATATTCCGGAGCAGGCCATCCAGGCAGGTTATGAACAGGGGGACCTGCTGATCCTAGGCTGGGGCTCCACCTACGGCGTCTGCCAGTCCGTGACGCTCGAGCTGGCCGCCCAAGGCTATCGGGTCGGGCATGCCCACCTGCGCTACCTTAACCCATTTCCCCGTAACCTGGAGCAGCTCATACGGCAGTTCCGTTCGGTACTGGTTCCGGAGATCAACAACGGTCAGCTGGTGTCCGTCCTGCGTGACAAATTCCTGCTGCCCGTACGACAATACAATAAGATTCAGGGCACCCCCATCACTGTGGAGGAACTGCGGGCATGCGCCCTGGACATCCTGGGCGAACAATAAACAAAGCCGGCGATACGGTGCAACGGGCCGGCCGTCCATCCTGGAGAATCCATATCCATGACAACACGAAAAATTTAGCTCATGTCCGTCGGAAACAACAGCACAGACCCAAGCAACGGAGCCTACCTCCTCAAGGCAAAGGATTTCGCCACCGACCAGGATGTCCGCTGGTGCCCAGGTTGCGGGGATTATTCCATTCTGAAGCAGGTGCAGACCGTGCTCGCAGACCTGGAGAAACAACCTCACGAAACGGTGTTCATCTCCGGTATCGGCTGTTCCTCCCGGTTTCCCTATTATATGGAGACCTATGGCATGCATAGCATCCATGGACGGGCACCTGGATTCGCCTCCGGCCTGCGGATCGCCCAACCGAATCTCCAGGTCTGGCTGATCACCGGTGACGGTGACGGGCTCTCCATCGGTGGCAATCACCTTCTGCACCTCTTCCGCCGGAATTTCAACCTGAATGTCATCCTCTTCAACAACCAAATCTACGGGCTGACCAAAGGGCAGTACTCGCCGACCTCCGAGGAAAACAAGAAGACCGTCTCCACCCCGTACGGTTCCATCGACCATCCGGTCAATCCCATCGCCTTGGCACTGGGGGCCGATGCGACCTTCGTCGCCCGTTCCATGGACCGCGACCCCAAACACCTCAAGGAGATGCTCGTCCGGGCGGACAGCCACCATGGCACCTCCTTCCTCGAGGTGTATCAGAATTGCAACATCTTCAATGACGGCGCTTTCGAAGCTTTCACGGAAAAAGATACCAAGCCTGAAAATTGCCTTTTCCTGGAAAATGGGCAGCCCCTGGTGTTTGGTGCGCGACGGGACAAGGGCATCCGCCTGGACGGTTTCCAGCCCGTCGTCGTCCACATGTCGGATGGTGCCGCCACCACGGACGACCTTTGGATACACGACGAATCCGACCTGATCAAGGCACAGATCCTGTCCAGGTTCTTCGATCTTCCTGCTTCCGAAGGAGGCGCCGGCCTTCCCAGGCCCTTCGGCGTCTTCTACCGGACCGAGCGCAGCTGCTACGAGGATATGTTGTCGGAACAACTCCGGGACGCCTCGGAGCAGGGGGGGGACGGTGACCTGGACGCCCTGCTCGCCGGTTCCAACACTTGGGAAATTCATTGACCGACACGCTCTGCCACAACGATAGCGACTCTTATACCCGGACTGTTACATCGACACAATGCCTGCGCCGCAGACCTCGTTCGCGGTGAATTTCTCCCGCTGTCCGCCGGTGGATCCGCTCGTCCGGCATGGGCAGCGCTCCGTCAATGCAACAGCTTATGAATCCACATGTAGTAGCCGTCTTCGGCGGCGCCGTGTCCGGTGCGGAAGCCGCCAGCCAACTGGCCGCCCAGGGTATCCGTACCATCGTGTTCGACCAACACGCCCTGCCCTACGGAAAAATAGAGGATGGCCTGCCCAAGTGGCATGCCAAGCTGCGCGACAAGGAGGAAGCGAATATCAATGACAAGCTCGATCATCCGCTCATCACCTTCGTCCCCAACACCAAACTGGGGCGGGACCTGGATTTCCGGGATGTGCTCGACAACTGGGGCTTCTCCGCCGTCCTGCTGGCGACAGGGGCCTGGCGCGACCGTCCACTTCCCATACCCGGTGTGGACGAATTCGTCGGAAAAGGGCTGTACTACCAAAACCCGTTCATTCATTGGTTCAATCATTGCCATGAGCCCGGATACCAAGGTGCACGCTTGCGTGTGGCGGACGGCGCCCTGGTCATCGGAGGCGGCCTCGCCTCCATCGATGTGGCAAAGGCCCTGATGATGGAAACCGTTCGGCGGAAACTGGCGGAAAGGAATGTCCTGGTGCATATGTTCGACCTCGAGCGGGGAATCGCCAACGTGCTGGCAGCGCACCAGCTGTCGATCGAAGACCTGGGACTGGCAGGCTGCACCCTGGTCTATCGCCGCCGTATCCAGGACATGCCTCTTTTCCCGGGGGATACGGATACGCCGGAAAAAATGGCCAAGGCGGAGGCGGTCCGGGAAAAGGTGCTGCGTACCGCACAAGCCAGGTTTCTTTTCAATGTGCTTCCCTGTACCGTCCCCGTGGACAAAATCATCGAAGACGGTCGACTGCAAGGGCTGGTTTTGCGCAGTACCCGCGTAGCGGACGGCAAGGTCATGGAAATACGGGGCTCAGAGCAGGCTTTCCGCACATCCTTGGTCATTTCCTCCATCGGCAGTGTGCCCGATCCCTTGCCAGGGGTGCCGATGAAGGGACAGACCTTCGCGGTGGAAACGGACGCCTGTTGCAGGATCCGGGGATTCCACAATGTGTTCGCTTTGGGCAATGCCGTGACAGGAAGGGGAAACATCCGGGAAAGCATGGAACATGGGCGCGCGGTGTCGACCGCCATTGCAAGGAATTACCTGGCCGCACCGGAGGCGTACGTCGGCTCGCAGTTTCGCGAGCAGGCGGCTGCCGCCGCCGATGCTACGCAACGCTTTGTGAAGGACAGCCTGACCGGCCTCCCGCCCATCTCGGCGGCGCAGGCGGCACATATTTTCGAGAAGGTGGCGGCACGGCATCAGGCGGTGGGGTATGACGGGAACTTTCGGAAATGGGTAGCCGACCACTTGCCCGTACGGCTGGAGCAGCTGCTCGGTTTTCGGGATTGAACACCTCCGCACGTCGTCGTCTTCCTGTCCTCACCCGTCCGTCCCGTGGCCGGACCTTTGCGCCGGCCTGCCGACCTGGATGCAGAAGTTGAACATCGGGTGTTGCAGCTTGGCCCATAAGCGGAGCCAGATAGGCAGGAGTTGTTCCAATGCCCTCGCCGCGGTGATGTCCCCCAGGTCTATCTGTCGCGCCGCCGGCCAACCCAACTGAACCAACAGGTCGCCAACCTGCCGCTTGGCAGCGTCGTCGTTCCCACACAGGAACACCTGATGTTCGCCAGGCACCAGCGAAGGATCGACCATGACCGCGGCTGTCAGAGAATTGAGGGTCTTCACGACCTGCAAGCTGGGGTAGGACCGCTGGATTTCCTCTCCCATCGAGTTGGTGTTGCAGATGTGGAGGGTGGGAGGCATCCCGTTTGTGAAATCCAGCGGGTTGGATAGGTCCACCAGGACGCCCTCGGCCAGTTGTGCGGCCCCGGCCGATTCCAGGGCGGACAGCACCGCTGTTCCGCTTACCGCCAGGATGGTCTGCGGCCCATGGCGCAGGGCTTCGGCGAAAGTCCCCAGCCGCACGGAGGGCCGTTCCCGCAGCCAGTGTCCGAAAGGCGGGAGGTTGGAATAGGTACCCGTTCCGGTGGCCAGGGTGTGGGCGACGTCCCGGGTTCCCAGCAGTACATCGTGACCGAGTCCGGTGAATTTGTCCGCCAGTGTCCGTGCCACACTGCCGGTTCCCAAAATTCCGATTTTCATAGCAAGGGTGATTGATTCCTATGCAAGTTACACAATCGCAACGGAACTTTACGGTCTAATCACCTTTGTCGTCGGGAAGCGCCGGTCGCTCGGAACCGCTCCCGCTTTCCTTTTCCCGGCCGCCGTGCCGCCGGGGGTATACCAGCCGCCATGAAAAACAAGCACTCCGGCCTTGCCTTGCTGACCGCCGCCATACTGCTGGCCGGCACCGTATTGGTCTCCCCCCGTTACAACCGTACCCACACGGAAGCCACCCTGACCTGGGACGTCAGCGGCTACTACCTCTATCTGCCTGCGCTGTTCATCTACCACGACCTGAAACAATTGTCCTTCCTGCCGGATGTCCTGGCGAAATACCAGCCGAGTTACGCGCCCGACCAGGCCTATCCCCATCCCGGTGGGGGGCAGGTCCTGAAATACCCGGCCGGGATGGCGCTGCTTTACCTGCCGGCTTACTGGGCCGGTCATGCCTGGGCCCTGGCCGGCGGCTACCCTGCGGACGGTTTTTCCTATCCGTATCAGTTCGCGGTGCAATGGGGGAGTGTGTTGGTGGCACTGATGGGACTGCTGGTGCTGCGTGGCTTGTTGTTGCGGTACCTGGATGACCGTACGAGTGCGGTGACCTTGCTGCTGGTGGCGCTCGGCACCAATTTTTTCAACTATGCCACCTTCGACGCCGCCATGCCTCATGTCTACGGATTCACCATGACCGCACTGGTGTTATGGCAGACCATCCGGTGGCAGGATGCACCAAGCCGGGGGGCGGCCTTGCGCCTGGGCAGCCTGGTAGGGCTGGCTGCCCTGGTCCGGCCGACGGAATTGGCCACCTGCCTCATCCCATTGTGCTGGGGCGTAACAGGATGGCACAGCTGCAAACTGCGCATGGACTGGTTGTGGCGGCAACGGGCCTTATGGTGGCCGGCGGTGGTGGCGGCGGCCGCCATTGGATTCATCCAGCTGTTGTATTGGAAATATGCGAGCGGGGAATGGCTAGTCTATTCCTACCAGCAGCAGGGCTTTGATTTTCTCCGTCCGCACCTGGAGGAGGTGTTGTTTTCCTATCGGAAAGGCTGGCTGGTATATACTCCACTGGTATGTTTCATGCTGGCGGGGTGGTGGCAGTTCCGGCAGGCTGCCCGCCGACCGGCTGTCTTGGCAGCCGGCCGCCGTCAGCTGCGGGAATTATGGCTGCCGGCTGCTGCGTATGCAATGCTCAGCCTCTGGCTGGTCAGTGCCTGGGAAATCTGGTGGTATGGGGGGGCTTTCGGCCAAAGGGCCATGATTCCCGGTTATGTCCTGCTGGCATTTCCGCTTTCCGCCCTGATCTCGGCCGCTGTCCGCTGGCGGCCGGTCCTGCGGCGGATCTTGTGGACCGGTCTCGCATGCTGCGTGGTCCTCAATCTTTTCCAGACGTATCAGGCGCACAAAGGGCCCTGGGAGGCGGACATGATGAACAAGGCCTACTACTGGCGGATTTTCGGAAAGGTGGAAGACAATCCTTACGACAAGATCCTGCTCGATGTGGGGGAAGGTTATCACGGCGAAAGGAATCGATCTCGGCTGTTCGGGCGGGCGGATTTCGAGACGGGGGATGCGGGGGAAAGCGTGAAGGACCTGGTCCTGCCTTCCGGACAGCGGGCCTGCCGGGTGGACAGCCATCGGAAAGTGTCTCCGGTGGTGGAGTGGGATCGCCCGGCAGACCTGGCGGAAGGAGACGGTTTGCAGGTACGTGCCTGGTTCCACAGCCCGACGGTCCAATGGGAGCCATGGTGGATGCCACAATGCGTGGTGCAACTGGTCGGGGAGGATGGGAAGGTGTTGCGAGAACGCCTCATGCGGCCGGGCAGGCTGTTGAATTCTCCGGAATGGCGCCTCGTCCGGATGGATATCCGGGTGCCCGACAAGCCTTTCCGAAAAATCCGGGTTTTCCTGCGGGTGCCGGGTGACCAGGGTGTCTTGATGATGGATGACCTGGAACTGGTACGATACGACCGATAGCAGGAAGGGCCGAACCATATTGCCAAGGTTGCGGGACGAAGGGATGTGTCGGCGTTGCCGAACCGGCTGTCTTCGAGCCGTTGATTGTCCCTGTCACCTCGTTGAAAGGTGCGGTGGCGCTGTGTTGTGACTTTCCCGGATGACGGTTTTTGCGGACCGCTTTGCGGTGCGGGCGGTGAAGACCCGAAAATATGGCGCTGGGGCGGAAGAAATGATTTGGTTCTTTTTAAATGGTCTGATTCCATCTACCCTGGCTGTAATATTCAACATGATGACAGGGGTTTTTCCGCGGAGGAAGCGTTGCCAACGGGGTGGGGGAGACTTTTGGCTGTGCTCGGAAGAAATGGAGGGTGCAGGTCAAACGGAGGAAGAGGCGTTGCAAAAAAAAAGCTGTCCCGATGAATCATCCGGTGCCGTTGCGGGATATTTAAGATACGCTGCAGGACGGCAGGTTGGAATGATCGGGACAGCCTATTCAGGACACAAAGGCTTTTCCGCCGTTTTCGGCGGGAAGCATGGTAAAGGATGGTCCGACGTGGGTCGGACCCGGGTTACTCGGCAGCCGGTGCAGCTTCCGCCGAGGCAGCCTCCTCGGCTGCGCGGGCGTTCAGGGCTTGGGCGAGGTCCGGGTCGTCCGGCCTGACGACAAACTGGATCTTGGCATCCACCTCCGGATGGAGGTCGAGTTCCGCCACATAGCTACCGACCATTTTGATATGGTCATCCGGCAGCAAGATGTCGCGGCGGTCCACCTCGATTCCCAGTTGGTTCTTCAGGGCGGCCGCCAGCTGTACGTTGGTGACGCTGCCGAAGATCTTGCCGGAGGTACCCACCTTCGTTTCGATGGTGAGGGATTTGTCCTTGAGTTGTTCGGCGATGGCCTTGAAGTGGTCGAGCATCTTGTTCAGCTTGGCCGCTTCCTGCCGCTTGAAACTCTCGAGGTTGCCGCGGTTGGCTTTGTTCGCGACGATGGCCAGCCCTTGGGGGATCAGGTAGTTTCGGCCGTAGCCGGGCTTGACGGTGACGATATCGAATTTCCGTCCTACCTTCTCGATATTTTTAAGCAATATGATTTCCATGTCAGATAGAGTTTGAAGGTTCGGAATCCGGATGCGGGCACACCGGGGGCCGGCGGGAAGCCGACCTGGTGCAGGCACCGGGTCATTATTTCAGCAAGTCCGTCACGTAGGGCAGGAGTGCCAGGTGGCGGGCCCGTTTGACGGCTGTGGCGACACGACGCTGGTATTTGAGGGAATTGCCGGTGATGCGGCGGGGGAGCAGCTTGCCTTGTTCGTTGACGAACTGAAGGAGGAAATCGCTGTCCTTGTAATCGATGTATTTGATGCCGAATTTGCGGAAACGGCAATATTTCTTGCGTTTTTGCCCCAGGCTGGGATTGCTCAGGAACTTTATATCATCTCTTGATGCGGGCATGGTCTTGTTGATTTTGATGTTGAAGGTGGAAGATTACGACAGTTCGCGCGGGGTCATTCGTCATCTTCGGACGTGCCGTCCGCGATGCGTCCGCCTTTCAGGTCCTCCTGCCATTTCTTGAGCTTGTCCCATTCCCCTTTGGCCGCCAGCTCCGCTTGTGCGGGCCAGGTGCCGGGATCCTGGAAGCTGAAACGGTCACCGGCCGATACGAGGATGTCCTTGATGCCGTCCGCCGTCATGGTGGACAGTTTGGTGAAGGAGTCCACTCCGGCAGCCCGTAGCACTTCGGCGATTTTCGGGCCGATGCCTTCGATCCGCTTGAGGTTGTCGGGTTGGTGAGGTTGTTTGCCGGGTTTGGGCTGTTTGTCTCTGACGGCTGCCGTTTCCGGCTCCGCTTTCTTCTTGCGCTTCGATTTGCCGATCAGGCCTTGGCGCCGGTCTTCGTTGTACTTGACGCCGTACTTGTCCAGCGTGACCGTCAGGAAGCGCAGGATGCGTTCGTCCCGGCGGAGGTTCAGTTCCAGCGCATCCAGGAACTGCCCGTTCTCGGAGGTGAATTCCACACAATAGTAATAGGCGGAATGCCGGCGGTTGATCTGGTAGGCCAGCTGGCGGAGCCCCATTTCGTCCACATGCACGATTTGGCAGCCGCTGGCTTGCAACTGGTCGACGTATTTCTGTGCTGTCGTTTTGATTTCATCGCCCGACAGCACCGGATCGACGATGAAAGTTACTTCGTAATTTCGCATAAAAGATCGGAAGTAGTGATGGAAAATCCGGAAAATACCGATTCGAAAGCTGTTTCTCAGGCAGTTGTGCCCAGTTGTACGCATTCGCTCCGATGAAATCCCGAAAAGGCTGGCAAAATTAGCAAATTATAGGCAAGGAAAACAAAAGAATTTACCTTTCTTTGGTATTATGGCACAAGTAGGCACCTTATACCTGATTCCGACGCCTTTGGGGGAGGGCACCTGGGAGGTGCTCCCGTCCCGGGTGTACGGGTTGTTGGAGGAATTGTCCTGTCTGGTGGTGGAAAGGGCGCGTACGACCCGTCAGTTCATACGGCAGGCGGGTGTCGGGCGGGAGATCGCGTCGTATCGTATGTCGGAGCTTAACGAACATACACCCACCGGAGAGCTGCCCGCGCTGCTGGCGCCCTTGTTGGAAGGACAGGATGTGGGGCTGCTTTCAGAGGCCGGTTGTCCGGGCATTGCGGATCCCGGTGCGGCCCTGGTCCGGCTGGCCCATGCCCATGGAGTCCGGGTGGTACCTTTGCCCGGCCCTTCCTCTGTGCTGCTCGCCCTGATGGCATCCGGCATGAACGGCCAGCAATTCTGTTTCCATGGCTACCTTTCGCCCCAACCTGCGCGGCTTCCCCGCGACCTTCGCCAGCTGGAATCCCAGGCTTTGCGGACGGGTCAGACCCAGCTTTTCATTGAGACACCTTACCGCAACCGGCAGGTGCTGCAGCAGGCAATACTGCATCTCCAGGCGGAGACGCGGTTCTGTGTAGCGGCTGACCTCACGCTCCCCACCGAATTCATCCGTTCCCTGCCGGTGGCAGACTGGAAGCGGATGCCTTTGCCGGACCTTCACAAACGTCCCGCCGTCTTTCTGCTCGGTAGGTGAGGGTGCCGGGCTGGCAAGGCCGTAATCGGCGGAAGCCGGGACGGCGGGAATCGCCACCGTCCCGGCGCCTGTCCGTCAGCGTGCCAGTTCGAACATGGCCGACAAGTCGGCGGTGGAATCCCCGCCTACGAAGAGCTGAAACTGTCCCGGTTCCGCGTCGAAGCGCATGTCCCGTGTGTAGAAGCGCAGGTCGTCCCTGGTCAGTTCGAACGTCAGCTCCCGCTGCTCGCCGGGTTGTAGGGAAACCTTGCGGAATCCTTTCAACTCGCGCAGGGGGCGGGTCACACTGCCCACCAGGTCGCGGACGTACAACTGGGCGACCTCCTCTCCGGGCCGGCTGCCGGTGTTGGTGAGCCGGACCGTGATGCGGAGGGTTTCGCCGGGTGCCAGGCTGCTGCGGTCCAGCCGGATATCACTGTATTGGAAGGTCGTGTAGCTCAATCCGTATCCGAAGGGATACAGTGGGGTATTGTCAACATCGAGGTACTTGGAGGTATATTTGTTGTTGGCGTCGAAGGGCCGTCCGGTGTTCTTCATGTTGTAGTGGATCGGAATCTGGCCCTCGTTCCGGGGGAAGCTCATGACGAGTTTGCCGGCGGGGTTGTAGTCGCCCAGCAACACATCCGTGATGGCTGGTCCGGCCATGGTGCCGAGGTGCCAGGCGTTGACGATCGCCGGGATATGGTCGGCCGCCCAGCTGAGTGTCAGGGGCCTGCCGGCCATGACCACCGCGATGACCGGTTTGCCGGTGGCATGAATGGCTTCCAGCAGGGCCTGCTGGCCACCCGACAGCCCGAGCTGGCTGCGGCTGGCGGCCTCTCCGCTTTGCAGCGCGCGCTCTCCGACCGCCAGGATGACGACCTCCGAACGGCGGGCCGCCGCCAGGGCCGCCTCGAAGCCTTCCGTGCCTTCTTCAAGGACGGAGCAGCCCTGAGCGTGATGGATCTTCGTGTCGGGCAGGGCAGATTGGAGCGCAGACAGCAGCGAGACCGCCTTGGCAGGGTCTCCGGCTGCCCGCCAGGTACCCAGCATCTCCTCCGCCGCATCCGCCAAGGGTCCGATCAGGGCGATGTCCCGGACCGTCCGCGACAAAGGCAGCAGCGGCTGCCCAGCCACCGGCTCGTTCCGGAGCAACACAATGGACTTGCGTCCTGCGTCCCGGGCATGGTCCATCAACTCTTCGGAAAAGGTCACTTCCGCTTCCCGGCGGGCATCACTGTACCGGTACGGATCGTCGAACAGTCCCAGGGCGGCCTTCTGCCGCAGGATGCGGCGGACCGCCGCGTCGACCGCCTCCTGTGGCACCACACCTTCCTGCACGGAACGCATCAGATGCCGCTGGAAAATGCCACCTTGCATGTCCATATCGACCCCCGCCAGGATGGCCTGCTCTCCCGCCTGACGCTCATCGCGGGAGAACCCATGTGCTATCATCTCGTTCATGGAGGTGTAGTCTGTGACGATGAACCCGTCGAAACCCCACTCCTCCCGCAGGACCTTCCGCAGCAGAAAATCGTTGGCCGTGGCGGGTACGCCGTCGTACTCGTTGAAGGAGGTCATGACCGTGGCCGCACCCGCTTCCACCGCCGCCCGGTAGGGCGGCAGGTAGGTCTCCCGCAGCACCCGCTCGCTCATGTCCACGAAGTGGTAGTCCCGGCCCGCCTGGGACGCACCGTAGGCGGCGAAGTGCTTGACACAGGCCAGGATGGTGGACGGATCCGAAAGCTGCGCCCCCTGATACCCCCGGACCTTGGCGGCGGCAATCAGGCTGCCGAGCCAGGAATCCTCGCCGGCACCCTCGGCGACCCGACCCCATCGGGGGTCCCGGGCGACGTCCACCATCGGGTTGAACGTCCAGTGCAGGCCGCCGGCAGCCGCCTCCCGCGCCGCCAACCGAGCCGACCGCTCCGCCAGGTCGAGGTCCCAGCTGCAGGCCTCCGCCAACGGGATGGGAAAGATGGTCTTGTGCCCGTGGATGACGTCGTATCCGAACAGCAGGGGAATCCCCAGCCGGGTCTCCTCCACCGCAATCCGCTGCACTTCCCGCGTGAAAGCCGCCGTATGCGCATTGAACAGGTTGCCGCAGCGACCCGACCGGATGTCCTCCAGGTAGTTCTTGTTCAGCGAGGGCCCGGTGACGTCCCAATCGCTGGTGTACAACGTCAGCTGCCCGATCTTCTCCTCCAGGGTCATCTTCGCCAGCAAGGCTTCGATCCGCGCATCCGTGTCCTGGGCAGACAGGATCCATACGGACAGCAGTTGGGTGGTCAATAGCAGGATTGTCTTTCGCATGTGTTCTTTTTTATGCGTGAATGTTTTTATATACCGCGCGGTTTGCCGACCCTACCGGCCGCGCCGCGCTCATTCGAACCCGAGGGTGGCCAGCCCTCGGCGGATTTCCGGACAGGACGTGAAAAGGTTCCACAGCAATCCGGTCCGGTGGTTTTCCATCATTACCAAGATGGGCCCCTGGTCGATGGCAAGATACCGGCGGGGAAACCAGTCCACATGTTGGGAGAAGGCATCGTAGAAACCGTACGGTCCCATCAGGCTGCCGCCTAAAGTGTCGTAAAAATAACGCATGGCGGCCATACTTTCCGTCGGAGTGTAAGGAAAAGAAGACAGGGCGGCGGTGGGGGAGACCACCCCCAGGTCCTCCCCGGGCCGGTGCGCCGCGTAGAACCGCGTGGAATAACTGGCCGTCAATCCCCAGCAAGCGGGGCCGTACCCGGCGAAACGACCGGGATTTTCCACGCAATGGCGGTAGTTCGACAAGGCATGGTGGCGGTTGTGCTCCCAGTAATCCGCATATTGGTCCTTCAACCCGCGCGGATCCAGCCCCGTAAAGGAATAATGCGCCCAGAAAAGGGGGCCCCCGTCAACCTCGGCCCCGTTGTGCCGCAAGGCCAGGGTCAGGCCGTAGGGCGCAGCTTCGCCCCGTATGGCACCACCACGGGCCCATCCCTGGTGGTACACTTCGGCGGGGACAGAGTGGGTGGGGGAGGCGGCGGCCAACACATAGGCGATCAGGCATTCGTTCCAACCGCTGATCCGGAAATCCATTTTCCAGCCGTGTTTCGGCGACCAATGCCAGAAAAGCACGTTTTCCTGGTCGGGCCCACGATGGAAATCCCATTCCGCCGCCCGCCACAAGGTGTCCATCCGCGCCGCAAGCGCCTGCTCCGCCGGGTCCCCGGCCTGAAAATATTGGCGGGCACACAACAAGCCTTGGAAAAGGAAGGCGGATTCCACCAGATCGCCCCCGTCGTCGTACCGACTGAACGGCTTGACCTTCCCGCTCGGTCCGTCCAGCCAATGCGGATACATGCCGTGGAAGCGGTCCGCCCGCTCCAGCCAGCCTACCATCCGCTCCAGCCGCTCCCGCCCCTCCTGCCGCGTGATGAAGCCCCGGTGGATGCCGACGAGGATGGCCATGATGCCGAAGCCGGAACCACCGGAGGTGACGATGTCGCGGTCGTCGTCAGGATACACGCCGTCGAGGTGGATGCGCTCCCGGGCCATACCGGAGACCGGCTCGGCTCCGTCCCAGAAGTATCGGAACGTCCGTTCCTGTACCAGGGTGAACAACGAATCGTCGGACAGGACCTCAGTGTCGGCCGCGCCGGGAACATCGGCCGGCGGTTCCTTGCAGGCACACAGCAGGCAGGAAAGGGGGAGGATTACGGAAGCGAGAAGCCTTTGCATGGTGTTGTTGTGTTCTGTTGCCAATGATGACCGATACCGGATGGTCGGCCAAACGCAGCCGGACAACTTTATCCGGACCGACGACGGTACATACGGCCATTTTTCATTTGCATGTCCAAACATTGGAAACTTCCGGCAATTCATCAACGGAACCGCAGTTTTTTTTGGCTTGGTGTAGTAATAGTGAGGTGGATTAATTGGCCGGGTTTGCCGGACTCTCTAATTTCACCAGCACATTCGTTCGGTATCGCCAGCCGACCGGCAGCGCCCCCGCAGCCGCCTGGTCTTCCGTTTCAGTAAACACAACTAGTATGTCCGTACCCTGCCGCCATCTCAAGATTTGCCTGCTCCCGGTCGTCGCAGCCCTCCTGCCGGCGGGTCTGTTGCCCGCACAGGATTTTTTTCTCCAGGCGGAGGGCTTCGACAGCCATGCGGAACTCCGCTGGCCACAACCGGCCGGTCCCGCCCCCGCCCAGTACGTGGTGTGGCGGTCTTCCGGCGGCAGTGCGTTCACGGCGGTGCGAACGGTATCCGACCGGACGGCGCTGGATTTCACGGGTTATCCCGGAGACAGTCCGGTCGACTACCAATATTATGTGTCGGCCATGAACCTGGTCCAGCAGGTGGTCGCTGTCTCCGACACCATCACCGTGACCGTCAGCCCCGCTTCCGACGTGGCGCTCCTCGACATGGTCCAGCGCTACACATTCCGCTATTTCTGGGACTTCGCCCACCCGGTCAGCGGCATGGCCCGCGAACGCAACACCAGCGGGGATGTCGTCACCACCGGCGGGACCGGATTCGGTGTCATGGCCGTCCTCGTGGGAATCGAAAGGGGCTTCATATCCAGGGAACAGGGCCTTTTCCGCTTGCTGCAACTGGTCAGTTTCCTGCAGATCGCCGACAGGTTCCACGGGGTCTTCCCGCACTGGATGGATGGCAATACTGGCAATGTGTTGCCATTCAGTCAGTTTGACGATGGCGCAGACCTTGTGGAGACGGCCTTCCTGATGCAGGGGCTCCTGTGCGCCCGGGCGTTCTTTGATGCGGAGGATCCCTATGAGGATGCCCTGCGGCAGGCCGTGACCGGACTCTGGGAAGCTGTGGAATGGGACTTTTTCCGGAAGAACGGCTCGGGGGTCCTGTATTGGCATTGGTCGCCGAACTACGACTGGCAAATGAACCTGCCTGTGCGAGGCTACAACGAGGCCCTGGCCGTCTACCTACTGGCCATCGCTTCCCCGACCCATCCGGTGCCGGCCAGTCTCTGGAATACCGGCTGGGCCGGGGTCAACTATGCCGTCAACGCTTCCTGGTACGGATATCCCCTGGAGGTGGGTCCCTCTTTGGGCGGTCCGCTCTTCTTCTCCCATTATTCCTTCCTCGGTTTCGATCCGCGGAACAAGCGGGACGCCTTCACCAATTATTTCGTTCGCAGCCGCCACCATACCCTCATCAACCGAGCGTACTGCATGGCAAACCCCCTGAACAATCCGGGTTACGGAGAGAATTGCTGGGGCCTGACCGCCTCCGACAACCCATGGGGTTACCTGGCCCACGAACCGGGCGCCGGCAAAGACAACGGCACCATCGCCCCGACCGCCGCCCTGTCCTCCATGCCTTACAC
>JBEAQU010000022.1:0-56310 GCA_041163745.1 Bacteroidota bacterium
AAATTGAGGAAGGCTTGTCCCTGGGCATTGTGGACGGGGTAACGACCAATCCGAGCCTGTTGGCAAAAGAGGGCGTCGCCGGCAAAGCCCCTACAGCGAAACACTTCCAGGAAATTTGCCGGCTGGTCGACGGCGATGTCAGTGCGGAGGTCATTTCCACATTGGCGGCAGACATGGTGGCGGAAGGCAGGGAACTGGCCGACCTGGCGGGAAACATCGTGGTGAAGATTCCCATGACCCTGGATGGAGTGAAAGCAATTGCCCGCCTGGCGGAACTGGGAATACCGACGAACTGCACCCTGGTGTTTTCCAGTGCCCAGGCCTTGCTGGCTGCAAAGGCCGGTGCCACCTATGTCTCTCCCTTCATCGGCCGCATCGACGACCTTGCCTGGGATGGCATGGAGCTTATCCGGGAGATTGCGGAGATCTACTCCGTGCAAGGGTTGGAAACGGAAATCCTGGCCGCTTCCATCCGTCATCCCCGGCATATCACCGAGGCTGCCAAGAGCGGCGCGGATGTGGTCACCTGTCCGCTGAAGACAATGCTGGCGATGGTCAACCATCCTTTGACAGACATCGGGTTGCAGCAATTCCTGGACGACCACCGGAAAGCCAACGCCTGAAGGCCCCGAACGGAGGGCCGGTGCCGGCCGGACACCGGCTGTTGCGACCCGGGCGGCACGCTACCAGCCAGGAAAGGCAGTGGAACGGCCCGCTTGCAAAGCAGAAGGTCCGCTGCCCGTTCCGTGCGGTCGGGTTCCTCCGCTGTACCGGTACCGCCGGGAAGATCCATGCTGTTCAGCTAAACTGTGGGGGTGAAACCGGTCAGTTCCTTGCAGTGCCGGTTGAAGGAAGTCCGGCTGTTGAATCCTGACGACTGGGCGATGTCCCCCATGGTCAGTCTGGATCGGGGCTCCATGAGGAGCCGTCTGGCTTCATTCACCTCGAACTCGTTAGCAGTCCGCCGAAATTGGTTTTCCGGCGTTTTTGATGGACTACGACACCGCGACCTTATTCCTTCTCACCTGCTTGGCGAGGTCAGCGAGGCTGAGGTCGGGATTTTTGTAGAGTTGCTTCAGCTCGATTTTTCGTAGAATCAACCGGAACAAATCCTTGTCCGTCAGGACATCCGTGTCGTAGGGCATATCCGCGGCCCTGGTATCCGGACGACCGATGCCTTCCCGGTTCGAACAAACCAGGTTGATTTTCATTTGGAGCCTCATCTTGACGTTTCGTTTCAGCTTGCGGAGCTGGAAGAAAATGATGCTTCCGGTGCCGTAGGCGAGCCTCAACAGGAGTTGGTTCTTCGCATGGACGTTTTGCCGGAGCTGTCGATGCTGGCTGTTCAGTTCATCCTTTTCGTATATGATTTTCATTTCTTCCGATGCTGTCTTGGCACATAGTGTGGTCGTCTCCATTTTTATTTCTTCATAGCGTCCGATGGTCCGGTCGAAATTTTCAAAGTCCTTGCTTCTCGCGTAGCACTTGCTCAGGCAGAGGGTAGCCTCCTCCAGATAATCCCTATGCGCGGACAATTCGGCGAGCCGGATGGCCTCCGGGGCATGATCCTTGGCGATGTCTGCATCAGTGCGCGAGGTGAGTGCATTAGTGCTCAGCTGGATATAGACCGGTGAGAGGCTGACCTCCTGTTCGTAGTCTTCTTCTATGATACCGATGACACTGTGCCGGATCCGTTGGGATGCCTTGTAATTCCGGTTGATTAGTTCGAGGCTGGATTGGTTGAGAAGGGCGGCCATCAGGTGGTAGCTGTCCTTTTGGTGTTCAAAGTTTCGGACGGCCTCCCGGGTATGCCGTTCGCCCGGTTTCAGCTGCTTGAGTTGGATAAGGTATTTGCCGCGAGAGGGTAGTCACCATTCCATCATTAAGGTATCGGCTTATTCTTCGACGGTTCTCGGTGATGTTCGGCGGGACGGAGTTGGTCGGCGTCAGCAATACAAAGTATTTCGGCATTCTCCGACGGTTCCCAGGAATCATCGGGGCCTATGGCGGATGCGTCCGCAGCACGTTGAACCACGAGCGGAACCCAGCTAGGTTCGTTCATTGCGATTTCACCGCGATGGGTGAAAAGGAATTTCCGGGCAGTGGCAGGCGGTTGTCCGGCGGTTACGCCGTGACTGCGTCCGATCATGTAGCATCAAACACCTCGACCTGGCATCCTAAGTGTCGAAGCGTACAATAGCCTGTCGCCCCGGAGGTACGGGAGGTGATGTGGGGGCGGAAGCTTCGCATCCGATTTCATCCCCGACATCGATGCGCCATCCGAGCGGACGGAGGCCATCGGATGTCAGCTTCCGACAAGGCGGCGGACCATTCCGTATGGTCTGGTGGTCGGAAGTGAAGTGCGGATGAAGTCAGCGGACAGGTTCGGGAATCGTCGGGTAGAATCCGTTCCTGCGCTGATGTGTTTGCGGGGCGGTCGGGGAAGCAACCAGTTCCTGACCGGATATTTGTCTGATGGCAACCGGGAGGATGGTTTCCTGCAAGTGGCTCACGACCAGGTACACGACCTCAATTATTCGGTCACGCTGGTGTCGATGCGGTATGTGCTGCAGCTCGAGGAGCATTTTGCAGAACTGGAGCGATGCCAGGCGGTGCAGCGTTGAACCGAGCTGGCGCTGAGGGAGGCGTAGGTTGACGGACCAGCACGTGCCAATCGGGTTTATAAGTGACGTTTGTTGTCAAATGAGAGATATGGAGCGCATACACCTACCGCTATCTGCGCTGGTGTTGCTGGTCCGTACAGTCGTGCGGATATGGCAACAATTCAGTCGGACTGTGCCACGGCTTCGGACGGGAACTACTCATCAGCCGGGCATTTTTCGACTACGGCATTATCACCCGTGCATACCATACCAAGCACCGGGTCGACGTCACCATGTGGCAGCCACTGATAGCTGCGTAATTCACCTGTTGTAAGCACGTCACCAACCACATCATGTGCAAAGGGCCCAAAAAAATTATCAGGCGCCCAATGCCCGGAGACCTGTTCATCGATGTTATTGACATACCTGGCAGGCAGTTAGTTGTGGACAGCTGCCAGATAGGACCGGAGCCTGGTATGCCGGGCTTGGTATCAGGCAAGGTCCCCTTCTTGACGAAAGATGCAGCTATAATGCGATGATTGAGTATGTGACTTGAGAACCCCATCCTCGATCATGGACATGAGTTGAGATCCGTGGGGTCGTTCAAACAATGGTATGGATCCAGCACAATAACCAATCAAGACGTAGTCATATTCCTTGGCCCTTGGCAACTGATCCGCCTGACGCAAAACCGCTGTTGTAGGTATTACTTAACTTATTTCAAGATTAAAATATAGTGCCTTTTCTATCCAAAAGTCCAGATCTTTTTCAGAATCAAATCCACTATCTTCTATAAATAAAAATCCTCGCATAACCCTGCCTGTAAAGTCCATTTCCCGACTTCCTTTTTTAAAAATTAGTTTATCATGCTGTGCTTTCCCAACTCTTACCATTAGCCGGTCACTACCGGTTGACTTGTCGATATCAAGTCCAACACACATTTTATCATTAACCATAAAGATTAGGCCGCCCATCATCTTTTTTTCTTCAGTCAGATTGACCTTCTTTAATCGTTGACGAATGCGGTCAGCTTGATATTCACTATATGCCATTACTTCAATTGGGACAAATAAAAAAGGTTACACCTATAAAACTATAACCTTTTTATCATTATTGCTCGTTTATGTGACGTTGCCCCGCCAGGCCGCCGAATGATACTTGCCTGAAAAAAGGTAGTTCCTAAGGCCAAGGGATTTGTTCCTTATGTTGACTTTCAAAAGGTTGTCGACAATAAACAGTATCCCAACCGGGATGCAGGCCTTGCGTTCCTCTCCCTGGAAAATGGTATTTCGTAAGGCCATGAACAGCGGATTTCCGGTGCCCGGGGTGGGGGCCACCGCCATCATGCGAGGCTTGTTCTCATCCAGGATGCGTCGGGCGTTTCGACACATGACCAATCTTTCTGCGCATGCAGGTTCATCAAGCGACAATAGCGTTCTAAAGTGCAGAACAAATGGAATTTATTCAGAAACAGCATAAGGGAAGCGTATATCACGCTTCGAGAATCCGAAGGAAAGAACGAGCAGCTTTCTTTTGGGCCCTGGTTTTTGTGCCCGTTCCGCGAGCAATTTTATTTTTTCACTTTATACAGGCTATTAAGCGATTATGAAAAACATCCGAAGATTTTCATATGCTGGCCTTGGCTCAACCGGTTTTGCGGCGCTGTAACCCAGGCAGGTAATTTATCGCGTTTTCGGCTTCGCAAACTATCCAGGTTCGTGTCTTTCGGAATCAGCACCGGTACCTTTCGTTCCAGGCGGATGATGGCCTGTTCATCGGACGTACGGACTCATTAGCAACTTTGTTGTTCCAGTCGCTCGATTTAAAAAAAATAGCCCGAGCCTTGCCAAATAACATTTTCACGATGCTGCGGACACGGTTCAGGAGCCCAGATTTTTCCCCGTACGTGGGGTTGCGGTGGAAATGTTGATGCTCCGCTTAGCCGGGTTCCTCTTAGCTGTCATGCAAATCATCTGGCTGGCAGCATGGATAGTACCATTGTCGTGCGTCAGCCCGGTCATCCTCACAGCTTTCCAAACAGCCGGTCCAGCCTTTCCACATCCGGAAAAAGTCAGGAACTGGTTCGCACCTCATCTGTCCACAACAGATCGGCGGGAGAACGGGGTAATCCGCCTTCCCGCCTTCTGGTTTCAATGCAGTTGCCGAAGGATTGCTTCAGGAGATCCATTCTGTAGTACACGGTCGCCACGGACACCACGGGGCGCCTGGAGAAGCGCGGCATGCTTCCGTTCCGTTTTCGAGCAATGCCGGTAGCTCCTGACGCAGCGTTCCAATGTTCCGCCTTGTTGCCGTACCGTTTTTTTAGCTTCGTGGAAGGCAGCAGCGGAAGGCATGGGCAATCTGTAAATCGGCAGGGGATGGCTATGATATTTGCATCGTCTGTAGGAGGTGGGAACCTGTAATGAAGTGAAAGGACGGATGAAAGCCGGAAGCGGAGCGCCTGGTTGTCAGTAAACGCCCGTTCCGAAGCATGGCAGGACGGTCAAATCCTGGAGGTTTGGGGTGCCGGAATCCCTGGCAGGAACCAGCCTGGTGCGGACTGGTCCTGTCCTGCCGCACGCCCCAGCCGGAAGCCCCAGGCAGCCCCCGCGATGAATTTCCACTTTTTGTTGGGAACGTCGTCTATGCCGGCCATAAGAACCAGTGGAAACTGCCGGAGTGGTGACAGATAGCAACCTGCGGTCGTACTGTATCCGCTCCATTCTGCAAAGACATGGCACCGGGTTGAAAGCGCCAGGGTTGTCGCGAACAGCAGACCGAAAGGACCGGAGCGTGTCAGGTCATATGTTCCGTCGGACCGAAAGCGGCCGTTGCCGGTTCCGATGGTCAGGTAGGCGGACTTGGCGAAAGAGTGGTCGGAATCTTCTGATGCGGACAGGTTGATGACTTTGGTCAGGGCCACATAACTGCTGGTGAACCGATGGGCCGGCGCCAGCTGCCATCCGAACAGGTCGAGGGCACCGCCGGCCAGCCACCAGGTATCGGCGATCCGCCGATTGAGGTGTAGGTCGAGGCTTCCCTCCAGCAGGTTGTCCGGAGCGCCCCGTTCATTCGACAATCCGTAGATGTTCAGTCCTGCCTGCAGGCCGACCCATCGCGTAGGGTTACCCAGACCGACGGAAACCATGGCATTGCCATCCGGATTGACGAAATCCCCGCTCAGCCGGCTCCTGGACTGCAAGGTGCCGCCAAGGGAAACCGTTCCGAGATAGCCGGTACCGAAGGCAGCCGGGACATGATTGTGCAGGGGAAGGCAATAGGCGCTGTTTTGGCCTTCCGCTCGGAAGCTTGTCGAAAGGCAGCAGAGGCCGAGGATAAGGAGACGGACAAATTGGCACATGGCAGGAGTTGGGTTTCTCCCTGCCGGTTTTCCGAATCCCACGGGTATGCGGACAGGTCGGGTCCGAGCATGCTACCTCCCAGGTAAAGCGTAAGGTTCGCGGTTCTCAGAACCCGGCATCCCTATCGTATTGGCAACAACCGTGCAAATTGTTATACACGTCGTCGGATGCTTTCGCGCGTGCCGTGTCGTGGCCCACCGCTGCGCAGCGTTCGTGCAAGGATTCCAGGGTGACGACTTTCGGATTGAACCGAACCGTCAATAGCTTGGTTTCCTCATCCCAAACGGCATACTTGACACCTTTTACCGTCACGGCTTTTTCGATTCGTTGCTTGCACATGCCGCAATTACCCAGCACTTTGAAGGTCTCGGTACCGTTACCGGCAGGAGAAGGACTTACGCCTGCGGTAGCCAAGAAGGGCAGCCAGAGCATGGCTATTAGAATGGCTTTCATGACAATGATTTTGTTTTGTGGGACCGATTCATCCCTTCTTACTCGAATAGGGTGTGTCGGGCGGAATCGGACAGTTAATTTTTCAAGGATGTTTGGACCAGTCGGGACCATCGGTTCCCCGGACTTAAACGACCGTAATATAACAAATATCCGGGCACGATGGTTCTAAGGCATTTATGGTTCATGTGCACAACCCGTATGCCGGAATCATTGTTGTAACTGGATGAGCGGACTTTCTCCGAACAGCGGTCCGGTCTTCAACAATCCAGCACATGAAACAAACGCCATCCCACTCCTGCGAAGCCATGGCGGCGGAATTGCGACCATATCGTGCGTCATTGATAGCGGTATCCAAGACCCAGCCGGCCGAAGCGATTCTCCGTTGTCATGCCGAAGGGCAACGCGATTTCGGGGAGAACAAGGTCCGGGAGCTGGTTGAGAAGCAGTCGGCCTTGCCTGCCGATATCCGTTGGCATTTCATCGGCCATCTGCAGACCAACAAAGTGAAGTACATCGCCCCTTTCGTGACCCTGGTGCATTCGGTGGACAGTCTCCGGCTGCTGCGGGAAATCGACCGGCAGGCCGCCAGGTGCGGCAGGACCATCGATTGTCTGCTGCAGTTCCACATCGCCCGGGAAGAGACCAAATACGGTCTTTCCAGGGCCGAGGCAGCGGAGATGCTTGACGACCCCATATTCCGAACCCTGCGGCACGTCCGGCTGGTCGGCGTCATGGGTATGGCCTCTTTCACGCATGACACCGCGCAGATACGCTCGGAGTTCCGCACCTTGCGGGAGACCTTCGACTTCCTGAAAGAGCGTTTCTTTCCGAAGGACGAAGCTTTCCGGGAGTTGTCCATGGGCATGTCCGGGGATTATCGCATTGCGCTGGAAGAGGGCAGCACCCTGGTACGGATCGGCAGCCTTCTTTTCGGCGAACGAAGCTGATTGCTGCAAGGAGGAGAACAAAAAGGCCTTCTCCGGGAGGGTATGTCCGTCCTGAACGGTACCTTTGGCCAAAGCAGGGCATAGCTCCCGGAAATTCGTGCGACCGGCCTTTCGGGACCGTCGGTTTCTGCCCGCGATAAATAGGACAGCCTCGTCCGAACAGCCAGCTGTACGGGAAGCGACGATGTCCGGTCAGACAATCGACCCTGTCATGTCAAAGCTCAACAACATGATGAAACATGCTTTTGTACGCCTTTGCGTCCGCCTGGTGTCGGCCGGAAGCGTCCTGTTGCTTCCTTCGGGAGCGAGGCTCGACGCGCAGGTATTCCAGCGCCTGCAGGTACCGGTTTTTTCAAACGACACCCCCTTGGAGAACCCTTGGGCCGGCGGATTGAACGCCCCCCAATGGTCCATGGCGGATCTGAACGGAGACGGAGCGGCGGACCTGTACCTATACGACCGGAACGGGAGTGTCCACCTCGCCTTCGCCCAGACCGGACAAGGTCCGGGCGGGCCGACATATAGTTTCGCCCCTCAGCTCGTCGCCGCCTTTCCCCTTTGTCGCAATTTCGCCTTGCTGCGCGACTACAACCGGGACGGTGTCCCGGACCTGTTCGCCCATGCGGGAGACGAGGGTTTGCCCGGTATCAAGGTGTACCGCGGACATTTCGTCGGCAACCAGTTGCAATTCGAACGCATTGCGTTCCCGCAATGGTTCTTTGATGTCATCCCGATCTTCATCAGTGGCGGCTTCACCAACATCCCGGTCAATCCGCCGGATCTCCCGGCCATTGACGATCTCGACGGGGACGGAGACCTCGACATCCTTGGCCTCAATTCCGCCGGCAGCAAAGTCAACTACTACCAAAACACCGCCCTGGAACAAGGATATACGGACGACACCCTGATCTTAAAGCTCCAGGACGATTGTTGGGGACAATTCTACATCGAGCCTTTCGCCCAGTCGCTCACCATGAGCGACGACCCTACGGAATGTGTGTTCGGCTTTCAGGACCCCCTGGCGGAAGACACGAGAAACGGCGGGCTCCACGGCGGGGCCACATTGTGCACGTTTGACATGGATCAGGATGGGGACAAGGAGGTGCTGTACGGTGACCTGATCTATCCCCATCTGATCTTGGGTATGAACGGCGGCAATACCGCCGTCGCCTGGGTCAACGAGCAGGACTCCACCTTCCCCAAGCAGGATGTGCCGGTCGAGATCTACGATTTTCCCGCCGCTTATTATCTTGATGCCGACCAGGACGGACAACGGGACATCCTGGTGTCGCCCAACAAGAAGGACGGCTCATTGGACCGGGAGGTAGCTTGGTTCTATCGCAACATACAAACGGATGAGAACCCGCAGTTTGAGCGCCAGCAAAAGGATTGGCTGGTAGAGACCATGCTGGATTGGGGTACCGGTGCCCAGCCCGCTTTCGTGGATGAGAATGGGGACGGCCTGCTCGACATCGTGGTGGGCAACATCAACCGGTGGCTGCCTGGATTCCAAAACGATCCGTTCCTGGTGTTGCTTCGGAACACCGGTACGGCGGAATCACCGGTTTTTGAGGTGGTTTCAGAAAATTGGTTGAACTTCAAGCAGTTTGCCGCGACTTCCTTCGGTTTCGCACCAGCTTTCGGCGACCTGGACCAGGACGGCGACCTCGACCTGTTGGTGGGGGAACGCTACGGCAGTCTCTTTTATGCGGAGAATACGGCCGGGCCGGACCAGCCGATGACATTCGGTCCCATCCAACCGCAATGGAAGAACGTGAATGTCGGCCAATATGCGACGCCTTTCATCCACGACCTCAATCAGGACGGCCTGGCCGACCTGGTCATCGGCGAGCGGATCGGCAACCTCAATTTTTTTCCTAACATCGGCACTGTTGGAAGTCCGGAGTTCCACTCCGATCCGGACGAGGCGCCCAACAACCGGTATCTGGGAGAAATCAACACCCAGGCACCGGGCTACGTGACCGGATACAGCGCTCCTGCTGTCGTGGAATGTGACGGCAGGATGTTGTTGGCCACGGGGTCTGAACAAGGAAAGATCAGTGTATACGAGGTGTTGGCCGACAGTTTGACAGGCGGAGGATTCCCTCTGCTTCTGTCAGCGGAAGGCCAGGTGAAGGAAGGGGAGATCGTGCGGCCGGCTTTCGGGGACCTGGTATCGGGTAACGGCCTGTTGGAAATGCTGGTTGGTAATTACCGAGGCGGATTGGGTCTTTATGCCGCGCCGTTGGACCTCGGTTGTCTGGTACCGGCTAAAGCGGTGTCGGATGCGGGCGATCCGGTGTTGGTGGTCTTTCCCAATCCGGTTGCCGGCCGCCTCCATGTTCGACTGCCGGAAGCATGGTCGGATTCCGCCGACAGCTACCGGATTTTTGACGTGACGGGGCGCTTGTCGGCATCCGGGCCCTTATCCGACCTGGACGGCGGACTGGATGTGAGTGCCTTGCCCGCCGGCGTATATTGGTTGTCGGTGGGGCCTTCGCGGGTTCCCTTGCGGGCGAAATTCATCCGTTCGTGACGGGCGTGGACACCCTGTACGACGCCATTATCATCGGTGGTGGTGCGGCCGGATTTTTCACGGCGGTGACCGTGGCGGAAGCCCGGCCAGGCCTCAATGTGTTGGTCCTCGAACGGGGGCAGGAGGTGTTGCAGAAAGTGCGGATCTCCGGCGGAGGAAGATGCAACGTCACCCATGCCTGTCATGATGCGGCCGAGTTGGTCCGTTCGTACCCGAGAGGCGGCAAGGCCTTGCGGGGTCCATTCGAGGTGTTCGGGCCGGCGGAGACAATGGCGTGGTTTGCCCGCCGGGGAGTACGGTTGAAGGCGGAAGCGGACGGGAGGATGTTCCCCGTGACGGATCGTTCGGCCACCATAGTGGATTGCCTGATACAAAGCGCCGAACGGGCTGGTGTCCGGGTGTTGACAGGCACCAACGTGCAGGACATCGGATATCCGGCGGCCAATAGGGAGGAGTGCTTCCGCGTGACGGCGGGGCAGCGGTTTTTCCGCAGCCGGCTGTTGATGGTCGCCACCGGCAGCAACAGCCGAATCTGGAGTTTGCTGGCATCTTTGGGACACACCATCATTCCACCGGTACCATCCCTGTTCACTTTCCAGCTCCGTGACCCAAGGCTGGAGGGGCTGTCCGGCCTGTCCGTAGCCGATGCTACTTTGTCGGCAGTGGAATCGCCGTTGCGGTCGGAGGGCCCGTTGCTGATCACACATTGGGGGCTGAGTGGTCCGGCCGTACTTCGGCTGTCGGCGTGGGGTGCCCGGGAGCTGCACGCCTGTGGATATGATTTCAATTTGATAGTCAATTGGTTGGGTAAAGAGCGGGAATCGGTGGCATATGATCGGTTGGTAGCTGTTCGGCAGGAACATGCCCGCCGCACCCTGGCAGGATACAGTCCCTACACGGATACCCTGCCCAAGCGATTATGGGAGCGGTTGTACCTGGCGGCTGGTATGCGGGGAGAAGACAAGTGGGCGGACCAATCCAATGCGGCCCTTCGTCGGTTGGCGGCGGAACTGACGGCCGGGGCATACAAAGTGACAGGGAAGAGCACCTTCAAGGAGGAGTTCGTGACAGCGGGCGGGGTGGAACTGCGGGAGGTGGATTTCCGGCGTTTCGAGAGCAAACGTTGTACGGGCTTGTACTTCGGGGGTGAAGTGCTGGACATTGACGCGGTCACGGGAGGATTCAACTTCCAGGCTGCCTGGACGGGTGGTCATTTGGCGGGTATGGCGATGGCGGAGCGCTTGGGCGGGTTGTGAACGGGTTGCATCGCAGACAGGCTTGCCCCGCCGAGCACATTGCGTCAGTCCAGGCTTTTGTCTCGGAATACGGCCTTGCCAAATGACACGGCGGTATAGGAGCGGGGGCGCGGTGTTTCATCGTACAGTATTGGGTACACAGGCAATGAAAAGCGGCTGTACGGCACCTTCGCCGTACAGCCGCTTCTCTTGATAGTTGGTTGCGTTTGTTCAGTCCACCACCACGTTGTCCACGCGGTAGGAAGTGGTCTGTCCGCCGGTGCCGCTGCCGACATAACGGAAACCGATGGCGACCTTCTTTCCGATGTAAGGAGAGAGGTCGACGGGGCCGGAGGCGATCCAGGCGTGGTCCGCGTCGTTCTGGCCGGCGACGGTGATATTCTGGAGGGGTGTCCAGGTGGCGTCGAGCGGTCTGCAATCGTAATCGGTGGAGAGGTAGACGGTCAGTCCGTCATGTGTCCAGAAAGCCTTGGCGGTTTGGAAGTTGAGTTCTTTCGGGCCGTCGACTTCGATGAGGGGGGAGATCAGCCAGGTATCCATGGAATTACCGGTATCGTTGTAGGCGGTCGCCTGAACATACACATCGCCGCTGAACTCCTTGAACAACCAGCTGCGGGCACCGTCGGCAATGAAGTTGTTCCATCCGGAGATATTGACTTCGGCATTATTGGCGCCGGTGTTGAAATTTTCATCGAGCGAGGGGACGACAGGCGTCGGGTTGGAGACACAGGGGTCAACGGGGCCGCCGCCGCTGCCCAACTTGATGTTGTCGAGTTGGAAAGTACAGGTCTGGCCGTTGGTACCGCTGCCGACATATTTGAAAGCGATGGCGAACGTCTGGCCGACGAGGGAAGACAGGTCGATGTTGCCGGAAGGAACCCAGGCGTAGTTCGCATCATTCTGTCCGGCGAGGGCGGCGTTGAGCGGTTGCCAGGTAGCGGCGAGGGGATCGCATTCGTAATCGAAGGAGAGGAGGACGGACAGTCCGTCATGGGTATAATAAGCTGTCGTGGTTTCAAAGGAGAGGGAGAGCGGTTCGGTCAGTTGGATGAAGGGGCTGACCAGCCAGGTTTCCATCTCCGCGGCGTTGTCATTGTAGGCGGTGGCCTGGGCATAGACGTTGCCGCTGAATTCCTTGAACTGCCAGGACCGGGACCCTTTGGTGGCGATGTTGGTCCAGCCGTACAGCTGGACGGGATCGTTATTGGCACCGGATTCGAAATTTTCGTCGATGCCGTTGACCGTCACGGCCGAGCCGGTTCCGTCGCATGGGTTGGCACCTCCTTGGCAGCGGGTGCCGTCCAAGGACAGGTCGTCGAGGTCGCGGATCAGGAACTGGAGGTCATTCCGGAAAATGGAGAGGACGCCGGTGAAGGAACCGTTGCCGGCGGGGACTGTGGCGCCGGCGAAATCGGCGAAGCCGCTGGTCCGCACGATGACCTCATCGAGTGCGCAATCCTGCAGGAAGACGTTGGCAGCGGCCTGGTTGACCGCATCGGCAAAAGTACGGCCGGCATCGGAGAGGGAGAACTGAACATTCTCCAGGGTCACCAGGGTGCTGACATCCGCGGTTGTCAGTTCGTTGATTTTGCGAAGTCGGGGCGCGGGCACTTCCTGCTTGGCTCCTTTCACCAGGAAGTCTGCCACTTCGACGATAGGCCCCAGGGAATTATCTGCCGCGACATAGCCACCCAATTGGACGAGGTTATTATAGTCTTTGATAACCAACCCTTTGCACTTCACATAGATTTCCCGACCGCGAGGATAGAGCACATAGGAGTCGCGCAGGTCGGTCAGGATTTCGATACCGCCAGTTTCGTCCTGGATAACGAAGGTTCTGTACCAGTTGCCGGAGAAATCATCGGCGATGACGATGCCGCTGATGACGAGGTCTTCGGAGACGGTCGTGGCGGGGCCACCGTTCTGGTGTAGCGCCTTGAGTTCTGCGATGGTGTAGTTGGCGGTGAGTCCGGGGTCTTCCCCGGTGGTCGGGGGTTGGTCGAAATCATCCTTTACACAACCTGGGAGGAGGAAGGAGAGGGTGACGGCCAGCAGCGGGAGAAGAAGCGATTTTTTCATAAACAAATGAATTTAAGCTGTTCGCGGTGGAAGGGGCGGCATCAGAAACGAATGGCGCCCATCAGGAAAAAGTTGGTGCCGAAGGCGTAGAAGCGGCGTTCCGGGAAGACATTGATACCGGTCTGTTCCACTTGCGCCCGTTCGAAGCGGAGCTGTTCGAAGCCGCCGGTGACGACGGTTGCGTTGAGCAGGTTGGTTACACCGGCGGTGAGGTATAGGAACAGGTCGTCCACTTTGAAGGATTTGTTGGCAAAGAGGTCCACGGTGAAGGCATCGGGTGCTTCGGTTTGGGTGATGATTTCGCGAAAGAGCGCACCGTCATCCGGCAGGCCGAAGACCATGTCGGCGGTACGACGTTCCGGGCTGACATCAAGGTAGTTGCGGTCGAAATAATTCACGGTGACGCTGGCGGACCAGAATTTAGGGGCTCGATATTCGAGTCCCAGGCTGCCGGCGGTCTGGGGGGAGTTGGGTACATAGAAATTCTTGAGATAGATGGTGCCGCGGTCACGGATCACGCCGTCGTCATCCTGCACGAATATGCCGTTGGGGCGGGAGGTGAAGATATATTCCCCGATGCAGCCTGCGCCGCGCAAGGTGAGGGATGGGCTCAGTTTGGCTTCGACGGCAGCCTCCAGACCGGCGTGTCGGCGGTCCAGGCCGGTGAGGAGGTAGGTGCCGAACCGGGTGAGGTCACCGGGCAGGAAGAATCGGCTCAGGCGCAGTCCGTTGTTGAATTGCGTATGGAAGAAAGTGGCCCTGGCCTTGACGCCGGGTGCGCGAAGCTGGTAGCCGGCCTCGAAGGAGCGGACCTGTTCCTCCTGCAGGCCGGGAACGATTTGGTCGCGCAGGCGGGGGGAGGCATATGCATTGCGGGCATCCGGTGCGCGGTTCAGGAAGGCGGCGTTGGCATAGAGGTAGTTTCGGCCGTTGAGTTTGAAGGTGACGCCGCCTTTGGTACCGGCGTTGGTATAGGATTGGGAGGGGGAGGTGCCATAGGAATTATCCGGGAAACGGCCGTTTTGGTAGTACCCTTCGCGCCAGAATTCCGTTCGGGACAACTCGCCGGCGAGGAAGAGATCGAAGCGGTTTCTTTTGAGTTGGATCTGGGTCCAGGCGGTGTATCTACGGCCTTGGATATCATAGTTGTAGCCATAGGTATCGCCTTCCCGGACGACCACGTCGTCCGAGCGGAGGTTGAAGCCGGGTTGTTGTCCGGCAATGGGGTTCTCGAGGGCGAAGCGGTCGATGTTGAGGTAATAGTCACCGCCGAGCAGGTCGTCCACGGTCCGGAAGTAATGGATTCGTTCGCGGTAGGCGGTCAAGCCGGTCTGCAGGGACAGGCGGCTGTTGAAGGCATGTTGCAGCGTGGTGCTCGCGTTCAGCCGCCGGGTGTCCGAGCGTTGGTCCGACAGGATGTACTGGGACCAGTTGCCGGGTAGGCCCTGGTAGGACTGTCCATGTTCGCGGTTGGCGGTGTAGAGTTTGTCCCATTGGATTTGGAGCAGGTCGGGGTCAGCCTGGTAGACGGCGGCGACAGCGGCGGCGGCATCGGCGTTCTCGGTCGCCAGGAAGAGGGGGGTGTTGCGGTAATAATCCGGTCGGGGGTCGGGGGCGATGAACCAATCGAGGGCGGTACGTCCGTACCGGCCGAAGAGGTAACCGACGGCGGTGGTGAGCGTGGTCCGTTGGGAGGGGCGCCAGTCGTGGCGGAGGGTGAGGAGCGGTTGGTGGGTATTGACGACCCGGGCATTTCTTTTCTCCCCGTTTTGCCAGCCCCAGTTGGGGTTGTAGAAATTGGATCCGGCCAGTTCGTTGACCTGTTGGATGGAACTGGCCTGTGCACCGCGTCGGGTCGGGGCGCCGAGGAAGGTGAGATTGAGCAGGTGGTGGTTGCCGAGCTTCTTGTCGACGGACATGAAATAGGACCATGCGTCGTAAAAGGTGCCGGGGACATATCCCTCCTGTGCCCAGCGTCGGGACCCGGAGAAGGAGAAGGCCCATCCGTTCTTCAGCATACCGGTGGACCATGTGCCCATCAGGCGGCCGGAGTAGGTCCGGTTGGAGAACATATAGGAGAACCTTCTCTGGCGGCGTTGTTCGGAAGCGCGGGTATCGAAGGCGATGGCGCCGCCGATACCGCCGAAGGAAAAGGCGACCGGGCTCAGGTCGAAGGTGGACAAGCGGTTGCGGGTGACATCATTCAGGCCGCCCCAGGTACTCCAGAAGACGGCGTCGCTTTCCACGGAATTGAAAGGCATGCCGTTGAAGAGGACGATGCTTTCCTGGCTGTAACCACGGATGTCAAATCCGCCGTTGCTCAGGTTGAAGGAGGCTGCGTTGATGAAGGGGTCTGCGGAGGCGGACAATATGCCGGAGATGTTCTGGCCGCCGTCCAGTTCCCCGTCGCTGTCTCCGGAGAGGGTGATGATGGGGATGCGGTCCTCGTCCGTGACCACATCCTTGACATTGGTTACCGGGTGGACCAGGTATACGGTGTCCAGGGGGACGTCGCTGCGGCCGGCGGGCAGGACGGTTCGTTCGAGCAGGGAAAAACCCTGCTTGTAGAAAGTCAGGACGACAATGTCCGGCTGGCCTGGAATCCGGATCTCAAAGGTACCGTCCGGGTTGGTGTTCACCTCCGTATTGGCAGTACCTACGCTCACCAAGGGCAGTGCGGTACGGTTGTCTCCGTCGAGGACCGTACCATGGATACGGACAGCCTGCCCATGCAGGGCGATACAGGACAAGAGTGTCAGCAGATGCGGAAGGATGACTTTTCTCATACGGATTGATTGAGGTGGCAAAGGTAACGATAAGCATGTTTTGAAAAGACAATCCCGCCGATTATATTACTACGGATAGGCTGGCGGATCGAACGGGATCTTTCTTGTGGACAGGTACCGCTGCCGACGGGGATTCCTCCGATCGGGAGCCTGCCGAGACAGCGGCTGTGCCGTCTTGATTGCCGGACCGCGGGGGTATCGGAACAGTTTGTTACCTTTGCGAACGAACATCAAATATGCTGACCATGCGATACATGGCTTGTTGGATGCTGCTTTCTACGGGCATCCTTTTCGGCAGGACGGCTTCCGCGCAGGCGCTTCAGTACAAGGTGGCTGCCGTCGGATTTTACAACGTGGAGAATTTGTTTGACACGGAGGACGACCTGGCCATCAACGACGAGGAGTTCCTGCCGGAGGGGCCGCGGAAGTGGACCCCGGCGGTTTACCGCGACAAGTTGGGCAACCTGGCCCGGGTCATCTCCGAGCTCGGGACGGACCTTACCCCGGACGGGGTCGCATTGCTGGGGGTGGCCGAGGTGGAGAATCGCACGGTGTTGGAGGACCTGGCCCGCCAACCTGCCCTTGTCAAGCGGAAGTACGAGGTCGTCCATTACGACTCCCCGGACCGTCGGGGCATTGACGTCGGTCTGCTGTACCAACCAAAGTACTTTCAGGTCACAAGCAGTCGGGCGATACCTTTGGTATTGTACAATCCGGAGGGAGAAAGGATTTATACTCGTGACATCCTGTATGTCAGTGGTTTGCTGGACGGAGAGCCCCTGCATGTGCTGGTCAACCACTGGTCGAGCCGGCGGGGTGGGGAGGCGGCCACCCAGCCCAACCGGAATGCGGCTGCCATGGTTTGCAAACAGTTGAAAGATTCGTTGTTGCAGTCCGAACCGGATGCGAAGGTCATCGTGATGGGAGATCTCAACGACGACCCTGTCAGCCCGAGTGTCCGGCAGGTGCTGGCTGCGAAGCACAAGTTGAAGGATGTGCGTCCCGGAGATTTCTTCAATCCCATGCATGATTTCTACAAGAAAGGAATCGGTACCCTGGCATACCGAGATGCCTGGAGCCTGTTTGACCAGCTCATCCTGTCCGCTGGGCTGGTCGATCCGGAGGTTCCCGGTTTCCGTTTTCACAAAGCGCAGGTCTACAACCAACCCTATCTGATCCAACAGGAAGGCCGATATAAGGGCTATCCGTTCCGGACCTTCGACTTCGAGGACTACATGGGCGGATACAGCGATCATTTTCCTGTTCTTCTGTACCTGGTCAAGCCTATTCCGCGCCCATGAGCGGGCCATTGTCAGACCGCATTCCCTTGGTCGTTCCGGCAGGATTCCATCAGGTGCTGGATTTGTTGGAAAGCGGGGAGGAAAGTGTGTTTCTGACGGGGAAAGCGGGTACGGGGAAATCCACGCTCCTGCAGTTGTACCGTCGGACCACCCGGCGGCGGATGGTAATACTTGCACCGACCGGCATGGCGGCCTTACAGGTGGGTGGTCAGACGGTTCATTCGTTTTTCGGGTTCCCGCCTCGTTTCCTGGCGGCCCAGGACATCCGCCGCCGCCGCCAGCTGCAATGGATCTCGCAGCTGGAGACCATCGTCATAGATGAGGTCAGCATGTTGCGGGCCGATGTGATGGATGCGGTGGATGTTTCCCTGCGGCTCCATCGGGAAGACCCGCGGCCTTTCGGAGGGGTGCAGATGGTTTTTGTGGGAGACCTGTTCCAGCTGCCCCCGGTGGTTGCCGGCCCGGAGGAAAAGTATCTTTTCCAATCCGTTTACGATTCGCCCTATTTTTTTTCCGCTCGGGCATACCGACGGTTGCATCCGGTCATGCATGAGTTGCGCACGGTCTTCCGGCAGGAAAGCCGTCATTTTCTTCGATTGTTGGATGCCGTACGGACCAATACCGCGGATGCAGACGACCTGGAGGCACTGAACGAACGATATCAGCAGGTTCCGGCGGTGGCTGCCGATTCGGACGGACCGGAATCGCAGGACATCGTCCTGTGTTCCATCAACGCCAAGGCGGACCGTATCAACCAGGAACGGCTGGCCGCCTTGCCTGGGCAACCCCAGGTGTATCCGGCGAAGGTGGAAGGAGACTTTGACCCCCGTTTGTTTCCGACGGACGGGAAGTTGGTGCTGAAGGAAGGGGCACAGGTCATGTTTGTCCGCAACGACCCGGACGGGCAGTTCGTCAACGGCACGCTCGGCGTTGTCCGGCAGATAGGTCCGGATGAAATCTGGGTGCGGACTGCAGAGGGGGCCTTGCCCGGCAGCATCGATATCCGGGTCGGTCCGGCGACCTGGGAGATCCTGCGCTATCGGGCTGTTGACGAACGCGCGGAAGGAAGCTCCCGGGACGGAACCCTTCGTATCGAGACGGAAGTGGTGGGAAGTTTTGTACAGTACCCGCTGCGGCTGGCCTGGGCCATCACGATTCACAAATCACAAGGGAAGACATTCGACCGCATGGTCATCGACCTGGACAGAGGGGCCTTCGCTCATGGCCAGGTGTATGTTGCGTTGAGCCGATGCCGCACCTTGGAGGGTATCCGGCTTTTGCAACCCCTGCGACCTTCGGATATTCGGACGGATGAGAAGGTGGTTGACTTTTATGACCAGGAATCCAGGCGCTGAGCAGATTCCGGCTCCGACGCTGAACCGTCTTGCCGGCGATTGCGCCACCAGACGAATCCGATGGTACCGACAAGCAGGTAGGGTAGGGCCAGCATGTACAGGATGCCGGCATTCAGCCCTTTCCCTGCCTTCCCTCCGTCCTTCAGGTTGCTTTCCGCCGCGATTTTGCACATCGGGCATTGTGCGTGTGCCGCAGGAAGGGTGAAGCAGGACAGGAGGAGTGCGACGGACAGGCAACGTATGTATCGGACTGCCATGGCTTGGTGATTTGATGACTGTTACGAACGGAAAGTTAGGAAATTCCTGTCATCCTCGTAAAGGATGCGATCAGGAATAATAAGGGCGGATCATGAAGTAAAGCACCGGGCCGGTTACCGCGACGTACAGCCATAGCCAGTAGACCCATCTCGCCATGCGTCGGTGACGGTCGAACTGGCCTGTGTAAGCACGGATGAAAGTGAACAGTATGAAAGGAAAGATGACCGCCGCCAGGATGACATGGGTGGCAAGGAGGAACAGGTAAATCCCCCGGATGATCCCTTCCCCGCCGAATCGCGTCTCCGGGGTGGTGATATGGTATAGGACATACCCCAACAGGAACATGAGAGAAGTGGCCATGGCGGTGGTCATGGCCTTGCGGTGCAGGTCATGCCGACCGGTCCGGACGAACCGCCAGCCGGCGAGCAGGATTAGGGCGGTCAGGCCGTTGAGGGAAGAATAAACAGCCGGCAGAAAACTGAAATCGACGGTCGTGTCGATCTTTATTTTTCGCATGAGCACCACAAGCGCCAGGACTGCGACAGAAATGGCCCAGGCTATCCGGTTGAGTTTCTTTTCCAAGTTGATATTGGCAGTGGACATGGCAACGGCATTGTACGGTTGAAAACAGAAGCGGAACGAGGTTTGTCGCCACCCCGACCGGTATGCGGTTAGAAAGTGGTCTTGTAACAAGTTACCGCCGCCTTTGTTTGGGGATGACGATGGCAATTTGTTCCACCAGTCGTCCCATGTCCTCATTCACCCCGACATCGTAGTAGCGGCGCATGGTGAGGCTGGTATCCGCCAGGACGAGGCGTTGGTCTGCCGGGCCTTCCAAACCAAAAACCTGGGTGGAAAGGCGCTGCAAAGTTGTGTCGGGCGCTGTCAACAAGCGCCAGATGCTGGCATCGGTGATGCCCAACCGGACGGCGCGTTCCCGTGTGGCGAGCAGGCTGTCCGTCGGTGCGAAGGAGAGGAACTGGATGTCGTCCGCGTCCCGGAAACTTTCGAACACTTTACCCAGGCGTTCCGTTCGGGCGGCGGCTTCCTTTCCGTCTGCCGGCAGGAACTGAATGACCACCGCCTTGCCGTGTTGGTCCGACATACGAAAGGGCCTGTTCAGCTGGTCAACCAACGTGAAATCTGCGATGTTGCCGTAATCTTGCATCTCCGCCATTGAGGCGCGGCGGTAATCCAGTCCTTTGGAAAGGTACCACCACGATACCGCCGGCAGTACGAAGAGCAGGGTGAGGGTGAGGAGGGTGTTGATTCGTTTCCAAGACCGGTCGGAAGGACTCTGTTGCATCTTTCTGCTGCTTGTTTGATAGCTACCGGTTCAGGCCATGAGAGAAGGAAGTGCGGCGAACCGGTTTGCCGCATTGTCGGACCGCGTATTCGGCGATTTCCTGTACAATCTTTTTCGAACACCCCTTTTTCAACAGCAGGAGGCTGTTTTTGTTTTGGTAACCGCAGCGGGTGTGACTAGCGGAATCCGCGATAAGGAGGATGAGAAGCGAACGGCCGCACCGGAGGACGGTGCGGCCGCTGGCTCACCGGTTGCGGTGAACGGAAGTCAGCCGGATAAAAGGAAAAGGCTTATCCAGGCAGATGATAGGTTTCCCCTTCTGCTGAACGCAGGCCGGTTGCGGGTCTCTCACCGGATTTGGCTTCCTCCTTGTTCTTCATTTCGATGACTTCCCGGCGTTGGCCCCAGGAGTTACCTTCCTGAAAGAAGGCGACGATAGCCCAGACCAACAGCAGGGTCGGAAGGAGCACACTCCAGCGCAAGCCTTGCACCTCGTGAGCCATGTGCATGAAGTTATAGACGATGAAATAGGCTTTGTACAAACTGAAGCCTACCATGAACATCATATAGATATAATTGAAAAGTCCGCTGAAGGAAACGCCGGGGATGAGGTGTCCCTTGGCTAGCAAAGCGATGAGCACCTCGATAATCGTGACGGCACCCAGGATTTTCAGCCCCTTGACGACCAGTTTCTTCTGGTCTTCATAACTCATATGTGCATCCATGTCGCAGGTATTGTTTAAGGCGAAAGGTTAAGGTTACGGTTGCATTGGTATCGAAAGGGATCAGAGCAGATAGAAGACCAGGAATACGAAGACCCAGACGAGATCCACAAAGTGCCAGTACAATCCTATTTTCTCCACCATCTCGTAGTGGTTATGCCGCTTGGCATATATGCCGCTGGCAACGTTGATCATGACGATGGTCAGGAAGACCACTCCCGAGAAGACGTGGAATCCGTGGAAACCAGTGATAAAAAAGAACAAGGCACCGAATGCCCTCGGACCGAGGGCTTCTTTGGTCACCTCACCACCACTCGATTTGTAGGCTGCGTTCTCATACAGATGAGTCCCGTGGTTGACGGTAATGAGATACGGGCTGCCCACTTCGAAGGATTCACCAACTTTGGACGTTCCGGCATGGGTCACTTTTTCGAAATACCGGTTTTCCGGTAGGTCTGCTGTGCCTTTTTCGAGGTAGTAAGTGGTCGGGTTTCCATGGACGGAAGTCTCCACCTTGGAGAAACCGAGCCTTTCCAATTCAGCACCGGACAGATACTGTCCGCCCTCGCTGTGCATGGAAAACGGGTTGGTATTGATGGTGACGCCTTCCTCTGCAATCAGGGTGGTCCACTCCCAGGCTTGGCAACCCAGAAAAGTAGCCCCGCCAAGGATGGTAAGGAACATCCACAGGACGACACCTCTTTTGTTCTCCCGATGGCCTTCCTGGACAGCACGAACCATGGTGACGGAGCTGGCGATAAGTACGAATGTCATGAAAGTGACGAAAATCAGCGGCCACTCCGTTTCTCCATGGTAGAAAGGAATCTTGGAGAATACGAAATCCGGTATAGGCCAGGTCTTGCTGCTGAATCGCAGTGCGCCGTAGGCGATGAGGAAACCTGCGAAAGTGAAGGCATCCGACAGCAGGAAGTACCACATCATGAGTTTGCCGTAGCTTGCCTTGAAGGGTTCCTTACCACCGGACCACAGCTGCTCGTCCTTTTCGGGGGTATGTTGCAGGGTTGCGGTATCTTGCGCCATGTTATAGATATGAAAGTTTAGTTAGTGAAAAATCACAGCCGGACCATGTGACGCCAGGCGATTTGCCGGCTCAGCGATAGGTCGATAGAAATATGAACAGATACAACCAGAGCACATCTACAAAGTGCCAGTATGTGACAGACAATTCCAATCGGAGCGTGCGCCGCGGCGTCACACGGAAAGGCAAGCCGAAGGCGTGTATCAGTGCCACGGCCAGCACGGCGATTCCGCCGGCCACGTGGGCGGCATGCAACCACGATATGACGTACACGAAATCACCGGAGGGGTTGAGGGTGAAAGGTACGCCAATCTGCTGCAAAGTCTGCCAACCGAGATACTGGGAGACAAAAAAAGCAGCACCGAGGAGGAAGGTGGCCGCCAGCATCAACTTGTAAGGTTTTTCCAAGCCTTTCTTATATGCGATGTAAGCACCGTGAACCGTCAGGCTGCTGGCCACCATGATGGCCGTGCTGATTCGGAACACAGCTGGCAGCTCGAATTCCAGCCAGTTTCCTGCCGCCATCCGGACCATGTAAGCGCTGGTGAGGGCAGCGAACATCATCATCAGGGATGCGCAACCGGCCCACAAAGCGAACTTGTGCGGATGAATCTTGTTTCGGGTGGAGTATTCCTGTACTGTCACGCGCATGGTCATATTTTATCCAGCCAATAGGCCATCAGTGCCAAGGGCAGGTAAAAAAAAGAAAAGAACATCAGCGCCAAGGCAGCTTTCCGTTCGTTGGAGCGATAAAGGCGCCAGCTCAGCCAAGCGTAAGCACCGCCGAGTAAGCAAACTATGGCCATCGAAATCAATCCTGTCATGCCGGTCCACCAAGGCAAAATGCTCAAAGGAACCAGCGTGAGGGCGTAAACGAAACCCTGCAGGCCGATGGATCGGTCCCATTCCCCGGCAGAATTGGCCACAAAGCGGAATCCCGCCTGTTGGTAATCCTCGAATCCAAGCCAACTGATGGCTCCGAAATGGGGAAACTGCCAGAAGAACTGGATCGCGAACAAAGTCAGGGAGAGAGAGCTGACCTGTCCTTCCGCGGCAACACAGCCGATCAGGACCGGGAGTGCGCCCGGGAGGGCACCGATCGCGATGGCGGCGGTGGATATGCGCTTCATCGGCGTGTAAAGAAAGGCATAGCTGAGCAAGGCCAGCGCCCCGAACAACGCAGTCCAGGGATTGAATGTCGCCAGCAGCATCAGTCCAGCCACGCTGAGCAGGCCGGCGGTAAGCACACCGTCGGAGATGCTCATTCGTCCGCTGGCGACCGGCCGGTCCGCCGTCCGCTTCATCAGCCGGTCGTAATCTCGCTCCAGCACCTGGTTCAGGGCGTTGGCGGCCCCCGCGACGCAGAAGCCGCCGAGCGCCAGCACCAACACGGGAACCAAGGAAACACGCTCCGCAGTCGGCCAGGCGATCAGATACGCCAGGACAGCGGAAAAAACGACCGTCAGGCTGAGCCGGAACTTGACCAGCATACCCAGGTCTCTGGTCTTTCCCAAGACCAGGGTCAGCAAGCTGTCGCTGGCTACCGTCTCGTTCGTTTCCCTGATACCGTTAGATTGCATCTGGCGGAATTCTTGGTGTGATCGGCATCCGGACACGGTCAGTGTGCGGAGACCGATTCGTCTTTGCCCAGTGGTTCGATCTGTGGGATGAATTCCCGGCCGTCCTTACCGTAATCGTAGGGCCAGCGTTGTACAGCGGGAATCTTGCCCGGCCAGTTTCCGTGTCCAGGCTGAACAGGTGTAGTCCATTCCAGCGTGGAAGCACCCCAAGGGTTCTGTGAGGTCATCCGCTTTCCTTTCCAGATGCTGTAGAAGAAGTTGATTACGAACAATACCTGGAAGCCGAAGGTCAGGATGGCTGCAATGGTGATGTATTGGTTCATGTCCGCGAAATGCGAGAAAGTGTCGAAATTATCGAAACGGTAGTAACGACGGGGAACACCGGCCATACCCAGGTAGTGCATCGGCCAAAAGATCGCGTATGCTCCGATGAGTGTGCCCCAGAAGTGCAATTTGCCCAGGGTGTCGTTCATGAAGCGGCCGTACATCTTGGGGAACCAATGGTAAATGCCCGCGAACATCCCAAAGAATGCGGCCACACCCATGACGATATGGAAGTGCGCCACGACGAAGTAGGTATCGTGCATCTGAATATCGATGGCGGAGTTACCGAGGAAAATACCTGTCAAGCCACCGGAAATGAATAGTGACACGAAACCGATGGCGAACATCGAGGCAGGGTTGTACCGGATGTTGGCCCGGAACATGGTGGAGATCCAGTTGAAGACCTTCACGGCCGAAGGTACGGCGATGATCAGTGTGAAGATCACAAAGAAGTTGGAAATGAACGGATTGACACCGGACATGAACATGTGGTGTGCCCAGACGATGAAGGACAGGAAGGCGATGGCCAGAATGGAGAACACCATCGCTTTGTACCCGAAGATCGGCTTGCGGCAATGTACGGACAATACCTCTGAGACGAGACCCATGGCCGGAAGTATGATGATGTAAACTTCCGGGTGTCCCAGGAACCAGAACAGGTGCTGATACAGGACCGGGCTGCCACCGACGTGGTCAAGCGCCTGGCCGCCGATGAAGATTTCACTGAGGTAGAAGCTCGTATGCAGGCCGCGGTCGAACATCAGGAGCAGGAAGCCGGAGACCAGGACCGGGAAGGACAGCAGGGCGATGATGGCGGTGATGAAGAACGCCCAGATGGTCAGCGGCATCCGCCACATACCCATGCCTTTGGTACGCATGTTCAGCACCGTGGTGATGTAGTTGATGCCACCCAGGCCGACGGAGATGACAAAGAAAACGAGACTCAGCACCCACAAGGTCATACCAGTGCCGGAACCGTCCGAAGCCTGGGGCAACGCACTGAGCGGCGGGTATGCCACCCATCCGCCAGCGAACGGGCCCGTGCTGAGGAACAGGGAATAAAACATGATGACGCTAGCCAGGAAAAAGAACCAGTAGGACAGCATGTTCAACAGAGGCGAGGCCATGTCCCGTGCACCGAGTTGCAATGGAATCAACAGATTGCTGAAGGTGCCGCTCAATCCTGCCGTCAGTACGAAAAAGACGATGATCGTGCCATGCATGGTCACCAAGGCGTAATAGAATTCCGGTGACAAGGTACCGACACCTGTGTCCGCGTTGATTTCAATCCATTTGCCGAGCAGCGGCCGAAGCCAGGCCAGGCTTTCTTCCGGGAAACCCAATTGGAGGCGGAAGATGACGGACATGCCGGCACCGATCAGGGCCCAAATCATACCGGTGATGAGGAATTGCCGGGCGATGATTTTGTGGTCAAGGCTGAACACATATTTGGTGATGAAGTTGGATTTGAACTTGTCACCGTGCTCATGCTCATGGAAGTGGTCATCGAAACCGAGCGATTCGATCAGGTTGCTCTCTTCTGTAACGGTCGTGGTTACGTTCGACATGATGTTAGGTTTAATACTAGGTGATAGCTACACTGCAAGCTGTTCGGATGGTTGTTACCCGAACACATCGACTCGTGGGAATTGTCATCGGCTGCGGACGGTCAGCCTGGCGCCTTGGTCCGGATTAGTGGATGCGGCAGCCATCGCGGTGAAGCGGTCGGCGGAAATTCCCTTTCCTGCCAGGTATTGGTTGACGGCTTTCGCCCGTTCGGAAGCCGTGAGGACATCCGAATCCGTCTCGGAGGGAATGTCAACAGAGACAGTCATCTTCGGATACCGGTTCAGCGCGGCGGTGAGCAGGTCGAGCACCTGGGCTGCCGGCTTCCGGATTTCACTGGAGCCTGGTTCGAAGGTGAGCAGGTCCAGCGGAATTTCGCGGCTGTCTGAATCCTCACCTGACAATGCTTTGTCAACAGCAGAATCGAATTCTTGTTTAAGCTGTTCCGCCTCCGAATCCAGCACCTCCCCTTTGCGCGGATCGAAGTCCTTGCCTCGAACACTGGTCAGGTAGTACGACTGTTGCTGCGCCAGCCAGGATTCGTATTCGTCTTCCGAGACGATGCGCACGAGTTTGCGCATGCTGAAGTGTCCTTTGCCGCATAGTTCGGCGCAGGCCAATTCGTATTCGAACGTCTTCCATAGCGGGTCGCTGTTGGGGTCGTCCGGGTCGGAAGGTTGCTGATATTCGGGATATTGGCGGAGTTCCTGCCGGTATTCCTCGGTTGTCTTGATCGGTGTGAAGACGAAATAAGTGGGCATACCCGGCACGGCGTCCATTTTGACCCGGAAGTGCGGGAGGTAGAAGTTGTGCAGCACGTCCATCGCTGTGATCCGAACGCGCACCTTGTGTCCGACGGGCAAGACGATTTCGGAAGGGTGGAAGTCATCCAGGTTCTTGTCATCGAGCCAATCCTGACCCAGCGGATTTTGACCTGGTTTGATAAGCTTGAAGTTCTTGGCACCGAGTTTCCCATCTGCACCGGGGTAGCGTAGATGCCAGAGGAATTGTTGCCCGGTGGCTTCTATCTCGATGTAGTCTTCCTGATCCGACACGTCGGCCATTACCTCGTTCCAGGCGACAAGACCGCGGATCACGAGAAAGCACATGACCACAGCGGGCACGGCGGTCCAGATGATCTCCAGGTTGTTGTCGTGTGAGATGAAAGCGGATTTCACGCCCTTGCGGCCGCGGTATTTGTAAGCGAACCAGAACAAGGCGATATGGGTGATGATGAAGACGATACCCGTGAAGAAGAGGGTGAGGTTGAACATATCGTCCAATTCGCCGCCATGGGCGGAGGCCGCATCGTGCGGGCCGTATCCAAGCATCCAGTTCTTGTAGTGCCAGGCACTCCAGATACAGAATACCAGGAAGCCGACCAGGAACAGCAGCATGAACTGTGCCCCGCGCTTGTTGGATTCGTATTGCACATCCTCCTCTCCGCGGATCTTGGCCGCCAACTCCGTGACCTTGCCGATCTGTACGACGACAATGGCGATCAGAATCAAACATCCAATGATAATTAGTCCAGTACTCATCGATAGAAAGTTAAGGGTTTAGCAGGTTCCAGGGGTGTGGGGTGTTCGACATACAGCTTCATTCGTACGGTTGGACCTCGTGGTGAAGGCTTTCGCCCAAATAAGGGTCGTTTTTCGGTACAAGGGCTGCCTTTTCCAGTTGGGAGAAGACAAAGTAAATGAACAGGGCGGTGAAACCGAGGAAAATGCCCAGTTCCAACAGGCCTGGGAGGGTGAAACCGTCCACGAAGCCTGCGCCGTGTCCATGGTCTTGGGCGCCGTCGGCACCATGATGCAGGGCTTCCTGCGCAGTTATCAGCACGCCGGGTTTGATCATGAGGAAGAAATCCATCCAGTGTCCGACGAAAACGAGGGCGGCGGAGAACATCAGGGTGCCGTACCTGCGCTTGGTGGTGTTTCGCATGAGGATGAGAAAGGGCAGCGCGAAATTGATGACGAGGTTGCCGTAGAACAGCACGGGGTAACTGTCAAGTCGCTGCCTGAAATATATGGTTTCCTCTCCTACGTTACCATACCAAATGAGCATGTACTGGGAGAACCAGCAATATGTCCAGAATATGGAGAAGGCGAACATGTATTTGCCCAGGTCATGCAGGTGTTCGCGGGTCACCTGTTCGTAGTATCCTTTGGATTTGAGGTAGATCAGCAGCATGATGGTGAGCGAGGCCGCACCAAGGAACCAGCTCGCCATGGTGTACCAGGCGAAAAGGGTGGAATACCAGTGAGCGTCTACGGACATGATCCATTGCCAAACCATAGCCGGTCCTGTGAAGGCGGCGATGGGGAGGAACAAAGCGGCAAAGAACCTTGTCTTGCGGTGAAAGGAGAAGTTGATGGCGGTATGACCCTCGGCGTCCTCCCGCAGGGAAAGGCCACGGAATTTGTAGGCGAAGTAGGTCCATCCGCCGCCTAGCAGCAAGGTCCCCAATAAATACCAGTGGTTGTTGAGAAAGCCCGATTTGCCAGCCAGGACGGCATCATATGCCGGATTGGACGGATCGGTGATGCCATCGGCAGTCCAATGGTACAGGTGGTGCAGGTGTGCGTAATTGCCGATCCCCACGATAGCCAGCAGCGCCAAGCCGGGAAGCAGGAAAAGCGTGAAGGCTTCCCAGATACGCTTGAAGACGACATGCCAACCGGCATATGCCGTTGTGAATGCAGCCAGCACAAAGGTAATCATGAAGGCCATGCCGGTGAAGAAGGCCGCATTGTGCAGGAAATTTGACCAAAAGCGGGAATGGAAGCCCGCTTCGGTTATCTGCGCCGGTTCCGTGAAGTAGGATAGGGCCAGGCACAACAAACCGAGGGCCATAACGCCCACCAGCGTTTTCTTTTGAGTGGCTTCGAAAGTGAACTGCTTCATTTTGCAGAATTTATATCAGGTGTTGGCTACCTTGTTTTAATGATGATACCATTCGACGGAAGTCCTTCAATGGCTTTCCGCACCGACATGTTCTTCCGCATGGTCGGGTTCCTCCGGAGTAACGTCGGGTTGTGGCAGCAGGGCCGCCGGCACGCCGTAAGCGGATTGAAAGGTATTGCCTTGTTCGTCGTATTGGAGTTTCAAAGACTTGGCCTGCAGGGACCGGATGTAATGGATGACCTGCCAACGTTCTTCGTAAGACAGCTTGTCCGCATAGCCACCCATGGCATTCTTTCCGTAGATCACGGCGTGGTAGAACCGACCGTTGGTGGCATCGAGAAATTGCTGGTCCACGAGGTTGGCAGGTTGTGCCGGATACTTTCCGCCGTCGTCCCGCACCAGGTAACCGGCACCGTCCGCTTTTTCACCGTGGCAGATACCACAGAAAACGTCGTATAGTTCCTTGCCCTTGGCCAAGCCTTCCGCCGTGATGGGGAAGGGATTGTACAGCACCTGCTCCGTTGCTGCCGTCCGGCCTTCCTCGGAATCCGGATAGTAGTACGGAGTCGAACCGTTCGGTGTATAGGAGATTCCTTCACCGATATTGGTGCGTTCCCTGGTATACAGGACGGCTGCCTCCGCAGAGGCGAACACACCGTCATGAGCGGACACCGCAGCATAGCCGCGGGGGATGGTGCCGTTCACCGGCAGGCGCGGGACGGACAGTTCCCGACGGGAGACCGCACTTTCCTTGTCCCAGGTATTCAAGGAGTAGTTCGTCAACACATTGGCCTCATAGGCAATGGAGTGGGCCATATCCGGAATGAACTCGCTGCCAGTGGCGTTCTTTCCGGCCTGTTGGCAAGCGTTCAGCGCCAGGATACCCATCGTGGCGGCTGCACCTGCAATCATACTACGCATGCTTGGTTTCATCTTAATTACTTGTTCTTCCGTTAGAATGAAGCGTTTGTTCCGGAAAGGACCGGACAGGCACGCTCCCGTTTCAGATGGTCTTGGCATGAACTTCCTCCGCACCGGATTCCTGCAGGAACATGCGGAGCGTCGTGATATCATCTCCGTTCTTTCCGTTGGTCTGGAAAGCCAGGCAGAACTTGTCATCCGTGATACGCTCGTCGAGAATCGGATTGTCTACCCCGAAGCCCAATCCGCAAATGATGTAGAAAACCACCACCATGCCGATGGCACAGAACAAGACCGTCATTTCGAAGGTGATCGGTATGAAGGAAGGAAGTGACCAATACGGTTTGCCGCCGAAGATGGTCGGCCAGTCCCCTTCGAACAGCATGCTGCCGCCGAAAATCCAGGACATTCCGATCAGGGCTGTAAGCGTGCCTGTCATTCCGAAGATGAAACCGACGATATGTAGCCTGGATTCCTCCAAGCCCAAGACGGTATCCATACCGTGTATGGGGAAAGGCGAGTAGACATCCATGATGTCCAGGTGCTGGCTTTTCGCTTTCCCGATGGCCTGGAGGAGCACTTCCTCATCGTTATATAGGCCGAACAACACTTCCTTCTGTTGACTTTTCATATTACAATTGGTGGTTTTGCTTCCTGGGCAAGCCTTTCGGCTGCGGGAGGCGGTTACCGGTATCAGTGAGCGGATTCCGTGGCTTTTTCATGGGCATGGTGAGCCCCGGATTTCCCGATGTATTGGTTGCCGTAACTCTTGAGGATGGCCTTCACCTCTGCGGCGGCGACGACCGGAGCAACCCGGGCGAAAATCAGATAAAGGGTGAAGAACAAGCCGATGGTGCCGACATAAATCCCAATTTCGACCCAGCTGGGCCAGTAGTAACTCCAGCTCGAGGGGAGGTAGTCCCTGGCAAGCGTGGTGGCGATGATGACAAAACGTTCGAACCACATGCCGATGTTTACGAAAATGGACATGAAGAACGTCCACCATACGCTCCTGCGAATCTTTTTGGACCAGAACACCTGCGGCGACAGCAGGTTGCAGGCCATCATTCCGATGTAGGACCAGTAGTAAGGACCGAGCACCCGATTGTAGAACGCGAATTGTTCGTATACATAACCGGAGTACCAGGCCACGAACAGTTCGATGAGATAGGCGGAGCCGACCATGGTTCCCGTCACCAGGATGACCTTGTTCATGCTCTCGATGTGGTTGAGCGTGATGTATTCCTCCAGTCGGAAGCACTTTCGGGTGATGACCATCAGGGTCTGCACCATGGCGAAACCGGAGAAGATGGCACCTGCCACGAAGTAGGGCGGGAATATCGTCGTATGCCAGCCCGGAATCACGGATGTGGCGAAGTCGAAACTTACGATGGTATGGACTGACAAAACGAGCGGTGTGGAGATTCCGGCGAGGATCAGGGACAGGTATTCGTGGCGTTGCCAGTGTTTGGCAGCGCCGGTCCATCCCATCGAGACGAAGGCATAAAGCTTCTTACGGATGCCCTTGGCGCGGTCGCGTACGCTGGCGAGATCAGGGACGAGGCCAGTGTACCAAAACAGCAGGGACACGGTGAAATACGTGGAGATGGCGAATAGGTCCCAAAGCAGCGGCGAGTTGAAATTCACCCACAGGGGCCCCCGCGTGTTAGGGTAGGGGAACATGAAGAAATCGAACCAAGGTCGCCCGGTATGCGTGGCAGGGAATAGACCGGCGCACATCACCGCGAAAATGGTCATCGCTTCCGCAGCTCGGTTGACACCTGTACGCCAGCGTTGGCGGAAGAGCAGCAGGATGGCGGAGATGAGGGTGCCGGCGTGGCCGATACCGATCCACCAAACGAAGTTGGTAATGTCGTAGGCCCATCCGATGGTCCTGTTGGCGTTCCAGGAGCCGATACCGAAGTAAAAGGTCCAGAGAAGGGAAAACGCGCCGAAGGAAAACAAGGTGACCGACAGCATGAATGCGACGGTCCACATGAGGTTGGGAGCCTGTTCGGTTGGGCCCACCAAGTCTTCCGTGATCTGATGGTAGGTTTTTTTACCCTCCACCAGTGGTTCGCGGATACGGGATACAGATGCGCTCATATTTCAGTTGACATTTTCTGTTTCAAAAAATAGGTCTTGCCGGAGACCGGCACAAGGAACCATTCTCAGCCGAGTGCTTCCTCCCGGTTGGTGACCCGGGCGGTATACTGTACGGAAGGCCGGGTGTTGACCTCTTCCAGTACGATATAATTCAATTTGTTGTCATATTTCCGGCTAATGGCGGAATGTTTGTCGTTGATATCGCCGAAGGTGATGGCTCCGGTCGGACAGGCTGTCTGGCAGGCAGACTTGACGTCGCCGTCCCGCAGCGCACGGCCTTCGCGTTTGGCGGTGAGCTTGCCTTCCTGTATCCGTTGGACGCAGAAACTGCATTTTTCCATCACGCCGCGGACCCGCACGGTTACGTCCGGGTTGAGGACCATACGGGTCAGGTTGTCCGCATAGAAGGGGACCGTGTCCGTTTGGATCACTTCGTTCGCCGGGAATAGGTCTGCCGTGGTATAGTCCAGCCAGTTGAAACGACGGACCTTGTACGGGCAGTTGTTGGCGCAGTAGCGTGTACCGATGCAACGGTTGTAAGCCATTTGGTTGAGGCCTTCCGAGCTGTGGTTGGTAGCGGACACCGGACAGACGTTCTCACAGGGAGCGTTGTCACAGTGTTGGCACATCATGGGTTGGTAGACCACATTCGGATTCTCGTAATCCCCGTAGAAGTAGCGGTCGATACGGAGCCAGGTCATCTCATGGTGCCGGTACACTTCATGTTTGCCGACAACGGGAACGTTGTTTTCCGCCAGGCATGCGACTTGACAGGCACCGCAGCCGATGCAAGCGTTGAGGTCGACATGAAGGCCCCAGTGGTGTCCCTGGCTGTATTTTTCCTCTTGGAATGTATCGTAGGGATAGAGCGTCTGTTGGTTGAGATGTTCGTGGTGAGCCCGTTCGTGGTGGAGTTCCTCCACAAAGCCAGGCAGATCGGCGAGGTTGGTACGGCGGATGACGGATCGTTCTGTCAGCGAGCCTTGGAAACCGGTACCAATTGTCATCATGGCCACCTCATCGACATTGACGGTCTCTTGCTGGCCGTTCAGCTTGCCGGTGACACCCATGGTATGATGGTACTGGACGCTGGCGTATTCATCCACACCGGTTTTTTCGGAGACTTGTGTCACGCTCCCGTGATACTGCGTGTAGCCATCCTTGTCCGTGGAAAGCCAAGGGAAAACGTCCACGCCGACGTCCACGCCGCATTTGCCGGCTATTCGGCGGCCGTAGCCGACCGCCATGCCGACGACTTCTTTGTGATGTCCGAACTGGCGGATGCAGGTGACGCCCTGCTCCGTACCGTTGACAGTGATGTTGATTCGATCTGCTTCCTTATAAAATTCCTTGTTGTTCAATCCTTTGAAGGGGCCGACACCATCGAAGCGGCGTTCGCCGTCGAATTCGATGGGAATGGCCATGTAGTTACCCCAGACACAGCGGCTGATGGGATCCGGCATCTCCTGGAGCCAGGGGTTGTCCGCATATTGGCCATGGCCGATGTTCACGGTTTCGAAGAAGGATATTTCCAGGCCTTCTGTGGGGCTGGAGATTCCGGCGGCGGCGGCGGCGACATCGGCATCGAACTGGACCGGCGCAGGCGAGGCTGGCGCTTCGAAGACCCCATCGTGCAGGGTATTGTCCCAGAAAGCCTGGAAAGTGGCATAGTCCCGTTGCTGCGGGAATACCTTGGCTTGCCAGGTGGATTTCAGAAATTCGTAATACGGTTGTTCAGCGGTGATATCCAGCGCCTCGCTACCGGACCAGCGGAGCAGGGTCTCTTCCGCCTGGCGGGTTTTGAACAGCGGTGCGATGGTAGGTTGGACAAGTGAGTAGATTCCTTTTTTCGCTTCGGCGTCGCCCCAGCTTTCCAGCCAATGGTGGGAGGGGGCGATGAAATCACAGGCGAGGGTTGTCTCGTCGGGTGTGCCGTTGAAGGAAATTTTGGTCGGTACTTTGGCCATGGCATCCTGGAAAGCGGCCGCATCCGGCAGGTCGAACGCTGGATTGGCTCCCCAGACCAGGAGGACGTCCACTGCGCCTTGCTGCATGTCGTTCAGCAGCCGGCGGACAGCCTTGTCGTCTCCCTGGCGTTGTTGGGATGCACGTTCGAAGGAGATGGTTTTGCCATAGTTTTCGAGCAGGGCATTGATGGCATTCACCAGCATTTGCTCGCCGAAGTTGTTGGATCCGGCTACGACCAGGGATTTGCCCCGGTTGGTCCAGAGTTCGGTGGCCACTTTTCGCAGGGTAGTGGAAGCCTTGTCTGAGACAGGCGGTGCGCTGACGGTAGCGGCGCCGGCTAGCGAGGCAACCGCATTGTAAAGCGCAGCGATGGCGGCACCCATTTCGGATGGTTTGACGAGGATCCGATGGTCGGCATTGGATCCGGTAAGGGTCATGACCGATTCCACCTGGTAATGGCGCGACATGGAAGCTTGGCTTACGTCATCGATTTTCCGGTTCACGGCATACTGTCGGGCATATTCGACCGGAGAAATCCAGGTTCCCAGGAAATCGGCGCCGAAGCTCACGACGACGGCTGCTTTGTCGAAATGATAATCCGGAATTTCCCGGTGGCCGAGGCTGGCGGCATTGGCATCCAGCATGGCTGCGCTCGATACGGCATCGTAGGTGACCACCTGGGTGGCAGGATAGCGGTTGACGAAAGCTTCCAGCGCCGCCTTAGCCGTCGGACTGAGCAGGGTGCCGGTTACGAGGCGGATATTGCTGGCTACGGCCAGTTTGGCAGCAATTGTCTCATCCAACGCGGCCCATTCCAAGGCTGCCCATTTATTGCCATCCCTGGAGGATGGTCCCTGGAATCGGTTGGTATCGTAGAGGCTGAGGACGCTGGCTTGGGCGCGGGCGCTGGTACCCCCGCGGGTGATCGGGGAGAGGATGTTCCCTTCCACCTTGATAGGACGACCCTCTCTTGTTTTGACCAGGACGGGGCAGTAGTCGCCGCCTTGAAGGAAGGAGGAGGCGTAGTAGGTGGCTACGCCCGGCACGATTTCGTCCGGTTTCACGACATAGGGTATGGCTTTCTTGACCGGGATGTCACAGCTGGCGGCAACGGTGGCGGCACCGAGTCCGAAGCCGAGATACTTCAGAAAATCGCGGCGGGAGGCACCTGTTTCCAAAGCTGCTTCCTGTGCGATGGAAGGGTTGTCTTCAAATTCCCGCTGGATGGAGGCGACGTAACCGGGGTCATTTTCCAGGTGTTCGACGCCGAGCCAAACTTCCGTATGTTTCGTTTTATTTTTCATGCGTATGAAGAAGAGTGAAGATGATTAGAAATGGTGGTTGGATGGTATGCCTGGATCGCGTGTTCAATAATGGCATTTCTGGCATTCTGTACCGCCGATGTCCTCCACGGTGACCTTGTCACGTTTACGAGTCATGATTTCCTCGTGATACAACTTGTAATAGTTGTCGTAGTAACCGTTGTCGGAGAATTTGACCTCCGTTTGGCGGTGGCAGTTGATGCACCAGCCCATGGAAAGGGGGGCGTACTGTTTCACCACTTCCATCTCCTCGACTTTGCCGTGGCAGGTCTGACAGGCCACTTTGCCGACACTAACATGTTGTGCGTGGTTGAAGTAGACATGGTCAGGCATGTTGTGAATACGAACCCATTCGATGGGGCCTTGTATGCGGGTGTCACCGGTGGATGCGTCAGTCAGCGCGTCGACGATACCGTTCCATTGGTTTTCTATCATTTCTTCCCCTTCATCATCCAGGGTGCCTTTGTCGGTGACGTAAGTGTCTGCAATCCATTTGGTGTAGATGCTTTTGATTTCCTCTTCCGACAGGTTGTCGTAATTTTCAATGTACTTGTCCGTATTGGGATCGAAGCCAACGGAAGCGTAGATCTTGGTAAGTTCCGCCGTACCGTATGTGGAACCCACCTTGATGGCTTTGTGACAGTTCATGCAGGTGTTGGCGGCCGGGATGACGGAGTGTTTGCTTCTACGTGCCCCGTCATGGCAGTAATTGCAATCGATTTTGTGCAGGCCGGCGTGCGTGGCATGGGAGAACTTGATGGGTTGATCCGGTTCGTATCCTTGTTGGCGACCGAGGTTGACGGCATTGTTGACCGTTACGAAGCCACCGAAAAGAATGGCTGCGAATATGACGAAGCTGACCATGCCTTTGCTGGTGAGGATTTCCACCATGGTCTTTCTCGGAGGAGCCTCCCCGTGTTCGCGGAGAGTGGCCATGTATTGAAGATTGGAGACGATACGGGCGAGAATGAGGGCCAGCAAGGCCAGCACGCCGAAGAGCAGGATGTAGACCAGCTGGTTACTTTCTTTGTCCTGGGTGGTGGTGGTGCCGGCCGTCGGCTGGCTGGCGACGGCTGCAGCTCCCGGGCAGTTTCCTTCGTAAGTGCATTTGATGTAAAAAAGGATGTTGGCGATATCTTGGTCCGTCAGATTGGGGAAGCTGGTCATGACGGTGGGTTGCCATTCGGTCCACAATTCCTTGGCGCGGGGATGTCCGGCTGCTATCAGTCCCTGTGAGTTCCGAATCCATCCGTAGAGATCTTCCTGTGGATAGTTCGCCCAACGATCCTCCGTGCCGCCGAGCGCGGGCCCGGTCAGTTTGCTCTTCATGTCCTTGTTGTGGCAGGATGCGCAGTTGTTCTTGAACAAGGCTTTGCCGGCCTCTGCGGCCGCCTGGTCCTGGGCGAGTGCGGAAAACGTGGTCAATGAAAGAGCCAGCAGGAGCACGCTGTTTCTCAAACAATGGAGATTCATATGGTACATGTTGATGTAGTAGTATTTTGAGTACGAAACATCGTTGTCAAAATCCGGGCAAAGATATAATCGGCGCCTTTTTTTTACCAATATTTTACCCAACCCGAAATTATTTAGATGGGTTCTAAATATCCTGGCGGCAGATGATATCCGACCTTTCACCGGCTGGTATAACATGGTCTGCGGGTAGTGGTTTCCGCCACTCGTGGAGACTTCGACAGGGCGCCTTATTTGGTGCAAATAAAGAAAAAAATCTTGTTATGGACAGTTTTGAAACCGGAGTGGTGTCCTGGAGCCGGGTGTTCGGAACGGCCTTCCTAAGATTACCCGGTATTATATTTCAAACAAAAATCCATGTGCGAAACAAAAGGTGGCTTTTGTTGAAAATTTTGGGTGAATATTTATTATCCATCCGCCTGCAAAGGTGATGTCGATGATTTTTGGCAGTTTGCCTTCCGAACGATATTGAGTTCCTTGGTTTAAGGCGACACGGCACACGGATACGACCGAGTGGGTTGGCTGGTTCCGGTTTTTGGATATATTGGTTACTTTTAGGCATTTACGGGCTGGTTCCATGGCGTGTGAGCGGAACAATACGTAAGTTCATGAAATCAAAAGGGTATTTCCACCTGCTTTTCTTGGTTTGTTTTTGGGGCACTGCGGTGTGGTGCAGGGAAGTTCCGAGGGTGCTGCATTTCAAGCCGGAGGATTACGGTGCCAGGGCGCAGAACTGGAGTATCACCCAGCGGACGGACCACCAGGTCTTTTTTGGTAATTCCGGCGGTTTGCTGCAGTATGACGGCGCGCAATGGCAGTTGCATGCCCTTCCTTCCCGGCAGATCGTGCGGGTGGTGGCCGGGGATGGGGATGGCAGAATCTATGCAGGTGGATTTGGGAGCCTGGGGTATTGGATGGCTGGGGAGGACGGGTGTCTCCGTTATCATGGAATTCAGGCGTCGGACCCGGAAGTCCAGCGCCGGCTGCAGGAGGAAGAGATCTGGCATATCCTTCCGATGGGAGCTGGGCGGGTGCTTTTCCAATCCTTTTCCACGCTGTTCGTTTACCGGGGAGATTCTCTGACCGCGGTCGCGCCACCTGGCAACATCATGTTCGCCAGGCAGGTGAATAACCGGATCGTCCTGCCGGTCATTGGGGAAGGATTGTTTGAGCTGACGCCTGATTTCCGGTTTCGTAAGTTGCCGGGGTCCGAGGTGTTCCGGTCTGCGACCATTTCGGCCATTCTTCCTTTGGGTGCCAGCGGCATGTTGGTCTGCACCGAGCGCAACGGCATATTCACAGCAGGGGAGCAGGGTTTTGACCCATGGGATTGCCCGGCGGCCCGTCGCATGACACCATTACAGGTCAATAAGGCGATCCGACTTCAATCCGGAGATTATGCGTTCGGGACGATATTGGACGGTCTATTCATCGTAAGCCCCACCGGAAGGGTCATCGAGCATATCAACCAGGCGGCCGGTCTGCAAAACAACACCGTTCTTTCCTTGTTCGAAGATGTGCAGTCCAACCTTTGGGTAGGACTGGACAGAGGCATCGACCTGGTGGCGTTGCCTTCCGGCATGCGTTTCTTTCTGGATCGCTCCGGCAGCATCGGCACGGTGTACACGGCTGCTGTCTTTCGCGACCATTTGTATCTGGGAACGAACCACGGCATATTCTTCCGGCCTTATCCCGCCGCCGAAACCGACCGTTTTCGCCTGCTGCCCGGCAGCCAGGGACAGGTTTGGGACCTGCAGGTCTTCCAGGATGTCCTGGTCGGTTGCCACAACAGCGGGACCCTGCTTCTCACAGCGGATCTTCCGCATTTCATTTACAGCAATACCGGTACATACAACACTGTTTCCGTTCCTTGTCGGGAGGATCTTTTGTTGCAGGGAACCTATACCGGCATCATTTGCCTGCGCAAGGACAGCCTGGCAGGCTGGCAGTACTTGCATCCAGTCGGTGGGTTTTTCCAATCGGCTAGCAAGCTGGTATTTGATGATGACAACCGGCTTTGGGTTCTCCATCCGCGCAAGGGACTTTTTCGGCTGGTTCTGGCGCCGGACCTCAGATCGGTAGCGGAGATCACAGCGATCGGGAAGACGCATGGATTGGTCAGCGACCATCAGCTGGACCTGGTCCGTATCGGGAAAAATTTGCTCGTTCGGTCGGGTTCGCGACATCTGCGCTGGGACGAACGACAGGAGCGATTCGTTCCCCTTGATTCCATCGACGGGATGCCGATTCCTGTCGGTGACATTCGGTTGTTGGAGGGACGACCCGGTGCATGGTTCGTCGCGACGGCCAATCGGGTCCGGGTGGGGGGGCAAAGTGGTCACCAATGGCCCGTCAGCCTTGTTCCTGGCCATGAGCGGATTGTCCGCCTGTTCGACGGACAATATCTATGTTGTCTGGAAGACGGATATGCCTTGCTGCCGGATCCCATTGCGGCCGGTCTTTCTGGCCGAGTAGAGACAGCTAAACCACCGCCGGCCATCACGGCCGTCCTGACCGGCAGGGGTACAAGGTGCCACAACGACTTGTCGGCCGTCCGTCAGCCAATGACATTCCGTCCGGAAGACAATCAGCTGAAGTGGTATTTCACCCAACCGTATTTCCAGTTCCAGCCGGCCATGCGACATCGGATGCAAGGCTTTGATGATGGATGGTCAGATTTTCAGATGTTTAATTCAAGAGAGTACACCAATCTTCCTCCCGGTACCTATGTATTCGAGGTACAAAGCGAACTTTCTCCTGCTATTGCTTCCTTTCCGTTCCGGATTTTACCACGATGGTACCAGACCGGCTGGTTCCGGCTGTTCACTGCCGTGCTGGCTGTTGCCGGCGTCCTGTTGCTTGTAGATTGGCATCACCGGCGGCTGGATACACAAAAACGGAAACTGGAAAAAGAGAAGGTCATGGAGCTGGCGCAGCAGCGTGTGGCTGCCCGTAATGAGTTGCTGCAGGCGGAGATTCTCAACCACAATCGCAAGCTGGCCGACGTCACCATCAGCCTCATCCGAAAGAACGAAATGTTGCAGGGACTACGCGAACGGTTGGCGCAGGCTCGGCCGGAGGAACGTCAGGTGCCCATGCTGCGGCAGTTGGCTTTGCTCATCGACGAACATCTGGGCAGTGAGGAGGACTGGGCTTTGTTCGAATCGAATTTCAACCAGTTGCATCATGCATTTTTCACTCGATTGAAGACGGATTTCCCGGAAATGACACCCGGGGACCTTCGTCTGGCGGCCTATTTGAAAATGAACTTGTCCTCGAAGGAGATTGCCCCGCTGCTGAACATCTCCCTGCGGGGCGTGGAGAACAAACGGTACCGCCTGCGAACGAAGCTAGGATTGGATGCGTCCGTCAACCTGACGGAATATTTGATGGGGTATTAAACCTCGGCGAGGTTTGAACCCTTCGAACCGGGTTTGAAACGTTGGGAAAGGGATTCGGAAGAATTTGCGGGCTGGCGGGGATTAGGGCGTGGATGTCGGGAGGACGACGAAAGTCGGTGAGGTTTAAACCTCGGCGAGGTTTAAACCCTTCGAACCGGGTTTGAAACGTTGGAATGGGATTCGGAAGAATTTACGGGCCGGCGGGGATAAGGGCGTGGATGTCGGGAGGATGACGAAAGTCGGTGAGGTTTAAACCTCGGCGAGGTTTAAACCTCAGAAGAGGCAATTTTTGGCTGAATGTATATAAAAAATGCAGTATTTTAGGTAAAGAATTAGTCAATCTGCAGATAGCTCCCCATTAGCCTGCAGAAGATATTCTCAACCTCAAAAAACCGAAACTTGAAAAAATACACGGAACCATTGGCATGTGGTGTCTTCTACCACATCTACAACCGCGGTATCAACAGAGAGGATATTTTCAAAGAAGAACGGAACTATGCCTTCTTTCTGAGAAAATACGCCCAGTATGTTCTGCCCGTCGCAGAGACTTACGCGTATTGTCTGTTAAGAAACCACTTCCACTTGCTGGTCAGAACACGTTCGGCAGAAGAGGTAATTCGAAATGTATGTGCCACTTCTCAAATTGTTGAGGCAGTTCATCCTGCAGACATTACGGACGCCATGGCCGTAAAACACATCAGCAACCAATTCGCCAAACTTTTCAATAGCTACGCGCAGGCAATCAACAAAGCTTACCACCGAACGGGTGGGTTGTTTGAGAACGTCTTTCGACGGATACCCGTGAACGACGAGCTTTATTTTGCCCATTTAGTGTACTATATCCACTTCAACCCTCAACGACACGGTCTGGTGCCGGACTTCAAGGATTACCCACATTCTTCCTATCGTACGCTCCTAACCTATTGGCAATCTAAAGCAGAAAAGGACGAACAACTGATTCATTGCTCTGCTTCATTATCGGACGCAGAGCGAATTGACCACCATGACTATCGGACGCGAGCAAATCTGCATATGTTTGAGATCGAATTGGATTGAATCGCTCAAGCCTTCACAAAGCTTGCCCCAACCGTCAGCAGTCTCTTTTTCGACTAAAAATAAACACGTTCCGAATGTCCGCATCCAATCCTTGTGAAATGAAAAAACATGGCTATTCTTCAAATGTTATTTGTCCTTGACAGCTACGATGGGCCAATTGAAACAGCCCCGCACAAGTTTCGGATACTTGGCTTCCCTAGTATAGAAAGTTTTTGATGGATCAAGACCACATGTATGTAGTCGCATGAAACAGATGTACACCATGGAAGTCACGCTGCCATCCGGCTACGAGGGCATTTCCATGAATATCAATCGGTCTGGTCAGCTCGGTATCAAAATATCACTGGAAGGGGACGACCTCCCACCTACTGCTGACTTCTCGGGGTATCCTGGAACCTTACGGCAGGATTTCTATAACAAATTAACTACAAGGGTGGCGCTGTTTTCCGGTGAGAAGTACAGTCTGTTTGGTCAATGGCTCAGCATCGATGGCCGGAACGCTTCTCGGAATCCTTCCGCATCCACTATACCGGCTTGGAGGTACTGGTATCCGGTCGCGTCGAAATACTCGACCCGGAGCCTGTGTTTCCCTTTTTCCAACACGGTGGTGCCATATTCGACGGATGCGGCGTGATCGCCGTCGTTGTCAACCACCAATTCCCCGTCGATGTAAAGTTTGGAGCCGTCGTCCGAACGGGTGAAGAACTGGTAAGTACCCGTGACAGGCAGATCGACGTACCCTTCCAGCACCAAGGCGAACTGGTCCGGGCGGTGACGGGCCGCCCCCAAGGAAACATCCGGGGATATGCCCGAATGCACGGGCGTCAGGTGCCGGAAATCGGGAAGCTGCTCCCAATCCTCCCCTTCGTAATAGGTGCTGGTCAATCCTTCGGCGGTCGGACCCGTCCGCACGGCGGGTAATGGATCCATCCTTCGGAAGGAACGCTCCACGACCCGGCTGGCTTTGTTCCCGGCATAGGAACGGACTTTCAACTGACAGGTCCGTTCAAGGGTCAGCGGAGTCGTGTACAATGCCGATTGGCGGCTGGGTTCGCTCCCGTCAAGGGTAAAGCGAATCTCGTGACTGGGCAGCAGGGCTGCCATTGTAACCCGGGCCTCATCCTGAAAGACTGACCGGCTTGCCTCGATATGTGGCGCGGGCGGCTGGACCATCGAACTGCCTGTGGATGTACCGGTTCCTTGTTTCTGCAACTGGAATGTGTCGAACAATCTTCCTTCGTGGTCAATTGCCCGGAAAACCAACGTACGGTCGAATATACTGAACATGCAGTAGTGATGGTCGCTCTTCATGATTTGGGAAAACCAGGAACGGGTAGGGTCGAAGTCCTCCAATCCGCCGCCGGCACCTCCCGAATTGATGTAGATGACCCCTTCCTGTTGGTTGATGGTCTGTTGAAACAGGGGCCAGGTCCGTTCATACAGATGGGTGTGGCCAAATAGACAGAAGTCCACGCCATATGCCTCGTAGAGTGGCACTAGGTTGCGGGCCTGTGTGCGGTAGGTGGATGCGCCTATGTAGGTGTCGCCGTGGTCGTTTTCCTCGGAAGAGTAGGGTGGGTGATGGTGGACGACGAATTTCCAGGTGGCATCGGATTGGGCGAGCGCCCACTCCAGCCAATCGTATTGCTCGGAGCCTTCGGACACATCCCGGTTGGTATCTATCATGAAAAACTGGGCGTTGCCATATCGGAAGGTGTAACGGTATTCCGGGGTGGGGCTGACCATGTAATCATAGTAGTAGTCCGCATCTTGCTCGTGATTGCCCAATACGGTATACATGGGGAAACGACTCATGGCGACGTGACCGTTCGGAAAGAAGTGTTCCGTCCAGTCGGACTTCCGGGTACCCATGTCCACGAGGTCACCTGCATTGATGATGAAATTCGGGCGTTCGCCCCAGATTTTGTCCGCGATTTTTCCCCAGGCCCAGGGGGTTCGGTCATTGCGTTGGGTGTCGCCGATGAAGGCGAAGGTATAAGCATCGTCATCGTTCACGGCCGTTTTGAAAGTGTAGACTCCGCTGACGATCTCGTTTCCTTGGTATGTCCTGCTCCGGACACGGTATAGGTATTTGGTTGCAGGCAGCAGACTGTCGAGTTTCACCTCATGCAGCAGGCGGGTACCATCGACGGACTTGCTTCTGGACAGGTTGGGAGATTTTGCTTTCTCTATGGCTTCGCCATATTCGACCAGGGTGGTGCCTGCCACGGTGGTTTCCCATAGGATGTGGATGCCATCCTTGGTGGCATACTGGAGGTAAGGTTGTACAAGGAATGAATCAGGGCCGGCCTGTTGTGCGGAGCTGGTAACTGGTGTAAGCAACAAGAGGCAAGGGAGGAGATACAGATGACGCATGTTCTGATTTGTTTGCCGCAATATAGGCCGCTCGTTTTGTATCGTAAGCAATCCGTTGTGTGGTATGCAGCGGAATTATCGAAATGTTAACATGCGATGAAAACAGGTGGGGACATCGCAAAGAGAAAACCCTTTCCGGAGCAATCCGGAAAGGGTTTCGAATATGGTTCGGCCCATCAAAAGGAAAGGGCCGGCCATGCGTTATTTGTATGGATAGTTCTCAAGGCCTGACATAAAGCAGGCGCTTTGTCACGGGAATTTGTCCGGGTATCTCCACCGTTAGGAGCAGGAGTCCGTCACCAGCGGGCAGGATGGATTCCAAGTCGATGCGCAGGGAAGGTTGTAGCTGGCTGACATAGCGGCCCAACAGAATGCCTTGGGCATTTCGCAGGTATACGGTCGCTTCCGTGGGGGCGACGTCGAACAGCAGCTGGACTTCCCGATGAGCAGGATTCGGGAACAGGGTGAAATCCGTTGTCGCAGTGGCCGTCTCCATCTCCGTCGGATTGCCGACCGGATTAGGGGAAGCACCTGGTGATGCGGCACCGGTGGCGCAGGATTGAACAGCCGTCATGCTGACACTCATGGTGAGGTTGGTCGGGTTGCCATCCCCGTCCGTCAGGGAGACCGTGACGGAGTTCACAGCACCGGTGATCTCGACCGGGACGGATGTGTAGTTGTTGGCGGAGAAGACACCATAGGTGACCGTCGTGCCACTGCCGTCCACATAAGTGACCGTCACGACTTCTGTGTAACGCCGGTTCGGATTGCCGCCCTGCTTGTTCAGGCCATGGATGGTGAAGATGGCGTCCTGGTTTCCGGCGGGGAAACTGACGGTGGCGGAGGAGCTGCCGGCACCGGAGTGGGTCAGCGGGTTGGGGGAGAACGTGCTGCTCAGTTCCTGTGGGCAATTGTATGTATCGCAAACATCTCCCAAACCGTCCTGGTCCATATCGGACTGGTCAGCGTTCGGTGTGGTGGGACAGTTGTCAGACGTATCGCAGACCCCGTCTCCGTCAGTATCCACAAAGTCGCCCTGGCAGATGCCGCAATCCACCCAGATGTCGCCTGTAGTGCAACCGTCGCCATCATCACAGGCTGTGCCGAGTAGATTGTCATCGAAACCGGGGCAGCTGTCCGTATCATCGCAGATACCGTCGCCGTCGCTATCAGTGCAGCCGAGACAGTAGGCTATGGGGCCCAAATTGACAGAGAGTCCGTTATAGCTGCCGTCGTAACCATCTTCCAGTCGAACGGAGACGGATTGGACCACACCCTGGATGGCGACCTGTACGGAGGAGACCTGGCTACCTAGGAAGACGCCGTATGTGATCATATTGCCATTGCCGTCGGTATACAAGACGGTCACCTTGTCTATGAAGCGGCTGTTAGGGTTGCCATTGAGCTTGGCGTTTAGGTTGGTGATGGAAAAAGTCGGGTCCTTGTCACCGGCGGCGAACGAGCGGCTGACTTGGGTGAAGCCGCTTCCACTGTGAGTCAGGGGATTCAGCGGGAAGGCGGCGGAAGCGGGGGAGCATTCGCAGGCATCCCCGACACCGTCCCCGTCGGAATCCGTCTGGTCGGGATTGAATGTGAGGGGGCAGTTGTCGGAACAATCCGAAACGCCGTCACCGTCCTCGTCCAACCCCTCGTCCTCGAGGCCGTTGCAATTGTCGTCGATACCGTTGCAGGTTTCAGGGGCATTGGGGTGGATGGTGGGGTCGTCATCGTTGCAATCGCCGCCGGTGGCTGTGTAGCCGTTCGGTTGTTGACAGGAGAGCACGGTGGCGTTGGAGCCATATCCGTCGCCGTCCCCGTCGGCATACCAAAGCGTTTCGTTAAGTCGGATGAAACTGCCGGTGGCGGCATCATTGGCAGGATTGGCATCCGGGTTTCCATTGGGTGCCAGCGTCCGGGCCTCCAAGCTATGGGAACCTGGGGCGAAGGAAACGGAAGGCAGGGACACAGTGGTCCCGCTGCCGGGGACGAGGCTGCCGCTCCAGGTCATATCCGAGAAGTTGCCGTTGTCCAGGCGATATTGGATGGTGACGGATGCGAGGGTTGTGGTGCCGTAATTGAACAGTACCACTTCCGGCGTGGCGGAAGCGGAACAGATGCTGCCGGTTGGTGCGTTGACCGCGCTGATACCGGCGTCCTCGACCGGTGAGGATGAGCATGGGGAGAGACAGGGAGCGTTGTAAACTTCGCTCCGTATGCGGTTGCCGGGTTGTGTGCCGAAGCCGTTGTTGAAATTGATACCGACGCCGCTGAGCAGGTGGCAATAGGACATGATCGTACCGCCGTTCGTCGGGTTCGGGATGGAACAGCTGTAGCCGCTTCCACAGCTCGACTCCCCGTAGCCGGCGTTGTAGCCGCAACAGTCGATCGGCGTGTTGTTACCGTTCCAGACGCAGGCGTGGGTATGGTTAGAGCCCAGGTTATGGCCGATTTCATGGGTCAGCACCTCTATGGTCCAGCTGTAGGTCGGTACAATGGAATAACTCAGGTTCACATCACTGTAGCCTACTCCGTAGTTCTTGTTGCAAAGGACATCCAGATAGGCGATGCCACCGCTGCCTTGTGTGCCGACCAGGTGGGCAAGGTCGCCGTTGAAATTACCACCGAGGTAGGTTCTGAATTGAGTCAGGTAGTTGCTGGTCGATGTGCCGGTGAATGGATCGGTCGTGTTCCAGGCGTAGATTTCGTTGACCGAGAAGTTGACGGATTCGTTGGCATACAGAATGGCCACCTGGCTGAATGCTCCCAGGATGTAGTCCGTCGCCTGGGTCACGCCCCCTTTCGCAACAACCAAGTCGTTGTCGATCTCGATATACATCCGAACGCAGTTGTTCTCGTTCTTCTGCGTGGTGCCGGAAGGCTCCTTGCCCATGTTGTGCAGGTCGTCATCCGTTCCGCAAGCGAAATCTGGCATCATCTTGAGGTCGGCCTCCTTGTAAAATACATGGGTTCCGTCGGCATTATCGGCTAGTTTTCCGATGACGAAATTGTCCGAGCCCCGACTGACGAATCCCATGACCTCCTCCCGCGTGATGGATATCGCCGCCAACGACTGCGCGTCTCCGTTTACAACACCCCAATAATACAGCCCTGTTTCATAGGGAAATTCCGCACCGCCATCACCGGATGTGCGCACACGGAATTCTTTTGTTACGACGGGTGCCCGGTAAAGCAGCAGCTCCCAATATTGGCCGCCGTCAACCGGAAGGGACAACCGCAGGATATCTGCAGGTTGGTCGAACAAAGCCGAAATCACACTTTCGTTCCAGTCCAGCAACGTTGCCTGCACAACCTCTCCGTCTATGTTGACGGAACGAAGGTCCTGCCTTGTGGCACGCAAGAGTGGTTGAATCGGCGAAACGGACTGATAGTTGGTTAGTTGTGATTGCACTTTTTCTGCTACCGGACGGAACTCGGATTGGGCGATTAGGCTGTCGTTGAAAAAGTACAGGAGAATGACCAGCAAGCCGGCCAGGGTTGACTTGTTCTTCATGTCAGATTGTTTTATTGGTTGAATGTCAGTGGCAGTCCGAAGACTAGCCTTCATCAGGGTTTCCGGGACGTCATACGATTGGCATCATCGGCGGTTTCGGCCTCTGACAATTACCACCTTGACCGTGGAAATGGTCGTCGCAAAACCGACCTCCGTCGGGGAAGACAATCCGTTTGGTTCGATAGGTTGACCAATGGCACAGTACCATTACCCACGCATACAATGCGATAGGCATCGTTGGTTGGGGGAGCGGCTTCCGGGTCCTCTGGATATCGACTAGACAAGCGCACGCAAGTTGCACGTTGAGTCATTGTCGTGAACGAGAACTCATCGTCCTGGATTATTTGAAAAGAAATCTTTGGCGAGTAGTAGTGTGTAGAATGTGTCTGGGTAAGCAGAAATGCATTTCAAGGCAAAAATAATATAAGTGAGGAAATATGAAACGCAATTGACAAAAAAAGCAATAAATTTTTTGTTTCAGAAAAGCTGGTGAACATTCATGCGGATTCGGAGGCAGGATGTCAAAGCGGAATGGCCTTAACAGGATTAGGGTAGGCTGCCGGAAGAAGACGGAGTGATGCGGCAGAGGAAGGGAAAGAAATCGTACGCTTTTTGCTTCGGTCATGCAACGATTGTGCTACCTCCGGTGTCGGAGTTGCACAATCGTTGCATGGCGGTGGTACTGTCAGCACAGGTCCAGTTTGGGGAAGAGAGCGATACAGGAGGACGGTCGAATGGAAAGCTATCCTTGTCCATGGGAGCAGCCAGGTAAGTCTGCGGTCAGGATCCGCAGGCAGGTGACCGGAATGTCGCTCACCGGTCAGGAGAGCACCTTACCACCCGGGCTCGCCAGGTCTCGTGCGGCCGCTCCACCACGATGAAGTAATGTCCGGGCAGGATGGCGGACAGGTCAAGCAGGTTGTTTCCCTGCCCGATGTTACCTTGCCAGACGGTGCGGCCGCCCAGATCCGTGAGACGGGCGGCCAGGCGTGTGTCGGACGTTGTTACGGAAGGGGGTACCTGAACGGTGAGCATTTGTGGACATGGGGTGGGAAAAACCTTTAGTTGGCCTGAGAAGGGGAGGCGGGCGCTGATCTGTCCGCTGAAGGAGATGATTCCTTGGCTGTCCTCATGGCGCAGCCGGTAATAATGGTTGCCGGGACCCGGTGCTTCATGCAGAAACTGATAGCGGTGGGAAAGAGATGGGGAAGGCGGGCCGGCGACCAGCGCAATGTCACGGAAAGGAGTGTCCTCCTGTCGGTGTTCCACGATGAAGGGATCTTCTGACCATCCTTCGGCGATGTCCCATTGGAGGAGGATGTCATCTTCGATGAGACTGGTACGCAGGTAGGTGAAGGTCGCAGCTAAGGAGCTTTCTTCCCAGCGGGCAATTTTGCGGGTGTCCGGAACCGTACCGGCGATGTCGAAGTCCCCGCCAGCGTACAGTTCCGTCGGAAGAGATGCCAGTGCCAGTACGACTTCATCTGTACCGATGTCCAGACCGGACCAGGATTGTCCGTCCCACCGGGCGACATGCCTGCTTTCGGAGGGGTTGCCGGTAATGTTGAATTCGCCGCCGGCCACCAATTGGCCGTTGTGGCGCGCCAATGCGTTGACGGGGGCGTTCAGTCCGTCTCCGACGGGGAACCAGGTGGTTCCGTCCCAAATGGCCAGGTGGTTGGCTTGAGGAAAGATACCGGCGGCGGTGAATTCGCCCCCGACCGTCAGCAGCCCGTCTTCCGACAGCATGCAACGTACCGCACCGTTGAGGTTGCTGCCCGGTACTGCCGACCATATGGTCCCGTCCCAGCGTGCAAGATAGTCCCCACCCCCCTGGCTGTCTGCACCGGTGAACGAACCGCCGGCGTACAGGTAGCCGTCGAAGACTGCCAGGGTGAAGACTTCCCCGTTCAGCCCCTGGTCCAGTGGAATCCAGGCACTTCCGTTCCAGGCGGCTATGTAGTTGACCCATGTATTGTCACCCGTTTTGGTGAATCGCCCTCCCGCTACGAGACTCCCTTGGTAATCCGCCAGTGCGTTGACGGTGTTGCCCAGGCCGCCGCCCAGTGCTTGCCAGTTGCTGCCGTCCCAGCGTGCGACCCGGGAGACAAGCTGTCCGCCAGCCTGGATAAATGCGCCGCCTGCGTACAGGGTGTTGTCCCGGAGTAGCAAGGCCGCCACCCGGTTGTTCATACCTGTTCCCAATGCCGACCAAGCACTTCCGTCCCACTTGGCGATGTAATCCGCATCCGGCAGCCCGCCCGCATTAAGGAAGTTTCCACCCACAAAGACTCCGCCAGCCCCGTCGGGCAGCAGGGCGGATGCACTGCCTTGCAATCCGGAGCCGACCGGGTTCCATCCCTGCTGCATCAAAAGGGCACCTTCCGGTGTCGGTGCCATCCGTTCGCTGTGGTGTTCGAGGGTTAAGGCGGTCCCGGCCCCAAATAGCCAGGTGATCAAGGTTGGATAGGCAATTGTTAGTCTGGTATTCATACCATTAAGATTTAAAAGGTTCAGGACCGGACGCATCATCCCTGCCGCAGGCAGTAGGATGTCCCCCCGGAATCCTCGGAAATTCTGACAATGAATCGGAAAATCCGTTTGGGTCAAATATTGCCGTTTATGGTTTGGCAGCGGTCGGATTATCCTTCCGGCAGCCTTCGGCAGTTTGTTTGTGTCGGAATGGCAGCGGAAGTGCATGCCTTTTTGTGGAGATGCAGCTGTGCGCCGAATGCAGATAGGGACAATTGCGTGCGTCTGGAATGGCCAGGCCGCCAGATAGGGTGCGTATGGCCATGGTAACTCGGCAGGCGAGGCGAAAGGGTCTTCGGACGTGTCTCCATTTTGCTTGAATGCTGCCTGCTATCCTAACCGCACTCGATGCAAAAGTATAGTTCAGAAGGACAGCAATCCAGCAGGTTGAAAAATGTCATCCGAAATGAGGTTTGTCATTATTTATAAAAGATTGAAAATAAGATTGTAAAAAAGAAAAAGACAAGAATTTGCGGTGCTTTTGAAAAAAAAATCACAAGAGCTGTTTGGGAAAAAATGGAAGCGTAGTATATTTGCATCCGCTCAGAAGATGATTCTAGCATCTAACAAACAAGCGGAAGTAGCTCAGTTGGTAGAGCACGACCTTGCCAAGGTCGGGGTCGCGAGTTCGAGTCTCGTTTTCCGCTCCAAAGCCTTCTCCAACGAAGGCTTTTTTTGTTTCCACAAGACACATCCGGCCCGGGTGGTGAAATGGTAGACACGCAGGACTTAAAATCCTGTGGCCTGTGCGGCCGTGCGGGTTCGAGTCCCGCTCCGGGCACAAAAAGCCTGGCAATCGCATGATTGCCAGGCTTTTTTGTGTAAAGAGAAATTGATTGTCTGCAATCCGTATTGTCAGGCGAAAATCAAGGGTCAAATCCAAGACTCAAAGCATATGCTGTCCTTGCACTACACGACGACATTCATCACCTGCCGTTTCGGTCCTGCCGTTTCATAAGCAGCTTGCCGGTTGAAAGGTAAGGGCAACAGGAGGCGTGACACGTGACTGCCGGGCTTTCGCGGAGCTTGAATGGCACCTGTCGTGGATTTCAAGGCCGAAAGACATTGGGAATGACTTCCCCGACGGATTCCGCGGAAGGGTCGTAGCTCATACCCAGGAAGGCGGCGACTGTTTTCGCCACTTGGTTCTGCCAGTACTGGGCTTGTTCGGACCGTTCGCCAAGCGCTGGTGTGTCCGGACCGATGAAAGCCATCCAGACGGCGTCCGAGCCGCGGAATATTTTTCCGTGGGAGGTCCATTCTGATTTGGGGGAATCCCCACGGCCATGGTCGGTACAGATGACGAAGGTGGTGCGTTGTGCATATTGGGAATCCTGTTGGCAGAACGCCCACAAGTCCTGCAGAAAGTCATCGGTGCGGCGGGCTGACTCCAGGTAATGGTCGTACCGGCTGTCGTGGGCGAAATCATCGGTTTCGCCATAAGAGATGTACACCAGGCGGGGATGTCGTTTCCGAAGGTGTTCCAGTGCGAAATGGTGGGTGAAGGCATCGAGCCGGACCGAGCTCCAAGGACTGGGGATTTGGTCCTGCAGTTCATTTAGGAAAACCTCCCTTGGGCTGAGCGGCTCCGTGTCCGCCTTGTCGAAACCGGCGTTGACGGGAATGCCGCTTCGCTCTTCGTTTATGATGTACGGAAATACGTCCCAGGAGCCGAATGCGGCGACCTTGTCTTCAAAGCCGGGTTGTTGTCGCACCCATTCCAGGACCGTGACATTGGGGTTGGGGATTTTCGCATTGGAGTTGATGTTCGGGTCGGAATATCCGACGAGCAGTTCGTTGTATCCGGGATAGGAGAACCACATTCGATTGGTGAGGTTGGCTTGGTTGCCCAGCTTCCGGTTGCCGATGAGTTGTCCCTCCTGGGCCACCGTACTCCAAATCCATGGGAAGAGCAGTTTCCTGCGCTCCGTCGGACGATCGGTCCAGAACCGGGACAGCAAGGCGGTGGTATCCTTTACAAAGCGGGTGTCGCGGATAAGGCTGTCGTCGGCGCCTCCGAACAGTTCTTGCCAGCGCAGGCCGTCCAGGGTGATGAAGAACAGGTTCTCGGTCCGGCGGTCTTGTGCTGCGGCGGACAGGGAGTTGAACGAGATGCCGAAGGCAATCAGGAGGGTGATGGTCAATGGCTGCATCAGATTGAGTTTAGCTTATTGTGATTGGGTTACGACCCAACGGTCCAAGGTTCGGCCGCCGCTGTCGAACGCTTCCACGACAACTTTGTCCTCTTCGACGACAAAATTGAGATAGTGATGTTGCTTGAGCAGTTTGTCCATGAGCGGATGGCCGTTGGAAGCAGGAGGCTCCAGGGTTCCGCCTGCACCCCCCGTGATGACCAGGTGGGTCGTTTGCCGGCCGTAAGTCTTGCGGAGTCGTTCGTAATCGTGGATATGCCCGGCACACACGAAGTTGATACGTTGGGGTTCCGCGATGCGGTCCACCAGTTCCCGGACGCATTCCTCGCCGTCGTATCCTGCCCAACCCTGGCCATATGGTGGTTGATGGACCAATAGGAAGCGCCAACGGGCTTGTTGCCAGCCCGGGCTTTCGAACTGTTCTGCCAGCCACGACAGTTGTGTTTCTCCGAAACCCAGCGGGAAGGTCGCATTGGGATCCAGGGCGATGAAGGCGGCCGGTCCGGCCTGCCAGGCAAACCAGGTACTGCCATCGTCCTTCCCACGGGTCCAACGGAGGTAATGGACCGGTACCAGGTCGTCCGAATAGCCGTCGTAATCGTGGTTGCCGGCAAGCAGGAAGACGGGTGTCTCTTGTTGCGCAAAAGGCTGCATGCATTTGAAAAGACTTTCCCATTCCGCTGGGTCCGATCCGTCTCCGGTGAGGTCTCCAAGCCCGATGGAGAAATCCACGGGGGGTCGGACCATTTGCCGGACCAGGGTTGCGAAGGTATCCCAGCCACCCTGGCTGTCGCCCCAAAGGGTGAAGGTCACCGATTCCTCGGCTTCAAGCCTGAGCTGCCGAATCCGGCTTCGGTTCTTATCCGCCAACTCCTGCAAACGGCTGCCGGTCACGATGGTCTGGTCCCTGCGCATTCGTTCAATCCGCCGTTTTTCCCCGCTACCATGGTCGAGCAGGCAAGCGGATTTGAGCCCGCCGGCCATGGCATTGTTCAAAACCCGAACCGATAGGATGGAACTGTCCGTGCCAGGTACCACTTCGTATTGGCCGGCAGCGTCCGGCAGCAGTCGGCGCCGGTCCTGCCAAACCTGGGCGCCATCGTCCGCTCGAAGCAACAAATGGCATGTGTCCGCGCAGCGGATGCTCCGACGGTACCACATCGCCGTATTGGGAAGCAACTGCCGGTGGGGCAATTCGACCGGCTCGGCTCGGTCCGGTTCGAAGCCGAAGGGTTCTGCCGTAAGGCCCATGGCGGGCCACTCGGAGACATAGGACCATCCTTCGTTGAGCGGCTGACAAATGTCGGGCGCTTGCTGCGGCCAGACCGCAAGGGGCATCCCGAAGAAACAGACCGTCAACAGCCTTATCATGGTTTGTGATTTCGACATTCGCTTGTTTTCGTCCGCCGACGGACTCCTGCACCGGCAGGTGGGCCGGCGGTTCTTTTTGTTCGGGTCGGTTGTCTTTCCGACAAACGCGAAGGTATGGCATGGGAGCGTTTTGTCAAGGTTAATTTATCGTACATCCTTCGCCCCACCCGTCAGAAAGCCTGCGTTTTCCAGTCTTCGATGTTCCGGGATTTGCCGGAGAAGCTGATGCCGATGCCGACGACGGGTTTGCCGGCGGACCAAGCGGCGCGGTAGTACTGTTTTCGATGGATCTGGTCGAGGGCTGCGTCGGGTGACTGGTCGAGTTTGAACTCGAGGATATAGATTCAGTCAGGGGTTTCGACGAGGCTGTCGATACGGCCGTCGGTGGTGCAGACCTCGCTTTGCACACGGATGCCCATGTAGGTGAAGAGTAGGTGGATGGCGGCGTGGAAGAATTTTTCGGGTTGTTTATCGTGGAGTGTGTAAGGGATGTTGGCGAAGATTTGTTGAAGGGCGCGCATGGCGGCACCCACATCGTCGGCTAGGAAAGCCTTTTCAAGCCGGATGGCAGTGGAGATGCCTTCTCCCTTGGAGACACCGCCGAAGGCTTCGAGGAGATAGGCGACCATGGCGTTCTTGACCTCTCGGTTGGGATAGTTGAGGGTATATTGCCCGAATTCGTCGCGGGACTGGATGGTCAGGTATCCGGTCTGGTATAACAGGCCGAAGGGTCGGATGTCTTCCAGTTCGAAACTGTCGAAATCAAGGACGGTCTGCCCACCGGGGTTGAGCTGGTAGATACCTTGCTGCCGGAGCAGGTTGGTCAGGAAGGAGGGGGTGCCGGTGGCGAACCGGAAGTTTAGGAACTTACCGGCATGGAAAAATTGGTTGACGGACACCGGGTTGTAAACTGTTTCGGCATTTTCCTCGAAACGGTATCCGTTGTACCAGGTTCGCAACTGGTCGAGGAGAGCTGTTCGGTCGAGTCCCAAGTGCTGTGCGGCGAGTCGGATATGGTCGGGGAAGAAGTGTTCGAGCGCTGCTTGGGTATAGCCGAGCATGGTGGCGTATGCGGGGTGCATGGACAGGTCGGTGAGGTTGTTGAGGCCGGAGAAGATGCCGGTCTTGCTGAACTGGCGACGCCGGTGAGGAAGACGAATCGTTGGAAGGAGTCGTTGTTTTTCAGGACGGTATAGAACTCGCGGAGGATGCCGCGGTGTTTGATGGCACGGACGGTGTCGGTTCCGAGGAAGTGGACGATGGGGGCGTCGTATTCGTCGATGAGGACGACGACTTTGGTGTTGTGTGCGAGTTGTTGGATGAGGTGTTCGAATTTTCCGCTGATGCCGGTATCGGGGGGCTGGATGCCGAAATCCCGGGAGACCTTGTCGAGGAGATGATGTAGGGCGGTTTCGAGGCCGAGTTCGACGAATCCGATGCCGGTGAGGGTGCGCCGGATGACGGGGAAGGACTGGCTCCAGTCCCGCCGGTCCAGGATGGCAAAGCCTCGGAAGAGGTCCTTGCTGCCTCGGAAGAGCGCCTGCAGGGTGGAGATGGGGAGGGATTTGCCGTAGCGGTGCAGGCGGGAAAGAAAGTAATACCTGCCGTAGGCAGCCAGCTGGCGTAAATAGTCGGTTTTGTCGACATACATTTGTCCGCCTTCAATGATTTCGCGGAATTCCTGGGTTCAGCGGGGAAGGGTTGCGGGCATGGATGGATAAATATTTTTCAAATATAATGAAAAGCAGCAGGAAGATGACCAAGCCATCCAAACGGTGGAGGGTTGTGTGTCGGAAGATTTTCTAAATACAGCAGTCGGCGCAGTCGAGCGCCTGCCGACGGTCAAAGAAGTAGCTGTATGTCGCTTTCGACCATGAATGCGGAACAAAATAACATCCAGATGCAGTGAAATCGTTATCTTGGTAGGCTTATCGTTGTCAGGTCGGTCGGACAAGTTCCTTTCCGGTCGTAATAAGCGGCAGATGAGATGACAAATTCGGCAATATGGACAGGAAATCGTTTTTGAAAACCTCCGCCCTCCTCGGTACGGGCCTCTATTGGTGGTCTGCAACAGGCCGCACCGGATCCCGCCTGTCGCCGGACAGGCTTCCGACAATCGGACTCGGACTGTTCTCCATTCCGAAACTGCTGGAAAACAATCTCGAGGAAGGGGTCCGTCTCATGGCGGAAATCGGTATCCGGGAATTCGAGACCTATGGTCCTTATTCCTTCACGGATGAAAGAACCAAGGCGTCATGGAGCGCCTTGACTTCGCAACTCGGGTTCAGCGGCAGCGGATTCTTCCGGCGGTCGGTCGGTGAATTCAAGGATCTGCTGGACAGTTATGGTATTCGGGTGCCTTCCATGCATACCGATCTCTTCACGCTGGAAACCAATATGAGTGCCCTTGCCGACGCAGCCCGCCGGCTCGGAGCCCGATATGTCGTGCTGCCCGCCATTCCGGAGTCGGAACGTACCGACAGGGAAGCCTACCGCCGGATGGCCGAGCGTTTCAACGAGATCGGCCGGCAGGCCAGGGAGGAAGGTGTCCGTTTCGCTTACCACAACCACGGGTACGGGCTTGTCCCGGAGACGGACGGGGTCGTTCCGCTCGACCTGCTCCTTCGGGGTACCGACCCCGATACTGTTTTCCTGGAAATGGACCTGTTCTGGACCGTGGCGGGTCATGCGGATCCCCTGGCCTTGCTGGATGCCCACCCCGGTCGATACCGGATGCTGCATATAAAGGATATGCGCACCATCACCCGATTCAAGGGAAGCGGATCCACCCCCGCCGAATGGATGGAACTCTTTCCATTGCTCGTTCCGGCCGGTGAAGGGGAGATTCCGCTCGAGGAAATCCTGTCGGCAGCCTATCATGCCGGTGTGGAGCACTATTTTATCGAACATGATTTCGCCCCCGACCCGAAGCAGAACATCCGCTCTGCCTGCGATTACCTCCGGGGCCTGGACCTCTGATTCCTTGGACGCATGCCGGTCCGCTGACGGCGGGGCCAGCCCTCGCCGTCGGATGCCGACACAGCCCGTTATGTCCAGCCTACGAAAATGCATCAGCTAAATTTTTGGGAGCTTGCCTTGCCACGATCCGGTTATGCCGGGCAGACAAGGCCGCCTGATGGATATAACCAAACGAACGGCATATGCACAAGAACGCAAGCTTGCCGTACCTGGTGATGGCCGTCGCCATCATGATCAAATTGACCGCATGCGGGGAACCCGTAGCGCTCCCGACGCACGTCGGACCGGAAGCGGCGTCGCCAATGCCCATTTTCCCAAAGGGAGAACTCGGCTCGCCCGACTTGTTTACCGGGAAAGCCTGGCATGTTCCCTTGTTGGGTGCTGATTCCACGCTGACCACCCTGGTCGGTAATGTGTATTTGGGTGCAATTCAACATGTCGCTTAGGCAGCCTCTTTGCGTCCCAATGGCTGAACCATACGGTCAGGTCACCCATCCATAGCAAACCAGCCGGGAAGCGGGAGGCCTGGCCAGAAGGAATCTCCCCGGCGCCGCAATCCCTCCCCGCGAAGCGGGGAGTAAAATTCCAGTAATAAAAAAGCGCAGCACTTTCTAATATATTTCCAATCAAATAATTACAAAATAAAAAAATCCCTGTAATTAGCCTAATTCTCTAAAATTCGCGTACCAGCATCCCCGCGAAGCGGGGAACAAGAACCTCCCTGGCACACCCAATCCGCCATGCCATCATATCCCTTCGGCCGC